>JAYTVW010000081.1:0-16467 GCA_043743785.1 Rhodocyclales bacterium | reverse complement strand
GGTGATTGCCGACAACGTCGGCGACAACGTGGGCGACTGCGCCGGCATGGCCGCTGACCTGTTTGAGACCTACGCTGTCACCCTAATTGCCACCATGGTGCTGGGCGCCCTGCTGCTCACCGGCGTCGGCACCCGCGCGGTGGTTTATCCGCTGGCACTGGGGGCGGTGTCGATCGTGGCGTCCATCATCGGCTGTTTCTTCGTCAAGGCCTCGCCCGGCATGAAGAACGTGATGCCGGCGTTGTACAAAGGCTTGGCTGTAGCCGGGGTGCTGTCTCTCGTGGCCTTCTTCTTTGTGACGCAATGGCTGATGCCGGACAACGCCATCGCCGCCTCCGGCAGCCAGATGAAACTGTTTGGCGCCTGCGCCGTCGGCCTGGTGCTGACCGCCGCCCTGGTCTGGGTCACCGAGTACTACACCGGCACGCAATATGCGCCGGTGCAACACATTGCCCAGGCCTCCACCACCGGCCACGGCACCAACATCATTGCCGGCCTGGGCGTGTCGATGCGCTCCACCGCCTGGCCGGTGATTTTTGTCTGCGTGGCGATCTGGACCGCCTACGCCCTGGCCGGCCTGTACGGCATTGCCATCGCCGCGACCTCCATGCTCAGCATGGCCGGCATTGTGGTGGCGCTGGACGCCTACGGCCCGATCACCGACAACGCGGGCGGCATTGCCGAAATGGCGGAGATGCCCAAGAGCGTGCGCGATGTGACCGACCCGCTGGACGCCGTGGGTAACACCACCAAGGCCGTCACCAAAGGCTACGCCATCGGCTCCGCCGGTCTGGCCGCGCTGGTGCTGTTTGCCGACTACACGCACAAACTGGAAAGCTACGGCAAGGTCATCACCTTCGACCTGAGCAACCCGATGGTCATCATCGGCCTGTTCATCGGCGGCCTGATCCCCTACCTGTTCGGCGCCATGGCGATGGAGGCCGTAGGCCGCGCCGCCGGTGCGGTTGTGGTCGAAGTGCGGCGCCAGTTCCGCGAGATCAAGGGCATCATGGAAGGCACGGCCAAGCCCGAATACGGCAAGGCCGTGGACATGCTGACAACAGCAGCCATCAAGGAAATGATGATCCCGTCGCTGCTGCCGGTGGTGGTGCCTATTCTGGTCGGCCTGATCCTCGGCCCGGCCGCGCTGGGCGGCCTGCTCATGGGCACCATCGTGACCGGCCTGTTCGTGGCCATCTCCATGTGTACCGGCGGCGGTGCCTGGGACAACGCCAAGAAATACATCGAAGACGGCCACCACGGCGGCAAGGGCTCCGAAACCCACAAGGCCGCCGTGACCGGTGACACCGTGGGCGACCCCTACAAGGACACCGCCGGCCCAGCCGTCAATCCGCTCATCAAGATCATCAACATCGTGGCCCTGCTCATCGTGCCTCTGCTGACCCACTGATCTTTCGTTCGTGCTTAAACAAAACGGGCCGCAAGGCCCGTTTTGCTTGTAATACCTGTACTTTGGATGCCGCTCTCGATTAAATCCCCTATCATGTACGCGCTGTAAAGCTTCGGATGCCGGGCTACCCGGTGCTTGTTCCAATAACACGCTCGATGGTGTCCGCAACGGACCGATGAACAAGAGCCAAGGCGGGGATGAGGATGACGACGGTTGCGCATATGGCGACATCTCCCGGGAAGTTCCGCAGCTTCGTGCGTTTGCTCTGGGCCGGAACCCTGCTGGTCAATCTGTTCGTGATTGGCATGGTGGCCCTGGTGGTGGAGAAGAACCGGGCGCGGGAAGCGCTCCAGGCCGCCGTCCTGACAGAAAACTATTCCAGAATCCTCGAAGAAGACTTGGCCGGCTTTATCAGCAAGATCGATATGACCTTGCTCACCGTCAGTGAGGAAGTGGCGCGGCAGACCGCCGCCGGTGGCATCAACGGGAAAGCGCTTGAAGCCTTCCTGTCCCGGCAGGATAGCCACATCCCGGAAGCCCTCGGTCTGCGCGTAGTGGATGCACGAGGCATCATTCGCTATGCCGTGAATGACGTGAAGGTGCATAACGCCAGCATCGCGGACCGACCCCAGTTCATTCGCCTGCGCGACGACCCCGCCGCGGGCCTGGTGGTGTCCAAGCCGGTGCTGGGCCGCGCCGCCCAGAAGTGGATGATTACCCTGGGGCGACGCATCAACAATCCGGATGGATCCTTTGGCGGCGACGTCCACGTGGCGGTGGCGGTGGAGCAGTTCATCAACATGTTTTCCAAAATCGACCTGGGTGCCAGCGGGAATATCGGCCTGTGGGACAAGAACAGCCTGATCGCGCGCTACACCAAGGTGGATACCCGGGGCGCGTCAGTGGGGGCCACCACGCCTTCCGCGACGTTGCGGGAACTGCTTGGATCCGGCCAGCACGCTGCCGCCTACCATGCCCGCTCCGGGGTGGATGGCGTGACGCGCAGTTTCTATTTCCGCCAGGTTGCCCACCATCCGCTTTACTTGGTAGTGGGCTTGGCTGATGAGGATTACCTGGCCCAGTGGCGCAGCGATTCCCTGCTGATTGCCGGCTTGGCCGGCCTGTTTGTCGTCGCCACGCTATTTTCTTCGCTGATTATTTCCCGGGGTTGGAAACGGCGGGAGGCCAATCTGGAGGCCTTGCGGCGCCAGGAGACGGAATACACGGCCCGGCTGGAACGCTCGAATCAGGAGGCTGAGTCTGCCCGACGGCAAAGCCAGATGATTCTGGACTCGGCGGGCGAGGGCATCTGTGGGGTGGATCTGGCGGGCCAGGTCGTCTTCGTCAATCCGGCGGCACGGGCCATGTTCGGCTGGAAAGAGGATGAGGGCATTGGAGAGGATCTTCACGCCCTCACTCATCACCATCAAGCGGATGGCGGCGTCTATCCCCACGAGCATTGCGCCATATATCGGACGCTGGGGGATGGCGCGCGGCGGCAGGTCCATGACGACCTGTACTGGCGTAAGGACGGTTCATGCTTCCCGGTCGAGTTCATGGTGACTGCCATGGAACAAGAAGGGCGGGTCAGCGGTGCCGTGAACGTATTTCGGGACATTACCGAGCGCAAGCAGATTGACGCTGAACTTCTGCAACACCGCCTCCATTTGGAAGACCTGGTGCAACAACGCACCGCCGCATTGCTTGAGACCGAGGCTAGAGCCAGCCATATCCTGGAATCCAGCGCGGATGGTTTATATGGCGTGGATGCCAACGGACTCATTACCTTCATCAATCCCGCCGCTTGCGCCCTGCTTGGCTACGCGGCGGAGCAGGCCATTGGTCGCGCGGCCCACACCCTGTTTCATTACGCCATGCCCGACGGCTCGCCCTATCCTGCCACGGAGTGCCCCAGCCACGGCGCCTTGCAGTGTGGACGGGAGGTGCGGGTCGATACTGAACTGTACTGGCATGCCGATGGCCATGGTATTCCGGTCATGTATGCCATTCACCCCATGACCCAGAATGGCAAGGTCACGGGGGCCGTGACTAGTTTCGTAGATATGACCGGGCCGCGGGCAGTTGCGCAGGCCCGGGAGCAGGCACTCATCGCCGCTGAGAATCTGGTGCGGCTGAGAAGCGAGTTCCTCGCCAACATGAGCCACGAGATACGCACGCCGCTCAATGGTGTGCTGGGTTTCGCCAACATCGGCCTGCGTAATAGCCAGGACGGCGAGAAGGCGCGCAGCGCCTTTACCAAGATATTGAACTCCGGTACGCAACTGCTGGGCGTGATCAACGATATTCTCGATTTCTCCAAGGTGGAAGCGGGCAAGCTGAGCATCGAACACGTCGAGATTCAACTTGCCGAGGTGGTCGAACATGCCGTCGAAGTGGTCAGGGAGCGGGCTCGATGCAAGGGGCTGGCGCTGCGCGTCGAATTGCCGCCCGACCTGCCGCGGACCTGCATCGGCGATCCCTTGCGCTTGGGGCAGGTGCTACTGAATCTCTTGTCCAACGCCGTCAAATTTACGGAGGTGGGTCAGGTGAGCGTGACGGCTGCCTGCCATGGCGACAGGCTTGTGTTCCGGGTCGCGGATACCGGCGTGGGCATGAACGCCCAGCAGCTTGGTCTATTGTTCAATCCCTTCCAGCAGGCGGACGGCTCAACCACCCGTCGTTTTGGGGGGACCGGCCTGGGCCTGGCCATCAGCAAGCGCATCCTGCAACTGATGGGGGGCGATATCAACGTTGAAAGCCAGCCTGGGCTCGGTAGCGCCTTCGAGTTCCAACTGCCCTACGTGCAAGCGAGCAATCCTGTTTTGGTGGCGCTGCCGCGCCAGGCGGAGGGGCGGATAGTTGGTGAAAAGCCCCTGGCCGGCTTGTCCATCCTTGTCGCCGAGGACGACGCCATCAATCAGATGATCATGGAAGAGATCCTGACCGAAAACGGCGCCCGGGTGGTGCTGGTGGGTAATGGACTGGAGGCGGTGGACTGGATAACTCAGGACGGCGCCGAGGCATTCGACATCGTGCTCATGGATCTGCAGATGCCGGTCATGGACGGTTTCGAGGCAACGCGGCGGATATTGGCCCTGGCGCCTGCGCTGCCCATCATTGGGCAGACCGCCCACGCCTTCAAGGAAGAAAAAGAAAAGTGCTTTGCCGCCGGCATGGTCGGACACATCGCCAAACCGATCGACCCGGACGCACTGGTGGCCCTCTTGCTGGCCCACTTGTCGGCGCAGGCAAGCTGAGGCAGGGGGCTCGTTTTGCGTTACCCGGCCGGCACTTCCTGCCGCAGGGGCAGCCATACCGTGAAGGTCGTGCCGACGCCTTCCTGGCTGTCCACTTCGATGCGGCCGCCGTGGCGGGCGACGATGTTGTAGGAGACGGAGAGGCCCAGGCCCGTGCCCTTGCCGACGGGCTTGGTGGTGAAGAAGGGGTCGAAGATGCGCTTGAGGTTTTCCGCCGGGATGCCCCGGCCGCTGTCTGCCACCGCCACCCTGGCCCAGCCGTCCTGGCTTGCGGTGCTGAGGGTGATGCAGCCCAATTCCGGCGCCTTCTCGGGCATGGCCTGGGCCGCATTCACCAGCAGGTTCATGAACACCTGGTTGAGCTGGGAGGGCAGGCAATCCACGTCCGGAAGAATGCCATAGGTTTTCACGACCCTGGCCCGGTACTTGATCTCGTTGGCCACCACGTTGAGGGTGCTGTCCAGGCAGTGGTGCAGGTCAGCCCGCTGCCAATCCTGGCTACTGTCCACCCGGGAAAAATCCTTCAGGTCCTGCACGATGCGCTTGACCCGTTCCAGGCCTTCCCGGCTCTCCCGGATGAGGGCGACCACGTCTTCCTTCAGGTAATCGAAGTCCAGTTCCTGTTTCAGCAGAATTCCGGCGGAGCCGCCCCTGCTCTCGAAAGCCTCCACCAGACGCAGCAGGTCCATGACGTAGCTGTCCAGGGAGCCGATGTTGGAATTGACGAAGCCGATGGGGTTGTTGATCTCGTGGGCCACCCCGGCAGCGAGCTGGCCGATGGAGGCCAGTTTCTCGGCTTGCAGCAACTGGCTCTGGGCGGCGTCGAGTTTTTCGATGAGGCTCTGCTGTTCCGCCTTCTCCCCCTCCAGGTCCTGGATGGCGGCTTGCAGGCGG
The DNA here is from genome assembly GCA_043743785.1 of Rhodocyclales bacterium. Classification (GTDB taxonomy): domain Bacteria; phylum Pseudomonadota; class Gammaproteobacteria; order Burkholderiales; family Rhodocyclaceae; genus JAQTNA01. The sequence continues at coordinate 10,905 of JAYTVW010000081.1, read as the reverse complement.
TGCTGGTAAATCGCCGCGTCCGTATGGTCGAAGACATTCACGCAGACATGGCTGACCTGGTCCCCCACCATGATGGGCACGAAGGTGCAGCTCTGCTGCATGGCGTCGATGCCGCCGGTGACGGGTCGGTTGTGGTGAAAGCGGAACAACCAGGGGCGCTGGGCCCAGGAAGTGAAGGCGTAGTTCTTGAGCAGGAAGACGCTCTCGATCTTCTTCTGCAGCCACTTCGCCGGCAGTTCCGGGAAGGTGTCGAGCAGGGGCTTGCCGACCACGGCGCTGGCCGCCTTGCCGCTGTGATTGGCCATGAAGCCGTTCCACAGCACCACCCGCAGATCCCGGTCCAGGACGAATATGCCCACCTCGACCCGGTCGATGATGGATTCCAGCAGCGGCAGGCTGAGGCCGGTGGGCATTACATGTTGGCCAGGAAGTCGTCCAGGGCGCTGCACATGACCTGGATTTCTTCCTCCGGCATGAGCAGCAACAGGTGGGAGGCGAAACTGCGTTTTTCCAGGCTGAACTGCACTTCCACCAGCAGGGCCATGTTCCAGGGCAGGTCCGCCGAGGCCAGCAGTTCGGCGGTGGGCACCCGGTCCGCCATGAGGGAGGGGGCGGAAAAGCCGATGTGGGCACCCAGTTGTTCGGCGATGCCGGCCAGGCAAGCCCCAACCAGCAGATTGGTGACATCCAGCAGAATTTCCACCTCGCTGCCCCGATCCAGGTCGGCATCTTCGTAACCCATGAGGTCCGCCAGGTCCCGGCAGCGGTCCTCGCCGAAGAGTACCAGGGCCTCGCCGCGCATCTGGCTGTGGAAGGCCTGGCGCACGGCGGTGACCGGGCCTTCGCCAACGCTATGTTTCAGCGCCTGGTGCATTTCATGGGGCGACAAGAGGGTGATGCGGGGCACGGAGAGATGGACGAATTCGTCCAGCACCCGGGCAATGGAGGCGCCGGCCTGGCCCATGCCGATGTTGGTGATTTCCTGCAGGGCGTCTTTCTGGTCCTGGGTCAGCATGGGTCCGTCTCCTGCATGAGCATGCCGTACTGGCGCAGCACGGTTTCCACTTTGTCCGCGTCCACCGGCTTGCGGATGAAGGCGATGGCGCCCATTTCCAGCACCCGTTCCTGGGCCCGAGGCTGGATGTCGGCGGAGACCACGATGACCAGGCAATTCAGGTCTTCGCGGCGCAGGGTTTCCAATACTTCGTAGCCATCCATTTCAGGCATGGTCAGGTCGAGAAACATGAGGTCTACGCGGCCAGCCCGGTAGGCGGCCAGGGCTTCCAGGCCGTTGCCGGCCTGAGCAATCTCGATGTCCCAGGTGCCCGGCAGGGAGCGGATGAGCATCTTGCGGGCGATGGGGGAATCGTCCACCACCAGTACGGAAACGGGCATTTCTTTGGCTCCTCTCAAACGCGGCCCGGCGAAACGGCTACGGGGGGACCGAACGCCAGTGCTCAAAAGGATAACGACTGGAGGGCGGCTAACTTTAGCGGGGAAAGGGCGGGCCTATCCCGCCTACTACAGGATCAGGTGCTGACGGCCGGATTGAGGCTGTAGACGCCGACCAGGCTGGCCTGGTCGAGGACGTGGCCGGCCATGGCTTCACGCACCGCTTGACCGGTGAACTTCCCGTCCATGGGTAGCCGGGGGATATCCAGGGCGTAGAGGGTGAAATGGTAGTGGTGCAGGATTTCGTCATTCCAGGGTGGGCAGGGGCCGTCGAAGCCGTAATAGTCGCCCCCCATGTCCTTGTCGCCGGCAAACCAGCCCGTGTAGTCGTTGATGCCTTGGCGGGTGCCCCGGGCTGCATCCGGGCCGGGTTTGCCACCGGCAATGACACCGTCTGCGAACTCGCCGGCCTGGATCTCGCCGGCCTCGGGGGGCAGGTCCACCAGCACCCAGTGGAAGAAGTCCACCCGGGGCACGCTGGCGGGCACGCTGCGGCCCTCCTGGTTTACATCGTCGCCCCGGCTCGGCACGTCTGGATCATGGACGATGAGGGCCAGGGATTGCGTGCCGACCGGCAGCTCGCGCCAGGCCAGTTGCGGGTTGCGGTTGGGGGCGAGGGTGACATGGCCGCTGTCCGCCGGTACGCAAAAGGCGAATTCGCCGGGGATCGGGCCGTTGGGTGCAAAACTGGTGGTCGTGAGCTTCATGGTCTTCCTCCATTATTCGTGAAACGGGAAAGGTGAAATGTGAAACGTCTTACTCGGCGCCACGGCGCTTGAAGTCCGCCACGCGAAAACCCAGGGCGAAGAGGGTGGCGAAGTAGGCAAGCATGCCAGCCAGCACCAGCAGTGAGAGGCGGATCAGGCGCGGCATGGTGAGGGAATGAAGCCAGAAGTGCTCCGTGCCCGTGCCGAGCCACAGCACGACCCCCAGCACCACAAGACCTCCGCCCAGTTTGGCGGTGAACAGGCCCCAGCCCGGGCGAGGCTGGTACACACCCCGGGAACGCAGGCCCCGGTAGAGCAGGCCGGCGTTGAGGCAGGAGGCCAGGCCCGTGGCCAGGGCCAGTCCGGCGTGCTGGAAGGGGCCGATGAAGGCCAGGTTCATGAGCTGCGTGAGGGTGAGGGTCAGCAAGCCGATTTTTACCGGGGTCTTCACGTCCTGGCGGGAGTAGAAGGCCGGCGCCAGGATTTTCACCAGGATGAGGCCGGTGAGGCCCAGGGAGTAGGCCACCAGGGCATTGCGGGTCTGCAGTACGTCGCTGGGCTGGAAGGCGCCGTGCAGGAACAGGGTGGAAATCAGCGGCACCGCCAGCATGGCCAGGGCCAGGGCGGCGGGCAGGGTCAGCATCAGGGTCAGGCGCAGGCCCCAGTCCAGGAGGGCGGAGAATTCCACGGGTTTCTCATCGGCGTGGAATTTCGACAGGCTGGGCAAGAGGATGGTGCCCAGGGCCGCGCCGAGCAGGCCGGATGGGAATTCCATGAGCCGGTCGGCGTAGTAGAGCCAGGACACGCTGCCGGTGGGCAGGAAGGAGGCGAAGATGGTGTTGATGATGAGGCTCAACTGGGACACCGACACGCCCAGCAGGGCCGGCAGCATGAGCTTCATGACGCGCTTTACCCCCGGGTCGCCGAATGACAGGGAAAAGCGGGGCAGCATGCCGATCTTTTTCAGGTGGGGCACCTGCCAGGCGAGCTGCAGGAGGCCCCCCAGGAACACGGCCCAGCCCAGCACCAGCACCGGCGGGTTGAAGTAGGGGGCGGCGAACAGGGCCATGAAGATGAAGCTGAGGTTCAGCAGCACCGGCGTGAAAGCCGGCACGGCGAAGCGGCTCCAGGTGTTCAGAATGCCGCCGGCCAGGGCCACCAGGGCCATGCACAGGATGTAGGGGAAGGTGATGCGGGTCAGGGTCACCGTCAGGGCGAACTTGTCCCCGTCGGCGGAGAAACCCGGGGCGGTGGCCCAGATGATGGCCGGCGTGGCCAGCATGCCCAAGAGGGTGATGCCGGCCACCACCAGGCCCAGTACGCTGGCCACGTGATCCACCAGGCGTTTCGTCTCTTCCGGCCCGCGCTTGTTGCGGTACTCCGCCAAAATGGGCACGAAGGCCTGGGAGAAGGCGCCCTCGGCGAACATGCGCCTGAGCAGATTCGGTAGGCGGAAGGCGATGAAGAAGGCGTCGGTGGCCATGCCGGCGCCGAAGGCCCGGGCGACGACGAAGTCCCGCACGAAACCCAGGATGCGCGACAGCAGGGTCATGCCGCTGACGGTGACGAGAGCGCGGAGCAGATTCATGGAGCTAGGGTGTGGGCTGTTGGGCTGCAATGGTACATGCAGCCACCAAAAATAATGGCAACAAAAAAGGCAGCCGAAGCTGCCTTTATTGCGGTTATGCGCCGATCAAGCCGGGCGCGTAACGGTGCCGTACTTCAGGCGGAAGCGCTCGATGCGGCCGGCGGTGTCCATCACCTTTTGCTTGCCCGTGTAGAACGGGTGGCAGGCAGAGCACACTTCGACGTGCAGCGGCTTGCCGCTGGTGGACGCGGTAGTGAACTGGTGGCCGCAGGAGCAGGTGACTTCGATTGCAACGTAGTTGGGGTGAATTCCGGATTTCATGTCAGTCTCTCGCCGGGCAGTGGATGTGGCCGCCCCAGAATTGGAAAAAAAAGGGATTCTGCCAGAAGAGCGGAGGCGTGGCAAATGGAATTTGTCGATCAGACGCATCCCATGTGCCGGACAAAGGGAAAATCGGCTATATTTTCACGACCCCGCACCGCCGGCTTGTCGGGCGGTGCCATACCGAAGGACACCCAGCATGACTTATGTTGTTACCGAAGCCTGTATCAAGTGCAAATTCACCGATTGCGTAGATGTCTGCCCGGTGGATTGCTTTCGCGAGGGACCGAATTTCCTGGTGATCGATCCCGATGAGTGCATCGACTGCACCCTGTGCGTGGCTGAATGCCCCGTGGAAGCCATCTATGCCGAGGATGACGTGCCCAGCCATCAGGTCTCCTTCATCGCCCTAAATGCCGAGTTGTCGCGCCTGTGGAAACCCATCATCGAGCGCAAGGAACCGCCAGCGGATGCGGAAGCCTGGTCCAAGGTGAAGGACAAGCTGGATAAACTGGAGCGCTAAACGCCTTGCCACCCCATTCGGCTGAAAATTCACGTTTTCCAGAGGCATGGGCACGGGTGGCAGGCTACAATTCGCTACTTTCTGAGGGCCTTGCAGGGGCCGGACGGCAAACAGGAGAAAAAAACATGCTGGTCAGGGAAATTCTTGAAATCAAGGGCACGGTGCTTTACACCATCGCCTCCAACAAGCTGCTCGGCGAAGCCGTGGCGACCATGAGCGATCTGGATGTGGGTTCGCTGGTGGTGTTCGACCACGGTCACATGACCGGCATGCTCACTTTCCGTGAAGTCATGAAGGCTCTCAAGGAGGGCGGCGCCGGCTGGCAAAGCCTGCCCGTCTCCGATGTCATGCTGCGGGATCCCCATAGCGCGGGCCAGGACATGGAAGTGGACGCGCTGCGCCGCCTCATGATCGATCACCACATGCGCTACCTGCCAGTCATGGACGGCGGCACCCTGCTGGGGGTGATTTCCTTCCACGACGTGGCGAAGGCCGTGCTGGAAGAGCAAAGCTTCGAGAACCGCATGCTCAAGAACTATATCCGCAACTGGCCTGAAGAGTCCGAAAGCGCCTGACGCTCGCCAAGTAGTAAGTCGGCTCTCAGGATGTAGGTCGGGTTCCAACCCGACCTACGAGTCATTGCGACACCGCCCGGAGCAGCAATGGACGGCAGACCCTGGCTGAAAAGCTACCCCCCCGGTGTTCCCGCCGAAGTTCCCGCGGACGGGTTTCCGTCCTTGGGAAGTTTTCTCGAGCATGTTTGCCGGGAGTTTGCCGGCCGCACCGCCTATATAAGCCTGGGCCGGCACCTGTCCTACGCCGAGCTGGCCGAAGAATCCCGCCGCTTCGGCGCCTTCCTGCAATCCTTGCCGGGCCTGGACCCCGGTGCCCGGGTGGCCCTCATGCTGCCCAACGTCCTGCAGTACCCCGTGTGCCTGTTCGGCGTCTGGCGCGCCGGCTACGTTGCGGTGAACTGCAATCCCCTCTACACCCCCCGTGAATTGGCCGCACAACTGGCGGATTCCGGCGCCACGGTCATCGTGGTGCTGGAGAACTTCGCCCATGTGGTGGAGCAGGCCGTGGCCCTGCTGGGGACATCCTCGCCACTCCGGCAGGTGGTGGTCACGGGCCTGGGGGATCTACTCGGGCCGCTGAAGGGCAGCTTGGTCAATTTCACCCTGAAGCACCTCAAGCGCAAGGTGCCATCCTGGCATCTCCCCGGCGCCCTGACGCTGCGACCGGCCCTGGCCCGGGGCAAGCAGTCGGTTCTGGTGCCGGTGCCGGTCGAACGCCACGACATGGCCCTGCTGCAATATACCGGGGGCACCACGGGCCGGGCCAAGGGCGCCATGCTCAGCCACGGCAACCTGTTGTCCAACTTGTCCCAGGCCCTGGCCTGGTGTGCAGGCGGCATGGGGCCGGAGGGTGAATTTATCGTTACGGCCCTGCCGCTGTTTCACATCTTTTCCCTGACGGCCAACTGCCTGCTGATGCTGCGGGTCGGTGGCACCAACCTGCTCATCGCCAATCCGCGGGACATTCCCGGTCTGGTGCGGGAACTGGCCCATCATCCCTGGACCGCCATTAGCGGGGTGAACACCCTGTTCAATGCCCTGCTGCACGACGAGGGCTTCCGGCGCCTGGACTTCCGGCGCCTCTCTCTCTCCCTGGGCGGGGGCATGGCGGTGCAGCGCAGCGTGGCCCAACGCTGGCAGGCGCTGACGGGCTGCCATATCGTGGAGGCCTACGGCCTGACCGAAACTTCGCCGGCGGCGACCGCCAATCCGCTGGGGCTGTCCGCCTTTAACGGCACCATCGGCCTGCCCCTGCCGTCAACTTCGATTTCCATCCGGGACGACGACGGGCGCGAAGTCGGCGCGGATAATATAGGTGAGATCTGCGTGCGCGGTCCCCAGGTCATGCTGGGTTATTACCGTCGGCCGGCGGAGACGGTGGAGGTCATGACGGCGGACGGCTATCTGCGCACCGGCGACATCGGCATCATGGATGCTCAGGGCTTCATCCGCCTGGTGGACCGCAAGAAGGACACCATCCTGGTGTCCGGTTTCAATGTCTATCCCAACGAGGTGGAGGAGGTCATTTCCGCCCTGCCGGGGGTGCGGGAGGTGGCGGCCATCGGCGTACCGGACGAGCACTCCGGCGAGGCCGTGAAAGTCTTTATCGTGCGGGACGACCCGGTCCTCAGCGTGGATACCATCCGCAAGCACTGCCGTGAGAACCTGACGGGCTATAAATTGCCCAGGACCGTGGAATTTCGCGGCGAGTTGCCGAAGAATGCCGTGGGCAAGATACTGCGGCGCGCTCTAAGGGACGAGGCCAGGCAGCAGGCCTGAGTACATCGTCCGAGGGGAGGGCGGCGGATGCCTATGGTAAACTCCGCCGATTCAACGTCCCGCTTTCCAAGGAATCCCCATGTCCGGCAACACCTTCGGCACGCTCTTCTGTGTCACTTCCTTCGGGGAATCCCACGGGCCGGCCATCGGTTGCGTGGTTGACGGCTGTCCTCCCGGGCTGGAACTCTGCGAGGCGGATATCCAGGTGGAACTGGACCGCAGGAAGCCCGGTACCTCCCGCCATGTGACCCAGCGGCGGGAGCCGGACACGGTGGAAATCCTTTCCGGCGTGTTCGAGGGCAAGACCACCGGCACCCCCATTGCGCTGTTGATCCGCAACCAGGACCAGCGCAGCAAGGATTACGGCAACATCGCCGAGAGCTTCCGGCCGGGCCATGCTGACTACACCTATTGGCAGAAATACGGCATCCGGGACCATCGGGGCGGCGGACGTTCCTCGGCCCGGGAAACGGCGGTGCGGGTTGCCGCCGGGGCCATCGCCAAGAAGTGGCTGTTCGAACGCTACGGCGTGCGGGTGCGCGGTTATATGTCCCAGCTCGGCCCGATCCCCCTCGACTTCAAGGCCTGGGACGGCGTCTATGAAAATCCCTTTTTCTCGCCGGATCCGGACATCCTGCCCCGACTGGAAGAATACATGGACAGCCTCCGGAAGGCCGGCGACTCCGTGGGGGCGAAGATCACTGTAGTAGCCTCCGGCGTGCCGGTGGGCTGGGGAGAGCCTGTGTATGACCGCCTGGACGCGGAAATCGCCTACGCCATGATGGGTATCAACGCTGTCAAGGGCGTGGAAATCGGCGCCGGCTTCGAGTCAGTCACCCAGCGCGGCACGCAGCATGGCGACGAGATGACCCCTGAGGGCTTTCTCTCCAACAACGCCGGCGGCATCCTCGGCGGGATTTCCACCGGCCAGGACATCGTGGCCCACTTGGCGGTCAAGCCCACGTCCAGCATTCGTCAGCCGCGTCGCTCCATCGACAAGTCATTTGAGCCTGCGCTGGTGTCCACCGAAGGCCGCCATGACCCCTGCGTGGGTATCCGGGCCACGCCCATTGCCGAGGCCATGTTGGCCCTGGTGCTCATCGATCATGCCCTGCGCAACCGTGCCCAGTGCGGCGACGTCGTCTGGCGCACGCCCCAGGTGCCTGCGGAACCGCAGTAGTTGATCTCGGTCAATACTGCCGTGGCATGTCTGGCATAGCTTTCGGGAAGTTATTCAAGGGAGGTTTTACAAGATGGACAAGCACGATCTCGACCGGGAGTTTCCGGAATTCCTCACAGACCTGGTGGACCTGCAGGCCCACGATAACCAGTTCGCCAGGCTGGCCGGGGAATACAACGAAGTGGATCAGAAGATTCTGTCCATTGAACAAAATGTACTGCCGGCTTCCGACGTGGTGGCCGAGGATCTCAAGAAGCGCCGGGTCAAACTGAAGGATGAAATCTACGGCAAGTTGCGGGAACACCATTCCAAGACCTGATCCGCCCTCTCGGCGGATGTATTCCAGGTGGCGCCGACAGGCGCCATTTGTTTTTCCTGACGAGTCCCTGAACCTGGACAGGACCGCTCTCCCCCTTCAAGGGGGGAGTTGGAGGGGGGATGGGGTTGGATTGCTGCGAAACCCCATCCCTACCCCAGCCCTCCCCTTGAAGGGGAGGGGGCGTGTAGCGGAGTCGATTCAGGTTTGTTTTTCCCCTCCCGGTTTCCTGCATGCTCCCCTACTGGCGCCTTTCGGCCTATTACTTCTTCTATTTCGCCTTCCTGGGCGCCTTCTCCCCCTATTTCAGTCTCTACCTGAAATCCTTGGGGCTAACGGCCTGGGACATCGGCGTGCTCATGTCTCTCATGCAGGTGATGCGAGTGCTGGCGCCGCCCCTGTGGGGCGCCCTGGCGGACCGGTTCGGCATGCGCATGCCGGTGGTACGGGCCGGCGGGGGGCTGGCGGCCCTGGGTTTCGCCGGTTTCCTGTTCGCCCGGGATTTCTCCGGCCTCTTCGGCGTCATGGCCGTCATGGCCTTTTTCTGGGCCGCTTCCTTGCCTCTGGTGGAGGCGGTGACCCTGGGCCACCTGCGGGGTAAGCCCGGCCGCTATGGCCGTATCCGCCTGTGGGGCTCCATTGGCTTTATCGTCACCGTGCTGGGCTGTGGCGCCCTGCTGGACCAGTTGCCGGTGTCGGCCCTGGTGGTCATCGGTCTGTCCATCCAGGTGGCGGTGTTTGCCTGTTCCCTGGCCGTGCCGGAGGCGCCGCCCCAGGTCCATGAGGCGGATCACTTGCGCCTATGGGAAGTGCTGCGGCAAAAGGAAGTGCTGCTTCTCATGGCCGCCTGCCTGTTCATGGCGGCGGCCCATGCGGCCCTCTACATTTTCTATTCCATTTACCTGGTGGACCACGGCTACAGCAAGTGGCTGGTGGGCTGGTTGTGGTCCCTGGGGGTCATCGTGGAGATAGGCGTCTTCATGTGGATGCCCCGCTTGCTGGCAGCCTATACGCCCCGGGGCATCCTGGCCTTCGCCATGGCCGCGGCCGTTGTGCGCTTTCTCATGATCGGCTGGGGCGTGGAATGGCTGGCGGTGATCGTCCTGGCCCAGTTGCTCCATGGCGCCACCTTTGGCGCCAACCACGCCGCTGCCATGGCCGCCATCGGCCGCCTGTTTCCCGGCCGCCACCAGGCAAGGGGCCAGGCCCTCTATGCCAGCGTCAGCTTCGGCGCCGGCGGCATGCTTGGCGGCCTCGTCGCCGGTTGGGCCTGGGACGTCCTGGGCGGTCCCGCCGCCTGGACCCTCAGCGCCGGCTTCGCAGCGGTGGGGCTGGCGCTGATGTTGGGGGGCACGGAGATGGAGGCGGGGGAGGTTTAGCGGGCATGCTGCTGGCCGCCTCCGCTAATCAAGCGCATTTGGCCATGCCCGAGTCGAGCTTCCAGAGGAAGTTCACCGCGCCTGTGGTTCGCGAAAGTCAGGTCAGGACATATGAATGCCAAAATGCCGTATTCAAAAGTCGGGTTATGGCATATGAAAGTTAAAACGCGGCGCAGGGAAGTCGGGTCATGATATTTGAAAGCCAAGGAGAGCCGCTTCGAGTTCGGGAACCCAGCCAAACTGAATAGCAGTGGATTTGAGGTCCGCCAGCCGCCGAATCGCCACGCCTACGACGGCATTCCACCGGCGCCGGAGCATGTGCAGGTCCAGCACGCCGCGCGCACAGGGAGCGTCGAAATCACCACCGCTGCCGTCGCCGGCGCCCGGGCCTATGAATTCCAGGTCAATCCGGGCGACCCGATACAAGAAACCAACTGGCAACATGCGGAAACCAGCGCTCAACACAGACACCTGATCCTGGAATCCCTCACCCCCGGTCAAACCTACTGGTTCCGCGTCCGCGCCATCGGCAAGGAAGAAAAGGGTCTGTGGAGCGGGCCGCTGAGTTTGATGATGATTTGATTCCGCTGGATACGCTGGTGCTGAAGCGGTGCTTGAGACTGGAAGCGTCGCTTCGCAGCAGGGAATTTGCGCAAATTGAATGTCAGCTGCGGATCAGGGGTAGGCCTACGATGAACTGCAAACCTACGGGCCGGAATGGCGGCTGTCAGCCATGACCTGCCTGTCATGGTCGGCGACAATTATCCCGGCCGGTCGACGACAACTATCGTGGCCGGTACGACCTGAGCCGGGAAGGTTCGGAAGCGAGGGTTACAGTGATCTCCTGACGAATCGAAGTTGGGAGGGGCTGAGTGCCCGGCAAGAAGATAACGGACCATCAAGTGCGCAAGTACAAAGAGGTAAGGAAACACGCCACGCAAGAGATTGCGGCGGCGAAGAGTGGAATCAGCGTGCGCTCGGCGCGCCGTGTCGAGGCAGCCACGGGGTTGCCCTCCCAAGGGGGCACGCGGGCATGGCGAACGCGGACAGACCCGCTGGCAGGGGTGTGGGACGAGGAAGTCGTT
>JAYTVW010000080.1:0-8774 GCA_043743785.1 Rhodocyclales bacterium | reverse complement strand
AAATCCGGAAACAGGCCAAAAGTCGCACTCCGCCGCCCGAAAAATCGCACTTCTGCGATTTCCGGCCGGTGGGCAAGCTTAAGTCCGACGGGCTGCTAGCCCTGGTGCGGCGCAGGTAGATAAGGCCACCCCTCACTTTGGCGCCGTGGCTTTCATCCACCGGTCGGGCTCCAGCCCGAACGGGCATACGCAATTCAAATGTGGGTCGATGTAGTTACGGACAACCACAAGACTTCCAGCTACCCGCCGTTCGCGACCACCTCATTACGCTGCCTTGCGGGTTTACATTCTGCTCGATACCAGACCTTCATTTCGGCTGCTTGAATAGTGGAGTTCAATCAAAAAGATCCCCCTGGCTAGGCTGCGTGGCGTTGCTCCAGAACACCGAGTCGGCATATCTTGCAGCCAAGGCCTCCAGGTCGATGCTCTGCTCATCGTCGCTGAATTCGAACGACCCAACCCAAACATGTTCACGTGCTGCCACGCTACCGGCGACATCCCTTGAATGAATGCAATAGCATCCAGATCCCCGGCCGCCACCTTCTGTTCGTAGACCTTGGACAACAGCGCCGTGTTGTAGTAAATGACCGCGTTGGCAATCACCTGTTTCTTGTATGTCGCTAAACCCTCGTTTTATGGACCGTCTTGAATCCGGTCTCATGACGGTGTATAAACACACAAACACCTAACTATCGATTACGGAGATCATCATGAGCCAGGTCCGCTGGAATATTGCAGTTTCGCCCGATACCGATCAATCGCTTCGCATGTTTCTGGCCAGCCAAGGCGGCGGCCGAAAAGGCGATCTGTCACGTTTTATCGAAGAGGCGGTTCGCGCCCACATCCTGGAACTGACGGCCGAGCAGGCCAAAGCCACCAACGCCGACGTGACCGAAGCCGATCTGACAGCGCTGGTGGACGAAGCTGTGCAATGGGCGCGTAACAACTGATGCGGGTCGTGCTCGACACCAACGTGTTGCTCTCGGCACTCATCTCGCCCCATGGCGCACCGGACGCCATCTACCGAGCTTGGCGTGCCGCCAAATTCGAGGTCGTGACGTCGCTGGTGCAACTCGACGAATTGCGCCGTGCCAGCCGTTACCCAAAATTCCAAGCCATACTGCAACCACACCGGGTGGGCACGATGGTAAACAATCTCCAACGCGCTATCGTGCTGGATCGACTCACGTCGGACGTGGAGGCTGACGATCCGAATGATGCGTTTCTACTCGCCATGGCGTTGGCCGGGGACGCCGCCTATCTGGTTACCGGAGATCGGCGGGCCGGGTTGTTGCAGAGAGGGCGCTTTGGTCGAACACGAATTGTCACGCCAGGGGCATTCTGCTTGGAAGTTCTATGACTGCATTCGGCCCCTGGCGAAGGTCTGTATCTGCTCTTCGGTCTTGCCATCAAGGAACAAGGACGTGGCAATCGGACCTGGTGCCACGGCGTTCAACGTGATGTTGCGGCCCCGTAGTTCCTTGGCGAACACTTTGGTGAAGGATTCCACCGCCGCTTTGGTGCTCTCACCGACGGCCCGGGCGCTGATCGAGGGCGCAACAGAAGTCTATGTCTCTGCGGCCTCAATCTGGGAAATCGCGATCAAGTCCGGCGCAAGATTGATGTGGACCCGTTGGAGATGGCTCAAGCCATCATCGACAACGGATTCTTTGAGTTGCCGGTGACGTTCGCACACGCTGCACAGGTAGCCAAGTTGCCCTTGCTGAATGAACATAAGGACCCATTTGATCGGCTGCTCGTTGCGCAGTCGATGATTGAGCCGCTGGTACTGCTCACCGTCGATCCTAAAGTGGCGGCCTACGGTGGTCTTGTCCGCACGGTGTAGCGGCAGCATCATTTACAGATAGGCATCCCGTAGATCCCTGAAAACCTCACTTGTAAGCAGACACCCTCGCAAAAAGCTTCACGGTTATGTATTCGTCAGGCATGAAGTGAAAGGATACATCGCGCAGGACGCAGCGACCGTTGAACTACCAGGACAGATCCTCGATTGCCAGCCTGGCTCAGTGCCCGCGCAGGGCTTCTCGGCGCGCCAGGCCGAGCTTGTGCGAGCGCTCGAGTTTCTGACTAAAGGCAGGGAAGTCCAAGCCAAGACGTGCCTGCAGGGCCCGGGCCTGATCGTGCAGGGAACGCCAGTTCGCCGCGAAGTGCGGGTCCTTGAAGGCCAGCAACACTTGGTTGCCGTCGTCCCTCACGGACATGATGATGACGCGCGTTTCAAATACCTGCAGGGCTCGGCCGATCAGCCCCGCATAACGCTCCTGATCGCCTGAGAGATTCATCAGCAGCATGCCGCAGGCCGAAAGCCTGGCCGCAGCCTGCTCGAGGAAGTCTGGGGTGGCCAGGCGGGGGGGAATACCGTTCTCATCGAAAGCGTCCACCAGCAGCACGTCGATGCCTGGGACGGCCTGCGCCAGATAGGCTGCACCGTCGGCGTGAAGGATCTGCAGGCGGGGGCCGTCGGGCGGCAGCCTGAAGGCCTCGCGCCAGGCAATCACGTGCGGATCGCACTCGACCGCCGTGAAGTGACAATCCGGCAGACGATGGTGACAGAACTTGAGAAGTGAGCCACCGCCGAGGCCGATGAGGACGATCCGCTGCGGCGCTGGATTGAAGAGCAGGAAGCTCATCATCTTCTGTGAATAGCGCAAGTCCAGGGCATCGGGCGTGGCCAGGCGCATGACGCTTTGGATTAGTCGCAGGGTGAAGTAGAGCGTGCGCTGTACTCCGTCGTCGATGATGAAAGGTTTTGCGTAGGATCCGTCCAGCAATTGGGCACGGAGTCCTTCCTGGGCAATCGAGGGGGGCTCCAGCAGTAGCACCCGGCCCGACTCCCCGGCAAAGGGACTTGCTATTTCGATCCAGGAAGATTGCGGGGGCAGGGGGTGCATGTTCAGGGGCGGAACGGTGTGGGGAAAAATATCACTGAGGGCGTGTGACCGATTCTGCTTGTCGATGGCCTCACCTGACGGGTAACGGCCGCTCCCGGGGTACAAACGGATTTGGGTCGTCAGGGAGCGTGAAGAGTTCGATGTGTCGCTCCTCAAAATATTGGCCTGGATTCCACAACTCGATACACCGGTTCGCGTTGCGCCAAAGCACTCGGTCTTCGATTCCTGCGAACGACCAAAGATAGGAGGCAAGGCGAATGCTGCCCCTTCGGCCGACCTCCTCCTCCACCGCACTGCCAATCAGCAGACGACGCAGGAAGGGATAGTCCCCGGATTCCTGTGACCCGGCATCATCCAACAGTTCATCTCGTACCTTCGTCCATTCGGCATACCGAAACAACAGCAGGCAGCGGCTTGGGCCGCATGCGACAATCACCGAGGAGCCAGGTGAAGCGAAACCGGGGGCCAACAAGAATCGACCATTCTTGATGGAAATCGAGATGTTTTCCACGATAAAGATCTTACGGGGAAGGAGCGTCGCTGTGGTGACGCCGACTCCACGCCCTATAGCCTCTCAAGAATCGACACCGGAAACTCACAAGCGCTTTGCAAGGTGGGTAGCTTGTCTTCCCGCACACGCTTTACCCAGCATTTCTTGTAAGTCCGTCCGGCTTCGTTCTCCCACCGGAAGCCCTTGGCTTTTGCCTTGTCCTTGTCCTCGAAGCTGACGTTAGCCTGGGCGACGATCCAGGGTTGGCGGCTGTTGGCGATGACCTTTTCCAGGTCATAGCGGCCGAGGACGGTGAACATGGTGAGGACGTCAGTAACGGCGCGGTGGGGGAAGGGATTCACCATGCCGTGAAAGCCCGCGAGATAGGTGAGGTTGCGGCTACCGCAGTTACGCGGGTAATCCACATCATGCAGGGTGTCGAGCCATTCCTTGTCCGGCATCGGCAGTGTGTAGTGCTCGAAGGCCGCGACGAGGAGAGGCCGGTCAAAATCTCGACCATTGTGGGCAACGATGAAGTCCGCCTTCTCCATGAGTTTCGCCACGGGCTGCAGGGTGCGGATGTCCGCCGGCTTGCCGTGGCGGTCCAGCAGTTCCTGCGTGATGCCGGTGTACTCCGCAGATTCCTCCGACAAGGGCGTGTCCGACTTGAGCAGGAGGGACAGTAGGTCCACCGGTTGGCGGAACTCGGTGTCCCACAACACGAGGCCGATTTCGGTGATGAAGTTCTCTTCAGGGGGGCCGTTGAAGGCGCCGCCGGTTTCCAGATCAAGTCCGAGCAACAGCATGGGGTGACTCCTATTCGTTGGCGATGCCGTAGAGGACCTGGCCGGCCGGGCCGGAGAAGGCGGCAGAGCGCACGTGGCGCTCTTGGTCGTCGAAGAAAAAGTCCGGCTGGAATTCCTTCAGGAAGGGACCCTTGTCCAGGCCGCCGAGAAAATACGCCTCGTCTACTTCCAGATTCCAGGCCATAAGGGTGCGGATGGCCCGGTCATGGGCCGGTGCGCCCCGGGCGGTCACCAGGGCCGTACGAATTCTGTCGGTCGGACCGGCGGCCTTCCGCAGCCGGTGCAGGGCGGCCAAAAAGGGCTTGAATGGACCGGCCTGCAGGGGCAGGTCGGCATTCCGGCGTTCATGGGCTTCGAATCCGGCGAGTTTTTGTTCCTGGAACACGCGCTCCGATTCGTCACTGAACAGGACGGAGTCCCCGTCAAAGGCGATGCGGATTTCTTGGTGGCCGTTGTCTGCGGGCTGGCTGGCGCCGGTATAGACCTGGGCCGCTGCAAAACCGTTCTGTATGGCAGAGCGCACGTCATCGGCGTTGGCGGAGAGAAACAGGTCGGCCTTGAGTGAGTGCAGGTAGGCGAAGGGAGGTCGCCCTCCAGTGAAGGCGCCGCGGGTGATGGGTAGGCCGTGGTTTTCAGCGGCGCGGAAAACGCGCAGGCCGCTGACCGGATCATTACGGGACAGCACCACCACCTCGACACGCTGGATTCCCTGGGTGTTCAGCGCCAAGAGCTTGCGAATCAGCGGAAAGGCAACGCCGGGTACGGCCGGGTCGTCTACTCGCTCAAGCTGGGTGGCTCGATACTCGGCAACGGACCCGGTTTCGAAAATCGCATTCTCATCCTCGAAGTCGAACAGGGCCCGGGACGAAATAGCCACCACCAGTTTGTCGTTGGGTTTTTCAGACACGATGCAGAAGCTTGCTGGTTGTGGGGGAGGGTGGTAATTCATTCCTGCCCGGCGCATTGCGACTGGGACCCCTGGGGCAGGACGTGATTATGACCATATTATGGGGTCGCCACGGTTCCGTCGCCCTCAGAAATTTTCTGCCCATTTCTCCCAAAACCCTGGCGCATCATGGGCGCTATTCTCCATGGCTCTCTCGAGGGGCCAGTAGCAGAATTCAGCACCCGGCACACGCATGCTGCCATCCGGGTTCTCCAGATAGGACTCCAACTTTTGATATTCAGGGACCTCCTTGTCAAAGGGAAGGTCGATATAGATCTGGCCCAGATAGGGCATCATGCAATTCGTGTTGGCGACGCCAGCACAGGGCATCCAGACAATATGGTTTACGTCCAGCCATTCTGTGACCTGCTTGCGGACGGGTGATTTGGCCCAGGCAAAATCTTCCTCCATACGGGGACGCTTACCATCCTTGCTCGGTTTTCCCCCATGGAACCAGACGTACAACACGTCGCGCTGTTTCTGCCGGGCGATGGCGTCGATGTGTTCAATCAGTTGGGGCATGGTCTGAATTTCCTGTTGTGAATTCGAAAGTTGAAAGCGCTGCTGCGTGTGCTTGGCTATTGTCAAGCAGGCGGCTTTGGCTTCAGGTGCGCCTTGATGGACTGCAGTGCGGCCTCCATGCGCTGTTTGGCTGCCGGATTAGCGGAGTGGATCGTGATCCGGGGTGGCAGAAATCCGGACACAACGACCGCGTCTTCTATCCACAGCAGCACGTCGTAACCCGTTCCGTGGCTATCATCACCCAGGTCATGATCCAGTGACAACTCGATGACTTCGCCTGTCTTGAGCAGTTCGATGGCATCTTCCGGCCAAAGCACCGCTATCCACCCCTCAGGTGGGCAACGCAGGTCATCGAGAAACACTTTCATGTTGGCCATGCAGCCGCAAGCACCGCTGGCAAAATATCGCCAGCCGAACCATGAAGATTGTGGGCGGCCAGGCGATCCAGTGACGTGGACTGGGGATTGACCTGAACGATGGTGGCCCCCCGGTTGGAGGCCTGGACAGGCAGATTCGCCGCCGGGTACACCAAGGATGAAGTGCCAACAGAGAACAGAAGGTCGCAGCTGGCGACAGCTGCCACGGCTTTCTTCCAAGCCAAGTCCGGCAAATCCTCGCCAAACCACACAACGCCAGGACGGATGCATCCCCCACAGTGAGTGCAGATGGGTGGGGCCAGCCGTCGCCCACCTTCAGGCTCATCGGGGATGCCGGGGGGTAGGGCGTGAGGACGTCCGCAGGCGAAGCATCTGGGCTGGTGAAGGCTGCCGTGGAGATGAATTGCTGCGCTGCTGCCTGCTCGCTCGTGCAGGTCATCCACATTTTGCGTAATGAGCGTAAGTTTTGGCACCCGCTGTTCCAGGGCCGCGATCGCGAGGTGGGCCGGGTTTGGTTGGGCGGCCAGGACTTTTGCCCGACGCCACTCGTACCATCCCCATACCAGTTCAGGGTCGCGCCGAAAGGCATCCTTGGTCGCCAGGTCTTCTGCATCGAAGTGCTGCCACAACCCGGTCAGGGCATCCCGAAAGGTCGGAATGCCGCTTTCCGCGGACACGCCCGCTCCGGTCAGAATGACCAAATGCTGGGCCTTGCAAAGGTTGCTGATTAGTCTATGCGAAACATCCATGGCATGAGTTCCTTGTTGTCGGCCATCGTGCGTAAGTGCTCATGGTAAGCGGACATTGCGACGAAGAATGTCGCATGTATCGAGCGCTGAACGCATTGCTTAGGGCAATACTGCGGCGGAGCATGCATCACGACGGAACGTGCAAATCCGGGAGGCTCATGATGCGTTTCGGACTGCGGGGATGATTGCAGGGGGAACCTTCAGCCCGATAGGGGGCCTTTGGGTATCAGGAGGTGCCCCATGCTTCGTCTTGAGAGCTTGCTGGATGATGCCAAGTGCTACGCGGAAGTACGCGACCGGCGCTGGCCAGAGGAAGTGCGCTGCCCGCATTGTGAATCGGGGGAAGTCACCAAACAGGGACACGACCCGGAGCATCCGTCGTGTCAGAGGTATCGCTGCGGAGCCTGCCAACGCTACTTCGACGACTTGACCGGGACGATCTTCGCGGGCCATCACCGGCCCTTGCGGATCTGGATTCTGTGCTTGTATCTGATGGGTTTGAACCTCTCCAACCTGCAGATTGCGCAGGAACTGGGACTGAACAAGGACGTTGTCCAGCGCATGACGGCGCAATTGCGCGAGGGCATCGTGGCAAAACAACCGACGCCCACCCTGTCTGGCGAAGTCGAGTGTGACGAGGTGTATGTCATCGCGGGTCATAAGGGGCACGCCGAGGCGGTGAAAAAAAAGGCCGGGAGGGCCGGCGGCGGGGCCTGAAAGGAGCGCCCGGGCGTGGCACCCTGGAGAAGGAGAAGCCCCCGATCCTGGGGATGCTCCAACGCGGCGGCGAGGTGGTCATTCGGATGCTGGAGAATGTTCGGCAGAAAACCATCCAGCCCTTGATCCGCGCCACCATCGCCCTCGGGACGACGATTTTTACCGATGAGTATGACATTTACGCGCGCCTGCCCGAGTGGGGTTACGCGCACCGGACGGTATGCCACAGCCGAGGGGAATACGCCCGCGACGAGGACGGTGACGGTTTCCACGAAGTTCATGTCAACACGGTGGAAGGCTTCTGGTCATTGCTGCGCTCCTGGTTGCGTCCCCACCGCGGCATTTCGCAGGAGGCGCTCCCGCTTTATCTGGGCTTCTTCCAATTCGTGCACAACGCCAAAATTCGTGGCAAAGGCTTGCTCAAACCCCTGCTCGATGCCCTTCTGGCATAACAGTCCGAAACGCATCATGAGCCATCCGGGATTGCCAATACTTGGTGCAGGCGGGCACAAATGTGGGATTCCTGTTTTGCTTCAGTCCTCCCCCACCTGCAGATCCCCCTCCTCTAGCCATAGCCCAAGGTCGAAACTGTCGCCGAAATAGCCCTCCTCGGGGAGACGAGCAAGGGCATCGAGCAAGCCACATTTCTCTTCATGGGTGATGGGTCGCATGAGGGCAAGGAACTGGAAGAGTTCCGGCCGCACAGAGGTCAGGTGCGCCTCAAAGGGAGCCATTCCAGAACGGTCGTAGGTAATGAGCGCCGCCCGGCGTTGGAGCCAAAGCTCGGGGCTGTCAAAATCGGGCACGCCGATGGGGTCCATGGTCACGAGGTCCCATACCCGGGCGCTGTCCCTGGCGCGAGTGCCGAGCCAGTGCAGCGCGAGCCAGAAAGCGTCGAAGTACCTGTAAACCGCAAGGTGATCCTCTGCGCAGACGTCCTGCAGGGGGTCGAGTACGCCCGTGTCCCGGAATTGCTGATTCAGGTCATTACGCCTCAGGCCGATGCCTTTCAGCCTGAACGATATGTACTTTTCTAGTGTCGACTCAGCCGTCTGGAAAGTGAATCGGCCCAGGTGCCCCTCCAGATATCCGGGGTCGGTGAAGTTGGCCTTGTCGGCAATCCACTGCAGATCAGACAGGGCAAAGCGGGGATCCGTGTAACCGGCGGGAACGACACGCCTAAACATGGCGGCGGGAGGGTCGGAGCAGGGTTTTCCACGGTGCCGCCGCCCGCCCATATCAGGCGGGAGGCGAG
>JAYTVW010000079.1:0-26274 GCA_043743785.1 Rhodocyclales bacterium | reverse complement strand
GGCCTTCACTTCGCCGCCGAACTTCTTGCACAGCACCGAAGTAATCGCCGCCGTCAGCGTCGTCTTGCCATGGTCAACGTGACCAATCGTACCTACGTTCACGTGCGGTTTCGTCCGCTCAAACTTTGCCTTTGCCATTTTATTATTCCCTAAAGATCAATTACTTCTTGTTGATGATCGCCTCGGCCACATTCTTCGGGGCCTCGGTGTAGTGCTTGAATTCCATCGTGTAGGTGGCGCGACCCTGAGTCAGGGAGCGCAGCGTCGTGGAATAGCCGAACATTTCGGACAGGGGCACTTCGGCCTTGACCGCCTTGATGCCACCGGCCAGATCTTCCATACCCTGCACGATACCGCGACGACTGGACAGATCGCCCATGACGTTGCCCATGAAGTCTTCCGGCGTTTCCACTTCCACCGCCATCATCGGTTCCAGCAGCGTGGGCTGGGCCTTGCGCATACCGTCCTTGAACGCCATGGAAGCCGCCATCTTGAAGGCATTTTCGTTGGAGTCCACATCGTGGTAGGAACCGTCGAACAGGGTGATCTTGACATCCACCACCGGGAAACCGGCCAGCACGCCGCAACCGATGGAATCCTTCAGACCCTTGTCCACTGCGGGGATGTATTCGCGGGGCACCGTACCGCCCTTGACCGCGTCCACAAACTCGTAGCCCTTGCCGGCTTCGTTCGGCTCCATCTTGATCCAGACGTGACCGTACTGACCACGACCGCCAGACTGCTTGACAAACTTGCCTTCGACTTCGACAGACTTCTTGATGCACTCGCGGTAGGCAACCTGGGGAGCACCCACGTTGGCTTCCACGCCGAATTCACGGCGCATGCGGTCCACCAGAATTTCCAGGTGAAGCTCGCCCATGCCGGAGATGATGGTCTGGCTGGATTCTTCGTCGGTGCGCACGCGGAAGGACGGGTCTTCCTGAGCCAGGCGGTTCAGGGCCAGGCCCATCTTTTCCTGGTCAGCCTTGGTCTTCGGTTCCACGGCCACGTGAATCACGGGCTCCGGGAACTCCATGCGGATCAGCACGATGGGTTTGTGCAGGTCACACAGGGTGTCACCGGTGATGGCTTCCTTCAGACCCACGACAGCGGCGATGTCGCCGGCGCAGACTTCCTTGATTTCTTCCCGGTTGTTCGCGTGCATCTGCAGCAGACGGCCGATGCGTTCCTTGCGACCCTTGATCGGGTTGATGATGGTATCGCCGGAATTCAGCACGCCGGAATAGACGCGAATAAAGGTCAGCTGACCGACGAAGGGGTCGGTCATGATCTTGAAGGCCAGGGCGGAGAAGGGTGCGTCGTCAGACGGCGGACGGGAATCTTCCTTCTCGGCATCGTCCGGGTCAGAACCCTTGACCGGAGCGATATCCACCGGGGAAGGCATCAGCTGAATCACGGCGTCCAGCATGCGCTGAACACCCTTGTTCTTGAACGCGGTGCCGCACAGCATGGGCTGGATTTCGCTGGCGAGGGTGCGGGTACGCAGACCAAGCATGATGTCGTCTTCCGACAGATCACCCTCTTCCAGGTACTTGTTCATGAGTTCTTCGGACGCCTCGGCAGCCGCTTCGATCATGGACTCGCGCCAGGTCTGAGCTTCCTCCTGCAGTTCGGCGGGAATTTCCCGGTAGTCGAACTTCATGCCCTGGGACGCTTCATCCCAGTAGATGGCCTTCATCTTGATGAGGTCCACCACGCCTTCGAAGGTATCTTCGGCGCCGATCGGGATGACGATGGGCACGGGATTGGCCTTCAGGCGGGTCTTCATCTGCTCGACCACCTTGAAGAAGTTGGCGCCGGAGCGGTCCATCTTGTTCACGAAGGCCAGACGCGGCACCTTGTATTTGTTGGCTTGACGCCACACGGTTTCAGACTGGGGCTGCACGCCACCAACCGCACAGTACACCATGCAGGCGCCGTCCAGCACGCGCATGGAACGCTCGACTTCAATGGTGAAGTCCACGTGACCGGGGGTGTCAATGATGTTGATGCGGTGTTCGGGCCAGCTCGAATCCATGCCCTTCCAGAAACAGGTGGTCGCGGCGGACGTGATGGTGATACCACGCTCCTGCTCCTGCTCCATCCAGTCCATGGTGGCGGCGCCATCGTGCACTTCACCAATCTTGTGATTCACACCGGTGTAGTAGAGGATGCGCTCGGTAGTCGTCGTCTTGCCGGCGTCGATGTGTGCGCTGATGCCAATATTGCGATAGCGCTCGATGGGAGTTTTACGGGCCACTTTGTACCTGCTGTCTATAAACTGGCTTGGCGCCATAGGCGCCAAGTCATTGAAAGATAACGATTTCGAACCTTTTACCGGAAATCAGAACCGGTAATGTGCGAACGCCTTGTTGGCTTCCGCCATGCGGTGAACTTCGTCACGCTTCTTCATGGCGGCGCCGCGACCTTCAGAGGCTTCCAGCAATTCGCTGGCCAGACGCTGACCCATGGACTTTTCGGAGCGCTTGCGGGCAGCATCACGCAACCAGCGCATGGACAGGGCCATACGACGGCTCGGGCGCACTTCCACGGGCACCTGGTAGTTGGCACCACCAACACGGCGGCTCTTCACTTCAACGATCGGCTTCACGTTGGTCAGAGCAGCCAGGAACACTTCCAGCGGATCCTTGCCGCTCTTGGAGGTGATGTGGTCGAAGGCACCATAGATGATGCGTTCAGCGACGGACTTCTTGCCGCCGGTCATCAGGACGTTCACGAACTTGGACACATCCTGGCTACCGAACTTCGGATCCGGCAGTACTTCGCGTTTGGGGACTTCTCTACGACGGGGCATGACAACCTCTTTCTATCACGATTCAGTTGAACTTCCTGCACGGCGATGCCGCCTTGGAAATCCGCGACCACCCATGGGAACGGCCACTTACTAAGACAGGCCTGGAGTTATCTCCAGCCGCCTTCGGCTTAAAAGCGTATTAGGCTTTCTTCGGACGCTTGGCGCCGTACTTGGAACGGGACTGCTTACGATCCTTCACGCCCTGGGTATCCAGAGAACCGCGAACGACGTGGTAACGCACACCCGGCAAGTCCTTGACGCGGCCGCCGCGGATCAGCACCACGGAGTGTTCCTGCAGGTTGTGGCCTTCACCGCCGATGTACGAGATAACCTCGAAACCGTTGGTCAGGCGAACCTTGGCAACTTTCCGCAGAGCCGAGTTCGGCTTCTTTGGCGTGGTGGTGTAAACACGAGTGCACACGCCGCGTTTCTGCGGGCAGCTCTCGAGGGCCGGCACCTTGCTCTTGGTGACCGGCGCTTGGCGCGGCTTGCGCACCAATTGATTGATTGTCGGCATAGTTCTGACATTCCCTAAAAAGCCGGGGCAGCTCTTGAAGGCCACCTCGGAACATGCGTGCCAAAACGTGCACGCCAGATGCAAAGAGGCGGGATTCTATTGATTTTCTCAGGCCGCGTCAACGACAACACAAGGCCCCACCCAAGATTCACCCCTGACCGTCGGCACGCTCCTCCGGCTCCGGCAGATGAAACGCCCGGTACATGGTCCACAGAATGGTACCGCCCCAAAACATGGCCACCCCCGCGATACCGGCGAAAAACAGGGACAGGGAGTCATCCGTGTCATGCAGGAAGTGGGGGAGGAATCTGGCAGCGTAGTAGCCCCCGCCCAGCAACATGGTCAAGGCCAGCAGCAGCGCAACAACCCGGAGGACGGCGATAAGCAGATGCATTTTGTCGTTTCACAAAGGGTGTATGAGGGAAATGACATAACCGCCCCTCCCGGCGCGCGCATTGTCCCACAGCGCCATCAGGGGAAGGGGGCTTGGGTATAATTCACGCTTTCGTCGCCGGGACTCCGGTGGACGCAGTGCTTTCCCGGATTCTCCCCATGTTGCGACTGACCGAAGTCAAGCTCCCGATTGACCACCCCGAAGACGACCTGAAGGCTGCCATCCTGCAGCGCCTGGGCATAGTCGCGGAGCGCCTGCGCAGCTTTACCCTCTTTCGCCGTGGCTTCGATGCAAGAAAGCCCAGCCGCATCCTGTTCGTCTACACCCTGGACGTGGAAGTCGAAGATGAGGCGGCACTGCTCACCAAGTTTGGCCAGGATCCCCATGTACGAGCGGCGCCGGACACCCGCTACCATTTCGTCACCCAGGCGCCCACCACCATCAGCCCTCGGCCGGTGGTCATCGGCACAGGGCCCTGCGGTCTTTTCGCCGGTCTGATCCTGGCCCAGATGGGCTTCAAGCCCATCATCCTGGAACGGGGCAAGGCGGTGCGGGAGCGCACCAAGGACACCTGGGGACTCTGGCGCAAGGGCGAACTCAACCCGGAATCCAATGTCCAGTTCGGCGAAGGCGGTGCCGGCACGTTTTCCGACGGCAAACTGCACAGCCAGATCAAGGACCCGAAATTCCACGGCCGCAAAGTACTGACCGAGTTCGTCAAGGCAGGCGCCCCCGAGGAAATTCTCTACGTCAGCAAGCCCCATATTGGCACCTTCCGGCTGGTGGGCATGGTGGAAACCATGCGCGCCAACATCATTGAGCTGGGCGGGGAAGTCCGCTTCGAGAGCCGGGTCGAGGAAATTGCCATCAGCACCGATGGGGACGGTATCCGGCGCGTGACCGGCGTGACGCTGGCTGACGGCGAGACCCTGACGACTACCCACGTGGTGCTGGCCGTGGGCCACAGCGCCCGGGACACTTTCCAGATGCTCTTCGACAAGGGCGTCTTCATCGAGGCCAAACCCTTTTCCGTCGGCTTTCGCATCGAACACCCCCAATCCCTCATCGACCGTGCCCGCCTGGGCAAGCACGCCGGCCATCCGGCCCTGGGAGCCGCCGACTACAAGCTGGTGCATCACTGTACAAACGGTCGCTCGGTGTACAGCTTCTGCATGTGCCCCGGCGGCACCGTAGTGGCGGCAACCTCCGAGGCAGGCCGGGTCGTCACCAACGGCATGAGCCAATATTCCCGCAACGAACGTAACGCCAACTCCGGCATCGTCGTCGGCATCACGCCGGAAGCCGACTACCCAGGCCATCCCCTGGCCGGCATAGAATTCCAGCGCCGATGGGAGACGGCGGCCTTTCAGGCCGGCGGCGGCAGCTACGCCGCGCCAGCCCAGCGGGTCGGGGATTTTCTGGCTGGCCGGCCATCCCAGGCGGAGGGCACGGTAGCACCCTCCTACACCCCCGGCGTGCATTGGACCGATCTGTCCACCTGCCTGCCGGACTACGCCATTCAAGCCATCCGCGAAGCCCTGCCGGCCTTCGAGCAGCAACTCAAGGGCTTCGCCCTGGATGACGCGGTGCTCACAGGCGTGGAAACCCGCACTTCCTCGCCCATCCGCATCCGCCGCCGGGACGACTTTCAGAGCACGAACACCCTGGGCCTCTACCCGGCGGGGGAAGGCGCAGGTTACGCCGGAGGCATCCTGTCGGCGGCAGTAGACGGCATCAAGGCAGCGGAAGCCGTTGCGCTGGATATGGTGGGCGGCACACCCGCCAGCGGCGGTAGCCGGGGAGAATCTTCGGACTACTGAGACCCCGGAGCAAGCTCGAAATATTTGGAAACAATGCCGCTTTTTGGCCGTTAGCACTCCACCACAAAGAGTGCTAACATCGCTCGCCATAGGAGGACACGTACCATGACCCAAACCCTTTCTTTGGCTTTTCCCCTGCCCAATGCCGTCGGCAGCATCGAGACCTATATCCAGGTCGCGAACCGCATGCCCATGCTCACGGAAGAAGAGGAGCTATCCCTGGCCCGTAGCCTGCGGGATGAAGGCAATGTGGAGGCTGCGCGCAAACTGGTAATGTCCCATCTGCGACTGGTCATCGCGGTCGCCCGGGGCTATCTAGGCTATGGCTTGCCCCACGCCGACCTTATCCAGGAAGGCAACATCGGCCTCATGAAGGCGGTCAAGCGCTTCGACCCGGAACGGGGCGTGCGCCTGGTGTCCTTCGCCATCCACTGGATCAAGGCCGAAATCCACGAATACATCCTGAAGAACTGGCGCCTGGTGAAAATCGCCACCACCAAGGCCCAGCGGAAACTGTTCTTCAACCTGCGCAGCCTGAAGGCCAGCAGCAACACCCTGAGTCCGGACGAAGTAGGCGCCATGGCCCAGAAGCTCGGCGTCAAACCGGAAGAAGTGGTGGAAATGGAAACCCGCTTCTCCGGTCAGGACATGGCCCTCGAAGGCAACAGCGATGACGACGATGATCGCTTCGCCCCCATCGCCTACCTGTCGGACATGAATTCGGAACCGGTGGAAGTGCTGGAACGGGCCGAAAACGAACGCCTGCACACGGAAGGCCTGCAAGGCGCCATCGCCACCCTGGACGAACGCAGCCGCTGCATCATCCAGCGGCGCTGGTTGGCGGAAGGCGAAGCCGCTACCCTGCATGAACTAGCCGCCGAGTATGGCGTCTCCGCCGAACGCATCCGCCAGATCGAAGCCAAGGCCCTGCAGAAAATGAAAGGCCTGCTGGCGGCCTGATTCGCGAGAGTTCAAATCAAAACGGGCAGCCGAGGCTGCCCGTTTTCATTGCGTATGCGCCTATTCGAAAATCCGTCGCCCTGAAGGGGTAGTCCCATAAAAAAACCCCGCCCCCGGCAGACCGGGACGGGGCTTTTGGGGGCGGAAGCGCTTACGCCGAAACACCCAACACCACATGGCTGGACTTGATGAGGGCGGTAGCCGTGGCGCCGACGGCCAGGCCCAGTTCGAGCACGGCCTCATTGGTGACCACGGCATAGACCACGCTGCCGCCGGTCAGAGTCAGGGCGACTTCAGAATTCACGGCACCCTTGGTGAGGGCGCTCACCGTGCCGGACATCTGGTTGCGGGCCGAGAAGCGGACATTGGATTCACCGGCCAGCAGCATGACCCAGGGCGCCTTGACCACGGCCACGGCATCCTTGCCCACGGCCAGTCCGAGAGCCTCGACGCTGCCTTCCGTCACGATGGCAACAATTTTGTCGCCCCCGGTGGTGGTGAGCTCCACTTCGGCGTTCACGGCGCCATTCTTGAGGGCGCTGATTTTCCCGGTAAAGACATTGCGGGCACTGATTTGCATGCTTATTTCTCCTTGTTGAGTAACAAACGAGCCGTCTGGCACTCGGATTGCTTTATATAGACAAGAACATAACGAAATGTCAGAAGCGCGACACAATTTAGCCGATAGCGCACGTATATTTCAACCATAACGCCGGAATAACGCATCCGCCCAAGGAACAAGACATGAAATTCGCTATATTTGCAAAAACATAACGGGGTAGCTAGCCATGACCGACCACAACCCACACCTGCGCGGCCGCCTCGAACTGGATTCCGAATTCGGCGCCTTCCTCGGTGACACCCGCATCCGCCTGCTGGAAGCCATCGACAGTTGCGGCTCCATCTCCCAGGCAGCAAAAGCCGTGCCACTGTCCTACAAAGGCGCCTGGGACGCGGTGGAGGCCATGAACAATCTGGCGGAACGTCCCATCGTCGTGCGCACCACCGGCGGCAAGCACGGTGGCGGGACTCAACTTACGGAATATGGCCGGCGCCTGGTGAATCTCTATCGGGCACTGCAAACGGAATACCAGGCAGCCCTGGACCGGGTCTCCGTCAGCATGAAAGAGAGCGATGCCGGCGACCTGAAGCACTTTCAGCAGATCATCCGGCGCATGGCGGTGAAAAGCAGTGCCCGCAACCAGTTTGCCGGCCTGGTCTGCGGCCTCCGGGAAGGCGTAGTGGATTTCGAGGTGCGCATTCGCCTGGACCCGGACAACGAGATCGTCTCGGTCATCACCCTGGAGTCAGTGGAGAACCTGGAGCTCGCCATCGGCAAACCCGTGACCGCCATGGTCAAGTCCTCCTCGGTGCTGCTGCTCACCGAGCGGGGCTTGAAAACCTCCGCCCGCAATCAGCTGTGGGGCGAAGTCGTCCGTCTGCAGGAAGGCCCGGTGAATTCGGAGGTCACCCTCATGCTCCCGGGCGGGAAGACCGTTTGCGCCGTGGTGACCCATGAAAGCGTGGCCAATCTGGGCCTCACCCTAGGCAGCCAGGCCTGCGCAGTCTTCAAGGCTTCAGCCGTGATTCTTACCGTCAACTCTTAGTCCATAAAGGAAACCCATGAAACCCACCGCCCTCATCCTTGCCCTGGCGTTCAGCGCTAGCGCCCAGGCAGACGACGTCTCTGTCGCCGTCGCCGCCAACTTCACCGCCCCTATGCAGAAAATCGCTGCGGATTTCGAAAAAGACACGGGCCACAAGGCCCAGCTGATCTTCGGCGCCACCGGCAAGTTCTACGCCCAAATCAAGAACGGCGCCCCTTTCGAGGTCTTTCTTTCCGCCGATGACGAAACGCCCGTCAAGCTGGAAAAAGAAGGCGCCGCCGTCAGCGGCAGCCATTTCACCTACGCCATTGGCCGCCTGGTGTTGTGGTCCGCCAAGCCGGGATATGTGGACAACCAGGGCGAGATGCTGAAGCACAACAGCTTTGCCCACCTGGCCCTGGCCAACCCCAGAACGGCGCCCTATGGTGTTGCGGGCCAGGAAGTTCTCAAGAAACTGGGCCTGCTCGAGGCCATCCAGCCCAAGATCGTGCAAGGGGAAAACATCGCCCAGACCCATCAGTTTGTGTCCACCGGCAATGCGGAACTGGGTTTCGTCGCCCTGTCCCAGGTTTACAAGGACGGCAAGATCACCACCGGTTCCGCCTGGATCATCCCCTCCAGCATGCACCAGCAAATCCGCCAGGACGCGGTGCTGCTGACCAAGGGTACGACCGGGGGCAAGGCCAAACCGGCCGCCGAAGCCCTGCTCAAATACCTCAAGGGCGACAAGGCCAGGGCTGTCATCAAGGCCTTCGGCTACGATCTCTAGCAGCAAGGCCTTCGAACTGGGCAGTTGGCTATTGGATAAACGTCAACGCCGACGTCATTCAATTGGAGAAAGCCTGTTCGAGATGGATCACCCCATCGCGAGCAAACTCGCTCCTGCAAATTCCGCCAGAATAGGCTCCCAAGCCGGCGCGGATGAACTACTTGCCCGCCAGCAGCAGGCGCAAGTCCGCCGCCAGGTTTTCCACGCTCTCGCCGTGGCGCTCCAGCAGACGCAAGCGCCCCTGGGGGTCATACACGTAGGTGCCGGCGGTGTGATCCACCGTGTAGCTGTCCGGCGTGCTGCCCTTCTGCTTCTGGTAGAAGACCTTGAAGTCCTTGGCTGTGGCCGCCGTCACGGCCGGATCGGCCAGCAAGCCCAGGAAGCGCTTGTCGAAGGCCGGCACATACTGGGCCAGCATCGCTGCCGTGTCCCGCTCCGGATCCACTGTCATGAACAGCACTTGCACCTTGTCGGCCTCTGGCCCCAAGGCCCGCATGACCTGGGCCATGCTGGAAAGATTCGTCGGGCAGACATCCGGACATTGGGTATAGCCGAAGAACAGGGTCACCGCCTTGCCGCGAAAATCCGCCAGGGAGCGCGGCTTTCCGGCGCTGTCCGCCAGATGAAAATCCTTGCCGAAGCTAGCGCCGGTGATGTCCGTGCCATGAAAGGCCGGCTTGACGGCGTCGGCACATGCCCCCAGCAGGGGCAGCACGCACAGGAGAGCGAGAAAACGGCGGCGCATGGCGACTGTATCCGATTCGAATGACGGAGTCCGATTCTACTCCGCACCAGGTCCCGCCCCGCGCCCTGCGGCGATTTGACGCAGGGCGCGTGCCAATCTCAGCCCTTCACCACGGGCGCTGGATACTTGAGGGCATTCTTGGCCAGCTTGCCTTCTGCCGCATCCAGCAGGTCGATATCCAGGCGGGTGGCGAGGCTGGTGAGGTAGATGAGGATGTCCGCCATCTCCTCGCCGACGGCCCGGCGCTTGTCTGCATCCAGGCTGCAGCTCTCGTCCTCCGTCAGCCACTGGAAATGCTCCACCAGCTCCGCTGCCTCGACGATGAGCGCCATGGACAGATTCTTCGGGGAATGGAATTGCTGCCAATTCCGCTCCAGCACAAAAGCCAGTACCCGCTCTTTCAGTTCGTCCATATCTTTCATGAAACCTCCCCGGCCAGCACCGTCAGCAATTTTGCATGGATGCCGCCGAAGCCGCCGTTGCTCATTACCAAAACCTGATCTCCCGCCCGGGCTTCGGCTGCAATGGCTTTGATCAGAGAGCCAAGATCGTCGAACGTGACGGCTTTGTCGCCCAGCGGCGCCAGGGCAGCGGCCGCATCCCAGCCCAGGTTGGCACCGTAGCAGAACACCTTGTCGGCTTCCAGCAGGCTGCCCGGCAGGCGATCCTTCATCACGCCCAGCTTCATGGTATTGGAACGGGGTTCCAGCACCGCCAGGATGCGCCCGCTGCCCACCCGTCGGCGCAAACCGGCCACCGTGGTGGCGATGGCGGTGGGATGATGAGCGAAATCGTCATATACCGTGACGCCCCGGGCCACCCCGCGCACTTCCATGCGCCGCTTGACGTTCTGAAAGCGGGACAGGGCCTCGATACCCATGGCCGCCGGCACGCCCACATGCCGCGCCGCCGCCACCGCAGCCAGTGCGTTGTGGCGGTTGTGTTCCCCCGACAGATCCCAGTGCAGACGTCCCTGGTCCACGCCACCAAACGAAATCACGTAGTCCTGGCCCCCGTCTTTATCCTCCTCCCGGCCCTGCCAGCCGCCGGAAGCAGCGTTGAACCATTCCACCGGCGTCCATGCCCCCCGGGCCAGCACCCGCAGCAGGCTTTCCTCCGCGCCATTGGCGACGATCAGGCCGCTCTTCGGCAGAGTCCTCACCAGATGATGGAATTGGGTCTCGATAGCAGGCAGATCGGCGAAGATGTCCGCATGATCGAACTCCAGGTTGTTCAGCACCGCCGTCCGGGGACGGTAATGCACGAACTTGGAACGCTTGTCGCAAAAAGCGGTGTCGTACTCGTCCGCCTCGATGACGAAGAAGGGCGATTCAGTGAGGCGGGCCGAAATGCCGAAATTCTGCGGCACGCCGCCGATGAGGAAACCCGGGTTCAGGCCACCATCTTCAAGAATCCAGGCCAGCATGGACGCGGTAGTGGTCTTGCCGTGGGTCCCTGCCACCCCCAGCACCCATTTTCCCTGCAGCACGTTTTCCGCCAGCCACTGGGGGCCGGAGGTGTAGGGCAGGTTGCGGTCCAGGATTTCCTCCAGCAAAGGATTGCCGCGGGAAATGGCGTTACCGACCACATACAAGTCCGGTGCCAGGGACAGTTGCGCCGGATCAAAGCCCTCCACCAACGCGATGCCCTCGGCTTCCAATTGGGTGCTCATGGGTGGATAGACATTGGCGTCGCAGCCGGTAACGCGGTGGCCGGCGGTCCGGGCCAGCAAGGCGATACCGCCCATGAAGGTGCCGCAGATGCCGAGGATGTGTATGTGCATGGCGGGAAGGAAAATTTCCGGGTGTAGAATGGCGCAGGATTGTAACCGCCCGGCAACGCCGACGCGAGACGATTGCGATATCCGCGCCCGGCCCCTGCGTACACTCGCCGGCCACATCCACCGTCTGCAACCGAACTTCAGCGATCATGCCGCCTTCCAGCAAAGTTGCAGCCCGTCACGACAATCTCCGCCGCAACATCGCCAGCCTCGCCGCACGTCTGATGGCGGAGGACGGCATTGACGACTATGGCTTGGCGAAACGCAAGGCCGCCCGGCAACTGGGCGCAGCGGACAGCGAATCCCTACCCAACAACGCCGAGATCGAAGTCGAACTACGCACTTACCAGGCGCTTTACCAAGGCGAGGAACAACGCCTGCGCATCCGGGAACTACGCCAGACCGCGCTCAAGGCCATGGATATCCTGGCCGACTTTGCCCCCTGCCTGACCGGGCCGGTACTTGAGGGCACCGCCGGCCGCTACGCGGGCGTGGACCTGGAAATTTTCACTGACGACGCCAAGGGCGTGGAAATATTCCTGCTGAATCAGGGCATGGACTACACCCACGAGGAAATCCGCCGCCCCAGCCAGGACACGCCCCAGGCCGTGTTGCGCTTCGAACTGGAAGATACCTTCATCAACGTGGCAATCTTCGATCCGGTGGCGGAGCGCACCCGCCGAAGGAGCCGCAGCGGGCAGATTGAGGAGCGTGCCCGAGCCGCCGCCCTGACCACCCTCATCGAAAAGGACAACACACCATGAGCCGCATGCCTTACCTGATCCTGTCCGCCGTCGTCGCCTTGGGCGCCGGCACGGCCAGCTATCGCCTGGGCGGCAGCGATGCCATTGCGGCCACGACCGCGCCAACGGACGCCGTAAGCCGCCTGGCGAGCCTCACGCTGCCGGACCCGGCCGGCCGGCCCCAGCCCCTTGCCCAATGGCAGGACAAGGTCAGGGTGCTCAACTTCTGGGCCACCTGGTGCCCGCCCTGCCGCAAGGAACTGCCGGGATTTTCCCGCCTGAGCAGGAAATATGCCGACAAGGGCGTGCAATTTGTCGGCATCAGCATCGACGACGCCGACAAGGTCGAAGCCTTCCGCCAGGAAACAGGTACACCCTTTCCCTTGCTGATCGGCGACACGAATACCCTTGCAATGACGGCAGCGCTGGGCAATCCCACGCTTGGCCTGCCGTTTACCCTTGTCATTGATCGCCAGGGCAAGGCAGCCCTGCAAAAGACCGGCATCGTCAGCGAATCCCAGCTTGACGCGTTGTTATCCCGCCTGATTGTCCCCGCGAAATAGCGCCGGCACGGCAGCAAAACGGGGGCAAAAACGTTCCGAACTGGACAAGATGCTGCCAATTGCGGCAAACTTGCCGACTTATGGCGGAGAAAAGAAGCATAGCCATGGCAGGCGACGGCACTGTCAAAAGCACAGGCCCGGCCACCGTCCATCATCCTTCCTGTTTCTCCGAAATCATTTTGGCGTCATTTGCGGGCCAGGCCACCAAGTTTGCGAACCGCCGGCCCGAACCTAATTCCCCCTGCCCCGCCCTGCGCGGCGCATTTCCTTCTGGGAGCACACATGGACTTGAGAAAACTGAAGAAACTGATCGACTTGGTTCAGGAATCCGGCATTTCCGAACTGGAAGTCACGGAAGGCGAAGAAAAGGTCCGCATCGTCAAGCACGCCAGTGCCGCCCCGATGCAAGCCTATTATCCCCATCCCCAGCACGCCATGCCTGCTCCGGCGGCACTGCCGGCCATCGCCGCCGCACCGGAAGCGGCCGCCGAACCGGAAGGCCATGTGGTGAAGTCCCCCATGGTGGGCACGTTCTACCGGGCCGCATCGCCGGAAGCCAAGGCCTTTGCCTCCGTGGGTGACGTGGTAGTCAAGGGCGGCCCCCTGTGCATCATCGAGGCCATGAAACTCATGAACGAAATCGAGTCGGACGTGGCCGGCACGGTGAAGGCCGTTCTCGTCGAAAACGGCCAGCCGGTGGAATACGGCCAGCCCCTGTTTATTGTCGGGTGATTTTCGGGTCAGGGGTAAGCGGTAAGCGGATAAGCAAGTCCGCCGATCACTTCACCGCTTACCACTTACTGCTCACCGCTAACCTGAAATAGAGCCATGTTTGAAAAAATTCTGATCGCAAACCGGGGAGAGATCGCCCTCCGCGTGCAGCGTGCCTGCCGCGAACTGGGCATCAAGACCGTCGTCGTGCATTCCGAAGCGGACACCGAGGCCAAGTACGTGAAACTGGCCGACGAGTCCGTCTGCATCGGCCCGGCACCGTCCAATCTCTCCTACCTGAACATCCCCGCCATCATCAGCGCCGCCGAGGTAACGGATGCGGAGGCCATCCATCCGGGCTACGGCTTTCTCTCGGAGAATGCCGACTTCGCCGAACGGGTGGAAAAAAGCGGCTTCGTCTTCATCGGCCCGAAACCGGAGACCATCCGCCTGATGGGCGACAAGGTCTGCGCCAAGAACGCCATGAAGGAAGCCAACGTGCCCTGCGTGCCCGGCTCCGAAGGCGCCCTGCCGGACGACCCGAAGGAAATCGTCAAAATCGCCCGCGCAGTTGGCTATCCGGTCATCATCAAGGCCGCCGGTGGCGGCGGT
This sequence comes from Rhodocyclales bacterium, assembly GCA_043743785.1. Taxonomy (GTDB): domain Bacteria; phylum Pseudomonadota; class Gammaproteobacteria; order Burkholderiales; family Rhodocyclaceae; genus JAQTNA01. The sequence continues at coordinate 12,238 of JAYTVW010000079.1, read as the reverse complement.
GGCTGCGGTATGCGCGTGGTGCATACCGAAGCCGCGCTCATCAACGCGGTCCAGACGACCCGCACGGAAGCCGGCGCAGCCTTCGGCAACCCCGTGGTGTACATGGAAAAGTTCCTGGAAAACCCGCGCCATATCGAAATCCAGGTGCTTGCCGACAGTTTCGGCAGCGCCATCTACCTGGGCGAGCGGGACTGCTCCATGCAGCGCCGCCACCAGAAGGTAGTGGAAGAAGCCCCGGCGCCGGAGATCAACCGCCGGGCCATCGCCAAGGTGGGGGAACGCTGCGCGGAAGCCTGCCGCAAGATCGGCTACCGGGGCGCCGGCACCTTCGAATTCCTTTACGAGAACGGCGAGTTCTATTTCATTGAAATGAATACCCGCGTGCAGGTGGAGCACCCGGTGACCGAATTCATCACCGGCGTGGACATCGTGCAGGAGCAGATCCGGGTCGCAGCCGGCGAAAAGCTGTCCCTGCGCCAGCGGGACGTGGAATTCCGCGGCCATGCCGTGGAATGCCGCATTAACGCCGAGGATCCATTCAAGTTCACGCCCTCCCCCGGCCGCATCACCACCTACCATCCTCCCGGCGGCCCCGGCATCCGCGTGGACTCCCACGTGTACCAAGGCTACATGGTGCCCAGCCACTACGACTCCATGGTCGGCAAGGTCATCGCCTACGGCGACACCCGGGAACAGGCCATCCGCCGCATGCGCATTGCCCTGTCCGAAATGGTGGTCGAAGGTATCAAGACCAACATTCCGCTGCACCAGGAACTGATGATGGACGCCAATTTCATCAAGGGCGGCACCAGCATCCATTACCTGGAACACAAGCTGGCGGCCCGCGAAGAAGTCAAGAAGAACACCTGAGGCTGGCAAAGGAAACTCGCTGTGTGGCTATCCCTCATTCTGCAAACTGATGCAGTCCATGCCGAGGACTTGAGCGACGCGCTCATGGATCTTGGCGCCCTTTCCGTCAGCGTGGACGATGCGGACGCCGGCACCGAGCGGGAAACGCCCCAATTCGGCGAACCCGGCTCGGCCTTGGTGCCCCTGTGGAAATCCAGCCGCGTCATTGCCCTGGTGGATCCGGACACGGACTTGGAATCCCTGGTGGCGGACGCCAGCGCCGCTGTCGGCCTGCCCACGCCGCCGGCCTGGACCGTCGAGGAAGTGGAAGAACAAAACTGGGTAAAACTGACCCAGGCCCAGTTCGACCCCATCCAGGTCACGGACCGGCTGTGGATCGTGCCATCCTGGCACGAGGCGCCGGATCCAGCCGCCATCAACCTGGTGCTGGACCCGGGCATGGCCTTCGGCACCGGCAGCCACCCCACCACCTTCCTCTGCCTGCAGTGGCTGTGTGACAACGTGCAAGCGGGGGAATCGGTTCTGGACTACGGCTGCGGCTCCGGCATCCTGGCCATCGCCGCGGCGCGTCTGGGCGCCGGCCGGGTCGTCGGCGTGGACATCGATGAGCAGGCGATTATTGCCGCCAACGACAACGCCACCCGCAACGACGTGGAAATCATTGTCCTACACTCCGGACAGCCCCTGGCGGTGCGCTTCCAGCGCGTCGTCGCCAACATCCTCACCAACCCGCTGTGCGTACTGGCCCCCCTGCTGGCGGACCGGGTACTCCCCGGCGGCGCCCTGGCCCTGTCGGGTGTGCTGGCAACCCAGGCGGAACAGGTCATTGCCGCCTACGCGCCCTATATCCGCCTCTGCATCGGCGCGACGCGAGAGGGTTGGGTGCTGCTGACGGGCACGCACGAATGAAGACAACCCGCTGCCCGACCTGCAATACGGTTTTCCGCGTTTCCGCGGAACAACTGGATGCGCGTCAGGGCCGCGTGCGTTGCGGCCAATGTGCCCATGTCTTCAACGCCCTGGAGTCCCTGGTTGAGGACCCGGAGGCCTTGGCGCCGACGGCGTCTCCGGTGTATGCCTCCAGCCACCGCCTCAGGGAAGCCTTCGCCGAAAAGCCGGCCGTGGTCGAATCCCGGCGCCGGGAACGGCTCCCGCCCCGCAACACCCCAGCCGAACCCGCGCCCCTGCCGCCGCCGAAAATCGAGGAAACCTTCAGCCAGCCCATCTCGCCCGAGGCCATGCGGGACGAACTGCCGCCCCACGCCCCCTTGGCGGCCACCTGGATGGAAGAAGAGGCGACGCCGGAGGCTCCGAGCGCTCCCCGCAACCTGGGCTGGTTGTGGGGCATGGGCATCGGCTTGTTGCTGGTAGGCGCTGTGGGCCAGGGCGCCTATGTGTTCCGGTCTGAGCTGACCATGAGCTATCCGAACCTGCGCCCTCAGTTTGTGGACTGGTGCCAAAGCCTTGCATGCGACATGCCCCTGCCAAAGAAGGCGGATCTCATCGGCATTGAAGCCTCGGAACTCCGGCCCTCGCCCCAGGGCAAGAACCTGCTGCAGCTCGTGGCCACCCTGCGCAACCGGGCCGGCTTTCCCCAGGACTGGCCCCATCTGGAACTGACCTTGACCGACACGGACGACAAGCCCCTGGTTCGGCGCGTCTTCTCGCCGAAGGAATTCCTGCCCGCCAAGGTGGACGGGGCGGCGGGCTTCCCGGCCGGCGGCGACATGGCCCTGAGCCTGAACCTGGACCCGAGCACCCTGACGGCGGCGGGTTATCGCCTCTACGTCTTCTATCCCTGAACTCCGGCCACGCCAACAGCCCTCCGGCCTCTCTAAACCCGCCCTACGGAAACTCACACGCATGCGCACCCTCATCTGCGGCTCCCTCGCCTTTGACACCATCATGGTGTTCCACGACCGTTTCAAGCAACACATCCTGCCGGAGCAACTCCACATCCTCAACGTGGCCTTCCTCGTACCCGATCTGCGTCGGGAATATGGCGGCTGCGCCGGCAACATCGCCTACAACCTGAAGCTCCTCAAGGGCGAACCCGTCATCATGGCGGCTGCGGGGGGCCTGGACTTCACGCCCTACCAACAACGCCTGCTGCTGCAGGGACAAGCGGCGGAACACATCCGCCTGATCCCGGACAGCTACACGGCCCAGGCCTACATCACCACCGACCTGGACGACAACCAGATCACCGCCTTCCACCCGGGCGCCATGAATTTCTCCCACGAGAACAAGGTAGGCGACGCCACCGACATTGGCCTTGGCATCATCTCCCCGGACGGGCGCCAGGGCATGTTGGACCATGCCCGGCAGTTTCATGAGGCCGGCATTCCCTTCGTCTTCGACCCGGGCCAGGGCTTGCCCATGTTCAACGGCGAAGAACTGAACAACTTCCTGCAACTGGCCGACTATTGCTCGGTAAACGATTACGAAGCCAAGCTGCTCTCCGAGCGCACCGGCCGCAGCCTGGAAGATCTGGCGACGGACGTGAAGGCCCTCATCGTCACTCTGGGGGGCGCAGGCTCCCACATCTATGTGGACGGCAAGTGCCTGCACATTCCTTGCGTGCCGGCAGCCGAGGAACTGGACCCCACCGGCTGCGGCGACGCCTACCGGGCCGGCCTGCTCTACGGCATCGCCAATGGCTTGGACTGGGAACAAACCGGCCGCCTGGCCTCCCTCATGGGCGCCATCAAGATTGCCAGCCGGGGCGGCCAGAATCATGCCCCCAGCCGGGAAGAAATCGGCGAACGCTACCGCGCCGCCTTTGGCGCCAACATCTGGTAAGAGGAAAAAATGATGAACTCCCGTTACAGCCTCCTGATCGCCGCCCTGCTGGCGTCCAGCATTCTCGGCGGCTGCGCCGCCACCTCCTCTGGCGAGGTGTATTCCGCCGGCCAGGCCCGCCAGGAAATGAGCGTCCGCCTGGGCGTGGTCGAAAGCGTACGCAGAGTCACCCTGGAGGGCAGCAAGTCCGGCGTGGGCACCATTGCCGGTGCCGCCATCGGCGGCGTGGGCGGCAGCGCCCTCGGTGGTGGCCGGGGCCAAAGCATTACCACGGTGCTCGGTGCCGTGGCCGGCGGCCTGATCGGCAACACCCTGGAAGAACAAGGCACGCGCAAAGTCGGCCTGGAAATCACCGTCAAACTGGACAACGGCCAACTCACCGCCGTCACCCAGGAAGCCGACGAAGAGTTCCGTCCCGGCGAACGGGTGCGCCTCCTCAGCAGCCAACGCGGCGTGACCAGGGTGTCGCACTGACATCTCGGCTGTAACACAAACGCAACACTGTTCTTTCAGACTTGGCCCAGCCCAAGTCTGGATCATGCCCCATGCCCGTTTCCAGGAAATGCACGATCAGGCGCTTCATGGAGTCCATAAACTGAAAACCGCTGCCCTGCACCGCACCCTGACGAACACCCGTGCCGCCTTCAGGCTGTCCCGGGTAGCCCTGCATGTGGTGTATGGGGCGGCCACGGTGGCCACGGTCTACCCGCTGGCTTCGGTCGCCCTGAAGCAAAGTCTCAAACAGCGCTGGTCCCGCCAGCTCCTCGGCATGTTGGGGGTGCGGGTGCCGGTCCGGGTGCCGGAAGTCGCCCTGCCGGACGGCCTCTTGGTGTCCAACCATATTTCCTGGCTGGATATTTTTGTCATCAATGCGGTCGCGCCCTCAGCCTTCGTCAGCAAGGATGACGTGAAGTCCTGGCCGATCATCGGCTGGATGAGCCAGCAGGCGGACACCATATTCATCGAACGGGGCAACCGCCGCGCCGCCCAGCGCACCTCGGAACACTTGAACGCGTGCCTGCGCCAGGGACAACGGGTGGCCATTTTCCCGGAAGGCACCACCAGCGATGGCCTGGGTGTCCTGCCTTTCCATGGCGCCCTGATCCAGGCCGCCGTAGATAGCGCCTGCCGGGTGCAACCCCTGGCCCTCTCCTACCGGGATCGCAGCGGCGGCATCAGCCAGGCCGCTGCCTACGTGGGCGACACCACCCTGCTGCAATCCCTGCATGCCATTGCCAGCGCTCCACACCTGCGGGCCGAGCCCCATTTCCTCACCCCGGTGGATGCCGCCGGCCTGGACCGCCGCCACCTGGCCGCCACCCTGCACCGCCACATCTCCCACGCCCTCGGCCGCCCGCCGGCCTGACCCGGCCGATGCCGCTTTAATGGATGGCCGGGGACGGACATGCCGCTCAAGCTTATCCAGGCACCGTCCACTGGCGGGGCACCCGGAAAAGCACAGATTTTTGCAACATATCAGTGTCGTGATACGCTGCCGGGCTTTGAAATCACACAACAGCATTTGTTTCCATCAGCCCCTTGGACACTTGCCATATCGCCCCGCCTCCCCGCTGCTCAGCATCGGTCTGGATTGACCGGGCGGCTGTTTTCACGGTTGAGTAAAGTTGATGATCCGAAACGTGTTTGGCGCCAAGTTCAGGTCTCTGGCCTTCTTTTGCCTGCTTTCGCCCCTCGTCGTCACGGCAGGCGATGAGTCCTCGCCCGGCGCACCCACCCCCGGCGATGATTTTTCGCCCCCTCCCGTTCCCGAATTCATGCTGAGAAAGCCAGAACGGCCCCTGACCCTGGAAGAGATGCAACGCCAAGCAGATGAAGCGGCCAGACGCGCCCGGACGCCTCCCCGTCCAAAGCGGGAAGATCCCCCCACGCTGACGCCCCAATAGAACTCCCTGCCATGAATCCCAGGATGGACTTTCTCCGCCCCCAGCGCCCCCTGTTTCTGGCGCCAATGCGGCTGCGCATCGGCCTCTTGGCCCTGGCCGGCCTGCTGCTGGCCGGGGCCGCGCTGGATGCGGCCCAGTGGGTGTCGCGGCGGGATGAAGTCCAGGCGCGGCAGGACAAGCTGCGGCAGAAGCTGGCCCGACTGGAAGTCGCGGCGCCACGCCCCGGGAACCGGCCGGAGGCCCCCATGGACGCACCGTGGGAGGCCATTTTCAAGGCCGTGGAACGCCACCGTACCGGGGATATTGCCCTCCTCAGCCTGGCTGCCGACCAAGGGCCACGGGAACTGATCCTGAAGGGTGAGGCACGGAATCTGGAAAGTCTGAAGGTCTTTGTGGATGGTCTATCGGCAGAAAGCGTGTTCGAGCAGATACTGCCGGCCGGCAACAAGCCCACGGAGCCGGGCAGCAAAACTCTCTCCTTCGACCTCAAGGCAAAATGGCACTGAGTTTCCGGACACCTCTCCAGCGCCTGCGGAAAAGCCTGGGGCCGCGCACCCTGGCGGCCGCCTTGGCGCTGCTATTGGCTGCCGTCGCCCTCCAGTTCTGGAGCGGATATCTCCGGCAGGGCACGGACCGAACTGGACGTGAGACGGAACGCATCACTCAGCACCTGAAGGCCGCCAGCGATGCCGCCCGGCAGCAGCAGGTTAGCCAGGTGGAGAGCGTGCGGACCCTGCCCCGGCGCAGTGAAGTGGCTGACCAGGTCTTCAAGCTGGCCGAACTGGCGGCAGAGCACAGGCTCACCCTCACCAACACCGAGTACAGCCTCCTGCCCGCCGCCGCAGCGGCGAGTGCTCAGGCAAAAATCCATTTCACGGGAAGTGCCACCTATGGCGACACCCAGTCTTTCCTGGAAGCGGCGCAAGGGGATTTACCGGCCCTGAGACTGCAACGCATTTCCCTGGAGCGGCGCAAGATCGCCGATACGGCGCTGGAAGTGGGGCTGGAATTCATCCTCTTTTATCGCAGTGGCCAGCCATGAGCGCCAGCCGCCGCCAGATCCTGCTCTACTCCCTGCTGGCCCTCACGGTGCTGGCCGCACTCTGGCCTTTGCCGGAGAACGGGGCCACGCCTCGGGTGACGCCAAGCGTGGAGGCCGCCGCCAAACCTGCAGCCCCGATCACAGGGCAGCCTGCGGCAAAAATGGGGGTGGAAGGAGAGGCGAATGGAGACCTGTTTCCCACCCAGTCCTGGGCTCCCAAGCCCGACCCGATGGCCAAGCCGCCTGCGCCCGAGGCACCGCCCTTGCCCTTCGCGTTTGCCGGACGTTACATGGAAGAGGGAAAACTCGTGGTCTTCCTGTCCAGCGGAGACAACCTCTATTCGGTCAGCGCGGGCAGCGAACTGCCCGGCGGCTGGCGGCTGAGCGAGACCGGTCCGACCCAACTGAGCTTTTCCTATCAGCCCCTCAAGCTCAACCGCATTCTCCCCATAGGTGATCTGACGCCGTGATCTCTCGACTCTGTGCCCTGGCCCTTCTGGCCGCCGTTTCCGCCTGCTCCGGACCCAGCGCCATCGTGCGCGGAGAGAAGGAAATCGCCGCCGGCCGTTATCAGGAGGGGCTGAAAACGCTGGAAGAGGCGGCCGCTGCCCCCGGTGCCTCCAAGGAGGAGCGGGCGGCCCTGTTGCGAAACAAGGCCCAGGTCGTGGCGCGCATGGAAGGCGAGGCCCGGGTGGCCCTGGAAAAAGGGGCCATCGAGCAGGCCAGCGCCCTCTTCGCCGACATGGCCAGGCTGGATGCGGAACAGGCCCGCGCCGGCACCCGGCGCGTGGAGGCCCTGGGAGAGGCGACAAAAAGTCTGAAAAAGGCGGAAGCCGCCCTGCGCGCGGGCGAAGTTGCCGCCGCCCAGTCCCTGCTGAAGCCCATCCTGGCAGTTTTCCCGGAGCACCCCCAGGCCCGCGCCCTGGCGGCCCGGGTGGCGGAAGCCGCACCGGCCACGAACTCCGACAGCCCCGTCCTGGGGCCAGACTTCCGCAAGAAAATCACCCTGGAATTCCGGGATGTGGGCCTGAAGGCTGTCTTCGATGCCATCTGGCACACCTCGGGCATCAACTTCGTGCTGGACCGGGACATCCGTAGCGACAGCAAGGCCACCATCCTGGTGCGGGACGTGACCGTGGAGGAGGCCGTGGAGGCCATCCTGACCACCCAAGGACTGGGCAAGCGGGTGCTGGGGCCGAAGATGCTCTTTATCTATCCCCGGACACCCCAGAAGACCGCGGAATACCAGGAACTCCTGATTCACAATTTCTTCCTGGCCCACGTGGGAGCCAAGGAAATCCAGAACCTTCTGAAGACCATCCTCAAGCTGAAGGACGTCTATGCGGACGAGAAGCGCAATCTGATCGTGGTGCGGGACACGCCGGAAAAGGTGGCCTTGGCGGAAAAACTGATCCAGGCCCAGGACCAGGCGGAGCCGGAAGTCATGCTGGCGGTGGAAGTCATCGAAGTGAACCGCTCCCGGCTGCAGGATCTGGGCATCACCTGGCCGCAGAAACTGGAAGTAGGTGTTCTCAACCCCATTTCCTTCCAGGCTTTGAAAACCCTTAACGGTGACGGCATCAGCGTTGGCGTCGGTGGCTTTGCAACTGGGGGGGGCACCAGCACCGGCATTTTGGCGCAACTGAATGCGGCGTCGAATCTGGGGGACACCAAGACCCTGGCCAACCCGCGTATCCGCGTCCGCAACCGGGAAAAGGCCAAGATCCATATCGGCGACCGCCTGCCCGTGGTGACCACCAACACCGCCGTGGCCACGACCAATTACATCAGCCAGTCCGTCAATTACCTGGACGTGGGCCTGAAGCTGGAAGTGGAACCGGAGGTGATGCTGGACAACGACGTCATCATCAAGCTGAATCTCGAGGTGAGTTCCGCCACCACCAACCCGGCGAGCTCCAGCGGCAGCGTGTTCTACAACGTGGGCACCCGCAACACCTCCACCGTCCTCACCATCCGGGACGGCGAGACCCAGGTGCTGGCGGGCCTGATCAAGGACGACGAAAGCGAGAGCAGCAGCGGCATGCCCGGCTTCGGCGACCTGCCCCTCCTGGGCCGCCTGTTCTCCACCAAGCACAGCAACAAGACCAACTCGGAAATCCTGCTGGCCATTACGCCCCACGTACTGCGCAACCTGCAGCGCCCCACGCCATCCCTGATGGAGTACCCGTCGGGCAGTGACAACGGACAAGGGGTCGGGGCCAGCCCCACCAACCCCGCCACCCCCACCAACCCCGCCCGCCCGACGCCCGCCCGGGCAGTGCCGACGCCGCCCTCTTCCACCTCTTCCACCTCTTCCCCCCTTTCCGGCCTGAACAGCAGTTTCTCTTCCACGGGTACACCGACGACCACGACGGGGAGCAGCGGAAACACGGGAAGCTCCGCGACAACGACGACGACCACTACCAGCTCTGCCGGCAGTGCCACGACAACGACGCCGAGCACCAGCAGCACAACCCCGACGACCATGTCTGATTTTGAGGCCCCCCCCGGCGCCGGCAGTACCCCAAAGCGATGACTCCGGAAAAAAAATTCTTGAACCGCAGAGGCGCTGAGGCGCTGAGAAAATTAGGGATTACAGAATTTATTCGCCTTTCCTGCCGGGTCAAGGCCCCCATGACAGCGGGGCATTGCTTTTCCTCTGCGCCTCCGCGCCTCTGCGATGCAGTAAGGCTGCCAGGATGAGTGCTGCGCCTCCCAAGCACCAGCGAGCCCGGCGACGGGCCGGGATAGCCGCCGGCTTCACCCTGATCGAGCTGATGGTGGTGATGGCCATCATCGCCACCCTGCTCTCCATCGCCCTGCCCCGCTATTTCGCCAGCGCCGACCACTCCAAGGAAGTGGTGCTGCGCCAGGACCTGAAGACCCTACGCGGTGCCATTGACCAGTTCCGTGCCGACACCGGGCGCTACCCGAAGGACCTGGAGGAACTGGTGACGCGGCATTACCTGGCGGAAGTACCCCCCGACCCCATCACGGAAAGCCGGACCACCTGGGTGGCCGTGGCGCCCAAGGACAACAAGCTGGAAGGGCTTTACGACATCAAGAGTGGCGCGCCCGGCAGCTCCCGTGACGGCAGCAGCTTCCAGGAGTGGTAAGAATGCTGCCCGGCAGACGGTTCCGGCAAGCCGGGTTCTCCTATCTGCTCGTGCTGATTTTCGTCGCCATCATGGGGGCGGGCCTGGCGGCCATCAGTGAGGTCTGGGTCACCAGCGTCACTCGGGAAAAGGAGGCCGAACTGCTCTATATCGGCCACCAGTATCGCCGCGCCATCGCCCGCTATTACCAGGGTTCCCCCGGGGGCGCCCGGCAATTCCCGCCCCGCCTGGAGGATCTGCTCCTGGACCCCCGCTTTCCCGACCAGCGGCATTACCTGCGCTCCCTCTACCCGGACCCGTTCAGCGGCAAGTCGGACTGGGTGACGATCCCGGCCCCCCAGGGCGGCATCATGGGGGTCGCCAGCGCCTCCGAGGCCCGCCCTCTCAAACTCGCCAACTTCGCGCGCCCGAACGAGGTTTTCAGCCTCCTGGCGGACCGACTGGGAGACAAGCTGCGCTACCGGGACTGGGAGTTCATCTACGACCCAGCCCAACCGGCTGCCGTGGCGAACTGAAAACTACGGCCTCACGGGCGGTTCACCCAGAACCCATCCCCGGGGGCCAGGGTCTTGCCGGTGGAAAGAAAGTCCAGATAGGCACGGCTGGCAATGTAGTCCGCCAGGCTACCGTCGTTGTCCCGGCTGGGTGCATAGAAATACCAGCCCGGGTTCTGGCCCTGGGACGCATCCCCCGCATACCAGGCCCATAGGGAAACGAGCGTCGTGGCCGCAGGATTGCTCCCCTCGGGTCCGGACAGGCTCAGCGCATTGGCAAAGGCCCGCACGGAAGGGTTGTCCCCCACGGCGATCAGACTCCACCCGGCAGGCAGCGGATTGCTTCCACTGAGCACATCCTTGAATGACGCGCTGCTCACCACCGCACCCGACCCAGGGGGAATGGAGAAGGCCGTCCTGGCATTGACCCAGAAGCCCTCTCCGCCCCTCACCGTGGAGAGCAGCGAATAGCCCTTGCTCTGGGCGTAGGCCGCTCCGCCATCGGCTTCCGTGGGTGTATAGAAAGCCCATCCGGGCGTCGTGCCGGGGACCCATTTGAAGACGGAAACCACCCGGGAGGCATCACCGAACAGCGTCGCCACATCCCAGGGCGCGGCCATGCCGTTACCGATGAGGTTCCAGCCGGGCACCAGGTTGATTCCCACGTTACGGATGGTGACCGCAAGTCCCCCCACTCTGGAAACGCCACTTTCCGTATAGCTGCCCGACAGGCTCACCACTTGGTCCGTGGTGACGGCGCCCCCGGTCAGGAGCAGGCCCGACAGGCTGGCGGCTGTAGTGGACGCCAGGCTCAAGCTGCCGGAGACCGTCCCGCTGGAACCGTCGTCATACGCTGCAACCAGGCTGTAGCTAGCACTGGCGCCTTCATCGACGCTCCCAGGCCCGGAAACCGTCAGGCTGCTCAGATGACGGCCCACGCTCACATTCACAATTGCGGAGGGGGTGCCATCCCCCATGACATTTATTGCCCAGACCCTGCACCCATAGCGAACCCCGGTGGCAAGACCGCTGAGGGTGAGGGGGCTGGAGGTGCCGTACTCCCGCAAGCCAGTGCCGTTGTCGGTCGGTACACAAACCGCCGTATAACCCTGGATGTCGGCGCCACCATCATTGGCCGGGGGTGTGAAGCCCAGGGTAACGCTCGCCGATGCGGTGCTTACCGACGAGATGACAGGGGCTCCGGGTGCCCGCGCCCACACGAAAATATTCAGCGTTGCCTGGGGCGCCGGCGCGTAACTGGCGTTACCTGCCTGGTTGGCAGCGACGGCGCAGGTTCCCGCCCTCACGCCCGTCACGGTCGAACCGCTTATCGAACACACCCCGGGGGTCAGGGATGTTAGTACCAACGGATTGCCAGAGGGACCGCCCCAGGCGCTCACACTGCCCGTACCACCAACGATCACCGTTGGCGGCCGGTCGAAGCCAATAATCTGAACGATCTTGACGGCCGTGACGCTGTTGCTGACCCGGCTGGCTGCGCTGTAGTTGCCATCCCCTGTCTGGTCGTACTGGACCGTGCAGATGCCGCTACCCGACACCATCGTAAAAGTGGCGCCACTGTTGGTACAGATCGACGGCGTACCGCTGGAGTAGCTGACGCTGAGGCCGGAGGAGGCCGTGGCGGCCACCGTGAAGCTTCCGTTGTAGGGGGCAGTGGCGGGGGCTGCCGTGCCCACCGTGAGGCTCTGGCTGGCCTTGCCCACCACCACGCTCTGGCTGACCTGGCTCGCCGCGCTGTAGTTGCCATTGCCCGCCTGGTCCGCCGCGATGGAACAAGTCCCCATGCTCAGTACCGTCACCGTACTGCCGGACACGGAACACACCAGCGGGGTGAGACTGCTGTAGCTGACGGCAAGTCCCGACGTGGCGCTGGCGGAAACGCTGCCCGTCCCGCCATACACCAGGGTCGGCGCCGTGCCGAAGCTGACGGTTTGTGCTGCCTTGGCCGCCGTGACGCTGTTGCTAACCCGTGTCGCAGCGTTGTAGTTG
>JAYTVW010000078.1:0-61038 GCA_043743785.1 Rhodocyclales bacterium | reverse complement strand
CGGCTACGCCTCTGCCTACGACATCAAGATCGAATACAGCGCCACCATTCAGGATCAGGTTATCGCCAAGAAACTCCCGGAACCCTCCGGCTTCGCCCTCGGCGGCACCGCCCTGGGCCTGCTCGCCCTGTCCCGCCGCCGCAACGCCAACGCCCGGACGGCCTTGAGTTTTTCCTGAGAGACTGCACACGCATTTGCAGGAAAGCGATTTTGCCGGCACAAAGGCCGGGGCCTTGTCGCCCCACAATCAGGTAATTGGCGGCACCTCGGGGGGAGAGTTGGAGCGCGCTATTTGCCCGACATCCAGGCTAAAACTCAGCATGCAAGCGCAGTCCGACGAGCGGCACAGGGCCGCGATCCCGGTTGTAGGCGGGATTGACAACGTACTGGTAGTCCAAACCGAGGGTGAGATGTTTCTCGACGCGCCAGGCGTAATAGAGCTCAGCGATCTTTTCCGGACCATAGTTCAAGCCGCCATCACCAATGAGAATACCCATGCCGCCGGCCTTGAAGTAATCTTGCGCCGCGCTCGACAAGGCATTTACTGCCACGGCGACACCGACGGTGTCCTCATGGCGCCCCCAGCGGTCGCCCTTCAGAGACAGGCCGACTGACATGGAACGGTTGATTTCGGTGAATTCGTCGGCTTCCTTGCTGCCGTCGTTTACGCTAAGCCGAGCGAAGAAGCCCAGGTCAGCAGCCAGTTCCTGCTCGACGTTGAGCGCGTAGCCCGGCCGGGAGGCAAAGCGCCGTACCAGCGCCGTATCGGGCGTGGTGCTCGTCTGCCGGCCCAGGCGCACAGCATCGGCATAGTTGCCCATGTCGCCCTGGTTCACGTATCCCAACAGCTTCACCTTGCCCGGATGCCCGAGGAACTGGTGACGCGCTTCCACCTCGCCGACCCACTCGTGCTGACGAAAACTGCGGTCCAGGGTGGTGGTGTTGGGAATGGTGGACAAGGCGAAGAAACCGCCACGCAGGGTCCACCAGGATTGGCTCCATTCCAGCGCCACACCCTTGGCAAAGCCCCAGGCGTCCGCCGCGTAGTCGTAGGCGCCCGCATCCACAACCGACCAGTTCAGGAAGTCCATGCGGGGATCATGGGCGTAGGCATTGGTATCGAAAATATCGACGGGGGAGAACTTGCCGATGGTGATCGTGATGTTCTCCACCGGCTGGGAACCCGCCAGTTGATTGGCGCCGGATTCCACCTGTTGCCGCTCGCTGCCCAGGCCAATGACTTGGCGGAAAAAGGCTCGCGGCAGGCGCAAGTAGGGCGTATTGGCGCCCACTTTATAGGCCTCGCCACTGGCGTAGCCCGCCATACCCAGGGTGTTGCTGAGACCGAAACCCTGGTCATACTCGGGGTTGACATAGAACTCGCCGCCCTGCCAGAGGCGCACGCCAAGGAACAGGGTGACATCGGTCGTTTCGGCATTGCTGCTACGCGAATTCAGGCTGTTCTGGCCTGAATACGGGGCGCTGAAAGCCGGATGCCATTGGGTCACATTGGTCATTTGACCATGCACGCTCCAGCGTTCCGGCGTCACGGCTTCGGCGGCAGCCGGGGCAGCCAGCCGCGCCGCCGCCTCGGTCGGGGCGGTCGTGACGGGAGTATCGGCAGCGGCGCCAAAGGCGGCCCCCATGCTGCACAGCACGGCCAGCAGGGCCTGCCCCAGTTGAAACTGAAACCTCATATTCATCCTTACATGTAGCGCATTGCGGTGTTCAATTCCTTGGGCAGTGAGCCCGTCCGGCCCTGGCAACTCCAAGGTTTGTTTCGGCGTGACGGATTGCGCATATGCGTCGGCAATTCCGGCGTCAGGGCAATACCTGGCTGCACACCTCAGGCACATCCCCAACGGCGCTCTTGCAAGCATGCGCAGCGCCCACGACAGCGTGCTGCCGCAAGGTGGTCTCCGAAAATCCGACGGAAAGTAGATGCGGGGGCCGAGAACCGGCTAGCGGAATGCCACTCCCCGCCTTGGTTGGCGAGGGTAGCAGCGGAATATGACCCTACTGTTACCTTGCCAGTATGTGGCCGATACAAAAACGACGACAGGAACTGTCCGCAAGGGAACTCCGAAAATGAGGACCAAGAGCCCCCCGGTTTTGTGCCGTCCAAAGGATCCCGGGCGCAAGGTATCGGATTGTACATAGCCGGTCTTGCATTCATCTGACGCAGCGGAACAGGCCCCAATCCACGGCGGACTGTTGCGTATTCATCCCGACACTTCCGGGCGTGTAGAATGTTGCGCTTGAGCACCGTTACCTTTGATACCCTTGATACCTTGGACACCACCCGGCGCCCGCGCGATGCGCAGTCCAACTTGGTCACGCCAGAACACATTGATTCCCGCATGGCCAGTGTCGACGCGAAGTTCGACAAGCTCACTTGGATGATGGGTGTACTTATTGCCTTGTCGGCGGCCAACTTCGCCAAGCAGTTCTTTGAGGCGACGTAGTTAAACCCGGTTGTAGACGTGAAAATCCCGCCACACGGGCGGGTGAGGGACACCTGTGCGTTACTGGCTGATGAAATCCGAGCCGTCCTGCTACGGCATCGAGCACTTGGCGGCGGAAGCCGGCCAGCAGGCGCCCTGGTGGGGGGTGCGCAACTATCAAGCCCGCAATTTCATGCGGGACCAGATGCGCCCGGGGGACCGGGCCTTCTTTTACCACTCCAGCTGTCCCGCGCCAGGCATCGCCGGCCTCATGGAAGTTGCCGCAAAGGCTATACCCGACGAGACCCAGTTCGACGCCGCCAGCCCTTTTTTCGACCCCAAGGCCACTTCCGAGTCGCCGCGCTGGTTCAGCGTGGACGTGCGCCTGCTCGCGAAGACGCCCTTGGTGAGCCTGAAGGTATTGCGCGCCCAGCCTGAACTCGCCAATCTGCGCATCCTGGCGCCGGGCAGCCGCCTGTCCATCACGCCGGTGGATCCGGCGGAATGGCGCTTCATCACCGAACGCCTCATGGGCTTGCCGGGAGGCCAGCCATGAATACCTGGTGGCTGGCCTACATGGCCCTGGGGGCCGCTGGCGGTTTCTTCGCGGGACTCATGGGTATCGGTGGCGGCACGGTGCTGGTGCCCATTCTGGCCATGCTCTTTGCGGCCCAGCATTTTCCGCCCCAGCATGTGTTGCACCTGGCCCTGGGCACCTCCATGGCGGTGATCGTGTTCACCTCCATTTCCAGTATGCGCGCCCACCACAGCCACGGCGCCGTACTCTGGCCCGTGGTTTTCAACATCACCCCCGGTATCCTCTTCGGCACCCTGCTGGGCAGCGTGCTGGCGAGCCACATTCCGACCCGGCCATTGGCGGTGTTTTTCGCCCTTTTCGTATTTGCCGTGGCGGTACAGATGATGCTGAACATCAAGCCCCACCCGGGACGGGAACTGCCGGGCAAACCTGGCATGTTCGCCGTGGGGAGTGGCATCGGCGCCCTGTCGGCCTTGGTGGCCATCGGCGGCGGCGCCCTCAGCGTGCCCTTCATGAGTTGGTGCAACGTGAAGGTGCATCAGGCCATCGGCACGGCGGCGGCCATCGGCTTCCCCATCGCCGTGGGGGGCGCCATCGGCTATATCCTGAACGGACTGGGCCATGGGGAAACCCTGCCTGCCGGCAGTTTCGGCTTCGTGCATCTGCCCGCCACTGCCTGGGTCGCCACGGTCAGCGTGCTCTTCGCACCCCTGGGTGCCCGCACCGCCCACCGTTTGCCGGTGGCGACCCTGAAACGCATTTTTGCCGCCATCCTGGTGTTGCTGGCCGGCAAAATGGCATGGAACCTGTTCTGACGCCCACCTCCAGACTCGCCATCACCCTGGCGCTGCTCATGGCCCTGGGCCTGGGATGGGAGGCCCATGAGGTGTTTCTTGCGCCCCCGGTTGTGGTGGATTGGCTGCTGTGCAGCCTGCTGCTGGCGGGCCTGGCGGCCCTGCTGTTCCAGCACAGGCACGCACGCCTGCGGGAATTTTCGCAGCGCCAGGCCGCGGCCCACGCTCTGGCCGCCAGCGAAGAGCGCTATCACCTGATGTTCGACCGGAATCCCCTGCCTACCTGGATATGGAATCAGGAAAGCCTGGGCATCCTGGACGTCAACCAGGCGGCGGTGGATGCCTACGGCTACTCCCGGGAGGAATTCCTCGCCATGAACCTCAGGGATATCCGCCCGCCGGAGGACGTGGCGAAATTCGAGGCACGGGCCCGCAGCGAACTGCCCCGCTTCACGCAGGAAACCTGGCGTCACCGGCGCCGGGATGGCCGCATCATCGACGTGCTCATACATTCCAGCGCCTTTCAGATCGACCACACGCCGGCCCGCATGGCGGTGGCCATGGACATCACGGAACAGTTGCGGGCGGAACGGGAAAAGACCCAGGCTTGGTCCACCCTGGACGCCCTGTACGCCACGGCCCCCGTCGGCCTGGGCCTGGTGGATCGGGAGTTGCGCTACCTGCGCATCAATGACCACCTGGCAAAAACCAACGGCCTGGCGGCCCAGCGCCATCTGGGCCAGCGCCCGGGAGACGTGCTGCCCTTGATCGGGAAGGAAGTGGAGGAACACTTTCGCCAGGTCATCGACAGCGGCAAGCCCAGACTCAATGTGGAAACCCGTGGCGAAACGCCCGCCCAACCCGGTGTGATTCGCCACTGGCTCACCGGCTACTATCCGATTTTCCATGGCAACGGGACCATGGGGGCCGGCGTCGTCGTGCAGGAAATCACGGCGCGCAAGGCAGCGGAGCAGGCCCTTCTGGACAGCCAGGAACGCCTGCAGACCTTGTCGCGCCAAACCCTGCGCCTGCAGGAAGACGAGCGGCGCGCCCTGGCGCGGGAACTGCATGACGAGGCGGGGCAACAACTGGCGGCCCTCAAGTTCAACCTGGCGGCCCTCAGGCGCCCCCTGGAGGGCACGCCCCACATCGCCAAGCTGGAGGACAGCCTGGATATCGTCAACACCACCCTGGCGCTGATCCGCGATACAGCCCTGAACCTGCGGCCCTCGGTGCTGGATGACCTGGGACTGGCGGAAGCACTCGACTGGTACTGCCGGCGGCAGGCGGAACGTTCCGGCTGCGCCATCAAGCTGCGCGCTCCGGTCGCCTATGCACGCATGTCGGCCGAACTGGAAACCGCCTGTTTTCGCATCGCTCAGGAGGCTGTTAACAACGCCCTGCGCCACGGCCGGCCGTCCCATATCCTGGTTCAACTGGAGCAGGATCACGAACAGTTGCAGATCAAAGTAAGTGACGACGGTTGCGGTTTTGACGTGCCCTCCCTCCTGCAGCACAGCCAGGGAGCTTTTGGCCTGGGCCTGCTAGGCATGCGGGAGCGAGCGGAACTCCTGGGGGGGAATTTGTCTGTATCATCCACAGAGGGTAAGGGGGCTGAGATATGCGCCACCCTGCCCCTGCCATCCCTACCGGAAAACCCGCACCATGAGCATCCGCATCCTTCTCGCTGACGATCACGCCCTGGTGAGAGCCGGCATCCGCATGATCATCGAAGGCCTGCCAGGCTTTTCAGTCATTGCCGAGACCGGCGACGGACTGGAAGCGGTGCGCCTGGCCCGCCAGTTGGCGCCGGACATTGCCCTGCTGGACCTCTCCATGCCTGGTCTGAACGGCCTGGACGCCACAGCGCGCATCGTCAAGGAATGCCCCGCCATCCGGGTCGTCGCCCTGTCCATGCATACAGCGGAGAACTACGTGCTCGAAGCCCTGCGGGCCGGCGCCATGGGCTACGTGGTCAAGGACGCCGCAGTGGAAGAACTGGAACAGGCTCTCAACGCCGTCTCCATCGGTGAGCGCTTCCTGAGCCCCGCCGTCTCCCGGCACGTACTACAGGGCTACCTGCGCCTGGCCAACACGGCACAGGAACCCCGCCCCACGATGGCCCCACTCACGCCACGCCAACGTGAAATCCTGCAGCTCATCGCCACCGGCCGCTCTACCCGCGACATTGCCGAGGGGCTGTCCATCAGTATCAAGACCGTGGAAACCCACCGCGCCCAGATCATGCAGCGCCTGGACATCCACGACGTGGCGGGCCTCACCCGCTACGCCATCCGCGCCGGCCTCATCGAGGCGGAAGACTGAGCGTTTTCACCATCAGGGATGCCCTTAGAGGCATATCAGGCTGAACCCGATACCCGGGACACTAGTACTAAGGTAATATGTTTGGCGTGGTTGCAGCACCTCACCGCTCAATGGGTCCGGCGTCTTCGGACGCCGCCGGGCGCCGGTTCCACCCCCCCCGGGACCGGCGTCCGGTCGGCCCACCCTATTCCATCCCTCCGAAAAAATCTTTCGAACCGCAGAGACGCGGAGGCGCTGAGGAAACCCAAGCTCGAACACCTTGCCAAGCACGCAGAAGAAACCAAAGGCCATTTGTTTTCTCTGCGCCTATGCGTTTCAGAGCCTTTTCCATCATTCCCCTCTTCCGGCATCCCGCCGATACGCCCACACCATCAGGACTATGCCCGCCAGCACCATGGGCAGAGACAGCCACTGGCCCATGGACACGCTGTAGCTCTGGCCGAAGATACCTTCGTCCGGGGTACGGAAATATTCGGCGACAAAACGAAATACGCCATAGCCGACGAGGAAGGCCCCGGACACGGCGCCCCGGGGCCGGGGACTGGCGGAGAACCACCACAGGATGCAGAACAGGGCCAGGCCTTCCCCGGCCGCCTGATAAAGCTGGGAGGGATGCCGCGGCAGATTATCGACTTGCGGAAAGATCATGGCCCAAGGCAGATCCGCCGGGGCCACCCGCCCCCACAGTTCCCCGTTGATGAAATTGCCGATGCGTCCCGTGGCCAGGCCCGGCGGCACCAGGGGCACCACGAAGTCCGTCACCTGCAGCAGGGACCGGCCGCTCTTTCGGGCATAAAACGCCATGGCGGCGAACACGCCGAGGAAACCGCCATGGAAGGACATACCGCCCCTCCACACCTGCAGGATTTCCAGCGGATGGGAAAAGTAGTAGCCCGGCTCGTAGAACAGCACCTGTCCGAGGCGCCCGCCGATCACCACCCCTAGCACACCGTAGAACAGCAAGTCATCCAGTTCCTGGGGATACCAGCCCTGTTGCTTCGCCCGCCGGCGCCCCAGGAACAGGAACATCAGGAAGCCGAGCAGGTACATGAGGCCGTACCAGCGCACGGCGAGCGGCCCGATGGCGATGGCAATGGGGTCGAACTGGGGATGGATGAGCATTTGGGAGGTGAGAGGTGAAAAACGAGACGTGAAAGGGGTCGATTTTACCCGAGAGGCGTTGCAGGAATTATGCAACTCTGCGGCAAGCCGCCGGATTGGGTAGAATTCACGGTTTCGTATTTCCGCTCACGGAGTCCGCCATGCCCCAATACCGTTCCCGCACATCCACCCACGGCCGCAACATGGCCGGCGCCCGCGCCCTGTGGCGCGCCACGGGCATGAAGGACGGGGATTTCGGCAAGCCCATCATCGCCGTGGTGAATTCCTTCACCCAGTTCGTGCCGGGCCACGTGCACCTGAAAGACATGGGCCAGCTGGTGGCCCGGGAGATCGAGAAGGCCGGCGGCATCGCCAAGGAATTCAACACCATCGCCATCGACGACGGCATCGCCATGGGCCACGCCGGCATGCTGTACTCCCTGCCCTCCCGGGAACTCATCGCCGACTCCGTGGAATACATGGCCAACGCCCACTGCGCCGACGCCTTGGTGTGCATCTCCAACTGCGACAAGATCACCCCCGGCATGTTGATGGCCGCCCTGCGCCTCAACATCCCCGCCGTGTTCGTTTCCGGCGGCCCCATGGAAGCGGGCAAGGTGGACTGGGGTGGCAAGGTCATCAAGGTGGATTTGATCGACGCCATGATCAAGGCCGGCGACCAGAGCGTGTCCGACAAGGACGTGGAGAACTTCGAGCGTTCTTCCTGTCCCACCTGCGGCTCCTGCTCCGGCATGTTCACCGCCAACTCCATGAACTGCCTGACGGAAGCCCTGGGCCTGTCCCTGCCGGGCAACGGCTCCCTGCTGGCCACCCACGCGGACCGCAAGGAACTCTTCCTTGAAGCCGGCCGCACGGTGGTGGAACTGTGCAAGCGCTGGTACGAGCAGGACGACGCTTCTGTCCTGCCCCGCTCCATCGCCAGCTTCGGCGCGTTTGAAAACGCCATGGCCCTGGATGTATCCATGGGCGGCTCCACCAACACGGTGTTGCACCTCTTGGCCGCAGCCAATGAGGCCGGCGTGGATTTCACCATGAAGGACATCGACCGCATCTCGCGCCACGTGCCCTGTCTCTCCAAGGTGGCCCCGGCCACGCAGGAATACCACATGGAAGACGTGCACCGGGCCGGCGGCATCATGGCCATACTGGGGGAACTGGATCGTGCGGGCCTCCTGAACCGGGACCTGCCCACGGTGCACAGCGCCAGCCTGGCGGCGGCCCTGGAAAAATTCGACATCAAGCAAACCACTGACCCGAAGGTGCATGAGTTCTATCGTGCCGCCCCCGGCGGCGTGCCCACCCAGACCGCCTTCAGCCAGAGCCGCCGCTACCCGGCCCTGGACGACGACCGGGAAGGCGGCTGTATCCGGGACAAGGCCCATGCCTACTCCCAGGACGGCGGCCTGGCGGTGCTCCACGGCAACATCGCCGAAAACGGCTGCATCGTGAAGACCGCCGGGGTGGATGATTCCATCCTCAAATTCACCGGCCGCGCAAGGGTCTATGAGAGCCAGGACGACGCGGTGGAAGCCATTCTGGGCGAGCAGGTGGTGGCCGGCGACGTGGTCATCGTGCGTTATGAAGGCCCCAAGGGCGGCCCGGGCATGCAGGAAATGCTCTATCCGACCAGCTACCTGAAGTCCCGCGGCATGGGCAAGGTCTGCGCCCTGCTCACCGACGGCCGTTTCTCCGGCGGCACCTCCGGCCTGTCCATCGGCCACTGCTCGCCGGAAGCCGCCTCCGGCGGCGCCATTGGCCTGGTGGAAACCGGCGACACCATCGAGATCGACATCCCGAACCGCAGCATCAAGCTGGCCATTTCGGACGACGAACTCGCCGCCCGCCGCGCCGCCATGGAAGCCCGTGGTGACAAGGCCTGGAAACCCGTGAATCGGGACCGTGTCGTGTCCCCGGCCCTCCAGGTGTATGCCGCCATGACCACCTCGGCGGACACGGGTGCCGTGCGGGACGTGAGCCAGCTGACGCGCCGATAATATGGTGTCAGGCAGTCATTGGGCCGGGACGCGCAAGCGTTCCGGCTTTTTTGTTGGCCGGAACGCCTCCCCCTCCCGCCCATACGGCATACACGAATCAACAAAACCGCGGGAAAGGACTAGACTGGCGGCTGCGCCCTGATGCCCAGGCCGCATCCACCCTATCCTTCGAAAACCCGGGGGCAGCCATGTCGGAAATCCAGTTCAGCAAGAATTTCAGCGACCTCAGTGTCCAGAGCGGCACCAACGCCGGCTTCCAGTTCGACTTCTACTGCGAGCGTTGCTCGGACACCTGGCGCTCCGAGTTCGAGCCTTATCGCAGCGGACAGGCCTCCGGCTGGCTGGGCAAGGCCGCCGGCATGTTCGGCGGCGTATTGGGCAACGTGGGATCGGCGGTGGATGGGCTGGCCCAGGCCGGCTTCGGCCAGGCCAGAGACCAGGCTTTCATCCAGGCCATCGAAAACGCCAAGCACCACTTCCATCGCTGCGGCAAATGCCAGGGCTATGTCTGCGATCGTTGCTGGAACACGGCCAAGGGCCTGTGCTACAACTGCGCGCCGGATGTGGAAATCGAAATTGAAGCGGCGCGCAATCAGGGGGAAATCCAGGCCGCAACGGAGAACGCCCAGGCCCAAGGCGTCAAGCGCGGAGGCCAGCGGGATGTCAGCCGGGACCGGCAACTAGTCTGTCCGGAATGCAAGGCGGAAACCCACGGCGCCAAGTTCTGCCCATCCTGCGGCCACAAACTGGCAATATCAAACAGTTGCTCTGCCTGTGGCACTCCCTTGCCACCCGGTTCCCGGTTTTGCCCGGAATGCGGGCACAAGGCAGACTGATTGCTTCAGGGCTGCACCACAACCTGAATACGGAAACGGGCGATAACCGAGGCATCGCCCTCCCATTCGCGCCAGTGTTTCAGCACAATCTCGCCAGTGCCGGCCTTCTTTCCCTGAAAGATGAAGGCCACCGAGCCAGCGGCCCCCACGCCAGGTGCCGAGTACTGCGCTAGCGGCGCCTGAGCTTCCATGAACGCAGCATCATTCCGGTCAATCGCCCAGCGATAACCGGTGCTCGCATTTTCCGGAAGAGTTAGGCGAAACTGCTCACCTAGCCGGACGCTGACGCTCCGACCGTTGTCACTTTCCACCAATACCAGCATGTCTCTGCCTACCTTCCCAAGCTGAAAAGACGAAGCGCCGGGGGAGCTGCATGCTCCCGCCAGCGCAGCCATTACGAGCAGGGACAGGACTTTTGTTCTCGTCAGCATACAGCCCTGTCTCCTGAATGATTACAGCGTTATGCCGTAGCTTTCATTGAAGAACGCGCCTGCAATGTAGGCCTCGCTGGCATAGGCAAAGCCATGGTCGCCCCAAGCCGTGCCCCAACTGTTGCGCACGATGAAGCGCTTGTCGGCAGTGTAGCCGACGATGGCGATACAGTGGCCACCACGCACGGTGTTGGGCTGGAAGACATCCAGCTTGCCCTGAGTGGCCGTGGCGTGATCCCATGTGGCATCCACGCTGAGCGCGGCGATGATGGGGCCGTGGGTGGACAACCAGGTGCGCCAGGCATTCACATCCTTGCCCAGGTTGAAGTACGAAGCGATACGACGGGTGGCGGCGGTGGCGTAAAAGGCATTTTCGTCACCCGTGTGCATGTAGGTGGCAATCTTGAACGGCAGCACTGCGTCAAGCACCACGCCGTATTTCTTCAGGATATCAACGGCACCCTTCAGGCTGGTACCCGCAGATTCGATGAAGGTGTTCGGCTTGGGGTCCGTATCGAACTCCTTGGAACCCATCCAGGACAAGCGGATGGACAGATGGTCAGTCTTGGCGATCTTGCCGGCCTGGGCAAAATGGTAACGGGCCACGGCGTCGGTGGAACCCCAACCGACGCAGGAACCGGTTGGCCCCTGATCACCCACGTCCCACCAGGCGGCGCGCAAATCCACGCTGGCCGGCAAAGTCAGTGCCGGTGCGGCGATGGCATTGGCGGCAAGGGCGTGTTCGAGACGCCAATCCTGTTCGATGTTGCGCGACGGCACCACGTTGCAGATACGGTGAGCTTCGGGCCGGGTGGTTTGAGTGGTTGTCATGAATATTCTCCCTAAATGAATGTGGCGAAAAAAACACAAGTCCTTGAGTGGATACATCCAAAACGCAGCATCAGTGCGTGTTCAGACTCGGCCGATGAGGGTCATCACCTCTATTTTCGGCAAAGCATTTCGGCGCCCTGAAGCGTGATATTAGGCCAGCAAAAAGAAAAACAAAAGATATCATAGTCATAAATATGCGGGCAGTGATATTGCTCAATGAATACCCTTGAAGAATTTAACGATTGTCAAAACACTTCACGGCGAATCGCCTTTCCGGCTGGCTATCGAGCCGAAACGGTCAGACCACGCAATCAATATCAGAGTCAAGGGCGGTATCGAAACTTCACCATTCCCGCTGCCGCCAGGGTCTTGGCCCCTACTCATGCGGGGCGTCACGGTCATACGCAGGCATTACATACAGCCTCCCCGTCCATCAGCAATGCCTATAGAATGCCCGGAAGATTGCTCACGAACCCGTGCTAAGTTGAACAACTTGTCTGCCGCATTGCCCTATTCCGCCCTGTCAGCCTTCGAGTGGCTGGACACGCCTTTGTGGGCCTTCGACCTGGCCCGGCGACGCATGGCCTGGGCTAACCCGGCAGGCCTCTCCTTCTGGAAAACCGACACGCTGGAAGAATTGTTGGCGCGCAATTTCTCGGATATGACCGAGGCAACCCTGACCCGCAATGAAGCGGCCCTGCGCGAACATGCCGCCGGCCGCCGGGTGCGTGAACAATGGACGGTTTTTCCACGGGACATCCCCATCACCGTCACCCTGGAGAGCACCGGCATCACCCTGGCAGACGGCAGCATCGGCATTCTCTATGCGGTGCTGCAAACCGTTTCCGACATCGAGCCACGCACCCTGCGGGCAGTGGAAGCCATGCAGCACACCACCGTGCGCATTTCCCTGCACCAGAAGAACGGCGTGGCCTTGCTGCGCAATCCCTCCGCAATCCGCACCTTTGGTGATTGCAATGAAGTGGCAGAGCAGGATGATCTGGCGGCCATGTTCTACCACGGCGCCGATGTAGCGCGGCTGCGAAAATCGGTGGACAGCGGATGCACGTTCAGCGCCGAAGTCCTCCTCGCCACGCTGGATGGGCCACGCTGGCATGGCCTTGACGCCCGCACGGTACGGGATCCGGTAACGGCCCAGACCTGCACCCTCATCAATGCCCGCGATATCTCCGATACAAAACAGATCAGTGCAAGCAATCCGGCGGACGAAGAACGATGGCATATGCTCGCCGCCAATCTCACGGATATGATCTGCCGCAGCACGCTGGACGGAAAAATTCTTTACGTCTCCCCCGCCTGTCGCAGCTTGTTGGGCCACTCGGAAACTGAAATGTGCGGCCGGCAGCAAATCGACTTCATCCACCCAGAAGACAGAGCGGCGGTACTCAGCATCATGTCGGAATACCCGTCCCGGGGTGA
The DNA here is from genome assembly GCA_043743785.1 of Rhodocyclales bacterium. Taxonomy (GTDB): domain Bacteria; phylum Pseudomonadota; class Gammaproteobacteria; order Burkholderiales; family Rhodocyclaceae; genus JAQTNA01. The sequence continues at coordinate 48,283 of JAYTVW010000078.1, read as the reverse complement.
CACCTTCAGCAGCACCCATCGCCTGCTGCACCGGCAGGGGCACACGGTATGGGTGGAACAGACCGCCAGCACTGTGCGCGACCGGGCCGGCCAACCCCAGGAAATCGTCGCGGTCATCCGGAACATCGGCGAACGCATGCGCCGGGAAGTTCAGGAAAGTGCCCGTACCCGGGCCTTTGAACGACTGGCGGGCCGGGCGGACTTGCAGGATATCCTGCAGCAGGTGGTAGCCTTCATGGAACTGGAACGGGAGGACCTGGCGTGCAGCGTGCTGCTGCGGGACAAGGACGACCGCCTGTACCTCGCCGCCACCGGCAAGTTGCCGGCGTTCTATTGCACGACCCTGGATGGCCTAGAGATCGCCGAAGGCGCCCGCTGCTGCGGCACCGCCGCATTTCGGGGCGAGCGGGTGGTACTGGAAGACATCCGGGAACATGCCTGGCTGGCGCCGGTACAGGAACTGATCCGGCAGGCCGGGCTGGTATCCTGCTGGTCCGAACCCATCAAGGATGCAGACGGCCAGGTGCTCGGTGTGCTGGCTATCTACCAGCGCCAAGCGGGGACGCCCACGGAAGAGGATAGCCAGATGCTGCGGCAGGCCGCCTATCTGGCGCGGATCGCCATCGAACGCCGCCGCACGGAAAGGGAAATCCGGGAACTCACAGTCAGCCTGGAGCGGCGGGTCCGGGAGCGTACGGCGGAACTGGAACAAGCCAACCAGGAACTGGAGGCCTTTTCCTACTCCACCTCCCACGATCTGCGGGCACCACTACGGGCACTGAACGGCTTCTCCCATATCCTGCTGGAGGAGGAAAGCGCCCACATTTCCCCCAGAAACCTGCACCTCCTGGAACGCATCGCCGCCAATGCCACCCACATGGGCGAACTGATCGACGACATCCTGGATTACTCCCGGGCCGGCCGGCTGCCCCTGAAGCGCCAGAAAGTCGATCTGGATAGCCTGGCCCGCAGCGTGGCGGAGGAACTGAGCGAGACCTACCCTCACGCCCGCATGGAAATTTCCGCCCTGCCCACCGTGCACGGCGACCCGACCATGCTGCGGCAAATCCTGTACAACCTGATGGGTAATGCCTGCAAATTCTCCGCACGGCGCGCGGAGCCCCGAATCAGGGCAAGTGCGGAGGCCCAATCCCGCCCCGGAGAAGGGCAGGTTATTCTTGTGGAAGACAATGGCATCGGCTTTGACATGCAGTACGCCGACCGCCTCTTCAGCATGTTCCAGCGCATACATTCAGAAAAGGATTTCAGCGGCACCGGCGTCGGCCTGGCCATCGTCAAGCGCCTGGTGGAACGCCACGGTGGCCGCGTCCGGGTGGAAGCGGAACCAGACCGGGGAGCCACGTTCCGCTTCACGCTGCCGGAGCGGAAGGCTGAACGCTAGCGATCGATCACTGAAGCTCAGGCCCGGCGGGTGCGGTGGCGCAGGTAGCCGAGCAGGGCCGGCAGCAGGGAAATGCCGACAATACCGAGAATCACGGCTGACAGGTTGTTCTTGATGGCCGGCAGATTGCCGAACCAGTAGCCGCCCAGGGTCAGGGAGAATATCCACAGGGCGCCGCCGAAGAGGTCAATAAGCACGAAGCGGCTGTAGGTCATGCGCGCCACCCCTGCCACGAAGGGCGCAAAAGTGCGCACCAGGGGCAGGAAACGGGCGATGACAATCATCTTGCCGCCGTTCTTCTCGTAGAAGGCATGGGTCTTCTCGAAGGCCGCCTTGTTGAAGAAGCGCGAATCCTCCCAGCCGAACACGCGGGATTCCAGGGAATAGCCAATCCAGTAGTTGGTGTTGTCCCCCAGCACCGCCGCCGCCAGTAGCACTGCACACAGAGTGGTGATGTCCAGAGTGCCACCGCTGGTGGCCGTCAAGGCACCCGCCACGAAGAGCAGGGAATCTCCCGGCAGGAAGGGTGCCACCACCAGTCCCGTCTCGCAGAAGATGATGGCAAAAAGAATGCCATACACCAGGGTGCCGTACTCGGCTAACATCACGGCCAGGTACTTGTCCAAGTGCAGGATGTGCTCAACGAAGGAAGCGAGGAATTCCATGGCGGGGCCGGAAGAGGAAAAGCCGGGATTGTACCCGGCTTTGTAGGTCGGGATTTATCCCGACAAGGACGTGCTGCCGCCCAACAATGTCGGAATAAATTCCGACCCACGACGGCACACCTTCAACCGCAGGAATCCTTGACACCGAACTTCCGCAGGATGTTTTCCAGGGGGCAAAACTTCGTGAAGCCGCTCTGGAACAGGTTGACGCCGACAAAGGCGGTAAACCACAGAAAGTTCTTGCTCATGAACAGCGGGCTGCCCTCAACACCCAGGCCCAGGGAAATGAGCACAAAGGCCCCGGCGAAGATGCGCACGAATTGATTGACGGTCATGGGTTGCTCCTTATGGAAGTAGGGTGGGCAGGTTTCATCTGCCCACGCAACATTTGCCTGGCCTCGTGGGCACGCTACGCTTTGCCCACCCTACGCTCTAATCCTTCTTGCCGCCGAAGGCGGCGAAATACAGCACCGGGATCACCACCAGGGTGAGCACCGTGGAAACGAGGATGCCGAAGATGAGGGCCAGGGCCAGGCCGTTGAAAATGGGGTCGTCGAGGATGAACAGGGCCCCCAGCATCGCCGCCAGGCCCGTCAGCACGATGGGCTTGGCGCGCACGATGGCGGACTGCATCACCGCCTCGGCGAAGTCCATGCCAGCGGCCACCTGCTCGTTGATGAAATCCACCAGCAGGATGGAGTTGCGCACGATGATGCCCGCCAGGGCGATCATGCCGATCATGGAGGTGGCGGTGAACTGGGAACCCCACAGGGCGTGGCCCGGCATGACGCCGATGATGGTCAGCGGAATAGGCGCCATGATGATCAGGGGCACCAGGTAGGAGCGGAACTGGGCCACCACCAGCAGATAGATGAGCACCAGGCCCACCGCATAGGCGGCGCCCATGTCCCGGAAGGTTTCATAAGTGACCTGCCACTCGCCGTCCCACTTCAGGGCGTAGCCCGCGTAGGGGTCGGCGGGCTGGTGTATGAACCAGTCGCCGAGCGTGCCGCCCAGGCCCCGGGTGCCGGCCAGATCCATGCCGTTCACCTTGCTGCGAATATCGAACATGCCGTAGAGGGGCGAATCCAGCTTGCCACCCATGTCACCCGTCACATACACCACCGGCAGCAGATCCTTGTGGTAAATGATCTTGTCCCGAGCCACTGACCGGGCCTCCACCACTTCGGACACTGGCACCAGGCGACCGTCCCGGGCGCGCACCGACATTTTCAGCAACTGGTCGATATTGCTCTGCTTTTCCGACGGCAGGGTGACGCGCACGGGGATTTCGTATTTGGACTCCTCCGCATGCATGGGGGTCACGTCTTCGCCGGACAGCCCTAAGCGCACCACTTCAACGATGTCCTTCTGGGCCACGCCCAGGAGCGCAGCCTTGCCCTGATCCACCCGCAGCAGCACCTTGCCGGCATCGGCGGCAATGGAATCATCCACGCCCATGATGTCCACAGTCTTCTCGAAGCCAAGGCGCACCTTCTTGGCCACGGCCATTTGTCCCGCGTAGTCCGGACCATAGATTTCCGCCACGATGGGCGACAGCACCGGCGGCCCTGGCGGCACTTCCACTACCTTGACGTTGCCGCCCTGCTTCAGGGCGATGGCGGTGATGCGGTCCCGCACGGAAATAGCGATCTCGTGGCTCTTCCTGTCCCGGTGATGCTTGTCCACCAGGTTCACCTGGATGTCACCCAGTTCGCTGGATTCCCGCAGGTAGTACTGGCGCACCAAGCCATTGAAATTGATGGGGCTGGAAGTGCCGGCATAGGATTGGTAGTCCGTCACTTCCGGCACCGTCGCCAAATAGGCGCCAATGTCATGGAGCACCCGGTTCGTCTCTTCCAGCGGCGTGCCCACCGGCATGTCCAGCACCACCTGGAACTCCGACTTGTTGTCGAAGGGCAGCATTTTCAGCACCACCAGCTTCACGCCGGCCAAGCCCACGGACAGCACGATGGCGGCCAGGATGCCGATCCACAGCTTGCGCCTTGCGGATTTGCCGGTTTTCGTATCCAGGAAAGGCGACAGAACGCGACGGAACAGGCGATCCAGCTTGCCCTGGAGCTTGTCTTCGCCGTGGCCACCGCCATGCCCCTCGCCGCCCTTCTTCGCCATCACCAGATACAGCCAGGGCGTGACGATGAAGGCGATGGCCAGCGATATGGCCATGCCCATGGAGGCATTGATGGGAATCGGGCTCATGTAGGGGCCCATGAGGCCGGACACGAAGGCCATGGGCAAGAGCGCCGCGATCACCGTGAGGGTCGCCAGGATGGTAGGGCCGCCCACCTCGTCCACGGCGCCCGGGATAAGTTCAACCAGGGGCCGGCCAGGCTCCAATACGCTGCGGCGATGGATGTTTTCCACCACCACGATGGCGTCGTCCACCAGAATGCCGATGGAGAAAATCAGGGCGAAGAGGGATACCCGGTTGAGGGTGAAGCCCCAGGCCCAGGAGGCGAACAGGGTAGCCGCCAGGGTCAGGGACACCGCCACGCCGACAATGACGGCCTCACGCCAGCCCAGGGCAAAGAACACCAGCAGGACCACGAAGGCGGTGGCGAAGATCAGCTTGCCGATGAGTTTCTGCGCCTTTTCCGTGGCCGTCTCGCCGTAGTTGCGGGTAACAGTGAATTGCACACCCTCCGGGATGACCGAGCCCTTGAGAGCGTTGGCCCGAGCGATCACCGCCTCCGCCACGTCCGCCGCATTCACTCCGGGCTTCTTGGAAATGGACAGGGTGACGGCAGGGAATTCCTGGCCCGGCGTACCGCCCTGGGCACCGGCCGGCACGCCCTTGGTAGCGGCGGCCTTGCCCAAGCCGAAACTGACGTACTGACCCGGCTGGTCCGGACCGTCCTCGATCTTCGCCACATCCGCCATGAACACCGGTTGGCCGTTGGAGACGCCCACCACCAGTTTCTTCACATCATTGGCGGATTCGATATAGGTGCCCGTCTGCACCAGGATTTCCTGGCGGCCGGAAACCAGATTGCCGGCGGGCTGGGAGGCATTGGATATCTGCAGGGCCGCACGGATGTCCTGGGCGGTGACCCCGTGCGCGTTCATGGATTCCGTATCCATGAGCACGCGGATGACGTGGCCCGGTCCGCCGATGGTGGTAACGTCCCGGGTACCCTTGATGCGTTTCAGGTCGGTTTCCGCCGCCCGGGCGATTTTCTGCAGATCGAAGGCGGAGCGATTGGTGTCCGGCGTCCACAGGGTCAGGGTGACAATGGGTACATCATCGATACCCTTGGGCTTGACGATGGGATCGCCCACCCCCAGGTTCGGCGATACCCAGTCCCGGTGAGAATTGATAGTGTCGTAAAGCCGCACCAGCGCCTGAATCGGGTCTTCCCCCACCACGTACTGCACGGTAATCACCGCCATGCCCGGGCGGGAGACGGAAAACAGATGGTCGATGCCGGAAATACGCGACAGCACCTGTTCCGCCGGCCGCGCCACCAAGTTCTCCACATCCCGCGCCGAGGCGCCAGGGAAGGGAATGAACACGTTGGCCATGGTGACGTTGATCTGGGGCTCCTCCTCCCGCGGCGTCACCAGCACCGCGAACAAACCGAGGAGGAAGGCAATCAGCGCGATGAGCGGCGTCAGTTGATTGCGCAGGAAAAAAGCTGCGATGCGTCCGGAAATACCCATGTTTGGCGAGGCGTGAAAGGTGAAACGTGAAATGTGAAATGTGGAAGGCGCGCTTGACGCGCTGACCTTCCCCTGACCCCTCTGAAATCCTAGCCCCTGGCGCCTTCAGACTTGAGGCGGATGCCGGCCTGGATCGGGTCCAGGGCGACGTTTTCACCGGCGGCGACGCCGGCCAGCACTTCCACCAGGTCGCCGGCCAGGTTCTCGCCAAGACGGACCTGACGCAGGGCGATGGCCCCCTGGGGGTCCACCACATACACCGCGCTCATTTCGCCACGGCGCAGGATGCTCTTCTGCGAAACCACCAGCTTGTTGGCCGTGCCGATAACGAAGTGGGCCCGGGCGAACATCCCCGGCACAGCCCCGGCAGCGTCCGCCGGCAGCGTTACGCGCACACGCACCACATGGGTCTGACTGTCCGCCGTGGGTAGAACCTCTACCTTGGCGCCATCAATCCAGCGACCACTGTCGGGAAACTCGACCCGGGCCTTCAGGTTCTTCTTCACCTCGGCCACCCGGTATTGGGGGATGTTGGCCACCACCCGCAGACCAGCCGGCTCGAAAAGGGTCAACAGCGGCTTACCCGGCGTGGCCATTTCCCCCAGTTCCGTCAGGCGCTGGGCGACGATGCCGGAGAAGGGCGCCGTCACGCTGGTAAAGCTTTTCGCCGTGGCCGCCTGACCCGAGCCGGCCGCTGCCGCGTCGGAGCGACCACGGGCCGCCTTCCAGGCCGCTTCCGCTTGGTCCAGAGCCGCCTGGCTGACAAATTTCTGCGCAAACAGATTCTTCGTGCGCTCGAAGGCCGCCAGGGCATTCACCCGGTCCGCTTCCGCCGCTGCCGCCTGAGCCGTAGCGCCGGCCGCCGCCTGGGTTGCTTCCCGCTCGTCGATGCGCATGAGCAATTGGCCCTGCTTCACCTTGTCGCCGGCATCCACTCGCACGTCCACGACGCGCCCGGGTACCTGGGCCGCCAGCGTGGCCTGATGGAGCGCTTCCACCAGGGCTTCCGCCGGCCAGGACAGGGACACGGCACGGACTTCCGCCTTGGCCGTGGCCAGGGCGGGGGTTGCAGGAGCGCCTGCCGCCGCCACGCTGGCGGAAAGGGCGAGGCTTACAAAAAGGCCGCGGAGGGACAAAGTCCGGCGGCGGCCAGTAGAGAAGGAGGATATCCGGGTCATCATGTATATCAGTATAAACTAATATTGCTTCTCGAATAAGGCGATTTCCAGGAAACCGGAGCGCCGAAAAGGCGCTCGCGATTAAATAAACGTTCAGGCGCCCGGGGCATCGCAGGCCGTCGCGGCATAGTCGGCGATAGCCCCGATCACCTGCTCACTCAGGCCCATGGCCGGTACCACCGAAACAGTCACTCCCGGAAGGCGCTGCCGTGCGGCGTCAATGAGCAGCGGCAGATCGCGCTTGAGGTGGCCGCCTTCAGCCATGAAGGCCGGCACCACGGTGATCCGCGCCACACCTTCGGCTGCCAGGCTGTCCAGAACCTCGCCAATGGACGGGCTCATGAGCTCCAGAAAGGCCAATTCCACCCGGAGGCCTGGCCGCCGCTGGCGCAGGGCCGTGCATATCCGCTGCAAGGGTTCGGCCCAGGCCGGATCCCGCGCCCCGTGGGCAAACACAACTACCGCTTCGTTCGACATTTTCACTCCCCAAGGAAACCCCGGCACTGTAGCGCCAAGAGCGCGCGGAGGGAATGGCCGCCCCGCCATGCAGGGTATAAAACCCTAAAACATTAGCTGGCGCTACCGTTAATCCGACTACACACTTCGGGGGGGTCAAGCCATGAAAATTTCCGCTTCCACCATGGATTTCTCCAGCCAGCACGTCAGCAGCAGCAGCGTCCTGAAGTCGGAAACCCTACGCGCCTGGGTCGGCAACACCCGACCCGATTTTGAAGGCCGTGGCCACACCACTCAGGCCGCTGCGGTCCAAGTGGACATTTCCGCCGCCTCCCGCCAGGCCCAGGAGACGGACGCCGCCGCACCCGCTGCCGCCTCCGAGGACAGTTCGAGCACCGGCAACGCCATGATGGATATGCTCAAAAGCATGGTGGAATTGCTTATCGGCCACAAGCTGAAGCTCTTTTCCGCGTCGTCCATGACTGCCCAGCAAAGTAGCGCCAGCGTATCTACCGGCGCGCCCCAGTCCCCGAGCAGCCAGCGGGCCGGCTTCGGTATCGAGTACGACGCCCACCAGACGGTGAGCGAAAGCGAGCAGACAGCGTTCCAGGCCAGCGGCACCATCCAGACCAGCGATGGCAAGTCGATTGCCTTCAAGCTCGACGTGCAGATGGCCCGTTCCTACACGGCCCAGACCGACATCAGCGTCCGTGCCGGGGACGGCGTGAAGAAGGATCCGCTGGTAATCAACTTTGGCGGCACCAGCGCCCAGTTGCAGAACACCCGCTTCGCCTTCGACATCGAAGGCAACGGCAACACCGTAAACGTGGCCCAACTCGGCCAAGGCAGCGCCTATGTGGCTCTGGACAGCAATGGCAATGGCAAGATCGACTCCGGCAAGGAACTCTTCGGCACCGCCAGCGGCAACGGCTTTGCCGACTTGAAGAAATACGATGTGGACGGCAATGGCTGGATCGACGACAACGATCCCATTTTCAGCCAACTGAAGGGCTGGAGTCCGGACGCCAAGGGCGGCGGCAGCCTCACCAGCCTCAAGGCCCTGGGCGTGGGCGCTCTCTTCCTGGGCAACCAGGCCACACCTTTTGAACTGAAGAACGATGCCAACCAGTCTCTTGGCGCCGTCAAGGCCAGCGGCATGTACGTGAATGAAAACGGCAGCACCGGCACCCTGCAGCAGATCGACTTGACGGTGTAAAAAACTTCAGGTGAGCACATTCCTCGGCTGGCCGGCTTCGAAGGCTTCAATATTGTCGATCAGTTGCCGGGCCAGATCCGCCACGGCCTTGCCGCTGGCCCAGGCCACGTGGGGCGTCAGGATGACGTTGGGCAGCTCCAGCAGGTCCGGCGCCAAGAGGGGATTGCCGGCGTCCGGCGGTTCCTTCGACAGCACATCCAGGCCGGCACCGATACGCCCCGCCCGCAGCGCTGAGGCCAGGGCTGCCTCATCCACCAGGGCACCCCGGGCAGTGTTGATGAGCAGGGCACCCGGTTTCATCAACGCCAGTTCTGGCGCGCCGATGAGTTGGCGGGTTTCCGGGGTCAGGGGGCAATGCAGAGAAATCACATCGGCCTGGGCCAGCGCCTCGGCAAAAGACAGGAAGCCCGGCCGGACCTCAAGCGCGCCCTTACGCTCCACCTGGAACACGTGCATGCCAAAAGCCCGCGCCAGGGCCGCCACCCCCTGCCCCAAAGCGCCGCTGCCGACGATGGCCAGGGTGCTACCGGCCAGGTCCCGGATGGGGTGATCGGCGAAACAGAAATGCTTTGAGCGCTGCCAGCGCCCGCCCCGGATGTCGGCCCGGTAGGCCAGGAGATTCCTTCGCAGCACCAGCATCAGAGTCATGACATGTTCCGGCACCGTTCGCCCCGCGTAGCCCCGCACATTACTGACGACGATGCCCCGGGCACGACAATAGTCCAGGTCCACGTTGTCGCTGCCGGTGGCGGCAATGGCGATCATCTGCAGATCCGGCAAACGGGCCAGAACATCCGCCCTCAGGGGCACTTTGTTGCTGATGGCGATGGTGGCGCCGGCCAGGCGTTCGGCGATCTCCTCGGGTGTGGTCTGGCCGTAGGCCTGCCATTCATGGGGGAAGGCCGGCCGGGGCAGCTTGGCGGGAACGGAATCCCGGTCGAGAAATACGATGCGATGGGTCATGGTGGCTACGAACCTGAATATTCACTCCGTTTAGCCATCGGCCGGGGAGCGTTTCACAATGTGGTATAGTGCCGCACCTCTCGTTCAATGGAAAGATGTTGCGTGTCGGAAATTGTAGCCAAGCAGGACGCCAAGGGTGAAAAAGGCCCGATCCAGGTCATCGAACGCATGACGAACCTGCTCGAAGTGCTGTCTCAGCATGGCGATCCGGTCAGTCTGAAACTACTGGCCCGGGAAACCGGCCTGCACCCCTCCACCGCCCACCGCATCCTGGGGGCCATGGCCGCCAGCGGCTTCGCGGAATGGCAGGAAGGCGGCGCCTACCGCCTGGGCATCCGCCTGCTGGAACTGGGCAACATCGTCAAGTCCCGTCTGTCCATTCGGGAAATCGCCCTGCCCTTCATGCAGCGCCTGCACGGGGAAACCGGGGAAAGCGTGAACCTGGGCATGCGCCGGGAAGACGAAATCGTCTATGTGGAGCGCACCTCCAGCGGCCGCTCCGCCGTGCGCATCGTGCACATCGTCGGTGCCCGGGCGCCCTTGCATACCACCGCCACGGGCAAGCTGTTCCTGGCGGACGACGGTCCCCAGAAAATCCGCGACTACGCGCGCCGCACGGGTCTGCCGGGAGCCACGCCCAACTCCCTCACCACCCTGCCGGCCCTGGAAAAAGAACTGGACAAGGTGCGCCGCCACGGCTACGCCTACGACATCGAGGAAGTGGAAGCCGGGGTGCGCTGCGTCGCCGCCGGCATCCGGGACGACGAAGGCAGCCTGGTAGCGGGTCTGTCCCTGTCCACCCCCTCCGAACGCTTCGACCCGGAGCGGGCGCTGATGGTGAAGCGCACCGCAGACGATATCTCCCGGGCCATGGGCTACGTCGTGCGCGGCTCGTAAGCCATTGCCGCATCAACCTGAGAAAGCAGTTTACTAAACGCCGAGGCGCCGAGACGCAGAGGAAATACAAGTAAATCTCGCGTAACGGACCGCACCAGTTCGGTGAGGCAAGCAGCGCTTCCATGTGGTCCATTTCTCGGCGCCTCTGCGCCTCGGCGTTTCAAACTATTTTTCGTACAATGAAAAAGGGCGCCACGGGCGCCCTTTTTTAATCCCGGTGCAGAAACATCAGCCCGGCTTGGCGCCGTTCAGCGGTTTGACCATGGCGACCTTGGCGACCTTGCCGCCATTGGCTTCGATCCACTTCTTGATGCGCTGGGCATCGGCAACGCGGGTCATCTTGCCCATGGAATCCAGCAGCACGATGATGGTGGGCTTGTTGTTGAACCAGGCCTGCATCACCAGGCACTTGCCGGACTCGTTGATGAAGCCGGTCTTGGACACGCCGATTTCCCAGGTACCGCCGCGCACCAGCGCATTGGTGTTGTGGAAGGTGCGCATGTGGTGGCCCAGCGCCACCGGATATTCGGCGGTGGTGGTGAATTCCCGGATGAGCGGATAGGTGGAGGCCGCCGCCACCATTTTCGCCAGATCCCGGGCACTGGAGACATTGCCGGAATTGAGGCCGGTGGGGTCGAAGAACTTCGTGTCCTTCAGGCCCAGGGCCTGGGCTTTCACATTCATCGCCGTGACGAAGGCCGCGGTGCCGCCGGGAAAATGCCGCGCCAAGGTGTGGGCGGCCCGGTTCTCGGAAGACATCAGGGCCAGGCGCATGGCGTGCTCCCGGCTCAACACGGTCCCCACAGGCACATGGGAAGTGCTGCGGCGCACGGTGTCCACGTCATCGTCGCCGATAGACACCTCATCCTTCAGGCTCTGATGGCCGTCCAGGGTGACCATGGCCGTCATCAGCTTGGTGATGGAGGCGATGGGCAGGACGGCTTCGGAATTCTTCTCGAACAGCATGGTGCCGGAAACCTGGTCCTGCACCACCACGGCATTGGACAGCAGGCGCAACTTGCCCGTGGCCACGTCCGCATAATTCAGGCTTTCGGCCTTGGCCAGATGATGGGTGCGGGCAGCGGCCTTCCTGGCGGCGGAACTGATGGAGTGTTTGACAACCCGGTGCTTGGCCTTGTGTTCCTTGTGGTGCTTGTGTGCGGCGAGGGCCTCCCCTGCCGGCAGCGCCAGGGCGGCCATCACCAGCACCAGGAGTGAGGTGCGGATTTTCATGATTTTTCCTGTTGGTCTCATCAAACCAGGGACATTACGCATCTTCGGCAAGCCTTGATCAGAGAGACAGTATCGGGGAAGTGGCAGCGGGGCTAGCCCCATGTGCGTACGCCTATGCATTTTCGAAAATGCTGCGGAATCCACCCATGCGGCGCTACATCAGCCAAATCCGGGTGGAAATCCAAAAACAGTGCGTAGTTTAGCCGCTTGAAGGCGCCAAGCCAATCAGAAATAGTGCATTCCAATCATGGCAATACAGGTTTGTCTTGAAGACGCTTGTGCGAGTATCAACGAAATCGTGAAGAAGGGGCGAAATAATCCCTGCGTAGACGGGTGGCGCCAAGCAATTTTTGCATCGCCAGATGGCAATCAGGATTCAGGTTCAGGATTCAGGAAAGCATGCGCCGCCTTCGGCGGCGGCATGAGGCCTGAATCCCAAATCCTGAATCCTGCTTGCCTTACCGCCGCCCGGCTTCCACGCTGGTGAGGGCGGACATATTCACGATGCGGCGCACCGTGGCGGTGGGAGTCAGGATATGCACCGGCTTTTCGGAACCCAGCAAGATCGGGCCCACGGTCATACCTTCACCGGCGGAGGTCTTCAGGAGATTGAAGGCGATGTTGGCCGCATCCAGTGTCGGGAAGATCAGCAGGTTGGCTTCGCCCTTCAGACGGGAGTTCGGGAAGATCTGCGAACGGACATCCTCGGACAGGGCCGCGTCGCCGTGCATTTCCCCTTCCACTTCCAGATCAGGACGACTTTCGTGCAGGATGGCCCGAGCCTTGCGCATTTTCAGGGCCGTCGGCGTGTCGTCCGTGCCGAAGCTGGAATGGGACAGCAAGGCGATCTTGGGCGTCATACCGAAGCGGCTCACTTCCTCCGCCGCCAGTTCCGTCATTTCGACAATCTGCTCTGCCGTCGGATCGTAGTTCACGTAGGTGTCGCACAAAAACACGCTGCGCCCCGGCAAGGACAAGAGGTTCATGGTGTAGAAGTTCTTTACACCCTGGCGCCGCCCCAGCACGTTCTGGATGAACTTCAGGTGCAGGTTGTGCATGCCGAAGGTGCCGCAGATCATGCCGTCCGCGTACCCAAACTTGAGCAGCAGAGCACCAATCAGGGTGGTGCGGCGACGCACTTCCCGCATGGCGTACTCGACGGAGACACCGTTGCGCTGCATGAGTTCGTGGTAATGGCTCCACAAATCCCGGTAGCGTGGATCGGAATCCGGGTTGACGATTTCGAAATCCTGGCCCGGGCGCATGCGCAGACCGAACTTTTCGACATAACTCTCGATGACGGCGGGGCGTCCGATGAGAATGGGAAGCGCCGTGCCCTCGTCCAGCACGGTCTGCACGGCCCTGAGCACCCGTTCGGATTCGCCCTCGGCAAAGATGATGCGCTTGGGGGCCTTCTTCGCCGCAGCGAAGATGGGCTTCATGATGAGGCCCGACTGCCAGACGAAGTTGTTGAGCTGGGTGCGGTAGGCATCCCAGTCGGTGATGGGGCGGGTGGCGACGCCGGAATCCATGGCGGCCTGGGCCACGGCCGGGGCGATCTTGACGATGAGCCGGGGATCGAAGGGGCGCGGAATAAGGTACTCAGGGCCGAAGCCCGCCACCGTCTCGCCGTAGGCTGCGGTAACGATGTCCGACTGCTCGGCCCGCGCCAGCTCGGCAATGGCACGCACGGACGCCAGCTTCATTTCTTCCGTGATGGTGGTAGCCCCCACGTCCAGGGCGCCGCGGAAGATGAAGGGGAAACACAGAACATTGTTCACCTGGTTCGGATAGTCCGAACGGCCCGTGGCGATGATGGCGTCACTGCGCACGGCCTTGACCTCTTCCGGCAGGATTTCCGGCGTGGGATTGGCCAGGGCGAGAATGAGCGGATTGGGGGCCATTTTCGCCACCATCTCGGGCTTCAGCACGCCGCCAGCGGAGAGACCGAGGAATACATCGGCGCCTTCAATGATGTCACTCAGGGTGCGCGCCGGAGTGTCCTTGGCGTACTGATCCTTGATCGGGTCCATTAGCTCCTTGCGGCCGATGTACACCACGCCCTTGAGGTCCGTGACATAGATGTTTTCCACCCGGACGCCCAGTTTCACCAGCAGATCCAGGCAGGCCAGGGCGGCGGCACCGGCGCCGGAGGTCACCAGTTTCACTTCCTCGATCTTCTTGCCCACTACGGTCAGGCCGTTCAGGACGGCCGCGCCAACAATGATGGCGGTGCCGTGCTGGTCGTCGTGGAAGACCGGAATCTTCATGCGTTCCCGCAGCTTCTGCTCCACGTAGAAGCATTCCGGCGCCTTGATGTCTTCCAGGTTGATGCCGCCGAAGGTTGGCTCCAGGGAAGCGATGATATCCACCAGCTTATCCGGATCCAGTTCGTCGATTTCGATGTCAAAAACGTCGATATTGGCGAACTTCTTGAACAGCACGCCCTTGCCTTCCATCACCGGCTTGGCGGCCAGGGGACCAATTGGGCCCAAGCCCAGCACCGCGGTGCCGTTGGTGACGACGCCGATCAAGTTGTTGCGGGACGTATACAAACCGGCAGTGGACGGATCCGCCACGATCTCCTCGCAGGCGGCCGCAACGCCGGGAGAGTAGGCCAGGGAAAGATCTTGCTGGTTCGTCAGCGCCTTGGTGGGCGTGACCGCGATCTTGCCGGGACGCGGATAGCGATGGTAGTCGAGGGCGGCTTGGCGTGAATTCTTGTCCATGAAACTTGGTCTCCCGGGATATCCCGATTATGCGATGCAAGGAGGCGCTAGACCTCCGGAATCTTGATTTTTTGGCGCCATAATTATAAATTATAGAGCTTGCCGAAAGCTTACGGCGCTTGTTTGACAATTGTAAGTTCATCATGGGCTACCTGGGCACTGCGGCTTTCCACAACGGGACATGGCAATTATGCCTCCTGTGTGCTTACGTCCCCATGGCGGGCTGTGGCATAATTATGGGATTCCTTAAAGATCCCTACCCGCGATCCACGACCTCCGCCTCTAGCCCCGCGTCCTGCACCAAGAACGATCGCCGCTACTGCTGCGGTTCGGACAGCCGACATCCAAGAGATCAACGGCCATCCGGCACCTTTTGAAAGTCCGTTTTTTTTTGGAGACACACGCATGAACCAGCGCCTAGCCGAAGCCGCCTTCGCGGCCCCCGAATACGTCAAGAACACCCGCCTCAAGACCTGGGTGGCCGAGATTGCTGCCCTGACCCAGCCTGATCGCGTGGTATGGGCTGACGGTTCCGAAGAGGAATACAGCCGTCTCTGCCAGGAAATGGTGGACGCGGGCAGCCTGATCAAACTGAACCCCGAAAAGCGGCCGAACAGCTTCCTGGCCTGGTCGGACCCCTCCGACGTGGCCCGCGTGGAAGACCGCACCTACATCTGTTCCGCCAACAAGGACGACGCCGGCCCCAACAACAATTGGGAAGAACCGGCCAAGATGAAGGAGACCCTGAAGGGTCTGTTCAGCGCTTGCATGAAGGGCCGCACGATGTACGTGATCCCCTTCAGCATGGGTCCCATCGGCTCTCCCATCGCCCACATCGGCGTGGAAATTTCCGACTCCGCCTATGTCGTCACCAACATGAAGATCATGACCCGCATGGGTCGCAAAGTGATCGACCAGTTGGGTGAAGATGGCGATTTCGTGCCCTGCCTGCACACCGTGGGCGCACCCCTGGAACCCGGTCAGCAAGACATGCGCTGGCCCTGCAACCCCAGCACCAAGTACATCGTGCATTTCCCGGAAACCCGTGAAATCTGGTCCTACGGCTCTGGCTACGGCGGCAACGCGCTGCTGGGCAAGAAGTGCTTTGCCCTGCGCATCGCCTCCAACATGGCCCGGGAAGAAGGCTGGCTGGCCGAGCACATGCTGATCCTGGGTGTGGAAAGCCCGGACGGCGACAAGAAGTACGTTGCCGCCGCCTTCCCGTCTGCCTGCGGCAAGACCAACTTCGCCATGCTGATCCCGCCCAAGTCCTTCGACGGCTGGAAGGTTACCACCGTCGGCGACGATATCGCCTGGATCAAGCCCGGTCCCGACGGCCGCATGTACGCCATCAACCCGGAAGCCGGTTTCTTCGGTGTTGCCCCCGGCACCTCCGAAAAGTCCAACTTCAATGCCCTGGCCACGCTGCACTCCAACGTGATCTTCACCAACGTGGCCCTGACGGACGACGGCGACGTGTGGTGGGAAGGCATGACCAAGGAAGCGCCGGCCCACCTGATCGACTGGCAAGGCAAGGACTGGACACCGGAAGACGGCAAGGCCGGCAAGAAGGCCGCCCACGCCAACTCCCGTTTCACCGCCCCCGCCAGCCAGTGCCCGTCCCTCGACGAGAACTGGGAAGCCCAGGCCGGCGTGCCCATCTCCGCCTTCATCTTCGGCGGCCGTCGCGCCACCACCGTGCCCCTGGTGTTCGAATCCTTCAACTGGAACTTCGGTGTCTACACCGCAGCCACCCTGGGCTCCGAAACCACCGCTGCCGCCTTCGGCGCGCAAGGCGTGGTCCGTCGCGATCCGTTCGCCATGCTGCCCTTCTGCGGCTACCACATGGGTGACTACTTCAACCACTGGCTGCGCATGGGCCGCGTGGTGGAAAATCCCCCGGCGATCTACAGCGTCAACTGGTTCCGCATGGACGAAAACGGCGACTTCATGTGGCCGGGCTTCGGCGACAACATGCGCGTCCTGAAGTGGATCGTGGATCGCGTCTCCGGCAAGGTCGGCGCAACGCAAACCGCCCTGGGCTGGATGCCGAAGTTCGAGGACATCGACTGGACCGGCACCGACGTCACCAAGACCGAGTTCGACGCCCTGACCAAGGTGGACACGGACATGTGGCGCACCGAGCTCGAATCCCACAACGAGCTGTTCGAAAAGCTGAAGGATCGTCTGCCGCGGGAATTCGTGCTCAAGCGCGAACTGCTGCAACTGTCCCTGGCCGACATCGACTAAGCAGGATCGGCAACGGCGTGCCCGGCACGCCGCACCACGAAAAACGCCGCGGCACAAGCGCGGCGTTTTTCATGGGAGGAAACATTGTCCCAAATCCGACAAACGCCCCGGCCGGCAGACCAAGCCCATTCGATCACCCATAGGAATCAGGGCGTTAATACTCAGGCACCGGTCTTGCTTAGATTTTGAACTTCCGTACGCATCACCGTACTGAGTTTCTTATCAAGACCAACCGGAGAAATCATGTCCATTGCCCCCATCAAGGCCTTTGCCGAAAAAGCCAAAACCGATGCCATCCTGGGTGAAAAGCTCAAGGCCTGCCAGAAGATCAAGGAATTGCGCGCCCTGGCCCTGGAATACGGCCACGAAATCCTTGAGGACTCCCTGTATCCCCCCAATGAACCCCAGTTCAGTGCGGAGCAGCTTTCCGAACGACTCTGCAAGGCGTTGCTGCGAGTTTAGGCAAGTCAGGCGGCGGATGCGAAATGCCATGAACGATTCTCAAGCCACCGCCTGGGCGCTTGCCCATCTGCAGGAGCCGATACACCTGGACTGTGTCACGGCCCTCATGCTCAAGATCCTCGATGGCAAATGCAAGATGGCCGAGCAGGAAAAGCAGGTCATCGCCATTCTCTATGGGGCGACCAAGCATCGCCCCGGCAAACTGCTGGGCCAGGAAGCCCGGGACATGATCGCCGCAGCCTGCGGCTGCGACGATGACGTCATGGCAATCTACGAGCAGCGCCTGCTGGCGGAAACCATGATTTCCCGGCCGGTCATGAAGGGGTTCAAGGCCATGTTGAGAGAGCATGGCGTGCTTACTAGCCACGCAGACCCGGCATAAGACCGGCATTACCGCATGGAACAGGATCGCTGGCGGGTCGCCGTCCCAGGCGGAGCGGGCACCCTTGCCCCTACACACCCCGATCCAGCAGGCGTTCGCACTCCAGCATCATGGTTTCGCCCACCTCCGACTGATAGCGCGTATCCAGGGCCTCCGTCAACTCATGGGAGATATAGAGGCCACCTTCCCGGGAAACCGAACCGGCGATCTGCCGAGCCAGTTCATCGCTCAGGGCAGAGAGCATGGTTCGCTCCCCGGAGGGCAAGCTCCGCCGGGAGCGGGACAGCCAATCTGCCGCCAGGGCCGCCCCTTGGGCGTGGGTAAGCCATTGCCCGTGCTCGTAGAAGACTGATAGACGTTCGCCGAGCAAGGCAAACATCAGCGCAATACGCGCGCCGCGATCCACCCCGGGTCTCGCGCAAGAACTTTCCAATGCCATATTCATCCCGATCTGCCTGCTACTGATTTTCAGCCACGTAATTGTGGGGCTGGCGTCAGCCGGCCACATTTCCAAGGGCACCCCGGGCCGCCTGAAACCAGCCGCCACGGATAATACCGGCGAAACGCGCACAACAGGCCGTGACGAGGTATAAGGTTTTCCCCCGCACGCCGTGCCTATCTGCATGCCCCAAGCCGCCCCCGCCGTGAAAGCCACGCCGCGCCTGATTCTTGCTCCCATGGAAGGGCTGGCGGACGACGCCCTGCGGGCGGTGCTGACCAAGGGCGGCGCTTTCGACTGGTGCGTCACGGAATTCGTGCGGGTCACGGACTGCCTGCTGACCCCACCCCATTTCACCCGCATCTGCCCGGAATTACTGAACGGCGCCCGCACGGCCTCGGGCACCCCGGTTCGGCTGCAACTGCTGGGCGCCGTGCCGAAACTCATGGCGACCAACGCTGCGCTGGCCGCCACCCTGGACCCTTTCGGCATCGACCTCAATTTCGGCTGCCCCTCCCCCCAGGTCAATCGCAACCGGGGCGGCGCCGCCCTGCTGGAAGAACCGGAACTGCTCCAGCGCATTATTGCTGCAGTCAGGGCTGCCGTTCCCCCTGCCCTGCCCGTCACCGCCAAGATGCGCCTGGGCATCCGGGACACGGCGTACACCCTGGATTGCGCCCGCGCCCTCATGGAAGGCGGCGCCTCGGAACTGGTGGTGCATGCCCGCACCAAGGAAGACGGCTACCGCCCGCCGGCCCGCTGGGAATGGATCGCCCGCATCCGAGAAACCGTAAACATCCCGGTAATCGCCAACGGTGAAGTATGGACGCTGGCCGACTACCAGGCCATCCGTAGCGCCACTGGCTGTGCGGATGTCATGCTGGGCCGGGGCGCCGTGGCAGACCCGTTGCTGGCAGAGCGTATCCGCAGCCAATGCGACGAGACAGACCAGGCGGACGACTGGCCGCGCATCCGGCCCATGATTGCGGAATTCTGGCAACGCACCCAGGTCAAAGTGGTGCCCCAGCACGCGCCGGGCCGCCTCAAGCAATGGCTGGGCATGATGCGCCACCGCTACCAAGGTGCCGAAGCCCTGTTCACCGATCTCCGCCCCCTGCGCCTGCCAAACGACGTGGACCAGGCCCTGCTACAGCACGGGGTGGCGCTGCAAGGACGCAACGCATCAGACTGAAAAGCGGCGCCGCTGTAAGCAAGCACCGATCCGGCCCTATGCTGGGTTTTTCTTTGGTTCGCCGTGGTGTAAGCGATGGGTCTCCCCTGACTCTCGGCGGCGACCATGCGGCGACACAAGTGCACGAAAAACAAAAAGGCCAACCCCAGAGGATTGGCCTGTTTGCTTGATTCTTTGGTGCTGTTGAGAGGAATCGAACCTCCGACCTACTGATTACGAACTAGCTGCTAAAACCATCGTAATCAACGGGTTAAGGTGTTTTCGGTTACAAAATCAGCACATTACAACACATTGATTTAACGTTATATTTCCAAACCGTTGAATCAATTATCGCGGTCCTCCATCACAACCCGCTGACAGGCGGTGAGCTGGCGGGCAACACCGTCGGCACGGTCGGCTTCGGTGACAAGAAATTCAGCAAGGTCTCCCGAAAGTTCGCCGGGCGCTCCACCATCACATTGGCCGGGGCCGGCGGCAACTGCGCCGGTCGGATCTCCACAGGCACGTTGGCCGGGGGGATTGGGGTCGCGCAGGCGGAGAGTGCCAGCACGCACAGCAGCAACGTCATCAGCCCTTTGTTTGTTCGCATCGCTTAGTTTCCTTTCGTAGTCGGTCGCAATTTCCGCCAGGCTGGCGGCATGGTCCTGCTCGGTCTTCCGCGCGGCCTCTTCCAGGGCCAGTACCTTGGTGTTGGCCAGGCGCAATTCGGTGCTCTCCTTGCCCTGCCAGGTAGTGCGCTCCGCGACGTGGCCAGCCTCGTTCTGCCACCAGCCGACCCCACCAAGACTGGCGGCCCAGGCGATCAGGAGTCCGATGATGAGATAGGGATTCATGGTGCCTCCTGGAGATATTCACTGCGCCGCTTGGCGCATGGGTCGGCGGGGCATTGAGCGCAGAGCTTGGGTAGTTGCAGGACCTGCACCTGGTCGCGCAACAGCGGCGTGCGCAGACGGGGCGCTGTTGCCATGGCTACATCCATCGCATCAATGCCGGCCTGCACCCACGCCAGAGGGTCAAACAGCGGGCAAGGCCTCATGCCAGCGCCTCCGTGGCCTGTGTGTAGAGGGCCATCCGTTCGGGCAGGCCATTGGTGCCGCCGTTGATCTTGCGGGTGATGTGCATCATGTCGTGCTCATCGGCCAGCTGGTTGAGGCCGTGTGAGGCCCAGAATTGCGCGGCAGACATGGCTGCGTTCGCCGGCTGCTCCAGCAACTCGGGGGACTGCTCCAGATCCAGCAGGAGCGCGTCGCCCATTGCCCGGTAGTTCGCCCGCCCAGTGATCTGGATCAGCCCGCGACCGCGGAACCGAAATCCATCGCCGGGATGTGTGTTGCCGAGGTCTGCGCGGCCTTCGTAGCCGCGCTGCGCCGGGGTAGGGCCCCACAGTTCACGCACCCACTGCAGGCCCCCAGACTCATGGCCGATCTGGGCAAGGAATGCTGCCTGGCGCTCCTGAGTGGAAATATGGCACGCTGCCATGGCCGCCGAGATTGCAGCAAGCCAGAGCGTAGCTCGGGCCGGCGTGGCGCCTGTGGCCGTAGCCAGTTGTTGCGCGGTAATCATGTAGGGCTCCTATCGAAAGTGACATCCCCGGCGCGGCGCCGTAGAGGGGCACGGCCAGGGCGGTAGAACGGGACGGGAACGCCGTGGCGCCAGTGATGGCCGGTGATGATCTGAACCGCCACGATGGCGGCCTGTAGGGCCAGGGTGTAGGCATCGGGGAGCCAGGGCCAGGCCAGCGGGGCGAGGATGCCGAGGATGGCCAGGGCACCGAGAACGATCAGCGCCAGACGCACATCGGCGCGCACGTCTGTAGACGTCTGCACCAGGCGCGAAAACACGGACCACAGCAAGGCAGCGCACAGAGATTCATGCAGGGTCAGAATGGCGTGGTAGGCATTCATGATTTGCCCTCCCCCGCCCGACCGATAACTGCCGCCGCCGCTGCCCCCAGAGCGCCGAACACGGGGCGCCAGCCGTTACCCATGGCGCCGATGACCAGGGCAATGGGTGCCAATGCCTCATTGACGGGCACCGCCCACACCCGCTGCAGGAGGCCGGCGATAAATGCCGTGAGGAGCAGGGCCGTGAGGGCGCAGCGCAGGAGCAGCAGGGCGCCGTCCAGGCGCGTGGCCGTGGGCTGGGCTGAGAGGGGCCAGAGCGCGCCGGCAAGGCTGGCCCCGGCAATCAGCGCATAGGGTCCATACAGAGGCCCCAGGGCGGCGACGACCAGTACGGTCAGGCTGGCGCCGGCAGCGGTGGTGGGATCGGCCATGTCCCCTCCTACAGCATCGCCGCAACGAGCATGGCGGCTTTGAGTTCGGCCATGTCCGCCGGGTCCAGGGACATGATAGTTGCATTAACGTCCAGAGCGCCGGTGTAGTCCGCGCCGGTCGGACCATAGGCCGTCCCCGTCAGCACCTTGTTTGCAGTCGGGAAAACCCCTCCCGCACCGCTCACCAGCGATCCCGTCATATTTCCCGTGGGGCCGAACGTGACGCCAGACAGCACCTGGGCGGCGGTCGGGAAAACGTCGAGTGCCGGATTGCGGAGCGTTCCTGTGTAGTCCGTTCCGGTCGGGCCGTAGGTGATGCCCGTAAGCACCTGTCCTGCGGTTGGGTAGGTGCCGCCGCTACCTGAGCCGATGGATACCTGGAGCACGCTGCGGTCGATGGCCCGCGCCCACATCGTCGCCAGGGACAGGGCGCCAGCGGCATTCGGGTGGATCTGATCGGACTGCAGTTCGGACAGGTTGTCCATAAAATACGCCGGGGCTAGGATGTCCCCGCGCAGCACATTTACCCCGTCAATCAAGCTGTCCAGTTGCGGCAGATAGCTCCGCAGCAGGGCCACGGCAGCGGCGTTGGTGTAACTCGTGCCGGCCGGGACGTAGGTCGGATAACTCAAGATGACTTTGTAGCCCGCCGCCACCAGGTCATTTACCGCGCTCTGCACGTTGGCCTTGTACTGCGCCGCAGTCGTGGGGACGACGGCGTCATTGACGCCCAGGGCGTAGTGGATATGGCTGCAGCCGGCTGCAGCAAACGCAGCTTTTGCCGCCACGAGGTTGGATGATCCGCTGGTCCAGACGGAGGTCGTGGTGCCGCTGATGCCGCGATTGACGACTGTCACGGCCCTGGATTTGCAGGCCTTGGCGAGGATGGTGCCGACTTGCGTGCAGGGGTCCTGCCCGGCGGACAGGCCGTAGCCGTAGGTGATCGAGTCCCCGACGAACCCCAGCACCAGGGGCGCGGCCCGCAGGATGCCGGCGATCTGCAGGCTGTCTGCGGTCTGCCCTGTGTTGTCGGTGCAGCGGCAAACGTAGAAATACGGGGTGTCAGCCGCCAGGCTTGCACTGTCCGCATAGGTCAGGGACGTGGCCCCGGACAGCACCGTGCCGGCGCCAGGAGTAAAGCCAGCGGTGGTGCTGCGGTGCCATTGGTACGTCAGGGGCGCATTGCCGCCCGATGCCGCGCTGCAGGTAACGGTGATCGTGGTATTCGTCGCTGCGGACAGGGAGGCCGTGCCGGCTGTTGGCGTCCCGGCAGATGCGGACGTATAGGCGATGGTCGCCGGGTTGGTCAGGCCCCCGTTGTTGGTGACGCTGATGGTGCGGGCACCCGTGCTTGTGGGCGTATAGGTAAAAGTCCCGGTCGGTGATCCGGCACTGATGCCGACCGTCGTCGGGCTGAATGACCCGCCTGCGCCGCCGTCGGATGGCGTAACGGTCACGGTGCCGGTTATGGAGCCGTTGGCGCCCACGGTGAATGCCGACGATGCCGTGCTGACGGTCCCCGATGTAGGCCCGGTCAGGGTGACGGCGGTGGCCGGGTTGGTCACGGTGAACGACTTTGTGCCTGCCGTCAGGGTTGGCGTACCGGTGGCCGTGCCGGTGATCGTGCGAGACCCGGCGCTGCCGGCGGGCGTATAGGAGGTTGTGGCGGACGTGGTGGTGGAGGACAGGGCCACCGGGTTCGGTGAAAACGTGCCGCTGGCACCATCGGACAGCGAGACGGATTCCGTTTGGCCGGAGGTCAGGGGGTTGTCGGTGCCGATTGTGAGCGTAGTGGCCACGCCGGTTGCGCCGGATGATGCGCCCGTGATCGTGACCGCCGCCGCCGCCGGGGCGGTATAGGTGGAGGCCAGAGACGTGGCCAGCATGCCCACCCCCGCCGCATGGCTGAAAAAGTACAGGCCGGCGGCGCCAGCGGCCGTAGCCCTTGCTGTATCCGAGTCGGTATAGGTGACGGTGGTGCCATTGACGGTCATTGTCAGGGTGACGGACGAGCCGGACCCGGTTGCCGTCAGGGACACATTCATGGTCGCGCCAACACTCGGCGCCGGCAGCGATGGCGTCGCCAAGACCGGGGTGGAGCTGGTGGCCCGGCACAGCTTCCATGCGTTCGTGGAGCCGGCGTAGTACAGCAGGATGTAACCATTGGCCGTACCCTGCGAACCCGTCAGGCGACACCCGACCCCGGCCATCATGAAATTGCTGCTGAGGTTGTTGACGTAGAACGGCGCCGAAACCGTCATGTCAGCACCAGGCGACACCGCCGAGGACATCCACATTGCGGACCCGTCGCCGGACGGCCCTAGCATGGGGCCGGATACAAATGTCAGCGGGTAAGCGGTGGCCGGGAACTGCTGCGAATAGCTGCCGCCGGTATCCGGGGTGTGCGCGGACAGAGCCGTACCGGCAGAGGCGCCCGTAAAGGTATCGTTAAACCAGGTCGTCATTGTTTCACCCAGATCGTGGAGCCGGTCAGGACGCCGGACGTGTAGGAAAGAGTCTTGATCCAGCCATCCGTGCCATTTGCGATGGTCGCAGAGGTCAGGACGCCGGACGTATAGGCCAGGGTTTGCGTCCAGGCCGTGCCGGTGCCATCCGTGCCGGTGATGCTGGTCAGGACGCCGGAGGTGTAATGCAGCGTTTTCGGGGCGCTGGCTGGCCACGGCGAAACACCGACGACGGCAGCAGCAGCGGCGGCAGCGGCCAGGCTGTCCGCATGGGTGGTGGTGGCGGCGGCGGAGGCTGTCGTGGCGGCGGCGGCGGCAATGCTGGTGTCAGCGGCCACCGTGGCGGCCTGGGCTTCCACCACGGCAGCGGCGGCAAGGATGGTGGTCTGTGCGGCAGCGGCGACGGTCGCGGCGCTGGCGGCGGCCCCGGCACTATTGCCCGCAGAGACGGCGGAGGCCGCAGCGGCGGCCCGTGCCGTTTCGGCCGCGATCTCCGAGGCCTGAGCCTGGCCGGCATAGTCCTGGGCGGCCATGGCAGAGGCGGCCGCCATGGCCATGGCAGCGGCGCCGTCGGCTTTGCCGGGATACGGCGGCAGGGTGGCGATGGCATCCAGAGTCACCGGGATGGATGACACGGGCACCACAACGCCGGCAAACGTGGTCACACCGCCCGTCTGGGTGGTGATCTGGATTTCGTAGCTGCTGGCCGTGCTGCCGAGTTCATTGGGCCACAGATCGAGGGTGGCGAGTCCGGCTGCATCCGTGCGGGCGACAACGCGGGACGGGGTCAGGTAGACATGTTGATTGGCCTGCAAATCCGCGTGATTGAGGGTGGCCTGCACCCGGGCGCCGGCCACGGGGGCGCCAGAGCCGGGAGCGGCCACGCGGACCTGTACGGCGGTAGTTGGGAGGGTCATGGTCAGGTTCCGGCAGGGTAAGCGGGGCGGGCCGGGAGCGCGCAGGGCGTCTCAGCGGTCAGGCAGACGCGCAGATCGGTGCAGTAGGCATGCCACTCTGGCGGGAATGCCACGCCCGCTTTCCAGCAGCGCAGGGCGGTGACATCCGACGATGACAGGGCGGCGCGGGCCTGCTGTTTGAACGTGGCCAGGAGCTGGGCGGCATCCGGTACCTGGGCGACGTATTCAGCGACGGCGCCGAACTCGCCGGCCAGTGCCCGGGCGTAGAGTTCGCGGCCATGGGACTCCGTGTCGTCGGGCGTGGCAGAAAACGGTAGTTCGCCAGCCCCCTCAAATTCCACGGTGAGGAGGATTGCGGTGTGTTCCGGGTTCTGCCAGGCCGGGGAATGGGCGGTGATGATGTTCATGCGATCCTCTGAAACGTCGTTATCTGCTGCATCGTCCCGTCGTTTGCGGGGCTATAGACTCCCGACAATTGACACGATATGCATCGGCTCGTCCCGCTTACGGAATAGACGCTCCCTGCTGAGTAGGTAGGAGTGCCGGGAGCGCCGTAAGATGTAAATGAGGCCACGACAAAAAAGGCGCCAACACCGACAGACCCCGCGTCTTTCGGGACAAGCCCCGATATGGATGGCACGGTTACAACGAAATTCCCCGCCCCGTCCGGCCCGGTGCCGTTGATGGTTTTGACCGGGTTGAGTCCAGACACGTATGTCCAGATGTCCATGACTGCGGCACGAAGGGTGAGCAGCCAGGTGGCGAAGGTGCCGGCATCCCGGGGGGAGTTGGGCGTGGCGTCGGGGAAGGTGGGCGTGGTCATGGGGTCCTCGTTATGCGGGCCAAAGGTTGTCGGAATCGGAAGCGGGCCAGAAGTTTTCAGCGTCTGTGGCGGGCCAGATGTTGATGGCGCCGACGCTGAGGTAAGCGCTGGCGCTGTAACTGCCCGCCAAGGCCCGCACTGCAGCGACGCGGTAGATGGTGGCGCCGCCAAACAGCGAACTATCGGCCCAGGTGGTGGCCTGGGTGTGGCCGGTGCGCTGCCAGACCAGGGTGCCGGCGCTGCTGTCGGCCTGGTCGATGATGTAATGCTCGGCGCCCGGGCTGGCGGTCCAGGAGAGCTGGGTCAGCACGTCGGAGCCGGTCACGGCCACGGCGGTGAGGCCGCTGACGGCGTTGCCGGTGGCCTGCTCGCCGGAGATCGTGTAGTCCCAGGCGACGACATCGGCGAGGGACTGGCGGCCGCTGCCAAAGACGTTGAAGCTCGTGAACTTGAAGTGGATGGTCTTGCCGATGAGGGCCAGATCCAGCGGCCCGGAGGAGACAACGGCCTCGTCCAGGCGGACCAGCGGGGCGCCGCTGGCGTGGATAGCCTCCGCGCTGCCGTAGGCACCTCGCACCAGGCCAGTGAGGCTGTAGGCGTTGGCGCTGGTGAGGGCGGCGGTCTGGTAAGCCATGAACTCGGGATCGGCACCACCGACATAGAGCAGGGTCTGCAGGGCGGCGGCGGTGTCTGCCGTGCCGGAGAGGAGTTGGCCACCGAGTCCGTCCAGGTGCAGGGCCAGGGGGCCGGTGCTGGTGGCGGTTAGGGCGGCGGTGAGGTGGCCGATGCGGGCGGGGTTTGTGACCGTGCCGATGCGCTGGTAGGAGGTGCCGTCGAGGCTGCACCAGACGTCGGAGCCGCCCCAGTTGGCCGATGCCCCGGAGACGCCGAGCCAGACTTCCAGCCCGGCGCCACCGGCCAAGGCATAGGGCGCCTCGAAGATGACCGGGTCGGCGATGTCGCCCGGGGCGGCGTTCCAGTCGGCGGCGTAGCCCCCCGGGGATGGCGCCGTCACGGCAACATGGCTGAAGGCGCCGGCGGGGGCATCCTCACAAGTCAGGGTGATGGCGCCGGCATCGTCTTCCTCGCTTGATAGCACGCGCACGGGGTAGGCATTGAGGCCGAGGGCAGTATCGGTGAGGCAGATGATGTCGGTGGGCTCGATGCCGCAGAAGGCCCAGCCCACCTGGGTGATGTATTGCCCACGCACATTGACGGAGCGGCTGCAGAGGATGTCGGCAACGGCCTGAGCCACGGTGCTGTCGGCGATCTGGTGGGCGGTGACGGCGGACATGGGGCGCAGGCCCTGATCCTCAATGGCCGCCAGATCCTCGGCGGTGACGGTGGCGGTGTTGTAGGCGTCGGCACGGTCCAGGTATTCGAGGGATACCTGATTGCAGGCGTCTGCACTGCCGGAGCCGACCACGGGCACGGCGTTACGCTTGACGCGCACGGGCGCCACCTGATCCAGATAGTCGTCGTCGGTGAGGTAGGCCACCGGGTCCAGGGCCGGGGTGTAGGTGACGCCGTGGCCGGTGACGGCGGTGTCGCCGTAGGGCACGATCTTGAGCAGTTCCTCGCTGAAATAGATGCCGGCATTGGTGAGGCCGACGATGTCGGTGACCATGGATGCGGCGGAGGCGGCGGACTCATAGACCGGCGAGAGGAGCAGGCCGGCAGCGCGGCAGGAGGCGGAGTAGGCGGACAGGTCGCCGACCCAGGAGGCAGTGAAGCCGGCGCCCCAGTTTGGATCGGTGAGGAGGCCGGTGATGATGTCCCGGGGGTCCGCATCCCAGACCCCCGTGCCAGCGCTCAGGGGGTAGAAGCCGGCCACTTCAAAGTTGTGCTGGGGAAGGCTGGCGCTGCTGCCCAGGTTGTAGGCGTTGGCGGCGACGGTACAGATGCCGCTGTAGCCCAGGGCGCGCTCCGGGTGGGCGCCGGCCACGTAGGACCAGGGCGCCTGGCCGTAGGTGCCGAGGGCGACGGTGAAGGCGTCGCCGGTGTCCTCGGTGGTCTTGTTGATCCAGGCGGTGCCGACGTCGGTAGCCGGGCCTTCACAGAGCATGAAGATCAGGCTGGCTTGATAAGTGTAAGTGGTGCTGGAAGCAGATCCGCCACCGCCACCCTTTCCGCCCGCGCTCTGGCTGGAGGTGTGGGGGATGGCCACAAAATCCATGTAGTCGAGGAGATTCGGCGCGAGGCGATTACGGCCGAAGACCAGGGGCACGGGCTTGCCGTAGCAGCTCGATTGGAAGCTGACGCCGGAGGCCGGGGGGTTGTCGGTGACGGGCGTCGAGGCGGCGCCGCCAAAAATGCCGCTCATGCGCCCTCCCCTGCGGTCAATGTCTTGAGGCGCCAGAAGCCAACCAGGCGGCGGGCCAGGGGGCCGGAAGTGGCGTCCGAGAGCACGACGCGGCCGGCATCGCGCCAGGCGTGGCAAATGGTGGGCCACTCGATGACAATGGCGCCGTGGGCAGCCTGGTGGCCGTAACGAAACATGGCGATATCGCCGGGCTGGGGGAGTTCGCTGGCCGGCAGCAGGTCGCAGTACTGGCGGATGCCGTCGAGGTACAGCTCCTCAGTCTGGTGCAGATGCCAGTCGGGGGAGTAATGGGGCGTATCGAGGTCGGGGAGCAGGCCGACGGCGGCATACACGCCGACGAGGAGTTGCAGGCAATCCACTCCGGCATGTTTCACCCTGGCCTCATGGTGGAAGGGCGTGCCGAGCCAGCTGCGGGCTTCGAGGACAATGGCGGAGCGGTGGCCGGCGGTCATACGGCGGTCTCCGGCACAGGCACGAAGGGCATGCCACGGAAGCGGCCCAGGTTGCCGAACTTGTCGTCGCAGGTGGGCATCTGCTTATCGCAGCCCGGGTAGGCCTGGAAGCTGTCGCCCATGGCCGGAGTAGCCGGCAGGGGGGACTGGAGAACCACCACGCCGGGGCTGTAGCTTTTGACGGTGCGCTTGACGCCGGCCATGTCGCCGCTGGTCATCTCGACATAGCCGCGCTCGAAATGCCGGGCGGCCCAGGCCAGGCCGCAATTCAGGAGGCTGCGGGTGCTGCCGGCGGCGACGGTGGCGGCACGGCTCCAGGCCACGCGGTTGAGGCCGCAGGCGGGGCCATACAGCACCAGGTGGCAGCCGGCGCTGACGAGGTTCTTGGGCAACTGGATATTGAGCTGCTCAACCGGGCTATTCACGCGGATGGCGATTTCCTGGCGGGTGGCGTCCAGGTCGGCGAAGCGGCCGTAAAAGCGCTTGTCGGTGCCGATGACAGCGAACGCCGGGGTGAGGAAGGCTCTTTCGAGACGCAGCATGCAGCCGTCGAAGGCGCCGGCCCGGGCGGCCTGCAGCAGAGGCAGGCCGTTGATGAGGTCGCTGGCACGGGGGTAAAGGGTGAGGTCGAGGGTGTCCACCTCCAGTCCCAGCACGATGCGGGTATTGCCGCGCTTGAGGACCGGGCCGTCGGCGCTGAAGGTGGCGCCGCCCCAGATCAGGGGGACGTCGAAGCTTGTCCAGCGCAGGACGAGGCCGGAGGCGAGCCACAGGGTATAGAGGTCAGCCATGATGAAGGGGCCGCCGGTGGCGAGGTGGGCCGTCAGGGCGGGCGTGTGGGTTTTCATACGCGATTCCCCGGGGCGCCGACGAGCTTGACGGACTTCAGCTCATACAGATCGGTGAGGAAGCGGGCGAACTCGGCCTGGTCGTAGTCCCAGCGCACCCGGTGGTAATAGGTGCCGGACCAGGTCAGGGCAACCCCGGCGGCGGGCGCGGTGACGAAGGTCAGCAGGCCGGTGCTGCCGATGCTGTAGCCGCCGGACACGGTGACGCCGTTGGCGCTGACGTTGGTGACGGTGTTGGGGTTCTGCACCGGCTCGGTAAAGCCGAAGCCGCCGGCGCCGAGAGTGCGAACCAGCTGGAAAATCTTGTTGGCGCCATCGCCCGTGCCGAAGGCCTGGGCGGCAACGGTATCGTGGTTGGGCACGGCCAACAGGAAGGAATCCCAGCGCCCACGCATCTGCAGGAAGCATCCCTCCAGGGTCTGGAGTTCCACGCCGGCATTGCCGGCGCGCAGGAATTCGACGGACAGGCCGATGCTCCACTTGGGATAGGCCATGAGGGCGGCGCGAGCTTCGCGGCCGCTGACGGACTCCTGCAGGCCGGTGTTGAAACGCGGCGCCATGCTGGCGTCAAGTTTGAGGCCGGGGAGCGCGGGGAAGATGGCGTTACTCATGGCGCGGGGTCAGGCATTCGTCGGGGCGAAGTTGCGGGCCTGGCGGCGCATCTCGCGGGCCAGCACCGGGCCATGGGTCTTGAAGAAGGTCTCCACCCCGGCCTTGTCCACCAGGCCATGGGCGTGGAAATGGACGTCGCCCTGCCCTGCTCCACCGCCTGCCGCCATACTGCGCACGGCATTGGCCAGGTGGGCAGGGAGGACCATCTCTTCCTGGTGCAACTGGGTCATCGGATTGATACCGGCCGGGATGTCATAGCCACCGGACGCGCTGGCCATGGCGGCGAAACCTTCGGCGATGCCGTAGGTGGTAGCGCCAACGCCGGGGGCCATGGCCCACCCGACAACGGGGATGGCGGCAACGGAGGCCATGGCATTGGTAGCGGCAAGGCCGGCGGCGCTTTGGGCAAGGACGGTGTTGCCGGCCAAGGTGGCGGCATCGGCGCCGGCTTCGGCGGTTTTCTCGCCCAGCAGGGTTGTGATCTTGAAGGCGGAAAGGGCCTTGTAAAGGGCAGTTTCCTTGAACATGCGGGCGGCCATACCCGCCAGGGGCTTGGCGACCAT
The DNA here is from genome assembly GCA_043743785.1 of Rhodocyclales bacterium. Lineage (GTDB taxonomy): Bacteria > Pseudomonadota > Gammaproteobacteria > Burkholderiales > Rhodocyclaceae > JAQTNA01. The sequence goes on along the minus strand of JAYTVW010000078.1, from coordinate 17,860 downwards.
TTCATCCATGAAGGTGGCGAAAATCGACTTGAAGATGCTGCCCATGGCTTGCTTCAGCGTCATGGTTTTCAGAATCATGCCGTTGATGGCGGCGCCGAAGCTCTGCTCCATGGTCTGCGCCAGGGCCATCATAGGTTTCTGCTGTTCCAGCGACAGGCTCTTGGAAAGCTGCCCGGCCTGCAGGCTGTACTTGGCGCGAATCTCCTGCAGTTTGCTTTCCAGCTTCTCCAGGGCCACGGGGTCTTTCGTCGTGCCCTTGACCATCTCGATTTCGGCCTGCACCGCGTCCGCTTCGATCTTCACGCGGTCAGCGGCGAACTTCTGTTCCATCTGGAGCAGTTGCGCCTTCGTGATAAGCCCAAGCTGCTCTTGATAGGTTGCGTCCTGCTGCAACTGGTCAAGGTGCGCGGCCCGGTTGGCGCGCTCCCGGCCGGCGACTTCGTTGGAGAGGGCCAGCTTCTGCGCGGCGATCTCGCGCCCCACCTTGATGACGTGGGCGCGGGCTTCTTCCACGGCCTTGCCTTGGCCCTGGTACATATCGACGGTCTTGGCTAGCTCCGCGTTGGCATAGGCCAGCTTTGCTTGCAGGGCATGGCCGGCGGCTTCCTCGCCCGTTTTGTAGGACGCGATCTCGGCGTCGAACTTGTCTTTCTGGATGGCCACACCCAGCGCATAGGACTTTTGTTCTACCGACGTGCGCTCCTTGCTGCCGGCCGCAGTCAGGGCAATCTTGGCATCCCAATAGGCCTTTTCCTGGGCCTTGCTCATTTCGTAATAGTGGCCCTCATCCAGGGCGGCCTGCCCCTGCTCCATCTTGATTTTCTCCAGAGCGGCCTGCCACCCTGAAACCAGGTTTTCCTTGGCCGCCGCCGGGTCTTTCCCGTCGGAGCCCTTGCCGGACTTGTTGAGTTTGGTTGCAGTGGTCTTCGGCGCGGCGCCGATGGGGTCGAGGAGGGCCTTGTTCATGTCGGCGGCGCCTTTGGTCGCCACGTCCACAATTTCCTTGATGCCAGCCTTGACGATCTTGACGTTTTCATCCACGCCGGCTTTCCAGGCGGCCTTGGCGCCGGCCATGTCCAGGTGCAGCGCACGATCCGCCACCAGGGCGAAGGTCTTGAGCCAATTGCCGGCGGCGGTCAATTCCAGCTTGACGATGGCCATGACTTCCTGGACGCCTGTGCGGAAGCCAATGAAGGCCACTTCCACGATGCGCAGGACGTTGCGGAATACTTCCATGGCCGTGGGGGCTTCGCCGCCCATGGTTCCGCTGATGGTCTGGCCCAGCCACTTGATGCCATCCACCATGGGGCCGACGACGGCGGCGATGGTGTCCTTGATGGCTTGCCAGGAGGCCATGAGTGCATCCATGACAGCCCGCATGCCCTGGACGGCCACCGGGCCGGCATCGGAAAGCCAGCCACCCATTTTGTTGAATTCCGGCAAGAGGGCCTGGCCGATGACGTTGCCGAAGGCTTTCACGACCTCATTGGAGTCGGCCATGTTGCGGCGATACTTGGCAAGTGCGTCGACGTTCTCTTGACCAACAACCAGCCCAAGCGCCGCCGCCCGCGCCTCGCTTTCCTTCATGAGGTCGCGGCTGAGCTTGAGCGTGCCTTGCACATCACCCCAGGCTTTTCCGTAAATCTTTATGCCTTCCGCGTTGCGGTTGGTGCCCTCCTTGAATTTGAGGAGCTTTTCGTTAACGTCCAACATGATGTCGGCGCTGTTTCTCAAGCTCCCATCGGATTCCCGCGTTGCGACACCCAAAGACTTAAAGGACCCTTCGTTTTTGAGAATCCCTTGGGCGATCTTGCTGGTGGCGGCCTTGACCTGGTCGGCACTGACACCGACCCGGGCCATGGCCACAGACCACACCGAGGCGTCAGTGGCAGAAATGCCCAGGGCTTTGCCCAGACCCACGGCTTCTTTGGTGACATCCGTGGCGGTGCCGATGAACTGCTTGAAGGCGGCGCCGCCGGCCATGACGGCGGTAAAGGCGAGGAATTTCCCCTGGACATCCTTGAATACATCGCCGATGCCATTCAGCGAGGCTTTCATTTTCCCCATGGAGTCTTGCACCGCCGCATGGGCGGACTTGAGGCCCGCTTCCAGCGCCGTGGCATCTAGCCCAACGCTGACTGTTCCGTCTGTATTCATGCCCATGTTGCTTTCTCCGTCAGGCCCGCAGGGCCAGGTATTCTTCGGCGGTCATCATTTGGCGCTTAGCACCGTGAAAGACCGGCAGGCCCAGGCCGTGGGCCAGGGCTTCCGGATCGGCTTCCGCCGGGGTTTCCTGTTCAACAGCCTGGCCCGGGTCTTCCGTCTTGATGCCGAGGAAGGCGGCGATGCGGGCCAATTGCAGGGCGGGCGGCGGCGTGGTTTTCCATGCCTTGGTCAGCGCCTGCAGCCGGACCAGGTCCAGGTCTTCGCGGACCTGGTCCCAGCGCCAGCCGGTGACGGTGACTAGCCAGGCGAAGAGCCCGTCCCAGTCGTCTCCCCCGGCGGTACCGGGGGCCGTGCGTTTTTTGCTTCGGCCTCCTTGCGCTTGAGGCCGCCCACATCCATGACGGCGGCCATGATTTCGCCAAAATCGGCTACATCAATGGAATCGGCCACGGTGGCCCGGGTGATCTCCGGGTAGTTGCGCTTGAGCGCCCGGTGGGCGGCATCGATGACGATGCCCATGGAGGCCGGCGAAAGGGACCCGTCGAAGGCCTGGATGCGGTCCTGGAGTTCTTCCAGGGCGCCCAGGGTGAGAGGCGGCACGATGTAATCGGTGCCGCCGAGGTTGAGAAGGATGCCCTTGACCACGCTCAGCTCCCCATGTTGATGTAGCCGATTTGCCCGTTGGCATCGGCGATGGCCTGACCGTCGAATTCAGCAACGGTGAAGTCGCCGGCCTTGAAGGGCAAATTGAACTTGCTGGAGACGCAGGCGTTGAGCACCAGGGTGAAGCTGCTGGCGCCGGTGGACAGATCGAGGGAGACGCCAAAGGTCGGGGCCAGGCCCTTGGGGCGGTTGGTGATGGCCAGGGTCTGGCGGGTGGTGCTGGTGGCGGAATATTCAAAGCTGCGCAGGATGGCGTGGCCGGCATCGGCGGCGGCAAAAGTGTAGACGCCTGCACCGGAAACACTGTACTGGCCGGTGGTTGGTCCGCTGGCAACCTTGGTCAGCGCCAGGCCAGCGGTGACATCGAGGACGCCCAGGTCATTGACGAAGGTGCCGCTGGAGGGCGGCGTGGTGGCGATGGTCCAGGGCGTGCTGGCGGGGATGACGAGGGGTTCCGCATCCACGATGTCCTTGAGGCCGGCGCTGGGGGTAATGCCGAGGTGCTGGGCCATGACGCGGTAGGAGACTTCCGCGCTCTTGGCTTTGAATTCGATCTTGCGTTCGGATTCGGCGGCCATCTGGGCATACACCTGGGCGCCGTTGTAGAACTTGAGGGAGGTGGACAGGTCAATGCTGACGTCTTCCAGGTCGGCAAAGATCACCGGGGTCTGGTTGGTCAGGGCATTGCCGAGGATGTCGGTTTTTGGCACGAAAAACAGATTGCCGGTGCCAACGTAGCGGTTCATTCCCATGGTATTTCCTTTCAGGGCGCCCGGCCGAGGTCGGCTGCGGCGGTGAGATATTTCAGGGTGTAATCGAGGTGGGTGATACCGGCAGAGCCATCCCCCTCGCCGTCGTCCCAGGCCATCGCCGGGCCGAGGATCTGGAAACAGCGGCCGCCAAGGCTTTGGTCTGCCATGAGCGCCCGGTGGAGGGCCTGGACGATCGGGTCCGCCGCCTGGTCAGGGACGTCACCGCGCACATGCACGGAGACGCGCACCAGCAGGTCATTCTTGGTCATGGCGCCAGCGGGCTGGTAGCCGACCTGGCGGGGCCGCACCACGACCATGGGCAGGGCCTCCCGCACCAGGGCGGCGGTGCGGGAGCGGGCCACCCCGGCGCCAATGTTGCCGGCGGCCAGGGTGTCGTTGAGAGCCTGCAGCAGGCCTTCGGCGACGGTGCTCATGTGCGTTCCAGGACGGCGTGCCAGAGGGCGCCGTCGTCCAGGGGGTTGGCCACGCGCACCTTGTAATGTGTCGGGGTGCCGGTGGCCGACTGGCCCGGGTAGATCGTCAGGGTGTCGCCGTACTTCAGGCCCGGGAGGTCTGCCGGGTTGTAGGTGATGGCGTACTCGGTGGCCATGTAGGTATCCCCCAGCACCTGCTGGCCGGGCATATCGAGGAGCACCAGGCCGGCATTGCTGCCGGTGGTGGCCCACACGCCGAAGTCGGCGAGGAAGGTGGCGGGGGATTCCTGGAACATGGCTTAGAGGACCTTGGCGTCGCCCATGCGGGCAAAGGCTTGCGGGTGGCGCAGGCCGATGTCGAGGGACTGCAGCGCACGCAATTGCACGGCGCCCTGGCTGTAGTACGGCTCGGCCAGGGCGTTGGGCAGGATTTCCAGCACGCCCCACTCAGCCAGGACCAACTGGCTGAAGTCGCCGAAGAAGACTTCGGAGCAGGAGAGCTGCGCCGTGCTGCCGTCCTGGGTGCCCTTGGTGAGGTTACTGCGCACCTGGTTGGAGCGGGCCACCGGATAGCCGTTGATGTCGCCCGGCGTGGCGGAACGGCCGCCCAGGGGCGAGTTGTTCCACAGGTATTGGCCGGTGGTGCTCTTGAGCTTCTTCAGAGCGCCAACGGTGCCGGCATTGACCAGGTAGGCGAGGTTGCTTTCGTCCACGTTGGCCTGGGTCACTTGGGTTTCCAGGTCAATCAGGTGGTCGATGGTGATGGCAGCGCCGTTGGTGTCGCCGACCACCGCGCCGACACCGGAGGTGCCGGCAATGCCCAGGGGCACGCCGCTGGAGCCAGATCCGTAAAGAGCTGCGGAGTCGATGCCCAGGGCGATGATGGCCAGCAGGTCAGCCCGCATGAGCATTTCCGCATCCGGCGTGGATTGGGCCAGCATGGTGCGGTAGATCACGCCCTTGGCGCCGATGGTCTTGTACGCCAGGGACAGCTTGTCGAACGTGGGTTCGGATTCCGTCACGCTGTTGGGGTCGCCGACCCAGTAGGCGGTGCTGGCGCCGGTCTGGCGGGGAATATCGACGTTGCCGACCAGGCCGGAGAGGACCGTGGCGCCCAACTGCAGGACGCGGGCCTTGTTGCGCAGCAATTCAATGAAGGCTCCGGAGAGCAGGTTGGTGGCGACCAGCACGCCGCCGGTTGCCGCCGCGCCGGCACTCAGCGGGGCGCGCATGGCGAAGGGCAGATTCGTGGGCATGAAGAAGCCGCCGGTGTTCTTGCCGGAGCGCTTGGCGATTTCGTTGGAGACTTCCAGTTCGAAGCCGGCTTCCTTCCAGTTGCCGTTGAGGGCCGCATTGACAGCACGGATCATGGAGTACTTGCTCTTGTCCTTCTCGGACAGGTCCGGGGCGTGGCTGTGGCCCAGGCTAGCCTGACGGGCGCCATCCTTGAGTTTGGCTTCGAGCACCGCACCACGGGCTTCTTCGATACTGGCGCCGCGCTGGATCAGGCCGGAGCGCAGTTCCTCGGGCATGGCATGGGCGCGACACATGGCGTCGATTTCGACCATGCGCTTCCTTTCGGCTTCGGCGCCGCGCTGCTCACCCTTGGTGTCGGTCACGGCACCGCCGGCAGCACCGCCGGTAGCGCCGTCGTTTGCCTGTTCTTGCAGGCGGTGACGTTTCAGTTTCATTTCTTGCTCCTGATGGGTTGCAGCCGAGGCTGCGGGGGAAGCGGCATTTCTGCCGCTAAATTCTGGGGATTCTTCGGGGATTCCGACACGGGGAGTGAATTCGCCGTCATTCGGGGATAAGGCGCGGAAAAATCCAGCATTGCTGTCTGCTGGCTCGCCAAGCATGGCCACGTGGCGCGGGGTCCACTTGGTCGTGACCAGCACGCCATCCGGGCGGATATAGCCATCGTCCCGGCTGTAGCCGACGCTGACGCAACGGATAGTCCCGTTGCGCACGTCCGCCTCATACTGGGCCGCCTCGGGACGCTCGCCGAAGCGGGCAAAGCCGCGCAGGACGCCGCCCTCAATGACCGGGTCTTCCACGATACCGACGTTCATGACATTGAATTCGTGGGTGACAATGATGGGAAACGGGGCGCGCTCCATATTCACTGCGCCCGCGCGGTGCACCAGGATTTCTGGGCCGTCCGCCACTTCCACGATGGCATCCGACGACACCACAACCGGGATTCGGCCATCATCCCCGGCGTCGGAAAATGCCATGCTGCGGGTCTGGAATTTCTGCTTGCTCACTTCGCGCCCTCCTGGGATTCGGTGGCGGCATCGGGGTCGGCGGGCTGGCCTTCCGTGGCACCCTCCCCGGCTTCGGCGGCGGCAGATTGGCCGGGCTTTGCGCTGGCGTCGTCAGCTTCGGCGGCTGGCTCCACCACCTGGCCTTTGCCCTTGACGTCTGTCTGAGCCGGGTCGGTGTCGAAAACGAGCTTCAGGGCGGCCATCATGTCCAGCTCCTCCCTGCGTTCCTTGGCCATGTCTTCAAAGTCGCGGCCATCGGCGGTCTGACTGAGCACGTCGCCCACGGTCATGAAGCCGGAGCGCACCGCCATCATGTAGCTGGCCACTTCCTTCTGGGGGTCGATCCAGTTCCAGCCACGGGGCTTGAAACGCACGGCTTCGTCGTACTTTTCCCGGTTGCTGGAAAAGTCGGGGAACTTGAGGGCGCCGGAGAGGACGGCAGCATCCAACCAGTTTTCATAGACTTCCTGGCGGAAGCTGCGGATGAACCAGCCCTGCAGAATGCGCCAGAGATCACGCTCGGCGAGCAGGCCCATGCGGGAACTGCTGTAGCTGGCGACGGAGTAGTCCCCGGACAGCGCTTCATAGCTGATGCCGACCCCGGCGCAAAAGCCCCGCAACATGTAGCGCATGAAGGGCTCCAGGGCGGCGTTTGGGCGGGTCGGGGCAAAGCCCTGGAAGGATTCGCCGGGCAGCAGGGTCTGGAACTGGCCCGGGGCGGTGTCCAGGGTGCGCTGGTTGTTTTCCACGTCGCCCATTTGGGCGGGTTCGGGTGAGGTGATGAAGCCGACGATGTTGGCGGAGGCCCTGGCGGCCACGATCTCGGCTTCTTCGTATCCGCCCATGTTGTGCAGGCGCTGGACGGTGGCATGGAACCAGGGCACCCCACGGGTCTGAGGCACGCGATCCGCCAGATAGAGATGGATCACCTCCTCTGCAGGCAAACGGATGAATTTCGACGGAATGAAGGTGGAGAACTGGTAGTCGCCGGGGTGGGTGGGGTAGAGCCAGTAGGCGACGGGCCGGCCCCAGGTGTCGATTTCCACGCCCATGCGGATCAGGTTGCCGTTGTCGGCACGGGCGGTCTGCCACTGATCCATGAGGCGGTCCGCTTCGATGACTTCCAGGGCGAAGGGCACGGCGGAATCGCCGAACTTGCCCCAGACCTTGCGGATGAGGACTTCCCCTGCTTCCACGAGCTGGGCCACGGCCTGGCGCTCAATGTCGGCAAAAGAGAGCTTGCCGGCGGTGTGGCAGCGGCGGGCACGGCACCAGCGCGTCCACTGCTGTTCAATCTGGTCGTTCTGCTTGCCCTGGAGCTTGCCCCGGGCGTTCATGATGCGGGCCTGCAGGCCGATGCCGTTGCCGATGACGTTGTTCACCACGAGCTGCTGGGCACGCTTGGCGTATTCATTGTCACGCACCAACTGGCGGGAGCGGGCGCGCAGCAGGCGGATGCTGGTGAGGATTTCGGAATCGGCGGAGGTGCCCAAGGCATTCCAGTCGCCATTCAGGCGGCCGACCTTGGCGCCGGCATACATGCGGGTGCCCTCTGCGGCATGGGCGGCGGTCAGACGGGCCTTTTCCCGTACGGACTCGCGGCCGGCGTTGAAGCTGGCCAGGTGGCGGGAACCGAGGCGGGCCACGGTGGCGGCGTCGAATACTTCCACGTTGTTCTTGATGCCGGCCATTAGTTGAACCTCGCGTACAGGGTGCGCGGGTCGCCCAGGCCATTGGCCAGGGACGCATTCACGGATTCGTTGCGGCAGCGGATGTGCAGCTGGGTGCGCAGGGCCAGCAGGGCGGCCAGGCTTTCCTTTTTCAGGGAGCGGTTGCCGATGGTGTACTCGATGACGGCCCCGCCGCTGGTGCGGGCACGGATGACGGCTTCCACCGCGTCCAGGTCCTGACGGGCCTGGGAGCGGCCGTCATAGCCCCCGGCAGCGTTGGCGGACAGGTCCGCCAATACGGTGAGTTCTCCCCGGCCGGCGGTGATTTGGAAATTCGTGGCGGTGAGCTTCTTGGTCCAGTACCAGGTGCCGGCGCCCAGTGCAGACGCCTGCACGGCACTGAGGGTGAAGCGCCAGCCGATGCCTTCCACCACGCCGACCACGTCCACCGGGCCATCGGCGCCGCGCAGGGCATAGGTCAGGGTGTAGCCGGCGGCGGTGTAGGTCTCGCCCTGGAGGAGGATGGGGGCATCCGTCCAGGTGACGGTATCGCCGGAGGTGAGGGTGGCGGGGATCATTGTTTGGTGGCCCTGGCCAGGGCTTCCTTGAAAGCGGGGCCGAAGGTGCGGGCCTTTTCTTCCTGCACCACGCGGGCAAGGTCGAAACGGGATTTGTAGTTCGCGCTGGAGACGACGCGCAGCAGGGGCTTGACGGTGCGCTCATCGATGACTTGCCAGGCGCCACGGGGCAGGTGCTGGCGCCCGACGCCAGGGCCGAAACTCCAGAAGATGCGGCCTTGGCGGTCGCCGAGGCGCTTGCCACGGGGCCTGCGGGACGGGGCCGGCCCGGCGGAAAGCTCGGCGACGATCTGCTGAATCTTGCTGCGGGCGATATTGCCGTAGGCATCGCGGGGCACGCCCATGCCGGGCACGACCATTTCGGAGGCGGAAATCAGGCCCATGCCGGACAGGAACTTTTCCAGGGCCTTGCGGGCGCGGGTGCCGCCGGTGATTTCCTGCACGAGCTGACGGCCGGCTGAGGTTTGGTCACTCCAGCCGACGGTGCCGAGGACGTTGCGCTTGTCGGCGCGGGTGGTGCGCAGGGACTTGAGCGTCCAGGGCGTGGGACTGTCGAAGACTTTCCCCATTTCAGCCGGGCCGGACTTGCTCTTGACGGCCCAAGTCACGGCATTGATGGCTTGCGCAGCCGCATACGGCACCTGGTCACGGCCGAGGGCATCGAACTTCTTCGTGATGCCCGACAGGTCCATTCTGACGTTCAGGTGCATGGGGCCTCGCAATGCAAAAAGCCCGCGCTCCTGGGGAGGAGGCGGGCTTCGGGGTTGGGGTCTTGCGGGTGCTGCTTATCCGTTCGTTCGTTTCGGGCGCCAGATCAGCACTCTAGCCGCTAGGATATAGAAACTGTCGGAGGGGTCAAGGGGTTTTTGCGATTTCCCCGAAAAAAAACCGCCCGGAGGCGGCCTGGTGTTGAGTCTGGATGATGTCTAGAAGAACTGTTTGGCGAGCGTTATCAGCTCTAGTGCAGTCAAAAAACCAAGCATCCAAAACAGCCAAGCGTTATTGCTGCCCATAGATCAGTGCGGCAGCGAAAAGGCAAGTCGCGCCAGTATCGCCAGAATGCCGGTGGACAGTGCCAGCGACAGGCCGACCATCCATTTCAAGAGGGTAAGCTCCGCCCGGATTGGCGCCAGTTCAATCTGCAAATCCTTGCGGGTGACCACCTCTACATCCCCAATGGCTGTCGCAAAAGCGCGGGCCTCAGCTTCCGCCTGGGCAGAGGGGACCCCCGCCGCCTTCAGCGTGTCGGAGAATTTCAGGGTATCGAAAGTGAGAGCGCTCATGATGGGCCGAAGTATGGGCCAGGGCGGCAAGGCTGGTCAAGCCACTCAGGGCTTGGTGAAGCGCCCCTCGGGCGTGACACTCACGCGATAGGTGGGCGCCCGGGTGCCAATCTCTTGCCCCGCCTCCTTGGCGTAGAAGCGGGGTTCCCCGGCCATGCCGGCTTTCAGGGCACCGTTGATTTCCTCGGCGCCAAAGACCTCCCGCAAGGCGTCTATCCAGGCGGCGGTCTCGGGCATGGCCTGGCGCAGGGGCTTGGTCATTCTATTTCTTCGGCCAAGAATATGGCGTCATAAGAGGAAGCCCTTTTCTTTTCAATGCCTCCCTTACCTCCTGCAGCGCTGCTCTGCCAAAGTTAGGAAGCCTCACAAGATCTATCTCTTGCCTTTTACAAAGCTCTGCAAACGACGTTATATCTGAAGCTTCCAGGACATTAAAAACGCGGACAGAGAATTCACCTTGTATATCCGTGACTTCTAATTCCACTTCTTTCGTCATGTTTTTGATTTTCTCAGCCACAATCCATTCTCTCAGGCCACCATTTCTCACGGCCATCCGACAGCATGCTTCCCTTTCCTCTTTCTGCGCAGCCTCTATCACTGCCTTCACCCGGGCCAACTGCATTGGAGGGGGTCCGTAGCGCTTGGGCCAGCCCATGATTTCGGCGATCTGGGCATCGGTCATGCTGCCCTCCCGCACACGTTCGCCGCTCTGCCCCATTGGGCCGGATCAATCTGGCACTCCGGCAGGGCGTGGGCCTTGGCGAGTTCGGCGTCTTCAATGGCTTCCTTGAGGCGCTCATGGGCGCGGTGCAAACGGGCATAGAGGGTGTCCCGGTGAATGCCCAGGGCCTGGGCCATCTGCTCCGCCGTGCAATTGACCATAGAACGATAGAACACGACCACCACGTCCAGCAGTTCAGGTGGCAGAGCCGCCACGGCACGTTCCAGCACCAGGGCTTCGTCGTCCGGCAGGGGCATAGCCTGGTGCGGCCGCCGGGGGGCATCGGCGAAGGGTGTGTGACTGGCGTAGCCCAGGCGGGGATTGCCGGTGCGCTGCCAGGCGGCGAGGCGGTTCAGTCGGTCGTTGATGTAGTCGATCATGGGGTCACCAGGATGTCGCAGAAAATCCCGGCTTCTTCTGCAGCAGGGCCGGGGTGGAGGGCTTGAGAGCAGGCGCAGGGGGCGCCGGCAGGACGTCGGTTTTCTTGCCGGACAGGCGCAAGGCCGCCAGGCAGAGCTTCATGGTGTCGAGAGCTTCGTTGCGGGGACGGAGCTTCTTCCAGACGTAATAGGTGCGGGTACCACGCTCCACTTGCTCCACGACTTCGGCGGTGAGCTGGGCGAAGTACTCATCATCGAATTCAGGGGCCAGGGGAAAGTGGATATACCCGGGGCCGGGGGTCGGCAACTTGAGGCGTGAGAGCACCAGGGCCTTGGCTTGTTCGTCGCCGACGATGTAGGGCGTAAAGCCGCCCTTGCGCTTGCGCAGCGCACGGGCCTTGCGGGTCTTGTGGTCTTCCACCAGTGGCCGGGCCGGACCATCCCGTCCGACCACGGCAAAGCAGAAGCCGCGCATGCGGGGCCTATCGCAAAAGGCCTGGACCATGGACGCCTGATAGCCGGCATCAATGGCCACGGCGTCCGGGGCCAGGTCCAGGATTTCGCGCTCCAGTTCATCCCACACAGCGCCCTGGGAGACGTCGCCGGCCAGGATGATGTGGGTCTGGGTCCAGAGTTCTTCCTGCACACCGAAGTCGGCGACGGTGAGTTCGATGCGATCCTTTTGAACGTCCGTTCCGATGGCGCGGGCGCAGCGCGGCAGGATATCGGGGTATTCCTCCAGGCGGGATAGCAGGCTGACGGAATCGACACCATCCACGTCTTCTTCGTAGCCTTCGGCAAGCTGGGTATTGATGAAGGCCTTCAACTGCCCCCTGTTTTTCTGCACCGACACCCATTCCTGCGCCAGAGACAGCCAGGAATCTCCCAGTCCAATGTTGGCATACAGGGCGCTCTTCTGGTAACCACGGATCTTGGCCTTTGGATTGGTGGCGATCCAGCGGCCCGTTCCCTCGGCAAACAAGGCCGGCTTGTCATTTTCGCGGATGATGCAGCCGTTATGCCGGCAGACATACCAGGCCTCGGTGAGGTCCTTGTTCCACTTAAGGCCGTAGCCCACGTCCGGGCCGCCCCATTCCAGCTGCTGGTAATCCCCGCAGTGGGGACATGGCACATGGTAGTGGCGCTGGTCGGACTCTTCCCATTTCATGTAATGGGGGTTGGTCTTGTTCGTGGGGGTCGAAAAGTAGGCCCGCTTGCCACGGGGGAAGGACTTCGTGCGCTTCTTCGCCAGGGTGCCCGGGTCGCCTTCTTCCCCCACTTCGTCCGGAAAACGGGCGTAGTCATCCAGGATGATGATGGCCACCGACTTGCCGGCGTAGGAGTTCGGAGAATTGGCTCCAGCAAAGAATAGGATGCCGCCCGGGAAATCAATGCGGTCCTTGGAATTGGCTGAGTCCCGCGAACTATTGCCGCGCATCAGGGCCTTGATGACGTCCGTGTCAGTGAGGAGCGGATTGAATTTCTGTACCTTCCAGTCGTCCATGGCCTTGTCGGTCGGCATCATCACCATGATGGGCCGGGGGCAATGGTCCATGCTGTAGCCGAGGATATTGATTAGGCTCTCGGTCTTGCCTGACTGGGCATCGCACATGAGCACGACGTCGGTGACGCGGGACGTGGCGGAGAAGCAGTCCATGACCTCCCGCCACCAGGGCGTGCGGCTGGTGCGGTAGCGGCCCCGCTCTCCCGCCTGCTTGCCCGTCAGTTCCCGGTGTTCGTCCGCCCACTGGCTCACCGTCAGGGCACGGCGCGGCGCCGCTGCCAGGGCCGCCACTGACAGGCAATAGGACTGCTGGCGGCGCAGGAGGTGGGCGTAGGAACGGGCACTCATCCCCTGGCTTCCAGTTCCGCAAAGAGGCGGACGTATTCCTTGGCGAAATACTGGGCCAACGCCGGATTACCCAGGCGCAAATGCCGCTCCACTTTTTCCCATGCCGCCTGGACACGGCTACGCAGATCGTCGCTCATGCTTCCTCCTTTGCAAGGGCCTTGATTTGCTTTTCGATGGCCTCGCCCAGGCCCACCAGCACGTTGCGGCAGGACTCGACGAGGATGCTATGCACTTCGGACAGATCGGCGACGGGGGCCACCAGGGGCGCGGTCTGGTCGGGGAATACGTCGAGGAGGCCGCGCACCGTGGCGCCAATGAACTTCATGCTGGCGTCCACGTCCTCCCGGGAGATCAGGTCGCCGGCCATGCGGTCCCGCTCCATCTCCTCCTGATCCGCCAGGGCAGTGACGCGGCGGGCCTCGGCGACGGCCTTGCTGTGTCGGGCCATGTCCAGGATGCTGCGGGCCTGTTCTACGGGGGACTGGGACGGAGGGACTTCCTCCCCTGCCTCCGGCACCACGTCCGCCGCCCGGGCGGCCCGTTCCTCGCGCCCCTGGGCATGCCTATCCGCCACGTCGTCCCGGGTGCCCTGGGTGCCGCCCAGCAGGGCCAGGGAGCGCTCCACATCCACCCGGCCATTGATATCCACCACCAGACGGCCGGACTGCGCCCAGCGGGTTACGGTGCCCTTATTCACAGACTGGCGCCGGGCGAAGGCAGCTTTGGTTTCGAGGGTCATGGTGGTCTTTCTGAAACGGGGTTGTAACGGTCTTGTAACTGGCTAACTCTTTGTTGTAACTCATGTAACGGGTGTAACGGGGGGTATACGTACGTGCGGGAAGCAATGCGCGTGTGTGCGTCATGGCGGTTTGTCGTGCGTGTACGTGCGCGGGTAGCCCGTTACACCCGTTACATGAGTTACAACAGGCGCTTGACCCGTTACACGACCGTTACGACCCCGTTTCAGTGGATGTAAATGGGCGGTCATGCCCCATCTCCCAGGCTGTTTTTAAAGTTGAACATGCTGTTGGTCAGCCATTCCGGCTTGGTATTGGCTGGGGGCATGGCGTTGCCGGCGGCCTCCAGTGCCGATAACTCGGGGATAACGATCTTGGCCGGCTTGGTCTGCCCGGTGTAATGGGTACTCTCATACACGCGCTCCAACTTGAGCGACCAGCCGCCGCGCTTGGCGACCCGCCCGAGGAACTGATTGCTTTCGCGGGGCCTGGCCACGCCATTCACACGGCACCATTTCAGGTAGGCGGTGTAGAGATCCATGGAGCGGCAGGGGCATAGCGGGTACGGCGTTTCGCCTTCGGCCCACTCCTGGATAAACCTATCCTCGGACGAGAGGCTGAGGGTTATCAGGTCCCGCTTGGCTTCCGTCATGGGCGGTGATTTCTTGGGGTGGAAATCATCCAGGGGCAGGGCCATAAGGTAGTGGTAGAACGCGGCCACCCCGCCGTTGTCGATCTCCATGAACAATTCGTCATAGAACGATTCGGGTTTTTTCGGCGGGGTCCAGATGACCAGGTGGCGCCGGTCGTCTTCTTCCAACAGGAGGGGCTTACCTTCGTTGCTCAGGAACACGAAGTTCATCTGGTTTTTCTGCGAGTAGGCCGCCACCATCTTGGTGTTGATGCGGACCTTCTTGCCGGTAACGATGTCTTTCAGTTCGTTCTTGCTGTCCCAAATATGGGACTGCGCCACGACTTCCTCGCACAGGACGAAAAGGGTGGAGTCCGTCCAGTCGGAGTTGAAGGGGTCATTGAGTGCCCGCTGGTTGATGGTGGTGCTGTAGCGGCCATAGATGGTGGCCAGCACATCCCACCCCGACGACTTACCCGTGCCCTGGGGGCCATGCATGATGACGGCAGATCCCAGCTTGGCGCCGGGATGCTGCAGTGGGTAGGCCATCCACTGCAGCAGATATTTGTACACGTCCCAGCTTTGTTCCCCGCTGTCGCTGCAAAGGTAGCTGAACAGTTCCAGGATCTTGGCGCAGTCGCCTTCCACCGGCCGCATGGGCCAGCCCTTCCAGGTATTGAGGATGACTTCCGGGTCTTTCCCGGAGGGATCAAACCCCACTTGATCCAGGTAATAGGCCCCACGACTGACCCACACGGGGTGCCGCTTGACGTCATCTCCCCGCACCCCGGCAGGGAGCACCGCCGCCATCTGGTCCCGCAGTACTACCTTGTTGGTCCAGGAATCGAAGCAATACTTACCAGTGCCATCGTCCAGGGGCAGGAAGCGCTCAATGGCATCGTCCAGGCTCATGACGCTCTGCGCCGCCCTCCGCTCCCCATAGGCCTTGACTTCCCCCGCCCCCCCGGAGGGCGCTGCCCCCGCGCCGGTGGCGGCTACGCCTTCCCAGCCCAATGCCAGGAGGTGGGCACGCACCTGGGCGGCCACCACTTGCAGCCCCTCCCGGGCGGCCAGGTCGTTCCAATCGGTGATCTTCTTGCCGGCCCGAGCCTGGGCGAACACGGGCGCCAGGTGGGAACCGCCCACGGCCAGGGCCGCAGCGCTGGCCTTGGTGACGCCCGGGTTGCCTTCGGTCAGGTAGTCGTCGTCGGCGCCAATGAGAATCTTTGCCCGGCGGTAGGTCTTGGCCAGCACCGTTGCAACGGGTTGCAGGTTCCCCGCGTCGAATGCAACGGCGACGGGGTAGCCGGTGGCCTCGAACAGGGTAGCGGCGGTGGCGTAGCCTTCGGCCACCAGCAGCACGTCCTTGGGCAGGCCACCAATGAGGCAGAAGTGGCCCTGCTTGGCCAGACCGACCGGCCAGTATTCCTTGTCGCGGCCGGTCTTCTTCCTGCGCTCATGGTCTGACGGCAGGATGAACTGAAGACCATGCACGTTGCCGGTGGGGTCGCACATCGGCACCACCAGGGCGCCGCTGTCTGTGTAACGCAGGCCGTGGGCCCGGACGCCCTTGCGGGTCAGGTAATCGCTGGTGCCGGCCACCGCACACTTCCGCCACACGGCCGCCGCTCGCGCCGCCGCTCGCGCCGCTTCGTGTTCGCGGCGGGATTTCTCCTTGGCCTGGGCCGCCTTGTGCTGGGCGGCGATAGCGGCTTTTTGGTCGGCCGTCAGGGTGCGCTTGGCCAGGCTGATCTTTTGCGCGCCGTTGTCGTTGCCGTGCCACACGCCAAACGACCCTACCAGCACCACGTCGCCATCGTCCAGGGTCAGCTCGTGGAGGATGTACCAGCCGCGCTCTTCCCGGGAGTCCGTCACCTTGCGGCGGACCATGCGGCCCGTCACCAGGCCATCATTCCGCAGCAGAATTCCTGCCGCCTCGATCTGGTCCCGGGCGCTGTCGTAGTTTGACCAGGTCACCGGCTACCACCTGCAGACGTCTGCACCGTTGCATATGCTGATACCCCACACTCTAGGCTTCCCTCGGGCTTCGCATTACCCGCAAGGGAATCGGGGCAGGAGGACCCCAGAACCTGGCGATGGGTGCAACCACGAAAGGAAACCATTGAGGAGCAGGTCGCAACCCCGCGACGAATGACTACTCCAATGGGGTGCGGGGCAAGACGGGCGAGGGCCATGGGGTCAGCGCGCCCCGTTGGAGAGGGCAAGACGCCCCGCCACCGTGGTGGCCAGGGCAATGGAACCCAGGGTAGCGGCAGACATCGGGACGAACGGGCGAGGACCGGGAGCCACCGCCATGCACGGGCTGGGGGGCTGAGGCAGGGCATAGTAGGTGCGCCCACCTTTAACGGTGCGCACAATACGGCGGTGGTCCACCAGGCCATTCAGGATGGTCCGGACACTGGCGCTGTGACGCTGGCTGGCAGGTAGCGCCTTGGCAATGGCGCAGTGCTCCAGCTTCGTGGCCGCACGGGTAAGAAGCCCCACCACCAAGTCATCAATACTTTCTTCATTGGCCATGCTCAACTCCCTGCTTTCTTGTTTTTGTCTATCACGCCCAGCAACTGCCGGGCCAAATCGAAATACACACGGGCCACAGGCCTCACGTCCTTGCCTTGCGCGGCCCGTAACGGGATCTCGCGTGCCAGGGCGTACATCTGACGCAAGGGCTGAGGCGTGGCCATGGCTTACCAAGTCTTACCGCGTCAGCCCTTATCAGACGGCACGGAACCTTCGAAGATCTCTTTCAGGAACTCAAACTGCTGCTCCACCGCTTCCACCTCCCGGAGAATCGCCGTGCGCACAAAATCGCTTTCATTCATTCGCCGGGCCAGCTGGGCCTTGAGCATCCGATGCTTGAGGGACTCGGTTGCCTTGATGGTGATCGACACATCCTTTTTTTCGGCCATGGCATCAGCCTCCGCGAAGTCATCAAAAAACATGGGCGTTCAGGTCCGTAAGCGAGCGGGGAAACAGGCGGTTCAAAAAAGGGCCGGGACGGAAGCGATCCGCCCCGGCGCAAAGGCCAACTGGAGGCAATCCGGCTGGCGGGAGCAACGGGAGGAGTCCCCAGTCATGCGCGTAGAATCAGATTTCCACATCAACAACCACCCTCTGAAAGGGGCCTCCTGTGAGCAAAACACCAAAAACCATGTTGCTGGGCGATCTGAGAAAAGAACTTGCCCTTTGGCCAGACGACACCGAAATCATCTTCGGGTTGGGCGACCTGAGTTTCAGCAAACCGAAGCAACGTCACGACGGCCTGGATGGGCTGCCCGTCCTGTTGCAGATCGAATTCAACGAGCTGTATCAGGTAACGGATTCCGAATAATCCTGATCCCCCGGGACCGACCGCCGCACTTGGCGACCCTCGGTCCACTCCAGGATCATGCGGCTGATGGCGCGAGGGGATTTACCGGTGTAGCACTCCATAGGCATGCCACTCGGGGAAAAAATCGCCATGCGGTATCCGTATTCATTGGGCTCGATGACGGCGGCGCAGTTCTTCCGGTCGTAGTCGTCACCCAGGTAGGGTTTCATGCTCAGGTTTTCCGTGCCGGGACGATTGATGCCGATGGGGCAGTGTTGGCACGTCCATTTGTCTTGGGGTAGGGTCATCTCAGGCAACCTCTTGGGTAGGGGGAACGGCGGTACGGGAGGAGGCTCCAGTCATGCGAGTAGAATCAAATTTCCACATCATCATCACGCTCA
>JAYTVW010000077.1:0-19992 GCA_043743785.1 Rhodocyclales bacterium | reverse complement strand
TTCCAGGACCTTGCAGGAGTAGCCCCACTCGTTGTCGTACCAGGCCACGACCTTGACGAAGGTGGTGTCCAGGGCGATGCCGGCGTCGGAGTCGAACACGGAGGTGCAGGAGGCGTTGGAAAGAGTGTCGCCCTGCTGTTTGCCTTGGCCCACAACCTCATGCGCGTCACGACGCTGCTGCCGGATTTGCTAGGGATAGGGACAGGCACATCCGCGGCCCCCGCCATGGTGGGTTGAGGCCGCAAAAAGGCCGAAAATCCGTCGAAATCGCGTCAGGGGGCGGAAGTTCGTTGCAAGTGACATAGTCGCCAGCCCTGGCCGCCTACATCACAGTTGCGCCGCCGGTGGCGCGAAGTCGAAAAACTCTCAGCCTCTAAGTCCGAGAGGCTCTTATGCCTGGTGCTCCACCGCCGCCTTGCCGTACCAGTTCAGTTTGTCCCGCAGCTTCACCACTTCGCCCACGATGATCAGGGTCGGCGGCTTGAGTTGGGCGCTGACCACGGTGGCGGGCATGCTTTCCAGGGTGGCGGTGAGCACCCGCTGGCGGGTCGTGGTGCCCTGTTGGATCACGGCGATGGGGGTGCTGGCGGGCAGGCCGTGCTCCATCAGTTTGGCGCACAGCACGGGCAGGCCCATGAGGCCCATGTAGATCACCACCGTCTGGCGCGGCCGGGCCAGGCCGGCCCAGTCCAGATTCATGCTGCCGTCCTTCAAGTGGCCGGTGACGAAGACGCAGGCCTGGGAATAATCCCGGTGGGTCAGGGGAATGCCGGCGTAGGCGGACACGCCCAAGGCCGCAGTGATGCCGGGCACGACCTGGAAGCTCACGTCGTTTTCCGCCAGGGTTTCGATTTCCTCGCCACCCCGGCCAAAGACAAAGGGATCGCCGCCCTTGAGGCGCAGCACCCGCCGCCCTTGTTTGGCCAGATCCACCATGAGCTGGTTGATGGATTCCTGGCGCAGTGTGTGATTGTCCCGCTCCTTGCCCACATAGATACGCTCCGCGTGGGGCGGCAGGAGGGCGCGGATCTCGTCCGACACCAGATTGTCATAGAGCACCACGTCCGCCTGCTGCATGAGACGCAGGGCCCGCAGGGTCAGGAGTTCCGGGTCGCCCGGCCCCGTGCCCACCAGGTAGACTTCGCCACGACCGTCGGCAGCAGGTGCCGGCTTCAGGGCATCGAGGATGAGGCTCATGTCCATGTTTGTTCCTTTGTTTACCCTTAAAAACTTAGTTTGAAACGCAGAGGCGCAGAGGCGCCGAGAAATCAAAATCTTGTGGCATTTATGTCAAACCCAACGAGGGTGAATGGTCCAGGACGGACAAAGATTTGATTTCTCTCGGCGTCTCGGCGCCTCGGCGTTTTAACAATTGAATTTTCAAGGTTTATTTGCCGCAACCGCCGCAGCCACCATTGCCGCAAGCACCGGCCTGGGGCTTGGAACTGCAGGGCGGCACGAAAATGAAACGGTAGTCCCCGGGCTGGAATTCCACGAAGTCCAGGGTGGTGCCGAAAAGCAAATCCTGGCTGGAGGCCCCCACCAGCACGCCGACGCCCTCGCAGTCCACTTCCGCGTCGTTATCCCGCAACTCATCAAAGCCCATGCCGTATTCGATGTCGCCGTCGTCGCCCAGCTTCGCCGCCAGGCGCAGGGCCAGGCCGTCCGCACCGCTTGTGGCCGCCGCCGCACGAATCTGTGCCGCCGCCGTTGGGGTAATGGTGATCATGAGTGTCTCCTCTCTCGGTTCTTGTTAAATCCACTTTGCGGGCACATCAAAATCCCCCTCGCCCCCCTTTTTCAAAGGGGGGCCGGGGGGGATTTTGGTCTTCAGGCCACTGCGGCCAGGGTTTCCAACTGGTGCCGGGCGGCGCAAGTACGCACGAACTCGACGAAGCGCTCGGCCCAGTTGCAGCCCCCCGCCGTGCGCAGGTGGGTGTAGGAAGCCAGCAGGTTATTCACGACGATGCCGTCGTTATTCCCGTCGATGCCGTGGCCCCGCTCCACCTGCCAGGCGTAGCAGCTGTTCGCGGGCAGGTTCTCGATGTCGGAATAATGGAATTCGTGGGCCTTTACCTGCTTGCCCGCCGCCGGCCCCCAGGGAAAGGCCTCGGTGGCCTTGAGGTGCACGTAGCCTCGCCCCACCGGCTTTTTATGCATGACCACGTCGCCGGGGATGGCGCCCACCATGGGGTACACCGCCCCGTTGGACGAAAGGCTGCGGGACAGATACATGAGGCCGCCGCACTCGGCGTAGGCCGGCAGTCCGTGTTCAAGGGCGGCCTTGATGTCCGCCCGCAGGCTGGCATTGGCGGAGAGTTCCGCAGCGAAGGATTCCGGGAAGCCGCCACCGATAAAGAGGCCGTCCACCGCCGGCAGGCGACTGTCCTTGAGGGTATCGAAGGGCACCAGCTCGGCGCCGGCCCGCTCCAGGGCCTCCAGATCGTCGGCGTAATAGAAGCCGAAAGCCCGATCCCGGGCGATACCGATTTTGAGCTTCGGCCCGGACCGCCGCACCACGGTCAGGGACAGGCTCACGGGCTGGGGCGATGCCGAAGCCGCCACTGCCAGCAGCCGATCAAGTTCCACTTGGGAGGCTACGCTGCGGCCGATGGCAGCAATGCGCTCCTCCGCGTCCTCCGCCTCGTTGCTGGGAATCAGGCCCAGATGGCGCTCCACCACGCCGAGGGTGGCGTCGTTCTGGATGGCGCCGATGACCGGCACATCCGTATAGTGTTCGATGACCTGGCGCAGCTTGGCCTCGTGGCGCGAGCCCCCCAGGTTGTTGAGGATGACCCCGGCGATACGCACGTTCCGATCAAAAGCCTGGTAGCCCAGGATCAGGGGCGCGATGCCCCTGGTCATGCCCCGGGCGTCCAGGACCAGCACCACCGGCAGGTCCAGATGCATCGCCAGGGCCGCGTTGCTGTTGCTGCCGTCCAGGGCCAGGCCGTCGTAGAGGCCCTTGTTGCCCTCCACCAGACAGATGTCGGCACCGCTGCCGGCCCGCTGGAACAAGGCGCGGATGTCATCCCAGCCCATCAGATAGGGGTCCAGGTTGTGGCAGGCATGTCCCGCCGCCCTGGACAGCCACATGGGGTCGATGTAGTCCGGCCCCTTCTTGAAGGGCTGCACTTTCAAGCCTCGGGCGGCCAGGGCCGCGCACAGGCCGATGCTGACAGTAGTCTTGCCCGAGGACTTGTGGGCGGCGGAAATCAGGAGTCGGGACATAAAAGTCAAAACCTCATCGCAGAGGCGCAGAGACGCGGAGAAAACCTAAAAGCAAGAAAAGAGAAATGCTGGGCACGCGCACGAAATCCATTCATGGCTTTTCCTCTGCGCCTCCGCGCCTCTGCGGTTCAAAATGCATTTTTCTACGCCGGCAGCGCCGGGCTGCGGGAGGCCCACAGTTGCCGGGCCAGGGCTTCGGCGTCTGCCGGGGAACCGGCTTCGCCCAGGGTCCACAGGGCGATGGCCGCCGTGCCGATGACAGCGGCTTCGCCGTATTCGTCGCTGGCCTCGCCGCGCCAGACAGCCCCCAGGCGGGACAGATCCATGGTCTCGTCCTTGAGGTGGCGGGTGGCAAAGAGGGCCGGCCATTCCTCCTCGAAGACTTCGTCGCCCATGACCGCCTTGACGATGCAGGGGCCGTCCGGATTCCTTTCCGCCTCGCCGCCCTCGCCCTTGAGCACGGCGGCGCGCTTCACCCCCAGGAGCTTCGCCGCCCCCTGGTGGATGTCCCGGTAGCCCGGGTGGAAGATACCCAGCATGATGGCGGAGGCGCCCATGGGGTTGAGCATGCGGGCGATGCTATGCACTGGCGAGCGCAGGCCCAGGATGGGACGCAACTGCAGCATGTCTCCCAGGGTCGGGCTGAAGTTTTCCAGGCGCACGAAGGCGAAGTTGTGGCACTCGATGGCAGCGGCCGCTTCCGCCAGAGTCATGCATTCCGGCACCCCCAGGGCTTCCAGAGCCGCCGGCACGAAGATGCGGTCGGCGTCGAAACCGACGGTGCCGTGCATGAACACCGGAATGCCCTTCTGGGCCAGCAGCAGGGCGGAGAGCACGAACCAGGGCAATTGCCGGCGTTTTCCCGCGTAGGCGGACCAGTCCAGGCGCACCTCCGGTTGCTGGGCCGGCAGCACCAAGCTTTCCTGCACGGCCCGGGCGAAGCCCGCCAGTTCCTCCGGCGTCTCCTCCTTTACGCGCATGAGCATGAGGAAGGCCCCCACCTGCATGGGCAGGGCCTCTTCCGTCAGCATCATTTTCATGGCCTGACAGGCTTCAATCTCGGAAAGATCCCGGGAGCCCTGCTTGCCCTTGCCGAGGGCGCGAATGAAGGGCGCGAAAGCATGTTCGACGGTCATTGTGTCGGTCTCAGTCGGTCAGGTTCGAGGCGTTCTTGAGGTTGCTAAAGTCGTCTTCCGGCATGAAGCGCAGTACCCGGACGCCGACAATGGTGGCCAGGAAGGCAAAACCCAGTCCGCCCACGCCCAGCAGCACTTCCGGCAGACTCGGGCTGTAGTGGCCGATGGCACCGTCGGCAAAGTTACTGGAAGCCTGCCATCCCGGGAATATCTCCAACGGGTAGTCCTGGCCGCCGATAATGAAAACGTAGAGGTGGGCGAGCGCCCCCAGGATCACCAGCAGGGAGGCCACCATGGCGGCGCGGGGGCCGCCCGCATCCGGCAGCAACAGCAGGGCCAGGGGCAGCAGGGAACCCAGGCCGACAAAACCGCCCCAGAACAGCAGGGTGTAGATGCCGCCGTCCAGCAAGATGAAATGCTCGAAGCCTTCCTGGCGGGCGTAGTAGAGGTTGGTCAGGTGATACACCAGCACAAAATACAGGGCGCCGGCCACGAACACCCCCAGCAGGCGGGTCATGCGGCGCTGGATGTCCGGGTCCAGCCGGAGGCCGTTCCAGGCGAACATGCTGGACTGCACCAGCTTGAACACCGCCAGCCCCCAGCCGAAGGACATGACGACGAACATGGGGGCCAGCACGGCGGACTGGTAGGCCTGGCGGGCCAGCAGGAAGCCGAAGATGGAGCCGGTGCCGGTGGTCAGCACGAAGCGCCAGATGAAGGCGGCAAAACCCGCAGGCCGGGACCAGGCCTTCATGGCCGGTTCCATGGCGGTCCACAGGTAGAAGCCGACGATGGCGAAAAGCCCCGAGTACAGCACCACGTTCCAGGCGAAGACCGACGTGGGGTTGAAGTGGGTGGCGGCCACCATGATGCGGTCCGGCCGGCCCAGGTCCAGCATCAGCACCATGAGTCCTCCCGCCAGGAGCGCCAGGGACAAGAGGCCCGACAGGGGTGCCCGGGCCTTGTAGGCCGACTTGCCGAAGACCGAGCCGATGGAGGCCACGTTGAGCACACCGGAGGCCGCCGTGATCATGAAAATGGCGAAGACGTGGGGTATGCCCCACACAACCTGGTTGTTCATGCCGGTGACGGCATGGCCGTGCTCTTCCATGAAATGGGCGGCCCCCAGGCCTATGGCCAGCACCGCCAGGCCAAAAGCCACCAAGGCATAGAAGGAGCGTTCTTCGAGAACGGGAAAGGACTGGATACGCATGGAATGTCCTGTATTCAAATGACCAAACGCGGTAGCGCCGAGGCGCCTGCTCTCCCCCCTTCAAGGGGGGAGTTGGAGGGGGGATGGGGTTCGGCAGCTACCAGACATACCCCATCCCCACCCTGCCCCTCCCCTTGAAGGGGAGGGAAAAGGTGGGTGACTGGGGGCACCGACATTGCTGACCGGATCGTCATCGCTCAGATTCCCTGGTAACGCACGCCCGGATCGAGGCGCAGATCGGCCCTTACCTGGGTGGTGGCGACGCTCTTGACGCGCTTGGCGATGTCGCTGTGCGGATCGTTCAGGTCACCAAAGAGAATGGCGCCCTTCTCTGCCGCCGCGCAGGCCTCCACGCAAGCGGGTTGCTGGCCCTTGTCCACCCGATGCACGCACAGGGTGCAGCCCTCCACACAGCCCTTGCCCCGGGGTACTTCCGGGTTCTGGTTACTGATGCCCTCATGCACGAAGGAGCGGGCCTTGTAGGGGCAGGCCATCATGCAGTAGCGGCAACCGATGCAATTGTGCCGATCCACCAGCACGATGCCGTCGGCGCGCTTGAAGGAGGCGCCCGTGGGGCACACATCCACACAGGGCGGCTGGGCGCAGTGCTGGCACATCATGGGCAGCGACACCTGGCGCCCGGTGCGGATTTCCTTCAGTTCGATCTTGCGCAGCCAGCGCGGCTGTTGTTCCGGCGCCACCGAAGATTCCAGGGCGTTTTCCTTGTTGCAGGCCTCCACGCAGGCGCTGCAACCGGCTTCGCACTTGGCGGTATCCACCAGCATGCCCCAGCGCACCGAAGGGGAGGCTGCCTCGCCGGCAGGGCGGGCCGCAGCCACTTCGATGAGCCGGATGCCCGGGGCGATCAGGGCACCGGCCGCCACGGCAGCGCCGATGAAGGCGCGGCGGGAAATATTGGGTTCGGAACGTTGGTCGCTCATGGGTTTCCTCCCCGGGCCGCCAGCGGACCAGTCTTGGCCGGCGTGGCCTGGTGGCACTCAAAACAGTCCAGCTTCACCGCTGCGTAGCTGTGGCAGGCCTGGCAGAAGTTCTGGTCGCTGCCCAGCACCGAGCCATTGGTCTTGCTGGCGTGGCAAGAGATACAGCCGTTGAGGCTCACTTTCTCGCCCCGGACGCCTTCCCGCAGGGTCCGGTTGCGCTGGTGCCTGAGCATGTCCGGGTGCTCCCGGCGCATGGTGTCCTTGTCCGCCACGCAATGCCCCGCTTGCTCGATGACGATGTCCGGCTTCGGCGTCCCGGCCCAGGCCAGGGAAGCGCAAAGCGCCAACACCGCCAGCAACGCCCGCCCGATAATGGTTTTGATCCGCACCGCTTACTCCTTGCGAAAAGCAGTTTGAAACGCCGAGGCGCAGAGACGCCGAGGAAATACTTGAGCCACCGACGCGACAGTTAGGCAGCAGCAGGTCGCGCTATTCAATCTCTTGGTTTTCTCGGCGCCTCGGCGCCTCGGCGTTTTAGTCATTGCTTTTTCGAACCTTATTCCCCAAGGCCCATCTGGATGTAGCCCGTCGGACAGACGTCGCGGCAGATGTGGCAGCCGATGCAACGGTCGTAGTCCGTATAGACATAACGGCCAGTGGTGGCTTCCTTCTTCGGCACCTTCTTCACGGCGGTCTGGGGGCAATACACCAGGCAGTTGTCGCACTCGAAGCACATGCCGCAGCTCATGCAGCGCTTGGCTTCCGCCACCGCCTCGGCTTCGGTCAGCACTTCCAGACGTTCCTGGAAGTTGCCCAGGGCCTGCTCCTTGTCCAGGGTGATGATGCCCCGGCGATTGCGCTCCACATGGTTGAAGTGGCCCAGGAACAAGGCGTCGTGGGGAATGACGTAGCGGTCGGAACGGTTGTCGAAGTTGTGGATGCCCACCTTGCTGCTGTCGGTGCCGCGCATGGCTTCCGTGGCGGGCTGATTGACGATGCCCTTTTCCACCAGTTTCCGTTGCAGGTCAAACACATGCACGTCGATCTTCGGGCGCTTTTCCGCCTCCAGGCCTGCCAGAAAGCGGTCAATACCGTCGGCGGCGATGGCGCCATGGCCGATGGCCGTGGTCAGCAGGTGGGGACGCAGCACGTCGCCGCCAGCATATACGCCGGGCTTGCCCTGCACCTGGTAGTTCTTGTCGGCGCTGATGCCACCCTTGCCGTTGTCGAATTCCGCCATGCCGGTGAGATCCACCGCCTGGCCGATGGCGGAGACGATGAGGTCCGCCGGGATGTCCTCTTCCGTGCCTTCCAGGGTCTTGATTTCCAGGCGCGGGCCGATGAATTTGGCTTCGCAGCGGGCGACCCGCAGGGCAATGGCGCGGCCGCTTTCATCCTTGACCACGCCGATGGGCACCATGCCGCCACGAATGGCGATGCCTTCCGCCAGGGCCTGCTCGATTTCATGCTTGCTGGCCTGCATCTTGTCCATGGCAAAGACAGACGTCAGGGTCACGTCGCAGCCGGAGCGGGCGGAGATTTCAGCCACGTCGTGGGCCATGCGCCCGCCGATGGCATCTTCGAAATCCGTGGGCTTGGCATGCTCGATGTGGCCCAGGCGCCGGGCTACGGTGGCCACGTCGATGGAGGTATCGCCGCCGCCCACCACCACCACCCGCTTGCCCACGTACTTGAGGCGGCCTTCGTTGAAAGCCTGCAGGAAGGCGGTGGCCGGCACCACGTTGGAGGCCTCGGAATCCGCCACCGGCAGGGGCCGGCCGGACTGGGCGCCCATGCCCAGGAACACCGAATCGAACTCGGCGCGCAATTGCTCCAGGGTGAAATCCTTGCCCACGTGGCACTTCATGCGGGTCTGCACACCCAGGTCCAGGATGCGCTGAATTTCCGCGTCCAGCACATCCCGGGGGGTGCGGAAGCCCGGGATGCCGTAACGCATCATGCCGCCAAGGGACTCGTGCTCGTCAAAAATGGTGACGGCGTGGCCTTTCATGGCCAGCTGATAGGCGGCAGAGAGGCCGGCGGGGCCGCCGCCGATCACCGCCACGGTCTTGCCCGTGGAGGTCGTCGGCGCATTGAATTTGAGAGCGTTGGCAATGGCGTATTCGCCGAGGAAGTGTTCCACGGAGTTGATGCCGACGTGGTCTTCCACTTCATTGCGATTGCAGCCCGTCTCGCAGGGCGCCGGGCAGACCCGGCCCATGACCGCCGGGAAGGGATTGGCGGAGGTCAGGCGGCGCCAGGCGTATTCCTGCCAGGACATGAGCGGTTTGCCATCTGCCCCCACTGGCGGCTTCTCGATGCCGCGCACGATGGACAAATAGCCCCGGATGTCCTCCCCCGCCGGGCAACTGCCCTGGCAGGGCGGCGTGGACTGGATGTAGGTCGGGCACTTGTAGGAAAAGCTGGCCTGGAAGATGTTGTCCCTGAAGGAGCGAAGCTTGGTGTCTCCCTCCTTGTAGCGGCGGAAGCTGATCTTCTGGGTCGTGGTTTCGGTGGTCGCGGACATCGGTTTGTCTCCGTGTAATCGTTATTTGTTTGAAACGCCGAGGCGCCGAGACGCCGAGGAAAACCCAGAAGCTGACGGAAGGAGGAGACCCGCCAGCCTGAAGAGAGCGAAAGGAGCGACTTGTTTTGCCTTTCTCGGCGCCTCTGCGCCTCGGCGTTTAGAACATGCCTTTTGTTTTGTCATCACTCGTCGCCAAGTCTGATGGCCGTGCTGACGAGCTGATGCACGCCGCCGACCATGCCCATCTTGAAACCGTAAAAGGGCAGAACCTTGCTGAACTGGGCCTTGCAGATAGCGCAGATGGTGGCCATGAAATTCACGCCCTGGCCGTCCGCCACGGACTTCAGGGCCTCCATGCGCGGCAGGGCGCCCTTGACCCGCAGTTCCAGCAGGTCGTCGGTGAGCAGGCCGCCACCACCGCCGCAGCAGAAGGTGCGGCCCTTGATGGTATTGGCCGCCATTTCCACATAGTTGTTGGCCACCGCCTTGATGATGTTGCGCGGGATCTCGAACTGTCCCCCCGGCGTGTCGCCCATGCGGGAGCCTCGGGCCACGTTGCAGGAATCGTGGAAAGTGATGATGCGGTGGTCGTTCTTTTCTTTGTCGAACTTGAGCCGCCCCTGCTGGATCAAGTCCCAGGTGTATTCACAGATGTGCATGGGCTGCTTGAAGCGGTGGTCCAACTGGCTTTGCAGTTGCACGGCGAAGGGGTCATTGCCGCCGGCACCGATGCCCACCAGGGTGTTCCAGAAACTGTAGGCAACCCGCCAGGCGTGACCGCATTCGCCCACGACGATGCGCTTGACGCCCAGTTCCAGGGCCGCCTCCCGCACCCGCAGGGCAATGGCCCGCAACTGGTCATAGTTGCCGATGAACATGCCGAAATTGCCCGCTTCGGAAGCCTTGGTGGACAAGGTCCAACTCTGGCCGGCGGCATGGAAGACCTTGCCGTAGCCGATCAGGCTCTCGATGTGAGGCTCGGCAAAGAAGTCGGCGGAAGGCGTCACGAGCAGCACTTCGGCGCCCTTTACGTCCAGGGGATAGCGCACCGCCGCGCCCGTCTCCTCCAGCACGTCCTCCTCCAGACCCTCCAGGGTGTTCAAGAGGGCAGGACCAGGTAGGCCCAGGTTGTTGCCGATCCGGTGAACCTTGCCGATGATCTCGTTGGAATACTTCTGGCCGTAGCCCACGGCATTCAGAATTTCCCGGCCCGCCATGGTGATCTCGGCGGTGTCGATGCCGTAGGGGCAGAACACGGAGCAGCGGCGGCACTCGGAACACTGGTTGTAGTAGGTGTACCACTCGTCCAGCACTTCCTTCGTCAGATCCCGTGCCCCCACCAGCTTGGGAAACAGTTTTCCAGCCGGGGTGAAGTAGCGGCGATACACGCTCCTCATCAGATCCTGGCGCGCCACCGGCATGTTCTTCGGGTCCTTGGTACCGATGAAGTAGTGGCACTTGTCGGAACAGGCGCCGCAATGCACGCAGGCGTCCATGAAGACCTGCAGCGAGCGGTACTTGCCCAGCAACTCGCCCATCTTGCCGATGGCCTTGTCGTGGGTTTCCTGCCAGTTGTCGGCGAGTTTGCCCGGGAAGCCGATGGCCTCCTGGATTTTTTCGTTGGCCACGAAGGGCGCCAGGCCCGCCATGGAATCCGGCTCAAGCTTGGCCACCGTCGGGTAGGGACGGTAGGCCGGGGCCTCGATTTTGGCTTTGGTTTCCGGTCCGGCCATCTCAATTACCCTTTTCCATGGAGGCGGCCCAAGGCGCAATGTGGCGTGCCTCCCGCGGGTTGTCCGCCTGATTGCGGGTCGGGCTGAAGAAAATACCGGGAGCGTGCAAGAGCTTGCTGAAGGGGAAAATAATCATCAAGGCCGCCACCAGGGTGAGATGCACGTACAGCGGGCCGTCCGCCGGCAGGCGCTGCAGGTCGAGGCGCATAAGCCCCAGGAAGAAGGTTTTCACGCCGACGATGTCGGTGTGCAGCACGAATTTCATCATCAGGCCGCTGGCGGCGATCAGGAGCAGCAGCAGCAGCATGAGGTGGTCCGACGGCGTGGAGATGTAGCGTATGCGCTCGACGAACAGCCGCCGCACCCACAGTCCGGCCAGGCCGGCGGCCATGGCGAAGCCCGCCAAAATACCGAAGGGCTGGACAAAGGCCACCCAGGACCACACCGGTTCGGTGAAGTAGCGCAAGTGGCGCAGCAGCACCAGCAAGAGGCCCATGTGGAACAGCCAGCCAGCGGCCCAGATCCACAGGTTGGCCTTGAACAGGCTCTCGAAGAGCGTCACTTCCCGCAGCATACGGAAAGCCACCCCGGTGGTCGTGATGGGAGCCGGCGTGGTGGGAATCTTCAGCGGCGCCGGGGTCTTGGCGTAAGCGGCGATCTTCAGCCCCAGCCCCCCCAGGAGGAGCGCGGCGGCGACGTAGAAAAGCCCGGCAAAAAGGATGCTGACGGTCATGACGTGGTCTTTCGAGGGTGAGCGGAGCCACCGCCGGGCCGGGGCGAACCCGGGCCGGACAAATCATCAACAGGCGGTAATCGCGTGGGCAGGTGAAGCCTGCCCACCCTACCAAGCGATCAGACGCAACCCGTGGGCTTGGGCAGGCCGGCGATCTTGCAGGCCTGCTTGGCGGGACCGTAGGGGAACAGGTCGTACAGGTACTGGCTGTTACCCTTGTCGGCCCCGAACTTCTTGCCGATGGCCTTGGTCAGGACGCGGACGGCGGGAGCGATCTGGAACTCGTCGTAGTATTCGCGCAGAAAGTTCACCACTTCCCAGTGATTCGGGGACATGGGGACGTTTTCCGTGCCGGCGATGTAGTCGGCCACTTCCTCGTTCCACTGGGACAAGTCGATCAGATAACCTTCTTCATCGGTTTCGTAGCTCTTGCCGTTCACTTCGATATTTGCCATGGTGTCTCCTCCGTTTATTTATTTTGCCGAGCCCAAGAGGGCTTGGCCTGAAATCTCCCGCCCCTTCAAGGGGCGGGCCGGGGTGGGGATGGGGTTCGGTTGGTATACCGCAAAAACCCCATCCCCCCTCCTTCTCCCCCCTTGAAGGGGGGAGGGTATTTACAACCAGCTCTGGCAATTCGGCTCGCTGGCCACCAGATCCACGAAACCGTCGTAGCCCACGGCCGTGACACCCTCCATGAGCCGGTCGCCCATGCCCCGGGCGTCCAGGTCCGGCTGCAGGACGCACACTTTCATGCGCCCCATGGCCTCCTTGAGCTGGGCCTCGCCCGCATGCCCCTTGGTGGCCGCATACACGGCGTCCTCTATGAGCAGCAGGGTGCCGGAGCGAACAGTGCCCAGGCAGGTGTCCAGGGCATTCCTCTCAAGAGGCGATTTATTGACGATATGCAGCATTCATTTCTCCCGTCTATTGTCGCGCCCTGCCCCTCACCCCCTGCCCCTCTCCCGGAGGGCGAGGGGAGCGCTGTGAGTCGCTGGCGCGACTAAGCCACTAAAAGCTCAGGACCACGTCCTGGGTTTCCATGAGGGCGCCCATTTCCTCGCGGCTGAGCACCGTCACATCCACCAGCAGGTCGTCCTCGGTCAGGTTGCGGGCCGCCAGGGCCTCCCGTTCAACAAAGAGCTTTTCGATGTCGTAACCGTCCAGCGCCCGGTAGGTGGGCGAGAAGTTCTTCACCTCGATGCCCTTGGTCTGCTGGGCCTTTTTCAGCTGATACACGCCGTCGTCCAGGAAGGCCAGGGACACGTCCTGGTCGAAGGCTGCGGAAATCAACACGACTTCCAGGGACTCCAGGGCGTAGATCGTGCCGTGGGGGGCCTTGCGGTTCACGAACATGAACTTCTTGATTGCACCTTCTTCGCTCATGTCTTCCCCCTCAGTCGCCGAACGTCACGAGGCGATCGGCCTGGATGCCGATCTCCACCAGTTGTCCGAGGCCGGAGATGCGAAATCCCGTGGCCAGATTTTCGTCACGGATACCGCGGCGCAGGGCCGCAGCCACGCACACCACCAGATCCACGCCATGCTCTTCCGCCAGCTTGCTCCAGCGATTGACGATATTGCGATCGTCCTGGGGCGGCTCGGTCAGACGCGTGGCGTTGTTCACGCCGTCGTTGTAGAAGAACACCCGCATGATCTCGTGCCCCTTGGCCAGGGCCGCCTTGCAAAACAGATAGGCGGAATCCGAGGACTGGTGCTGGTAAGGCCCTTCGTTGATGAGAATGCCGAATTTCATCGGGAAACCTCCAGTTTGCGATAGTCGCGCAGCGACTCACGACGCGCCCCTCTCCCGCTCCGGGAGAGGGGCGGGGGGGTGAGGGAGACCGTCACGGCTTTCTTGCTCATTGCGTTCCTTTCAAGGCCGTGACGGTCAGAAGCGAATGTGGGTGGACGCGTTAAGGTTCGCCCGGGCGCCACGCCAGTCATCGATCAGGTACTTGGTGAAAGGCAGTTCGGTCTTCTCGAAGAAACGGGGCCAGCCGATGCGCTCCACCCAGTCGGACAGACGTTCCCAGGGACGGGCGTCGGCCTTGTAGGTGTAGAGGATCTTCTTGACGATGGCCGCGGCTTCGGGCCAGCGATTCGGGTTGTTGGGGATGCCGGCCGCCACCATCTTCATGAAAGTGGGCTTGCCACGAGCGTTGGAGTTCTTGCCACCGACCCAGATGGCCAGCTTGGAATGCTCCGGATCGTTGATCTGCATGGGCGGGCAAGGCGGGTAGCAGGCACCGCAGCAAATGCACTTGACCTCATCCACTTCCAGGGAGGGCTTGCCGTTCACCAGGGCCGGACGAATAGCCGCCACTGGGCAGCGGGCCACCACGGCAGGACGTTCGCAGACGTTGGCCACCAGATCGTGGTTGATCTTCGGCGGCTTGGTGTGCTGCACGATGATGGCGATGTCGGCCTGGCCGCCGCAGTTGATTTCGCAGCAGGAGGTGGAGAGATGCACCCGATTGGGCATCTCCTCCTTCTTGAAGTCGTCAATCAGCTCGTCCATCAGGGACTTCACCACGCCGGAAGCGTCGGTACCCGGAATGTCGCAGTGCAGCCAGCCCTGGGTGTGGGCGATCATGGCCACGGAGTTGCCGGTACCGCCCACCGGGAAGCCTTCCGCTTCCAGCTTGGCGATGAGAGGATCCACCATATCCTCGGCGGACACCATGAACTCGATGTTGGAACGGATGGTGAAGCGCACCCGGCCTTCCGCGTATTCGTCGGCGATGTCGCAGAGCGTGCGGATGGTGTACACATCCATCTGGCGCTGGGTGCCGGCACGCACCGTCCACACTTCGTCGCCACCGTGGGCCACGTGGTGCAGCACGCCGGGCCGGGGCCGGTCATGGTATTTCCAGTCGCCGTAGTTCTTCGCCAAGAGCGGGTGCAGGTAGGCCGTGTTCTCGGGTACGCCGCATTCAATCGCCCTGCGCATTTGTGGTTGAGCCATTTATGTCTCCTTATTGGTATCTGCCGGCGTTCAGGCGGTCTGTTTCCGGGCGTTGATCTTGGCCACTTCCTCGTCCCAACCGTCCATGCGCACATAGGGGTTGGTGCGGGGCTGGGTGACCATGTTGGCGCTGATTTCCAGGCCCAGAGCCTCAAGGAAATTGACAATCCCGATGCGCTCGATCATTTCGCCGGTACGCTCGTGCTCCAGGGCGTTTTCAGCGAAGAAGTCGATAATGTTCTGGCCCAGTTCCACAAGGGCTTCGATGTCTTCGTCGGTTTCCAGCTTCATGAAGGGCACCACCACCGTGCCCATCAGGTCGCCGATCTTCAGGGTGCGCTTGCCGCCCACCAGGATCGTGGCGCCCTTGTCCTTGCCGGGGGCGAGACCGCCGGTAATGACGTTGATGCAGTGCATGCAGCGCACGCAATCCTTGTTGTCGATTTCCAGGGCGTGGCTGTCGCAGACCTTGACGGAGGAGATGGACTCGCCCGCCTTGACCTTGCCCACTTCCTTGACCTGAATGGCCTTGGTGGGGCAGCGGGCAATGACGTCATTCACCAGGTCCGTCATGCCGTGCTTGTCGAAGTAGCGGCGGGCCAGGGTCTCGTCGGTGCGGATGTTGTCGCGCCAGGTACCGATGACAGCCATGTCGGCGCGCTGGATCGAGTTCATGCAGTCGTTCGGGCAACCCGAGAACTTGAACTTGAACTTGTAGGGCAGGGACGGACGGTGGATGTCGTCCAGGAAGTTGTTGATGACGGCCCGGTGGGCCTTGGCCTCGTTGTAGCAGGACTGCTCGCAGCGGGCGCCACCGACGCAGGACATGGAGGTCCGCACGGCCGGGCCGGCGCCGCCCATATCGAAGCCCATGACATTGATCTCGTCCCAGGCCTTCTGCACGTTCTCGGTGGTGCAGCCCTGAAACATGATGTCGCCGGACTGACCATGGAAAGCGATGAGACCGGAGCCGTGCTTTTCCCAGATGTCGCAGAACTTGCGCAGGGTGTCCGTATCGTAGTGCATGCCGGGCGGCGGCATGATGCGCAGGGTGTGGAACTCGGCCGCATCCTTGAAAATCGGCTTTTCGTTCGCGTCCTTCAATTCGGTGAAACGGGGAATCACACCGCCACCATAGCCGAAGACACCCACGGTGCCGCCCTTCCAGTAGCCCTTGCGAGTCTGGTAGGAGGTTTCCAGTTGCCCCAGCAGGTCTACAACGTAGTCCTTGTCTTGGGCCAGGCGCTTCAGGCCCGTGACGAAGCTCGGCCACGGGCCGCTCTCCAGCGCATCCAGCATCGGGGTCGGGTGCAATTGCTTTGCCATGCCTTGTCTCCTCCAGGTGCCTCTGCCAGGAAGCACATCGGTTGTCGTGCGGAGCAGGACGCCCCGTCATTCTTGGAACGCATCGTACGGGGAGGGTCATGCCTTCACCATCCCTCCGGTCGGTACTCCCCCGCCCTCCTGAAGGGGGGCCGTGTACCTACCCGTTCGGGTAGCCCCGCCATCCTCCGCCCCGGGGATGGACGCAACCCCCTCTGTGAATGCCCAATACGATTCCGAAATCCGGGCTTCGCCCTACGCAGAAATGGAAACCAAAGAGCCCATCGCCCGCTTCACCCTGCCCCTGGGCCACCAGGACGTGGAACTCGCCGAGATCAACTTCGAGGCGGGCGGCATGGCCCTGCTGCGGGTGCGCATCCGGGAGGGCAAGCGCTTCACCATCTTCGACGTTGACCCGGTGAGCGCCGCCGCCTGGGGAGCCTCCATGCAGGCCTGGGCCAAGACCGTCCTGCCGGCAGAGGACGTAACATGAACATTCAATTGGCTAAACGCCGAGGCGCCGAGGCGCCGAGAAAACCAGGGCGGAATACATGCTCTGAAGACTATTTCCGAAGCGATGCATCCAATCCCCCGACGCTTTCCGTCTTCCTCGGCGCCTCGGCGTCTCGGCGTTTCAAACATTGTTTTCCGAGATGAATATGGCCGAAGCCTGCATGCCGGAAATGCTTGACGTGGCCTTCGCCCTGGCCGGCGAAAACCTGCCGACGGAACATCGCTGGCCCCTGTGGCAGGCCCTGGTGAATGCCCTGCCCTGGCTGACGGACGAACCTCTGGCCGGGGTACATGGACTTCGGGTCATCGAATCAGACTATGGCGTGTCGCTGCTGCCGCGACGGGCCAAGCTGATCCTGCGTCTGCCTCTGGGCCGGGCCAGGGCAGCGGCGGCGCTTTCCGGCTGCAGGCTGGATGTGGCGGGACAAGGCCTGCTGGTGGGCGCCCACCAGATCAGCCCGGTGCGCGGCGCCACCACCCTGTATTCGGATTTCGTCATTACCGGCAGCGTGGATGAACTGGACTTCTGCCGGGATATCGAGGCGGAGCTGGCGACCCTGGGCGTGCGCGGCCGCAGCATCTGCGGCGGGCGCCGGGCCATGCGCGCCAACGATCACCTGCTGACGGGTTTTGCCTTGGTCCTGCATGATTTGTCGGAAGCCCACGGACGCCTGCTCATGCAGGCCGGGCTCGGCCGGGAACACCGGCTGGGCTGCGGCATCCTGGTTCAACACAAGGCCATCACCGGCCTGGCATGACATCAAACTTCAATAACAGGAGGAAGACATGGGATATGTAGTGGATGGTGTGGAACTGGAAACGAACGGCGACGGCTACCTGCTGGAGGCCGACTTCCGGGATGAAGTAAGCGCCGTCATCGCGGCCGAAGAAGGCCTGGAACTGACCGAGGATCACTGGAAGGTCATCAATTTCCTGCGGGAACAATACCGGGAAGAGGGGCAGACACCCAACCTGCGCAATCTCATGAAGGGCTTGCAGGAAGAAGGCGGCATGCCGGAGGTGGATTCCAAGCTACTGTTTGACCTGTTCCCCAATGGCGGCGCCGCCAAGCAGGGCTGCAAGATCGGTGGTCTGCCCCAGCCCAAGGGCAAGGGCGGGTATTGATTTGTAGGTCGGGCTTCAGCCCGACAATTCCAATCGCAAATTGTCGGGTTGAAACCCGACCTACATCGCCAGATTAAAGGGAAACCCCATGACCACCCACATCAAGCCCGACGTCACCCTGGACCTCAAGGGCCTTACTTGCCCGGCGCCGCTCCTGGGGGCCAAACGATTGTTCGACGAACTCAGCGATGGCCAGGTGCTGCTCCTGATCTCCGACTGCCCGGGCACCCAGGACGACCTGTTCTCCTGGGCGCGGCAGACCGGCAACCAGATCCTGTCCACGGTGAAGAACCCGGACGGCAGCCAGAGTTTTTTCATGAAGAAAGGCCAGTCGCGCCAACCCCGGGCCAACGCCGTGCTGGACATGCGCGGCGCCTCCTGCCCCGGCCCCATCGTGGAAGCCAAGAAAGTGCTGTCCGGCATGCAACGCGGCGAAGTGCTGAAACTCATCAGCAACTGCCCCGGCGTGAAAGGCGACATCAGCGGCTGGGCCCAGGCCACCGGCATGACCGTGCTGGAGACCATCGAGATGGGTGCCGGCGACTACGAGTTTTATATCGCCCGGGGATAGGGTGACTTGAAAAGCCATTTGAAACGCAGAGGCGCGGAGGCGCAGAGGAAAAACCTTTATGGAGCGGCACCTTGACACGCTCCTGCTAACCGAACGGGGTCACACCATAAACCACCCATGGTTTTCTCAGCGCCTCTGCGCCTCTGCGGTGAGATTTCAGGGGTTAAGCAAGCGATTCTCATAGGAGTCTTCATGCGCATCAAGAACCGCTGGTTCAAGAGTGAGTTGCCCCGGGGTCCGCAGGACATTGCGGGCGGGGTGGCCTTCATCGCCTGGCGCGTGGCCCAGCAGGCCCTCAAGAACATGCGCCTGGCGGACTTCGACATCCCCGCTGGACCCTTCTACTTCGCCTTCCTCGCCGAGTGGCTGATTTTTCTCACCCAGATCGCCGACCGCTTGGCCTATGCGCGCATGAGCGCGGAAGACCGGGTGGCGTTCACCGGCACCGTCGCCAACCGCCTGGGGGCCATCCTGGAGGAAAACCGGGACATGCTGCTGGGGGATGCGGACATGGAAGTCGGCAGTTTCAAGGGCCGCTTCATCGGCCTGCTGAACCAGCGCGCCGACGACTACGCCGCCCACGACTACAAGGACGCCGGCGCCGAATCCAGCCCGGACTACGGTTTCCTGCGTCTCCTGGCCAATGAACTGGTGCAGGTGGTTGGCGAAGCGGACCGGGTCTGGGTGCACGACCAAGTCATGGAAATCGAGGCGCCGGAAGCCGCCGCCACCCTGCGCCGTGGCATCCTGGGCCTGCTGGGCGAGGAACCCCGGCCGCTGCGGCGCGGCGGCGGTGCTTCGGGAGATTGATCCCATGCGCTTTCTGGAAGGCAGGAAATCCCCCCCAGCCCCCCTTTTCCAAAGGGGGGAGCGCTACCACAAACTGGCACAAGCTTTCCCCCCTTTGACAAAGGGGGGCCAGGGGGGATTTGAGGATGCCCGGAATCAATCCGGGATGTTTTACGGCTTCAAGTGACCGGTATCGACTCGCCATGCAACTCTCACCCGCCCTGCGCACCATTGCGCTCCCCCGCCCTGCCGCCAGCCCCTTCGACCCGGACAACAGCGAAACCTATGCCCGCTGGCGGGAATGGAAACTGGAGAACCACCCTGCCCGTCTGGCGGACCTGCTGGTGGAAGTGGCGGATCCGGGTCAACTGACGGCGGCGGAACACGCTGCCATCCTGGACCGCTGCCATCGGGCCAACATGGCCATTTACGTGAGCCCGCGCACGGACGAGGACAAGGACATCCCACGTCTCCTGGGCCACCAGTTCGGCCTCGCACGGCTGGACGGCAACTGGCTGGCGGACGAGGACGGCATCAGCAGTCTGGAAGTGGCGGAAGGCGGGGAAACCCGGGGCGACTTCATTCCCTATACCGACCGGGCCATTCGCTGGCATACAGACGGCTATTACAATCCGCCGGCCCGACGCATCTGGGCCATGGTGCTGCATTGCGTGCGGGCCGCTGCCCAGGGCGGGGCAAACGCCCTGCTGGATCATGAAATGGCCTACCTGTTGCTCAGGGACGAAAACCCGGAGCACATCCGGGCCTTGATGGCGCCGGACGTCATGACCATTCCGGCCCGGGAAGACGGCCAGGGCGTAGCCAGGGCGGCGGAAACCGGCCCGGTGTTCCATGTGGACACCCACACCGGCGCCCTGCACATGCGCTACACGGCCCGCACCCGCAGCATTGAGTGGAAGACGGACCCCGCCAGCCGGGCTGCCGTGGTGGCCCTGGAGCGGCTGCTGGCCTCCGACTCCCCCTACATTTTCCGCGGCCACCTGTCACCGGGCATGGGCCTCATCTGCAATAACGTGCTGCACGACCGCTCCTGCTTCAGCGACGACCCGGCCCGCCCGCGCCTGCTCTATCGTGCCAGATATCTGGACTGGCTGGACACCCGCCGCTAAGCAGGGCCTGGTCGCGAGCAAGCTCGCGCCAAATGCGACTGTGGGTCGGAACTTGTTCCGAC
>JAYTVW010000076.1:0-5046 GCA_043743785.1 Rhodocyclales bacterium | reverse complement strand
AAGGCGCGGACGGCAGCGCTAAGCGAGCCATGTAAGGGCGGGCGTAACGCCGCAGGGGAACGAAAAGACAAGTCAGCGGGGGCATTTATTGACAGAAATTGCCTTGGTTCGGTCGGGTTCCCTTGTCGGGTTGGAACCCGACCTACACCCGAAACACCCTTTTATTTTGCCAGCGCCACGGGCACGTAAGGGCTTGCCGGATTGACGGTCAGGCGCTGGCTGGCCGGATGGATGACCAGATCCATCATTTTCATGGGGACGGCGCCGAACAAGGGCTCGTCGCCCATGACCAGCGTCGAAAGATCGCAGTAGCGGTCGGCGAAGCGCACGCGCAAGGGGCCAACCATGGGCACGGCCATGGGGTTGGCCTTATTGCTGCCATCGGCCTGGATGGCTGTGCTGACCTCGGAAAGATCAAAACCAAGCTGTACCGCCAGATGTTCGGGAATGGTCAGGAATACAGCGCCGGAATCCACCAGGGCGCGGGCATCGAGGCTGCGCCGGGTGAACAGGTTTTCTACCCGGATATCCGCGTGGGTGATGCCCATGGCTGTTCTCCGGCTGAGTTGATTGCACGGAATGTATCAGCTTCCCCTTGGGGCGTCCCCTTGTGGGTCGGGATTTATCCCGACAAGCTCGATGCATCTGTCGGCATAAATTCCGACCCACAAAACCCGACCTACAGGCGAACCAGGTTATCCCGGTGGATGAGTTCCACTTCATCGATATAGCCCAGCACCGCTTCGATTTCGCTGGTGGGGTGGCGGGCGATGCGGCGAGCTTCGGCGGCGGAATAATTGATGAGGCCCCGGGCAATTTCCCGGCCTTCCGGGGTGCGGCAGGCTACGGCGGCGCCGCGTACGAATTCCCCAAGGACTTCGGTGACGCCCACCGGCAACAGGCTGCTGCCGGCTTCCAGGGCTTTCACGGCGCCCGCATCCAGGGTCAGGCTGCCGGCCAGTTGCAGGTGGTCCGCCAGCCATTGCTTCCTTGCGGCCAGCGGCGAGGCGCCGGCCACCAGCAGGGTGCCCAGGCTTTCGCCCTGGGTCAGGCGTAAGAGGGCATCCGGCTCCCGGCCGCTGGCGATGACGGTGTGGGCGCCGCTGCCGGCCGCGCGACGGGCGGCGCGAATCTTGGTGATCATGCCGCCCCGGCTGATACCGGAACCTGCGCCGCCAGCCATGGCTTCAAAACGGGCGTCCGTGGCGCTGCCGTGGGACACCAGGGTGGCGTTGGGGTCCTGGCGCGGGTCAGCGGTGAACAAGCCTTGCTGGTCCGTGAGGATTACCAGGCAGTCGGCCTCGATGAGGTTGGCTACCAGTGCGCCCAGAGTGTCGTTGTCGCCAAACTTGATTTCGTCGGTGACGACGGTGTCGTTCTCGTTGATGATGGGCACCACGCCCAATGCCAGCAGCGTGGCCAGGGTGGAGCGGGCGTTCAGGTAGCGGGTGCGGTCCGCCAGGTCCTCGTGGGTGAGCAGGATCTGGGCGGTGTGTAGGCCGTGGGCGGAAAAGACGCTCTCATAGGCCTGGGCCAGGCCCATCTGGCCGACGGCGGCCGCGGCCTGCAACTCGTTCATGGCGTGGGGGCGGGTGCTCCAGCCCAGGCGTTGCATGCCAGCGGCGATGGCGCCACTGGACACCAGTACCACTTCGCGGCCGTCGGCCCTGAGGGTGGCGATCTGCCGCGCCCAGTCCGCCAGGGCGGCCAGATCCAGGCCCGCGCCGTTGTTGGTGACGAGGGCGCTGCCGACCTTGACGACCAGGCGCCGGGCCTTACGAATTGCCGTTCTCATCTTTCGCTGCATCCTCTTCGAGGTTCTCTGCCCTTGCTTCGTCCGCGTCCCCGTCATCTGCCGTGTCTGCCGGGAGTTCCCGGTTCGGGTTCAGGGCCGCCATTTTTTCTACGTGGTCCATGATGGCATAGGTGAGGGCTTGGCAGCCGCCGCCGCTGATGGCGGAAATGGCGAACACTTTTTCCACCGGGCCGTAGCCTGTCGTCAGGGCCTGGACCCTCGCGTCCCGCTCGTCTTCCGGCACCAGATCCAGCTTGTTGATGACCAGCCAGCGGGGCTTGTCCAGCAGGTCTTCGTCGTATTTGCGCAGCTCTTCCACGATGGCGAGGGCGTCCTGCACCGGATCGGCGTCCGGATCGAAGGGCGCCAGGTCCACGATGTGCAGCAAGAGGCGGGTACGCTGCAGGTGGCGCAGGAACTGGTGCCCCAGGCCCTGGCCTTCCGCCGCGCCTTCGATCAGGCCAGGAATGTCGGCAATGACGAAGCTGCGGTTGGAATCCACCCGTACCACGCCCAGGTTGGGGGCCAGCGTGGTGAAGGGATAGTCCGCCACTTTCGGGCGGGCGGCGGAGACGGCGCGGATGAAGGTGGATTTGCCGGCGTTGGGCATGCCCAGAAGGCCAACGTCCGCCAGAACCTTGAGTTCCAGGCGCAGTTCCCGGGTTTCCCCCTCGGTACCCAGGGTGCACTGCTGCGGTGAGCGGTTGATGCTGGACTTGAAGTGGATGTTGCCAAGCCCCCCCTGTCCGCCCTGGGCGATGAGGGCCTGCTTGCCGTCCACGTCCAGGTCGGCCAGGACTTCGCCGGTGTGCAGGTCGCTGAAGATCGTGCCCACGGGCACCCGCAGGATCATGTCGTCCGCGCCCTTGCCGTAGCAGTCGGAGCTGCCGCCGTTCTCACCCCGCTTGGCGCGGTAGACCCGCGTGTAGCGGTAGTCGATGAGGGTGTTCAGGTTGCGATCGGCGATAGCAATAATGCTGCCGCCCCGGCCGCCGTCGCCGCCGTCCGGGCCGCCGCGGGGGATGTACTTTTCCCGGCGGAAATGGACGACACCGTTGCCACCGTCACCGGCGATGACTTCGATTTTGGCTTCGTCAAAAAATCTCATGATCCTGGTACCTGGTCGCTGGGTATGCCGACCGTAGGTCAGGTTTCACCAGAAACCTGACGCCCTGCCATCTTTCCAATGTCAGGTTGCGGCGCAACCTGACCTACAAATCATGGGTTCGATTAAAACAAAAAAGCCCTACCACCAGGATAGGGCTTCTTGCCGAGCCTGATCCCCTTAAGCTGCGGGAATGATGCTCACGACCTTGCGACGGGTGGCGCCCTTGACCGCGAACAACACGGTGCCGGTGGTCTTGGCGAAGAGCGTGTGATCCTTGCCGAGGCCGACGTTGTCGCCGGGGTGGAACTGGGTGCCGCGCTGACGCACGATGATGCTGCCGGCGCTGATCAGCTGGCCACCATAGCTCTTGACGCCAAGGCGTTTACTTTCTGAGTCGCGGCCGTTACGTGAACTGCCGCCTGCTTTTTTGTGTGCCATCTTGGAAGCTCCTTATTAGACGGGACCGGATCAGACGCTGATGGCGCCGATCTGGATCTCGGTGTAATTTTGGCGATGGCCCTGGTGCTTCTGGTAGTGCTTGCGACGGCGCATCTTGAAAATCTTCACCTTGGGGTGACGTCCCTGACTGAGGACCGTGAACGTGACAGTAGCGCCTTCCACCAAAGGCGTACCGATTTTCACGGTTTCGCCTTCGCCGACCAGGAGAACCTGGTCCAGGGTGATTTCAGCGCCCACGTCTGCCGGTATCTGTTCTACTTTAAGTTTTTCGCCGACGACGACGCGATGCTGCTTGCCGCCGGTTTTTATGACCGCATACATAACGGGACTCCGTTGTCTGATAAAAATATGAAACAGGGTGCTGCAAAGAATCGCGCATTCTATGGGGGAAGTTACGGAAAGTCAATGGCTTGTTGCGCAAGGAAATGTGCGGGAGTGGCGTCAATGAACAAGCGCACACAGACAGGCTGAAAGTCTCTTGACGCGGGAGCTAGCGCCCCCTACCATCGCAGCTTTGCCCAAACCAGCGCCGCCGTGTCCCTCGACAGTCTCTACGCTTTGATCGCCGACGATATGCGTGCCACGGATGCGGTCATACGCGCCCGCCTGCATTCAGATGTCGTGCTTATCCGCCAAGTCGCGGAATACATCATCAGCAGTGGCGGCAAGCGCATGCGCCCGGCCCTGGTGTTGCTTTGCGCGGGCGCTGCCGGCTACCGGGGCGCCCATCACCATGAGCTCGCAGCAGTGGTGGAGTTCATTCACACAGCCACGCTGCTGCACGACGATGTGGTTGATGAATCCGACCTGCGCCGCGGCAACCAGACGGCCAACGCCTTGTTCGGCAACGCCGCCTCGGTGCTGGTGGGCGACTTCCTGTATTCCCGCGCTTTTCAGATGATGGTCGCCGTGGAAGACATGCGCGTCATGCGCGTGCTGGCGGATGCCACCAACACCATCGCCGAAGGCGAGGTGCTGCAGCTCCTGAATATTCACAACGCCGATATCGACATCCCCCAGTATCTGCAGGTGATCCATTACAAGACCGCCAAGCTGTTCGAGGCTGCGGCCCGGCTCGGCGGCATTCTTGGAAACGTGCCGGAAGATGTGGAAGACGGCTACGCCGCCTACGGCCGCCATCTGGGCACGGCCTTTCAGTTGATTGACGATGTGCTGGACTATTCCGGCGACGAGGCCGCCACCGGCAAGCATCTCGGCGACGATCTGGCGGAAGGCAAGCCGACCCTGCCGCTCATACATGTGATGCAGCAAGGCAATGCAGAGCAAGCGGCCTGTGTGCGTCGTGCCATCGAGCAGGGCGGTCGTGACGACTTCGCTGCGGTGCTGGCGGCCATCCAGCAAACCGGCGCCCTGGAAGAGACGCGCCGTTTCGCCCGTGAAGAAGTTCGTTTGGCGAAAGAAGCCATCGCCTGCGAAAAAGACTCGATTTTTAAGGAAAGCCTGCTACAATTAGCGGACTTTGCAGCAGCTAGGGAATTCTGATTTCCAAGCGTGGCTGTAAAGTGTTTTGTAGGGCTTACTCCCGTTGCCTTCCAAAGATCAAATCGGGGCGTAGCTCAGCCTGGTAGAGTACTGCGTTCGGGACGCAGGAGTCGGAGGTTCGAATCCTCTCGCCCCGACCAGGATAGCTACAAGAAAGCCTTCAAGTTTAACGACTTGGAGG
>JAYTVW010000075.1:0-26089 GCA_043743785.1 Rhodocyclales bacterium | reverse complement strand
TGATTTCGGGCGAACAAGTTCGCCCCTACAAAATTCAAATTGAAAAAGCAGTTTTCTAAACGCCGAGGCGCAGAGGCGCCGAGAAATCAAAGAGATGGACCCGACGGATGTCTCATCAATCAGGTGCGGCCCAGCACACCGCCAAGAACTTGTTTTTCCTCGGCGTCTCGGCGCCTCGGCGTTTCAAAATGCGTTGTTGAATTTCATGTCAATGCCGGCTCAAGAGAAAGATCAACACCAGATTCAAAGCCAGGGACAGGCCGGCGACGATTTTCAGGGCCAGGGTGGGATTACGCTGCACCAGGGGCATGCGCCGGGGGCCGCTGAGGGGCCGGTGGGCGCCCCGTTCCAGGGCCAGGAGGAATTCGTCGGCGGTTTCGAAGCGCTCTTTCGGGCTGCGGGCGCAGGCCTTCAAGAGCACGATTTCCAGCCAGTCCGGCGTTTCCGGCCGGTGCCGCGTCGGCGGTACCGGCTCCCCGAAGCGGGGCGTCTGGAACGGCTCGATCTCACCGTAGGGATACTTGCGGGTCAACAGCTCATACAAGGTCACGCCGCAGGCGTAGAGGTCGGAGGATTCCCCGGCCCGCTCGGCCCCCTTGCCCCCCTTCTCCCCGGCGAACAGCTCCGGCGCCATGTAGGAAGGCGTGCCCGGATTGTTGATCTCGCTGAAGCTGTCGCTGTCGGATGCCGCCACGCCCAGGTCCAGGATGCGCAGCACACCTTTCTTGTCCAGATGCAGGTTGTCCGGCTTGATGTCCCGGTGCACCACCCCCAGACGATGCAGCTGGGAGAGGCCCTTGAGCAGGCGCATGCCGAGCTTGGCCACTTCTGTAGGGTCGAAGCGGTGGCCTCGGGCCAGGCGCGTCTTGAGGGTTTCCCCTTCGTGCCAGGTCATGAGGTAGTACAGATGCTGGCGCCCCTCATGGCTCACCGCCTGGGGAAAGGCAGCCCCCACCATGCGCCGGGTCAGCCATTCTTCAAACACCAGGGCCGCGATCGCCTCCGTGTCGCCCGCTTCCTGGCGCAGGGTCTTCAGGACCAGCAGTTCTTCACCCGTGGGCGTGGGCCGGGAGACCCGATACAGCATGGTCATGCGGGATTCGTGCAGGATTTCCTGCACCGTCAGGCCGTCGATTTCCTGGCCGGGCTTGAGGCGCGGCGGCAGGGGCAGGTCGTGGCTTGACGCCAGGGAGTCCCGCAGATTGCCGCGGGGCACCTTAAGTACATTGACTACCATGGCCGTGCAGTTGTCCACAGAACCCCGGTATTCGGCTTCTGCGGTCATGGCTTCCGCCGCCTTTTCGGCGTCGGCATGTTCTTTCAGGAGTTCTGCCAGGCGCTCGTCCGGCAGGGTGCCCCACACGCCATCGGTGAGCAGCAAAAAGCGGTCTCCGGGCTGCAAGTCGCCTTCCAGGTGATCCACGATCAGGTGCTCGTCCAGGCCGATGGCCCGTTTCAGCACGTTGTTGAGTTCCGGATGCTCCCAGGTATGGTCTTCAGAAAGCTGGGTAAGCCGGCCGTCCCGGTACAGATAAGCCCGGGAATCCCCCACGTGACCCAGGTGAAAGCGCCCGCCTCTGAGCGCGATGGCGGTCAGGGTGGTGGCCATGCCGGCATATTCCCGGGTTTTCCGGGCGTGGGCCAGCAGCCAGAGATTGGTGGCGTTCAAGACCACGTCCATGGACTTGGCGATGCTCCAGGTGTCCGGTGTGGCGTAGTAATCCGCCAGCAGGCTGCGCACAGTGTGCTCCGCCGCCTCCCGGCCCTTGGCGTGGCCGCCTACCCCATCCGCCACCACGAAGAGGGCGCCCTTGTTGTCCAACTCCGCGCCCGTGGGCGTGGTGGCGCCGAGGAAATCCTCG
Source organism: Rhodocyclales bacterium (assembly GCA_043743785.1). Lineage (GTDB taxonomy): Bacteria > Pseudomonadota > Gammaproteobacteria > Burkholderiales > Rhodocyclaceae > JAQTNA01. The sequence goes on along the minus strand of JAYTVW010000075.1, from coordinate 24,227 downwards.
TTCTTCGGGCGCTTGCCTTCGCGGCTGGAGCAGCCCAGTTCCACCTGCAGTGGGGTGGCCGCGGAGCGGGTTCTGACAGAGGACGGGGGCAGGGCGGACATGGTCGTTATTGGTTTGGTGTTAACGGAAGAATAAAACGCCGAGGCGCCGAGACGCCGAGGAAAGGCAAGATCGAGGACATCAAGGGCAATTAATAGCCGCGAGGCATTCCTTACCCGGGCTTTCTCGGCGCCTCTGCGCCTCGGCGTTTTAATACAGCTACTGTTGCCACATCTAACCTAGATACGGGCCGACGTCAGGTGCGCCGCACCCCAGGTGGTGCGCCAGCGGGTCTTCACACCGGTGAGTCCCACCAGAGCCAGCACCGCCAGGGCGGCGAAGATCAGGAAGCCGGACTGGTAGGTTCCGGTGAGCTGCTTGGAATAGCCCAGGGATGCCGCCAGGTAAAAACCGCCCACGCCGCCGGCCATGCCCACCAGGCCCGTCATGACGCCGATTTCCTTGCGGAAGCGTTGCGGCACCAACTGGAACACGGCACCGTTGCCCATGCCCAGGGCCAGCATGGCGCCGACGAAGGCGACCAAGGCCATCCAGGCCTGGGGCAGGCCGAAGCTGACGATGGACAGGAAGATGGCGGCGAAAACATACATGACGGAGAGGGATTTTACGCCACCGATACGGTCGGCCACGTTGCCGCCAATGGGGCGCACCAGGGATCCGGCGAAGACGCAGGCGGCGGTGAACAAGCCGGCCATCTTCGGGTCCAGGCCGTACTGGGTGTTGAAGTAGATCACCAAGGACGAGGCCAGGCCGACAAAACCACCGAAGGTCACGGAGTAGAAAAACATGAACCACCAGGCATCCTTGTCCTTCAAGACCGCCAGATACTCCGCCAGGGTCTTGGCCGGGGGGGCATTCGGCGCGTCCTTGGCCATCACCAGGAAGGCGATGAAGACGACGGATAGGGGAATCAGGGCCAAGCCAAAGACATTGGTCCAGCCAAAGGCCGCTGCCAGGCCCGGGGCGAACAGGGCTGCCAGGGCGGTACCAGAATTACCGGCACCGGCAATGCCCATGGCCGTGCCCTGGTGTTCCGGCGGGTACCAGCGGGAGGTCAGGGGCAGGGCGGCGGCGAAGGAGGCGCCGGCCACGCCCAGGAAGCAGCCCAGGATCAGCACTTCACTGTAGGAATGCACACCATGCACCCAGGCGAAGGCGAGGGAGACCAGTACAACGACCTGGCCGATGATGGCGGCCTTGCGGGGGGACAGGCGATCCACCAGGATACCCATGACGATGCGCAGCAGGGCGCCGGCCAGCACCGGTACGGCCACCATCAGGCCTTTTTGCGCGGGGCTCAGCCCCAGGTCCTTGGCGATGCCCACGCCCAGGGGGCCGAGCAACACCCAGACCATGAAGGCCAGGTCGAAATAGAGGAAGGATGCAATGAGGGTCGGCGTGTGGCCGGCCTTGAGAAAAGCTTTCTTGTCCATGGGGGTGATCCTTCTATATTCGTGTTCTTGTGGGGCCGAATTCATTCGGCCATGTCGGGCTGAAGCCCGACCTACATCAACAATCCAGATAAACCTGTCCGTCCAGCACCTTGACGGAAATGGGGCGGGTGCAGCCCACATCCGGCGCCATGGCCTTGCCGTCTTCCAGGCTGATTTTCCAGGAATGCAGGGGGCAGGTGACGTGGCGCCCGGCTACGATGCCCTGGGAAAGGGGGCCGGCCTTGTGGGGGCATTTGTCGCGCAGGGCAAAGACCGCGCCTTCCGCGTCGCGGAACACGGCGATATCCACATTGCCTTCGCTCTTCACCACCCGGGCGCCCAGCAGCGGAATTTCATCCACAGCGCAAACTTTTTTCCATTCGCTCATTTCGTATCCTTCGAAATCAATAAATTCATTAAACGCCGAGGCGCCGAGACGCCGAGACGCCGAGAAAAACAAGAGAACTTTCAGTTTTCCATCCACCAAGCAAGTGCCTGTTTGCACTTGTTTTGGTTTCCTCGGCGCCTCTGCGCCTCGGCGTTTCAAATTGTTTTCAAACGCTCAGCGGCTCGAACTGGGCGCGCAGGGCAGGGCTTTCGACGATCTCGGCCCAGGGATCTTTCTCGCCTTGCAGGGCAAAGAGCAGGCGCTCATACAGGGCCTTGCGGTTTTCCAGGTCGTCCACCACCTTGGCCTTGGCGTAATCCAGGCCGACGCGCTCCAGCCAATGCACCGTGCGATCCAGGTAGCGGGCTTCTTCCCGGTAGAGCTGCAGGAAGGCGCCGGAGATTTCCATGACTTCCTGGTCGTTCTTCGCCTTACAGAAATACTGGGCCACGTCGGTCTTGATACCGCCGTTGCCGCCCACGTAAAGTTCGTAGCCGGAATCCACACCGATGATGCCCACATCCTTGATACCGGCCTCGGCGCAGTTGCGCGGGCAGCCGGACACCGCCAGCTTGACCTTGTGGGGACTCCACATGTCGAAGAGCATTTTCTCGAGCTTCACACCCAAATCCATGGAACGCTGAGTGCCGAAGCGGCAGTGCTCGGAACCCACGCAGGTTTTCACCGTGCGAATGGACTTGCCGTAGGCGTGGCCGGAGACCATGCCGGCCGCGTTCAGATCGGCCCACATGGCCGGCAGGTCTTCCTTCTTGATGCCCAAGAGGTCGATACGCTGGCCGCCGGTGACTTTGACGGTGGGCACCTTGTACTTTTCCGCCGCGTCGGCGATGGCCCGCAGCTCGGAGGGGGTGGTCAGGCCGCCCCACATGCGCGGTACCACGGAATACGTGCCGTCCTTCTGGATATTGGCGTGGGCCCGTTCGTTGATGAAACGGCTCTGGGCATCGTCCTTGGCTTCGTGGGGCCAGGTGGAAATCAGGTAATAGTTGAGGGCCGGGCGGCAGGACGGGCAGCCGTTGGGGGTCTTCCAGGCCAGGGCTTCCATGACTGCCGGAATGGATAGCAGGTGCTGTTCCCTGATGACCTGGCGCACATGTTCGTGGGTGTGGTCGGTGCAGGCACACACCGGCTTGTTCTTACCTTCGGTGGTCTGATAGGCGCCGCCCACGGTGGAGGCGAGGATCTGTTCCACCAGGCCGGTGCAGGAGCCGCAGGAGCTGGAGGCCTTGGTGTGCTTGCGGACTTCGTCCAGGGTAAACAGGCCTTGTTCCTTGATGGCCTTGACGATGGTTCCCTTGCACACGCCATTGCAGCCGCAGACTTCCGCCGTATCGGGGAGTGCCGCCGCGCTGTTCTGCCCCTTGTGGCCCGTGTCCCCCAGATGGTTCTGGCCGAACATCAGGTGGTCGCGCAATTCGTGGATGTCCTGGCCGTCGCGCAGGAGCTGGAAGTACCAGGAACCGTCCGCCGTGTCGCCGTACATGCAGGCGCCCACCAGCTTGTTGCCCTTGAGCACCAGCTTCTTGTACACCCCGGCGCCCGGGTCGGAGAGCAGGATTTCTTCCGTGTCCTTGCCGCCCATGAAGTCGCCGGCAGAGAACAAGTCGATACCCGTGACCTTGAGCTTGGTAGACGTGACAGAACCCGTATAGCGGCCGATGCCGTACTCCGCCAGGTGGTTGGCTGCCACCTTGGCTTGCTCGAACAGCGGCGCCACCAGGCCGTAGGCGATGCCCCGGTGGGCCACGCATTCGCCCACGGCGTAGACGCGCGGATCATAGGTCTGGAGGGTGTCGTTCACCACGATGCCCCGCTCGCAGTGGATGCCGGCGGATTCGGCGAGTGCCGTGTTGGGGCGGATGCCCACGGACATGACCACCAGGTCCGCCGGGATCACTTCGCCGTCCTTGAAACGCAGGGCACAGACGCGGCCGGATTCCCCGGCAACGAGTTCGGCGGTCTGCTTTTCCAGCTTGAATTTCAGGCCCTTGGCTTCCAGGGACTTCTGCAACAGGGTGGCTGCCGCCTTGTCCAGTTGGCGTTCCATGAGCCAGGGCATGACATGCACCACGGTCACGTCCATGCCCCGCAGCGCCAGGCCATTGGCCGCTTCCAGGCCCAGCAAGCCGCCGCCGATCACCACGGCGTGCTTATGGGTCTTGGCCGTCTCGATCATGGCGTCCGTATCGGCGATGTCCCGGTAGGCCAGCACGCCCGGCAGATCCTTGCCCGGTACCGGCAGGATGAAGGGGTTGGAGCCGGTGGCCAGCAGCAGGCGGTCGTAGCTTTCTTCCACGCCATCGGCGGTGAACACCTTGCGTGCCTTGCGGTCGATCTTGGTAATGGTCTTGCCCACATGCAGGCTAATGTCGTTCTTGGCGTACCAGTCCAGGTCGTTCAGGATGATGTCCTGCACGGTCATTTCCCCGGCCAGCACCGGCGAGAGCAGGATGCGGTTGTAGTTGGGGTGGGGTTCGGAACCGAAGACCGTGATGTCGTACTTCCCCGGCGCGATCTTCAGCAGTTCCTCCAGCGTACGTACGCCGGCCATGCCGTTGCCCACCAGAACCAGTTTTTGTTTGCTCATTGGGTATCTCCTGTTCACCGCGTTCTCTTGCCGCGCGCCCGGCCTTGAGCGCGGGGCAAAAAAAAAGCGTCCATCCGCGCTTGAGTTCGCAGATGGACGCCCTTGTCCTTGACGGAAACCGCCGTTGGCTCCCGTATGCTCCCCTCTAAGCAAGGCTTGTGCCACGACGATATTCTAGGGGGAAACGCCCGGTTTCATGCTGCATTGCACTACAAACCCGCTTGCAAGCGCCTGTTTGGCGCCCTTGAATGGTGCGTTTCTTGGTCTGGAATCCCTTTCCTGGGGCGAGTGCGGATACCGCGTCACATTTGGAACGGAAAGTTCCACCCTGGGCCTGGGTTGAACGCAATGGCCGGGTGCGCCCGCCGGGCGCCTGATGCATAATTACCAGCTTCCCGCATAGAGGAGCTTCCGGCGTCATGACTATCGTCCACACCACACCCTTCGAGGGGCAGCGCCCTGGCACCTCCGGCCTGCGAAAAAAAGTCACTGTGTTCAAGCAGCCCGGCTACTTGGAGAATTTCGTCCAGTCCGTGTTTGATTCCCTGGAAGGCTTCCAGGGCCAGACCCTGGTACTGGGGGGCGACGGCCGCTACTGGAATGAAGACGCTATCCAGGTGATCCTGCGCATGGCGGCCGCCAACGGCTTCGGTCGGGTGCTGGTGGGCCAGGACGGCATCCTGTCCACCCCTGCGGCTTCCTGCGTCATACGGAAGTACAAGGCCTTCGGCGGCCTCATCCTCTCCGCCAGCCACAACCCGGGCGGTCCGGACGGCGATTTCGGCATCAAGTACAACATCGGCAATGGCGGCCCGGCCCCGGAAAAAATCACCGAGGACATTTACAGCCGCAGCCAAACCATCAGCCAGTACCGCAGCCTCAAGGTGCCGGACATCGACCTGACCCGCCAGGGCATTCTCGAATTGGGCGGCATGCGCGTGGAAGTCATCGATCCGGTGGCCGACTATGCTGCGCTCATGGGCCACATCTTCGATTTCAAGCGTATTCGCAGCCTCTTTGATGCCGGTTTGCGCATGCGCTTCGACGCCATGCACGCCGTTACCGGCCCCTACGCCAAGACGATCCTGGAAGACATATTGGGCGCCCCCGTTGGCACCGCCATGAATGCCGTGCCCCTGCCGGACTTCGGCGGCGGCCACCCGGACCCGAACCCGGTGTACGCGGATCAACTCATGGCGGAAATGTTCGGTTCCAACGCGCCGGATTTCGGCGCGGCCTCTGACGGCGACGGCGACCGCAACATGATCGTCGGCAAGCGTTTCGTCGTCACCCCCAGCGACAGCCTGGCAGTGCTGGCCGCCAACGCCCACATGGTTCCCGGCTACGCCCGGGGCATCCGCGGCGTGGCCCGCTCCATGCCCACCAGCCGGGCCGTGGACCGGGTGGCGGAAGTCATGGGCATCGAGTGTTTCGAGACCCCCACCGGCTGGAAATTCTTCGGCAACCTCATGGATGCCGGCAAGGTCAATCTCTGCGGCGAGGAAAGCTACGGTACCAGTTCCGACCACGTGCGGGAAAAGGACGGCCTGTGGGCCGTGCTGTTCTGGCTGAACCTGCTGGCGGTGAAAGGGGAGTCCGTGGAATCCATCGTGCGTGCCCACTGGACGCGCCTGGGCCGCAACTATTATTCCCGCCACGATTACGACGGTCTGGACACCGCTGTGGCCAACCAGCTTGTCGCCGACCTGCGGGAAAGCCTCGCCGGTCTGCCGGGAACCCGACTCGGCGAACTGGTGGTCGAGAGCGCCGACGACTTCGCCTACACCGACCCGGTGGATGGCTCCGTTAGCAAGAACCAGGGCGTGCGGGTGAATTTCGTGGGCGGCTCCCGGGTCGTCTTCCGGCTTTCCGGCACCGGCACCGAGGGTGCCACCCTGCGGGTCTATCTGGAACGCTATGAGCCGGACCCGACCCGCCACAACATCGAACCCCAGGCCGCCCTGGCGGATCTGATCGCCGCCGCCGACACCCTGGCAGGTATCAAGGTCCGTACCGGCCGGGACAAGGCGGATGTGGTGACCTAACGGGCATGGCTTTGGGATCCCCCCCCGAGCATGAAAGCCGTGCCGGTTTCCCCTCACCCCCGACCCCCGCTTCGCGCCCACGGCAGGCACTGCATTGCCTGCCGGCTGCATGGGCAAAGAGCAATGCTCTCCGAATTCCCCACGCAGCCCCGGAGGGAGAGGGGAGCGCAGTGAGCCGCTCCGCGACTTTCACGCTAAATCTACTGCCAGGTGTAGCGCAGGCCGGCCCAGATACCCCGGGGCACGCCGGGGCCGCGGAATTGTTCATTGACCGGGTTGGCGCCGTCGAAAGTGTTGCCGGGGCCGGTGAAGTAGTTCTGGCCGAGGACACCGAAGTTGGCGTATTTGCGGTCGAGCAGGTTGCTCACCCGGGCGAAAACTTCCATGCCCTTGCTCAGCGTGTAACGGCCATCCAGGTTCACCACCGTGAAGCCCGGCACCTGGCCGTTCACATCCTGGTTGTTCTCGTCACCCCGGGCGAAGACGCTGCCGCTGTAGTTGATACTGGTGCCGACGCTCGCTTGCTGGCCAAAGTCGTACTGCAGACGCAGTTTCAGGCTGTGCCGTGGAATGCCGGGCATGCGATTGCCCGGTTTAACCTGAATGTTGCCGCTGGCGTCGGCGCTGGAATTGGCCGATGCACTGACCGTGAAGGCTGACTGGAAAGTGGCTTCCACATAGCTGTAGCGCAGCATGGCGGAAAAGGCGTTCCACTTCCGCCCCAGGGACAATTCCAGGCCCTGGCGACGGGTCTTGCCCACGTTCTGAAAATAGCCCGCCGCATTGGCGCCGGCACCGCTGGCGCTGATGAACTGGATGTCGTCATCCAGCTCCGTGCGAAAAATCGCCGCACTCCAGCTGGTGTCCTGGGCCAGGGTGCCCCGCAAGCCGCTTTCCAGGGTACGAGACACGACCATTTTCAGCACCGGGTCCGAGATGAAATTGTTCGGGAGCTTGCAAGGCGCGGCAGGGTCGGCGCAGGCCAGCTCAATAGGTGTCGGCGCCCGCATGCCCTCGTTGTAGCTGGCGTAGGCGGTCAGGCTCTTGTCCGGATTGAAGTTGATGCCCAGGGCCGGATTGAAGCGGGAGAAACTGTGCTCCGCGTTGAGGGTCGAGGTGGGGTCCATTTGATCCTCGATCTTGACCCTGGCCCGGTTGTAGCGGCCGGCGGCGCTGAAGGTCCAATAGGGATTGAGCTTGAGTGTGTCGCTGAAGAACAGGCCGTAGTAGGCGTTGCGGGTCAGGGCATCGGTCAGACGGGTGAAATCCGTGGTGCCGACCGTACCCCGATCGGCGGTGAATACGGCGCTCTGGCTATCCTGGGTATAACGGGCTTTGCCGAAATCGCCGGTGACGCCGAGGGAAAACTGATTTTCCAGGCCGGCCAGCTTGCCCATGAGCGTCAGCTGAAGGCCGAAACCATAGCTGTCCTGGTCGATCAGGGAGCGGTCATTGGTGGCCTGCCGGATATCGGGAAGCAGGGTGAGCGCATCGATCTGGCCGAAATTGCCGTTCACATTGCTACTGAAATTGTTGTTCCGGTATTTCCGGTAGTAGGCGTTGCCGCCGAGGATGACGTCGTCGGACAGGAAGCGGCTGCCCTTGACGGTCAGGAAGTTCAACTGGTTATGGTTCTGGTCAGGCCAGGTATAAGCCTGGCGAATGTTGTCCATGAAGGACAGAGGCAGGGTCTGGGTGCCCTGCAGGGTGTTGTCGGCAACAGTCAGGGATACATCCAGGTCGGTCCTGGCATCCTGCCAGCCCAGCTTGCCGAAGAATTGCCGAACCTTGCTGGCGTTGTGCTCCGCCCAGCCTTTGTCATCCGTGACATTGGCGGTGACGAAATAATCCAGTTCCTCCTTCTTGCCGCCCTGTTCGAAGCTGGCGTTCTTGCGTCCGAAGAAGCCGGCGGAGGCTTCCATGCTGCCCCCTGGATATTCGCTGCCGCTCTTCGTGTACACCGCCAGGGCGCCCCCCAGGGTGTTCAGGCCGAAGGCCGGATTGGAACCCGGGATAAGCTGAATGCTGGAAATGGCCGACTGAGGCAGGAAGTCCCAGTTGATGATGTCGCCGAAGGGTTCATTGATGCGTACCCCGTCCTGAAATACGGACAATCCCTGGGGCGTGCCCAGTACCGGCGAGGCGGTGAAGCCGCGAAAATTCACATCCGCCTGGAAGGCATTGCCCTGGGCCGAGTTGATGCTGACACTGGAGGGATTCTGTTCAAGGTACTCGGTCAGGTTGGCCTGGCGCTGCTGGCCCATGTCCTTGCTCGTGAATATCTGCACGTTGGCTGCGACGTCGCGGATGGCTGTGCCCAGGCCGGGCAGGGGGGTCGTACCCACCACTTCCACCGTCGGTATCTCCATGGCTTCCGTCGGGTTGGCGCCGTGGGCCACGTTCAAGCCGGCGATGGCGCCGGCCACCGCCAAGGCAAGAGCAGCGGGGCGGTTAAATAGTGCCGGGTAGGAATGCATTGTCTCGTCTAACTTCGTTATTGATTTGGCGCCAGTCTAGCCATGGCCGGGCTGGTGTCCATGGGAAATTTTCCCGACCGCATTTTTGTGCCAAGCTGGTACAGGCTTCCTCACGCTGGCACCGAAATTGCGAAAGCCTGGCATGACCTCGACCCACATCACCGCCCCATGGAACTGACCCAGGTTCTCATGCGCCGGGCAGCCTGGATATCCCTGGCCTGTCTGCTGGCGGCCCTGTTGCTGGCATCCTGGCGCGCCCAGTTTGACGTGCGCCGGGAGGGCGCCGGGGCGGCGGGCGTCGCTCTGCTCATGGGTCATCTCTCAGCGCTGCAGTCCGCGACCTCGGAAGATGTTGAAAAGGAAATACTTTCCATCAAAGCCCTGGGCCTGGGGGAAGAACTGCGGCATTTTCGCTTCAGACTAGAGGACGCCCAGGGCCGCGTACTCATCCAGCCAAAGCCGCTGGAGGAGGGCGTCCTTGGTGGACGGCTGTTTACCGCCCTGCTGCCCGCCAGCGATGCGGTTCCCCGCACCTGGAGGCTGTCCCGACCGGATGGACAGGACTTCCGCCTCACGCTTATCGGCAATCCGGCCAGCGAGCGGCAGGAGGCAAGCGGCAACATTCTGGGCATGACCCTGGTGTTGCTGTTCTATAGCGTGACACTTCTGATGGGCCTGTATTGGGCGCTACGCCATGCCTTTGCTCCAATTCGCAGCATTCTGGCGGCTGTCGCAGCCTGGGAGCGTCAGGACTATGCTCGGCGCCTGCCGGCCATGCCGGTGCAGGAACTGGAAAGCATTGGTGCCGCCCTGAACAAGTTGGCCCTGGCCCTGCAAACCAGTCATGAACAAAGGCGGCAGTTGTCCCTCAGGGTGCTGAACCTGCAGGAAGACGAAAGGGCGCGGTTGGCGCGGGAACTGCATGACGAATTCGCCCAGTCCGTCACAGCCATGCGTGCCGACGCTGCCTGGCTGGCGCGCAAGCTGGCGGAGCCGGAACAGAAGGCCGTGGCGGAAGACCTGGGGCGGCGCTGCGCCGGCCTGCACCAGCACATGCGTGGTGTGTTGCGGCAATTGCGCCCGGACAGCGGTGCCGGCGAAAGCCTGGACCTGGGCGCTTTGGTGGCCGAACTGGTGCGGGACTGGCAGAAACTGCCTGACCTTGGCATACGCTACGACTGTCGGCTGGATGTGGACGCCAATCCCATTCCCCGCAACCTGGCCCTGGCCATCTACCGCCTGAGCCAGGAAGCCCTGAGCAACGTGGCCCGCCATGCCGGACCTTGCCGAGTGGAAGTAAGCCTGTCTGTCCGGGCGGGCCAGCACCTTGCCTGGCAGGTACGGGACGACGGCGTGGGTCTGGATGGCCTGGATCAAGCCCTGCGCCGGGGCAATGGCCTGGCCGGCATGCGGGAGCGGGTTTGGGCCCATGGTGGCGATATTGAAATGGACGGGGCAGGGGGGCTACGCATCGCGGCCCGCTTCCCCTGGCCGGAAAGAGACAAGGAATGAAGACCCTGAAAGTGGTTTTGGCGGACGACCATGCGGTGGTGCGCACCGGCTACCGGCGCTTGTTGGAACTGGAGCCCGGCGTGGAAGTGGTGGCGGAATTCGGCGATTCGGACAGCGTCTATGCCTGGTTCGCCGATCATCTGGCCGACGTGCTGGTGCTGGACCTGTCCATGCCCGGCCGGGGTGGGCTGGAAACCCTGCGGCGCCTGAAGGCGCGGGACGGGGGCCTGAAAGTGCTGGTGTTCAGCATGTATGACACGCCGACCATGGTCAGCCAGACCCTGCAGGCCGGTGCCGACGGCTATTTGACCAAGTCCAGCGCACCGGAAACCCTCATCGACGGGGTGCGGGAAGTGGCCCTGGGTGGCCGTTATCTCTCAGAAGATGCGGCCGCAGCCCTGGCCCGTGGCAACACCGCACCTCACGCAGCGCTGTCCCCCCGGGAATTCGACATATTTCGCCAACTGGCCTCCGGACAATCGGTGGAAGACATTGCCGCGCGGCTATTTGTCAGCACCAAGACCGTCTCTAACCACCAGACTACCATCCGCCAGAAACTGGGCCTCGCTAGTTCCCTCGACATGTATCGCTACGCCGCCCGTCACGCGCTTTTAGCCATGTGCGAATAGGTTGTCGATATTTTAAACAAGCGCTTATGGCGGGAAGTTGATGTGGCATGACAAATTACATCAACTTCTTCGCCGGGGCGTTTGATCAGGAAAAAACTCGAGGTGATCAGGGGCCGGACGGAGGTTCCACCACCACCACCCGGTTCTTGCCGTGGCGCTTGGCTTGGTACATGCCATCGTCGGCCCGGCAGAACAGGCTTTTGGCGTTGTCCCCGGGGATGAACTCGGTAACGCCGACACTCACGCTGGAATGCAGTACCACGCCTTCGCTCAGCTCAAGGGGCGTCTCGGCGAAGCGCAGACGCAGGCGTTCGGCGAGTATGCTGCCCGCGTCTGCGCCCACTTCCGGCATGAGCACGGCGAATTCCTCGCCACCGTAGCGGTAAGCCGTATCGGTGTTACGCAGGCAGGACTGGATGATGTCCGCCAGGATTTGCAGAACCCGGTCGCCCTCCGCGTGGCCATGGCGGTCGTTGATGGCCTTGAAGTCATCCACATCCACGATGAGCAGGGCCAGGGGACGGCGGTAACGGCCGGCCCGTTCCATTTCCTGATCCAGGGTGGCGTTGAAATGCCGCGCATTGAAGAGTTGGGTGAGGGCATCAGTGACGCTCAACTGGCGGAAATGCTCTTCGCTCTAGCGCAGGGCTTCCTCCACTTCCCGGCGCGCAGTCATGTCCTGGATGGTTTCAACGGCCCCAATGACTTCCCCCGCGTCGCTACGCAGCGGGGAGGCCGTGAAAAACAGCCATTTGCCCACTTCACCGGGCTCCTGGCAGAATTCCTCAGCTTCGAAAGCACCTTCCACCAACTCGGACTTGCGCAGGCTGGCCCGATAGAAACGGTGAAAGTCGGATTCGATGGCCCCATCCAGCACCATGTCGGCAAGAAACGGCCGGGCACCGGGAAAAGAGGGCCGCCAGTGGTCCCGGGAAACCAAAACATTGTCGGAGGACATGCCGGTCAGGGCCGCGCAGGCTCGATTCCAGTGGGTGATGCGGTGATCCCGATCAATCACCATGGTGGCGACGGAATTGCTTTCGACCACCTGGGCCAGGAAGGCTTCCTTTTCCCGCAGGGCCGTTTCCGCCCGACGGCGATCCGTGATGTCCTGGAGGGTCTCGATGGCACCCACCAGCTTGCCCTGGTCGTCGTGCACCCGGGCTGCGGTGAAATACAGCCAGCGGCCGTCGGCGCCGCAGTCCGCGAAGAAATCCTCGGCTTCCCAGGCTCCGGGTACGAGGCTGGAAGGCTGGAATTTTTCCTTGTAGAAATAATGCACGTCGTCCAGGCTGCCATCCAGAATCAGGTCCGCCATGATCGGGCGTTTCGTTGGATAGAAGGCTCGCCAGTGATCCCGGGTGCCCAGGATCGATTCAGCGGCAATGCCGGTCAGGGCCTCGCAGGCCCGGTTCCAGCACACCACCCGGTGCTCCACATCAATGATGAACGTGGCCACCGGATTGCCATCGACGAATCCTGACAGCTTGATATTTTTCCCGAGTTCAGGCTTGGAATCGTTCATGGCGGAGTTTGGAACCAGAGAGTCTCGCACTCTATGACATAAGTACTAGTCTTGGCAATCTCGTGTTCCTCGTGCCTGATTATCGCCGGGGTCGGAAATGCTGACCAGGCAGGAATCAGGATGAGCAGAGACGAATTTGTTATGCTTCCAACTTTCCGCAGGCCGGCATCGCTACCCGTGTCCGCATCCCATCATTTGGAGCAGCCCATGGCGTCATTGCAGGAGCAGTTTTTGAAAGCCGGCTTGATCGACAAGAAAAAGGTCAAACAGGCCCATCAGGATAAAAGCATACAGAAGAAGGTCGAGCGCCAGACCGGCACGCAAACTGTCGATGAAGCGCGGCTGGCCGCCCTTGAAACCCAGCGAAAAAATGCCGAGCGTGCCCGGGAACTCAATGCCCAGCGCGATGCGGCCGCTACCCAGAAGGCGATCCTGGCGCAAATCGCCCAAATGGTGCAGCAGAATCGCCAGAACAGAGGCGTCGGCGACATTGCCTACAACTTTACCCGCGGCAACAAGATTGAACGCATGTATGTGTCGGCCGCAGTCCAGGCCCACTTGACGGCCGGGCGCCTGGTGATCGTCTGCCAGGGCGGCACCACCGAACTGGTCCCCCGGGTCATTGCCGACAAGATCGCCGAGCGCGATCCCACGCTCGTCATTCGCGTGAACAAAACCAGCACCGAGGTCGATCCGGACGACCCCTATGCCGCATTCCAGATCCCGGACGACTTGATGTGGTAGCCCGGGCCATCTGGTTTCGGGGACACTGGTATAGCGTTCGCCGAAACCAGATCCTGCGGCAGAAAGCCATAATTACTACTGCGCATAATGTATATTATGTCAAACAGGCGTAGGACTTATGGACTAGCTAGAACTTTAGGCCGTATGACCTTCATTTTTAGGATGTTCACGCCGTGGACTTTGCTTTTATCATGCAAACATCCCGCGTAAAACCTCGTTTCCCCAATGCCGATATCACCGCTATGGTGGACAAAATCGGCCACCGCACCGCCGCACTGCTAGACGTCTCCCCCGCAACCCTGCGCGCCTGGATACGTGGCACCAGCCACCCCAGCGCCGCTACTTGCCACCTTGCACGATTACTCACCACAGGCGATCTATCAGAAATCCTCGGTACAGACTGGCGAGAAATCAGCATTACACCAGCAGGGCTTTTGCTTCCCGGCTGGAAACGCCCCTTTACCCCCGCCGAGCTTCACGCCCACTTTTACGCCCACGCTTTCCGCTATCGGCTCGAATGGGAATGCAAGCAGCTTGCGCAGCAACTCGCCCAGGAGCAGAACCGGAACGAGATACTAGAGAATCGGCTTGCGGAACTTTCGTGGACTTTGGGCGAATCCCGCAAGCGGGACCGGGCTCTTACAGGGTAAATCGGACAAGCCGATTTATCTCGCGATGAAGCCGCAAGACAAGCCCTTCCGATCCCTTTCGCAAGTGGCCATCCTGGCCACATGAGAACACCTGGCTTCGCCGGTTAGCTGGCCTTCGGCCAATGTGGTGTTTTGCCTTCCATCGTCGCGTGCCGCCGTCCTTTTAAATTTCATCCGTTCTAAACGAGTCGCACGCCTAGTCGAATCCTGAGCTAGGGCGAGCTTCGCGCAAGGCACCCCAAAATAAATTGATTCAAAAAACACGAATCAATTTTTTTTGAGGCCCCACCTTGCGCGAAGCCCTTATGCCCTAGCTCTGGACACGCCCAGGCGCACGACTCAGAACGGATGAAATTTAAAAGGAGGTAAGGCCATGGCACACGACGACCAGCAAAACACCACATCAAGCCCGACGCTAGGCGACGATCTAGCCCAGATGTCGGAAAACTTTACACAAAAGCCTATTCAGATGAACGAATATCACCTTTGCATGACAGGCAGACACGCGCTGTACCTTCGTTCCGAAAACACGCACTGGTGCATAAGTGGCGGACCCATAGACGCGCCCCTATGGATTGCATCCGGTAGCCACGAACAATGTGATTCCATCTGCAACGATAGCGACAAATACACAACGCAAACCATGACCACCCGAGGACGCAACGCGGAACCGGAAAACCTCAATTTTGACGAATGGGAACCGGACATGACGCACCCGGCGAATAACCCAGAATTGATGAAACTCCCCGAGCAAATGCGCCGCTACGACTACGGCACCGGCTTCCCCATTTTAATGCACGTCTATTTCAAAGACCTTGAATGGGGTATTGATCTATGGATGCTAGACGCAAAACCCGGATACACCATTTTCGCATGGGCATATCCCGATTATGAACACATGGAAATGGATCAAGGCTATTGGAGAGACTTCCACCTTGCGACCTGTCACACGCTAGAAGAAAACAAGGGCGCCGCCTGGATCAATACCGACAAAATCGAGGCAATGTATCCGACGAGCGCAGAGAGTGACGATCTATTGCAGCCCCCTGCCCCATTCCACAACACCCAAGGAAAATAATCATGAAACAAGAAAACGACACCGCAACCGCCGAGCTTCCCGTAACCCTTTCGCATGCGAAACCGGCAAAATGTACTATTCAGATCGCCGACATTACGGTATCCGCCCAGGTACGCACCGTTTTTGATGATGATTCAATCGCCGAGCTGGCGAAGGACATCACCGCACGCGGAATTTTATCGCCCCTGATCCTGCGCAACGATAACGGGATTTTGCACCTGGTTGCCGGAGAGCGGCGCATGCGCGCCGCTATCCTGGCAGGTTTTACGGAAATTCCCGCCGACGTGTACGAGTGGACCGCCACAGAAGCCCATGCCGCCCAGCTCGCGGAAAACATCCAACGGGAAGACCTGAGCACCGCCGACCGGGTAGCCGCTATCCGAAGCCTATTCGACCAGCTCAAGACCGCAAGCGCCGTCGCGGACACCGTGCACAAGTCAAAATCTTGGGTATCAAAACACCTTGCCCTTTCCATGCCTGGCATCGCTTGGCAGGCACAACGCCTGATCGAGAACGGCACAACGGATGACATCGAGCTTGTCAAAATCGTATCAGACATCACCAACCTGTCTTACGCTGACGGTAGCAGCGCCGCCCAGGCCGTGACAGACGGCAAGCTTTCGAGAACCGCAGCCCGCGAGATCCTGAAGACTTGCAAACAAAACGCCGCCATCCTGGCAGACCAACGGAAAAAAGCCCTGGACGATGAAGCCAAAGAAGCAGAAGAAGCCGCAAAACGGCCCAAACCGCCCAAACCGTTTCAACTTGTCGCCGCACTATGGAAACTGGACACCGCTTTACTCGCTGATAGCACCACCAGCCCCGCCAACTTGATAGCAGCACTACACCCACACGGCAGCGAGGAAAACGAGCGTATACGAATGCACCTTGGGGACTGGATACAGGCCGGATTGGATTACTATGTCGCCAACATGGACGACTTGACGCCCGCCATATTTGCAGCCGTAGATAGCGATATCACCCCCATGCATGCATGCTCACGGTTTTGTTGGATTGCAGGAGCCTACGGCGACCAGCAAGCCACCGTGGACACCGCACTCACCCAGGCACAACGCGGCATGGCTCGCGCAAAAGCTTGGAAGGACACGCAAGCCCAGCAAAAGAACAACAAGGAGAACGCAGACCATGAATAACGATTACGCCGAGATCGTGGAGAAACGCGCCCGCCTCATCATGGCCGGACAAATCGCGGAAGGCTTGCAGGATGACGCAGACTACCGGCTCGAACTGGCGACCCTGCTCGCGATGCTTACGAGCATCCACAAGGACCAACGCGAGCAGGCAAAGAAACGAATCAGGCAGATATGCCGGAATGCAGAATAAACAAAGGCCGGGAATTCCCGGCTTTTTTTACGCGCGGAATGCCTTGACGGCCCCCTTCGAGGGGGACCGCCAAGGCCACGTGCACCACGCCCTAACCATCCGCACAGGAACTCCCCACGGGAAGCGCTCCAGGCGCAGTCATTAGGGCTTGCATGAACGGGAGCGTTTTATCTAGTTCAAAAACGCCCAAATCATTTAGCCGTTTCCAATGCTTAACCCTTTGATCGTGGGGCAAGCGCTTAAGCAATTCAACAACAGGATGCCCCGGCTTAGATATAAATCTAGGACGTTCAAGCCATTGCGCAATTTTATCTTTGAATATCGACCCCCAGGAGGTTTTACCTTTCCATTTCGTTATCCGTGCCGGTAGCGTGGAATACCACCCTTTTTCTTCTTCATCTTCCACATCGAAAAGCGCGTAGGACTGAAAGCATTTATGCTCCAATCCGCCCCGATAAAACCACCGCCGCAGAACAGGATCATTACTACCCATGCCATAACGGGATACCGCTATATGCATGCGCGGCAATTTAATATTCAGCACCGGAAGCCGCATTCTGTCCGTTCTACGACACCTTGCATAACCTTCCACAACCGCTTCCCGAACTTGCTTATCGACCAAGGCGGGACTTTGCGCAATCAGCACAATATCCCAGCCCCGCTTACGGGAATGCAGCAACCAATCAATAATTTTCGGCCGGTCGGAATCTTGCCACTTGCGAGAATCCAGCCACGGCCCCGCTTCATCTATCAGCAGCAACCCGGCAAACTCTTCCCGGCCTTTCCATTCATCCTTGCACCAACCAACACCCAACGCTTTGATGTGTTGAAAACTTGGACGACTAGGGAGGACTTCCACCACCGCATTCGCCAAAGGCCCCCCTGGACGCATAGAAGCCGGAGCAGCATCTATGGGGAAATTAGCGACGACGCGCCGACCGGCCCGGAGATAGTCCAAGGCCATGCCCGTTGCCAAGGTAGACTTCCCCGTACCGGGCTGTCCATATAACAGGTCAGTTGACATAATTACATCGCCATGGATTTAAGATGACGCAACCAGAAGCCGAGCGCGTACTTGCTAGCCTTCGTCCCCCACACCGCCGCACCCGCTACACCAATTGCCCAGGGTGATGGCATGAAGTCACGCGCAAAGGCGCCAAATCCATGCTCAGGCATCAACGTGAGCAAACCCCCCACCAAGCCGACAATCGTCGCCCAAATAAGCGTGTACGTAGCCGTAACCGCCAAAGCGCGACCAACTTTCAGTGACCACCACGCCGCCCCTATCGCTTGAACAGCGCCGAACAGCGATAGCAACATGCTAACCGCGGTCCCGATCATTTTTACAATTGCAAGCATTTTCTAATCTCCAAAGTTTCTAGCGACGCGCCGCCGGTCGATGCCCCCACCACTTTAGCCGAGAAATGGCACCCTCCCCGACCGGCGGCGCGTCGGTTTATCCCTCTTCACGCTTTAATAACTCACTCAAACCCGCCAAAATTCCGAGTGTAGCCACTGCCCAATCTAAATAGGGTTTTACCTTATTGACCACTGGACAAGGATCAAGCGTAAACGACCTATTAAAAATAGTCCCTTGCCACGTTTCACAGCCACCACCACTAGGCAATTTTGAATAAAAGCCGATTAGATCCATGACGTTATAACTATTGGCCGTTGGAGGATTCAACCCATTGAAGCCACCAAACCCCCCAGGCAAACCAACGGCCACCGCCGCAGCGCTTACTTTTGCTTCTGAATCTAACTGCTGACTTTTTGCCGTACTTACCAACGCAGCCCATTTAGCATCTTGCGCGGACTGTTCTGCTACCGCCGCCGCACTATCCGCCGTTAATTTTGCCTGTTCTGCCGTGTTCGCCGTAATATCAGACTGACGAGCGTAATCGGTCGGAAATACCACCGCCGCACCACTATTATTTATCGTCGTATTATTCTGAACACCCGGAGACGCAATAGACCCTGTTTGAGTCACAGACCCATAGTCTTGTATTTTGCCGTCCGGACCCACTTTTGCCCAATCTTGCTTAGTGAACGTAGAACCATTTGAATCCGTCAATTGTGTATTCGTCTTGACCGTGAACCCCCCGCCAGTATTAGGCGTTACCGTTATTTGCATAGGGTTATTTTGATCGTCATGTCCACTTAAAACCAACGGCGCAGATAATTTAGGTGTAACCGCAGCAGGGACAGGCACAGGCGCCTTAGCATCGGCAACAAATGATTGACCATCCGCAGCAGTTTGTATAACCGGATATTTCGACCAATCCACAGAATACGGGACTTTAGATGCATCCGACAAATTGCACGACGACCCGGACGCCGAATAACCAGACGGACACGGAGCAGGCAATATATTTAGCCAACCAGCACAACCATAAGCCGACGCACCCGCAGTCAAACCGGACGCCGCTATACATCCTGTTTGATTATTTGGGAACTGCGCCTGAGCACAGGCAAGAGCAGCAGCCGGTGAACCATACGAACCCGTGCAAACACCCGTAACAGTCACGCCAGATGGAACCGCAACAGTAGCAGGAGGCGTAGAACTAGGACCAGGATAATAAGGCGGAACAACATCCTTCGGATGAATCTCGATTTTAGATGCCAGATAATCCCCCGCAAAACCAATAATAGCGGCACCACCAACGGTCAACACGGCATTGACAAGCGGATTGCCACGGGTAACAGCGACCGCAGTAGCAGCCAAGCCGCCCCTAACTTCCATCGTTAACAATGTTTCGAACGTTCCCGCCGCCATTGCAACACGATATGGCAACAACACAGAAAACACTGTAAAGCAGACGCTTACAAATAAGGCCGTCAAACGCTTTTTCATTTGGAAACACCCGCAAGATAAAAAAAAAGGGCCGGCCGAAACCGACCGACCCCAAAAGACAAAGGCCGGTTTAGCCCTTGACGAAGCGCTTGAACACGTGGAAGCCGATAACGGCACCCAGGACCACGGCACCGACCGGAAGCGCAGCCGTGATGCCGCTGGTGACTTCGGCGGAAACACCCGTAGCCAGGGTGGAGTAATCCACCGCGCCGGTGGCGAAGGCGGACACGGAAGAAGCAGCAGCAGCACCAGCGACCAGCACCTTGGAACCGTACTTGACGGCGATCTTGCGCATTTGAGCAAACATGATTTTCCCCTTTAGGAAATGTACCGGAAACCCCCGGCAAGGATTCGGGATTACCCCAAAATTCTATATCTAGTTTCGCATGCGAAACTTAGGAAACCCAACCAACGAACCACATTCTAATGGTACGCCACGCCCCACCAATCAACACGCCCGCCAACCATGCAAACACCAACAGGGTTATGGACTGCGCCATCGTAAGATGCGTGGTAAACATTTATTGCCTTTCAGAACTTCGCAATGAAACCCATGGCGAAAGCCAGAAACGCCCCCGCGTAAACAACGATTTCTTGAGGCGATACACGGTTAACACTGGCGTTTAAATCTGGCATGTCAACCGGACTTGTTGCCGTTGCAACATTATTGACCGCTGTCGCCAAATTACCGACACCATCCGCCATTACAGCGACGCTACCATTTAATGCCTGAGATTTAGTGACCAACGCTTGAACACCTGTAGAAACAGACGTTACAGCAGCCGTTAAGGCTTGGGTATCGGCTGAGCTTGACGACGAACCAGAGGAGCCGGAGGAACCGGATAACACGGAATTGCCAGAAATAGCCGGGTCTGATAAACCACCCAAAAATTGCGGCAAGCCACCCACAGCAGGAGACGCAGAACAAATGCCAACCGTCCCACTCAGGATATAAGAACCATTAGAAAATGACGCCGAAAATGTAGACGCATCGGACGCCATCGCAGTAACTGTTAACACCTGCCCTTGACGAACACCAAACCAATTAATAGCCATCGATGGAGTTAAATAACAGGTTGACGTAACGCCAACCGCAGCATATTGAGAACTATTGCTACTTGTAATTACCGCATAATAACCCGCCCAGGCCGGAACAGAAAAGAGAAAACACAAAACCACAATAAGCTTTTTCATTTTATGCCCTCAAATCCCGGCCCCGCGCCAACCTCAATAGCTGACTCATTGCCTTTTGCCCAATGCGTTGCAGGCCAAAAACAATCCATTCCGCGCGAAAGCCTCTCGCCTTCTTTTACGTAATGTTGAACAGATGACACGGAAGCCCCTTGCGCGTAAGCATTCCTTACGGCCGCTTCGAAATCATAGGCCACGAAATCGCATTGACTGAACAGACCCGCCGCAGCCTGGACAACGATAAAAAGCGCTTCCTTTAGGTGATCCATTACCATTGCACCTTTGCGCATTTTTTGAAATAGTCATAACGTGCTTTTGTTTGAGCGGCAATACAGCCGACCACGAAAAACCACATAAACGACAAGATCAAAAATAACACGCTATTTCCTTTCAGCTTCCAGGCGCAACACCGCACCCATACGACCATCCCGGCTTTTCACGTAGCATTTCAAATTGCCGAAATCACCGATTTTAAAACCAGCCGTAGGGCTTACCGGAATTTCGCCCACCTGGGGATTTTCTTCTACGGTTTTCACCACGGCGATTTTTAACGCCTTCGCATTCTTGAACGCTATCACCTCACACCGCATGACGACACCTCACTAAATTAAACGGGACGGGAAGCCGACGTTAATCGACTTGATAACTTTTAACAAGCTGTTCTGATACCTGGAAAACCGGGCAGCCTTTGATAAATTCGACCGCTACAAGCGGAACCACCCACGTATCAGTGTACACACACAACGGGACAGGCTTCATGCACAAAGTCTCCCATTGAAAACCGTCGACATTAATGATAACTTCGTAACGCTTCGAAACATCCAGAGAGTCGGCTAACTTCTGAAGACCACGAGCAGCAACGAACTCAAATCGACTATGGAAAAGCCGTACAGGAATACGGCCCGTTGTGTGTGTTGCAACAATACGAGACTGATTCAAATTGCAACCAATCGTAGAATCAAAGAAAGTACTTACTTCCTTGACGCAGAAATAAAACTTAGAAAAGCATTCTAGGGCTTTAACTTGACTTGACATGACGTACTCCTTTATGGAGGCTTCGCCATGCGGGTTCGGCTCAAACAAACCGTTCCGGGCTAGAGTTTCGCATGCGAAACCCCACACCGTAATAGTTTGAAAGTTTTCAGAATTGCAAAACACGGTAGCCTTCAGAACAATACACTTCAGCACATTCCGCCGCTTCCGCAAGATTTTGAAAGTGGCCCGCTTCATCTATCCAAGGGGTATAACCCACATCCCCGTCATCTGACGGACAGAGGAAAGCGCGGCTTTCCGAATCCTGCACAATCACCGCGCCCCGTTCCATTACTGTTGGCCAGCAGGCTTGACTGCCGCCGTGGGCTTGATGTCCACCAATACGGTTTTCATCATCTTGCCGGTCGTGATCTGGTCGAAGGTGCCGACCGCATCAAACGGAAAGGCCAGATGGCCGATCTTGCCGTAATTCTCGGACGTACCCCAGGCGTAGTCTTGGGCCGATTTGCCCTTAGCATCGCCCTTGCTGTCGTCCAGGTCCATTTCGACGAACAGCTTTGTACTGTCATAGGCTTGGCCGTTATCCATGGAACCCTTGGAACGCTTCGCGCCCATGATGCGGATATTTGCTTGAAAACGCATTTTTCTATCTCCTGATTTAAGGGTAGCCGGTACTTCTCTTTCCCGGCCCCTGGATTCCCGCTAAACGCTGTTTCCCGAAATGCGGTATTTTTCGGCAGCTAAATATCTGTGTTCAAAAAGCGGATTAGACGAGTCCGCATAACACGACGGACCTTGAGTATCCACCGATGCACCAACCGACGCCCAGCGACGCGGCATAGCGTCTACATCATCATGCATGAGCTGGTCGAGCAGCATAGACGAATCACCATCTAGCAAATTGTGCATTACGCGGAGGTGTTTGCCGTATTGCTCTTTGATAATACGAATTGAATGCTCGGCTGTTAGTTCCACCAGCTTTTTTTGTATGACGATTCTTTCAGGCTGAACAGTAGACAGACGCCTGAGCACAGGATATTGCCCCCAATAGACAGCAGGAGTTAACAGCACTTCCAGAGGAATGATTCT
The DNA here is from genome assembly GCA_043743785.1 of Rhodocyclales bacterium. Classification (GTDB taxonomy): domain Bacteria; phylum Pseudomonadota; class Gammaproteobacteria; order Burkholderiales; family Rhodocyclaceae; genus JAQTNA01. The sequence continues at coordinate 1,607 of JAYTVW010000075.1, read as the reverse complement.
GTCTACCGATTTAATTTCAAGTTCGGCACGGACCCATGGAGAATCAGGCGCCCCTTCTTTTTTGCCTTTTTCGTAGCACCGGAAGAACAGGCCGGAGATTCTACGGCCTACGTACATTGTCCGGCCCCGCTTTGATCCTTTTTCAGTTTCCCAACAACCGCGATACTCCCGCGTAGGCCACATTTCACGGCTTGATAAATGGGACTCACGATTGACGAATTGACCGTAATCGTACATGGCTCGCCAATATTCAATAGGGTATTCGCCGTTCAGGAAGTCTCGCGCCAAATCTACACGGGTAATCACCGCCCGTTCACCATGTGCCCTAACATCGGTCAGAAAATCGTATAGCCGACTTTCCCAGCCTGGCAGAGCGTGTTGACACCCTGCCCCACTGAGGGATATCAGCATGGTATCGTCGCGCCCGGTAAAACACAGAAGGCCGAAATCATCGCCAATATTCCAGGAGCGCTTGTAGAAGTTCGCACCGTTTTTGCGTTCTCCTGTTACGCGAAAACCGAATATCCGCCCCAGTTCGGCCCCCATCCAGATTACAAAATCTTCATCCGCAAGACAGCGATTGCCACTGATTCGCATAATCGTGGGTTCAGAGATGGTGAAATTAACCCAATCATGAATAACTGGCGATCCATCACCGGACCTTGTGCGCTGAAGGTGAATTTTTGTTTTTCCGTTGGACAGCACAAGGCTGATTTCGGATAAATCGTCCCGCTCTTCGGTTTCGGTAGAACCCCCTTGTGACCCGCCGTTGGTTTCTTTAACCCCCGTATTACCCGTGGGGGTAGAAAGCAAGGCCCCGGCCCGCCCGGCGCCCTGAAGGACGCCTAGGGCGGGACTGGCCCCCATTTCCACCCGCGCACCCGGCACGAGGACACGCCCCAAGGCGTCAAACTGGAGGCGTGCCGCTTCTTCGGCTTCGCGCCGCTGTTGCAGGTCAGGAACGTATCTTTTAGCCATGATTAAAATTCAGCCCTGGACGACGCGGAGCAGATACCCTCTGAAAAACTCAAGGATGACGGGCAGCAACAGCCCAAGGGCCGCAAGGAGGAGACATGCAAATGCCTGCAAAAGCCGCATTCCGACGCGCTGGAGTCCAAACCGATGCCGCGCAAAACCATGAGCGGCTGGTAATCGATAGGCACCGGAGGCAGGGACGGACGTAACGCCTTGCGTGCCTTCTCCATGTTGCTTTGCCGCGCATATGTCATGATGCATACCCCACCACCAAAGGACAAAAAATGGCAGACAGATTGCCGGGGGAACCCTTCGACCCGGAAAACTCAGAATTCGCAGCAATTCTTACGAAAAACAAATTCAGCACACCCGAACGAATCAAGGCACAACACGCCGATGCTTTGCGACGGAAGTTCGAGAGAGCACACCCGACCAGCGACCCCGAACCCATACCGGACCCACGCATGGGATGCGGTACTTTGTTGGCAATCTTCGCGTTAGGTGTCATGGTTGTATGGCTCTTAGTTCGCGTTTTCTTGCACCGATAACATCCTGATACGCCGCCACCCTTGCAAGGGCTAGAATCGGCTGCTAGGCTACGTGTGAGGCCGTTTAAACAGCATCCGACAAAA
>JAYTVW010000074.1:0-6279 GCA_043743785.1 Rhodocyclales bacterium | reverse complement strand
TTGGCCTTCACCAAATGGGTGAAGCGCGTTACGTTGCCAAGTTCTTGTTTTTCCTCTGCGTCTCGGCGTCTCGGCGTTTCAAACAGAGTTTTTTAGGTTAATAAGCGCAGCGTGCCATGTTCGGATTGCCCGAATTCGGCGCAATGCGCTGCGCTTATTGCGCCCTACGCCTTCAATAGCTCCCGTTTCGAGCCGAGCCAGCGTTCCAGGTGGGCTTCGACGACTTCCGGGTGCTCCTTCTGCAGCCATTCGGCGGACTTGCGGGCCAGGTCCAGCAGGTCGGCGTCATCTTCCAGGCTGGCGAAGCGCAGCAAAGGCACGCCGCTCTGGCGGGCGCCGATGAATTCGCCGGGGCCCCGCAATTCCAGGTCGCGGCGCGACACCTCGAAACCGTCGTTGGTCTCGAACATGATCTTCAGGCGCTGCCGGGCGATCTGGCCCAGGGGGCCGGCATACAGCAGGATGCAGGCGGATTGGGCCGTGCCGCGCCCCACCCGGCCCCGCAACTGGTGTAGCTGGGACAGGCCGAAGCGCTCCGCGTGCTCGATAACCATGAGGGAGGCGTTGGGCACGTCCACCCCAACCTCGATGACCGTGGTGGCCACCAGCAGGTCCACTTCGCCACTGACGAAGGCCGCCATCACGGCGGCCTTTTCCGCCGGTTTCAGCCGGCCATGCACCATGCCCACGGAAAGGCCGGTCAGTTCGGCGGACAGGCGCCCATGGGTGTCGATGGCGGTCTGCAGTTCCAGGGCCTCGGATTCCTCGATCAACGGACACACCCAATAGGCCTGGCGGCCCTCGGCACAGGCATCCTTGACCCGCAGCACCACCTCGTCCCGGCGGGCGTCCGACACCAGCTTGGTCAGCACCGGCGTTCTGCCCGGCGGCAGCTCGTCCAGCACCGACACGTCCAGGTCCGCGTAGTAGCTCATGGCCAGGGTGCGCGGAATGGGGGTGGCGGACATCATGAGCTGGTGGGGGGCGGCCTGCTCCTCCCCGCCTTCGGCCGCCATGGCACCGCCTTTCTTGCGCAAGGCCAGGCGCTGGCGCACGCCGAAGCGGTGCTGTTCGTCCACGATGGCCAGGCCCAGGCGGGCAAATTCCACCCCGTCCTCGATGAGGGCATGGGTGCCCACCACCAGGGGCGTCTCGCCGGAGGCCACCTGGGCCAGGGCCGCCAGCCGCTCCTTCTTTTTCTGGCTGCCGGAGAGCCAGGCCACCGGGATGTTGAGGGGTGCCAGCCAGGCGGCGAGCTTGCGATAGTGCTGTTCGGCGAGGATTTCCGTGGGGGCCATGAGGGCCGATTGCCAGCCGTTCTCCGCCGCCCGCAGCATGGCCAGGGCCGCCACGATGGTCTTGCCGCTGCCCACGTCGCCCTGCAAAAGGCGCTGCATGGGATGGGGCGCCGCCAGGTCCGTAGCGATCTCGCCCCAGGCCCGCTCCTGGGCACCGGTCAGTTTGAAGGGCAAGGCAGCCAGCAGGGCGCCGGTGAGGCTCTCCATGGGCGTCAGGCGCGGCGCCCCCTTGGCCCGGCGGGCGGCGTAGGCCAGGCGCAATTGCAATTGCTGGGCCAGCAACTCGTCGAATTTCAAGCGCCGCCAGGCCGGCAGATTGCCGTCTTCAAGCGCGGCGGCACTGAGTTCCGGCGGCGGGTGGTGCAGGGTCTTCACACTGTCGGCGAAGGACGGCAGGGCAAGGCGATGCACCAGGGCCGGCGGCAAGGTGTCGGCCAGGTCCACCAACCGCAGGGCGCCGTCGATCAACTTGCGCAAGGCGTTCTGGGAGACGCCGGCCGTGGTCGGATAGACGGGGGTGAGGGCGTCCGGCAACTCCTTACCTTCCCCCACCTGGCGAAAGCGCGGGTGCACCATCTCGGCGCCAAAAAACCCCGGCTTGATCTCACCGAAGAGACGCAGCCGCGCCCCCGGCTGCATTTGTTTCTGCTGGCTGGGATAGAAGTTGAGGAAGCGCAGCCAGAGTTCCTCGCCGGCATCGTCCACCACCCGGCACACCAGTTGCCGGCGCCCCTGGAGGGGCACTTCGCACAAGGCCACCGTGGCTTCGATCTGGGCCGGTACGCCCACCCGCACGTCCCGCAAGGGCGTGAGCCGGGTTTCGTCCTCGTAGCGCAGGGGCAGGTGCAGCACCAGGTCGCCGAGGGTGGACAAGCCCAGCTTGGCCAGCCGGGCCAGCATTGGCTTGGGGGCGGCGATTGACTTTACGGTGTTGATCATTCCTCTATTTTGAAACGCCGAGGCGCCGAGGCGCAGAGAAAACCCGCCATGAGGATCGGATTCGCAGGCATGGGACGCCAATGCCGAAGACCCTGTATTTCCTCGGCGTCTCGGCGCCTCGGCGTTTCAATCAGGACTTCCTGCTTCATATGGCGCCTGCCAGCGCCAGGTAGTGCCGGTGCAGCGCTGCCACCTGGGGCGCCAGGGACGCCAGGGGGCCGTCATTGTCGATGACATCGTCTGCCACCGCCAGGCGCGCCTGGCGCGACGCCTGGGCGGCCATGATGCGGGCCACCTCGTCGGCGGAGAGGCCGCTCCGGGCCATGACGCGGCGGACCTGGGTTTCTTCCGTGCAGTCCACCACGGCGATGCGCTGGACCCGTTTGGCGTAGTCCGCGGATTCCACCAGCAGGGGCACCACCAGCACCGCATAGGGGCCGGAGGCGGCGGCGCAACGTTCGGCGCTCAGGCTGCGGATGCGGGGATGAAGGATGGCTTCCAGTTGCGCCTTCGCCGCCGGGTCGGAGAACACCCGGGCGCGCATGGCGGCCCTATCCAGGCGCCCATCCGCCGCCGCGACGCTCTCGCCAAAGGCCAGTCGGAGGGCCGGCATGGCGGCCCCCCCGGGGCCGGTCAATTCATGGGCAATGATGTCCGTATCCACCAGCGTGGCCCCCAGATCGGCGAAGAGATGCGCCGCCGCGCTCTTGCCGCTGCCGATACCGCCGGTGAGGCCGATGATGTAGGTCATGGAGAGATATTGAAATGTCGAGGCGCCGAGGGTTTTGTAGGTCGGGGTTTATCCCGACACAGCACGTCGAATCTGTCAGGCAGAATAAATTCCGACCCACGGATTTGCTCCGCGAGTCGGTGTTTGGAAAGGCTGCTCAGCGTCCGCAGGCGTTCACGCGCAGTTCGCCCAGATTGGTGTTCAGCTTGGCCAGGGCAGCATCCACGGCGTCGGCAGGGCCGTTCAGCGTCAGATCCCGCCGGGCGTCGCCACCCCGGGGAGTTATGCGGGCCTGGGCCACCCCCAGCTTCTTCAGGCGCGCCAGGTACTCGTTGGCGCCCTTCTCCTGACGATACAGCCCCAGGGAAATGGCGTAGCGATTCGGGCCTTCCTCCTGCACGATGAAGAAATCCTGCACGCCCTTTTCCTTCAGATCGAGCACCTTGGTCTCCGCCGCAAGGCGGTCCACCTCGGGCGGCAGATGCACCCAGTAGGCGGAAGGGTTGGTCGGTGCCAGTTCCCTGACCACCGACTTCACGCCCGCCACGTTCTTCAACAGCCCCAGGGCCTTGGCCGCCTGGTCCGCCGTCAGGGTCGGCACGGTGCGACACACCGGGGCGGGCGGCGTTTTGGGCTTGGCTTCGACCTTGGGTTCGACCTTGGCGACGGCTTCAGGCGCGGGCTTGGCGGGGGCGGCCGCAGGTGCGGCCGGAGCTGCCGCAACCGGGGGGGCCGCTGCAGCGGGGGGTGCTACCGCAGGGGCAGGCGTCGAATCCGGCGCGGTGGCGGGCGCCGCGACGGCCGCAGGCGCGGGCTTCTCATCCCGCACCAGACGCAGTTTTTCAGGCGCCAGTTGCTTCGAGAGTCGGTCCCCCTCCCCCTCCTGACCATAGCCAAGGAAACCCTGTCCCAGGGAAAACAGGACCAGGTTCACGATGACGAGAATGACGAACAGGAGACGCAGCATGGGCATGGGGCAGAATCTTACCCGATTGCGCTGCAGTGTGAAGCGGGTAGTAGCCTTGCGCGAAAGTCAAAACCGCACCGCAAAGGCGCAAAGACGCAAAGGAACGCAAAGAAGACAGGCGGAAAGTGGAATTCCACGCCAGTATTCAGTCGCTTGGCCCTGCCAAAGGCAGCACTGACTTTCTGATCTTCGTCAGCCTTGCGAAACTTCACGTCCTCCGCGTCTTTGCGGTGGATTTTGCCCTTGTTGCAGTCTTCAGCCCACCTTCGGCAGCCGGTGCAGGGCAGCTTCGATGGCGGCTTCCGGGTAGGCGTAGTTTTCCAGCTGGCCGGCGAAATACTTGTCGTAGCTGGCCATGTCGAAGTGGCCGTGGCCGGAGAGGTTGAAGAACAGGGTCTTGGCTTCGCCCGTTTCCTTGCAGCGCAGGGCCTCGTCGATGCAGGCCTTGATGGCGTGGCTGGATTCCGGCGCCGGGATGATCCCCTCGGCCCGGGCGAAGGTCACGCCGGCCTCGAAGGTGCCGATCTGGGGCACCGCCACCGCCTCGATCAACTTCTCCTTGTAGAGCTGGGACACCAGGGCCGAGGCACCGTGGTAGCGCAGGCCGCCAGCGTGGATGCCCGGCGGCACGAAGTCGTGGCCGAGGGTGTACATGAGCATCAGGGGCGTGAAGCCGGAGGAATCGCCGTAGTCATAGGCGTAATGGCCCCGGGTCAGGGACGGGCAGGAATCCGGCTCCACGGCGATAAAGCGGGTTTTCTTGGGCGCCGAGGCCGCCGCCTGGTCGGCCAGGAAGGGGAAGGCCACGCCGCCGAAGTTGGAACCGCCACCGCAAGGCGCGAAGATCATGTCCGGGTAGTCCCCCACCTTGGCGAACTGCTTCTTCGCCTCCAGGCCGATGATGGTCTGGTGCAGGATGACGTGGTTGAGCACGGAACCCAGGGCGTAATTCGTGTCGGCCCGGCTGGCGGCTTCCTCCACCGCTTCCGAAATCGCCAGGCCCAGGGAGCCGGGGGTGTTCGGATCCTTCGCCAGGGCGTCCCGGCCGGTCTGGGTGTAGGGCGAGGGGCTGGCAAACACCTTGCCGCCCCAGGTCTGCATCATGGACCGGCGGAAGGGCTTCTGGTCGTAGCTCACCTTCACCATGTAGATGATGACCTCGATGCCGAACATCTGGCCGGCAAAGGCGAGCGAGGAACCCCACTGGCCCGCCCCCGTCTCCGTGGTCAGGCGTTTGACGCCGGCCTGGGCGTTGTACCAGGCCTGGGGCACGGCGGAGTTGGGCTTGTGGGAGCCGGCGGGCGAGACGCCTTCGTACTTGTAATAGATCTTGGCCGGCGTGCCCAGGGCCTGCTCCAGGCGGAGCGCCCGACAGAGGGGGCTGGGGCGCCACAGCTTGTAGATTTCCCGCACCGGCTCAGGGATCGGAATCCAGCGCTGGGCCGACATTTCCTGCTCCAGGATGCTGGGCGGGAAAATGGCCAGCATGCTCTCCGGCGAGGCCGGCTTGCCATCCGGCCCCAGGGGCGGTGCCGGCGGATTGGGCATGTCGGCAACGATGTTGTACCAGTGGGTCGGGATGTCGGATTCTTCAAGCTGGATGCGCATCTGGGTCACGGGGGTCTCCTTGTTCGAGGCATGTTTCCCCGCTGCGGAACGGGCGGCGGGCGAAACCCGGGAATTTACGCAGGACGGGTGAAGCGGGGGATGATTTAGATCAAGGGATGGGGGGTACGGCGTACGCATGAATGACAAAACCCCACCGCAAAGGCGCAGAGGCGCAAAGGGCCGCGAAGGAAGGGCCAGAGAGGAGCGTTCTCCCCTTGCATGCCGCGCGGCGCGTTTTACCCCCATAGTTTCTTGCGTTCGTGCGATTACCCTGCGGCAAGGCATGCACTCGTCGCAGGCATGGCATAATCTGCCAATTCTTGAAAAAAGGAGTGGCGCCATGCCGACACGCAATGTGGTGCTGACCGCCCATCAGGCTGGTTTTGTCGAACAAATGGTGGCGTCCGGTCGCTACCAAAACGCCAGTGAAGTGCTCCGCGAAGGCCTGCGGCTCGTTGAACGCCGGGAGTCCGAAGACCAGGCCCGTCTCGAGGCCCTGCGGGAAGCCGTGCAGAGCGGCATCGCGGACATGGATGCGGGAAGATTTCAGGCCTTTGAATCCGCCTCGGCGCTGGGACGCCATCTGGCCAGCCTTGCCGCCGAGGCTATCGAAGTTCTACGGTTGTTCCACGACAGCTTAGAGGGTGTAGACAAATAAATTCCCCTGTATGATATAGTCACTTGTCATTATCCGGCGCGGAGTAACGGCCAATGGAAAATCAGGCAGGGGAAAAAGG
>JAYTVW010000073.1:0-41890 GCA_043743785.1 Rhodocyclales bacterium | reverse complement strand
TTTTCCCCTGCCTGATTTTCCATTGGCCGTTACTCCGCGCCGGATAATGACAAGTGACTATATCATACAGGGGAATTTATTTGTCTACACCCTCTCAGAGCCTGTGAAATATTCAAAACCCGCCGAAATAGCCCGGTGGCCCAAAGAAAACAGCCCGAGGCTCAAAGGGTCAAATTTAGTCCCAAAAAGGCGTTATTGAACCGCTGAGGCGCAGAGGCACAGAGAATTCAAGGGCTTGAGAGAGTGCTGACTTCAAAGCCGGCATAAATCCAGAGCGGGATCAGGCTTGGTTTTCCTCTGCGCCTCGGCGCCTCTGCGGTTCAGTGCGTTTTCAAATATTTCACAAGCTCTCACTGCGCACCCCTCTCCCGCCGAGAGAGGGGTTGGGGGTGAGGGAAAACCGGCTTGGCTTTCATTCTGTACAGCGGATTCGATAGCATCGTTCTCTGTCGTGGCCGGTTCTCCAGCCTTGAGCACATGTTAAAGGCGGTCGTGTTTGGCGCAAATGCGACAATCAGACAATAATGCTTGTGTTTGTGCCAGGGCTGATGCCATGTACCTCTATTCCAATCCTGAAGAACCGGGGCGGCGAGTCGAATATCCCCATTCCCCATTTCGTCCCCCTTCCCGGGAGGAACCCATAGGCGTGAATCTGCGTTCGCCGCCGCCGGATGCCCGGGTGGCCCTGCATCATCATCCCTGGGCCCAGATGGTCTATCCCACCCGGGGCAGCATGCGGGTGAGTGCCGCCGGCATGGCCTGGGTGGTGCCGGCCTTTCGCGCCGTGTGGATTCCGCCCCTCATCGACCATACGGTGGACATGCTGGGCCGGGTGGAGCTGTGCACCCTTTACATCGCGCCGGAAGTAGCGCCCCTGTCCCTGGACGCCTGCGCCGTGCTGGAAGTGTCGCCCCTGCTGCGCAGCCTCTTCCAATCCCTGATGGAACCCGGGCGGGATCGTCGCTATCACCTCATGACCGAACTGGCCCTGGAAGAAATGCACCGGGCGCCGCCCCTGTCCCTGGGCCTGCCCCTGCCCCAGGACCGGCGCCTGCAAACTCTCTGTGCAGCGCTCATGGAAAACCCGGCGGCAGAGAAGACTCTCAAGGACTGGTCCCGGGAAGTAGGGGCCAGCGAACGTACCCTGGCCCGCCTGTTTCAGGAGGAAATGCACACCAGCTTCGCCGCTTGGCGCCAGCAGTTGCGCCTGGCCCGGGCCGTGGCCGAAATCGGTCGCGGCCGTCCCCTGGGGGAAGTGGCTGCGGAAGTGGGCTACGCCAACCCCGCCGCCTTCGCTGCCATGTTCAAGCGCGCCCTGGGCGTGCCGCCGAGCCGGTTCGTGCGGGAGACGTAGAGGCGCACGCAGCCAATGAAAAACGGCGCCCCGGTTTTCCGGGGCGCCGTTTTTCGCGGGGCCGGTCTGAGCCGGCCTCAAGCCTACCTTACGCCATCGCTTCGTACAGCGGCAGGGTCAGGAACTCCGGGTAGTCCGGGGTCAGGGACATCTTGTCGAAGATGACCGCGGCCTGGTCGTAGGAGGCGGTGTCTTCGCCTTGGGCGCTGACGGTGGCCTTCACCTTGGCCAGCTCTTCGGCGATCATGGGGCGGACCATGTCTTCGGTGACCTTGCGGCCATCGTCCAGGATGCCCTTGGGGGACACGACCCACTGCCACACCTGTGAGCGGGAGATTTCGGCGGTGGCCGCATCTTCCATCAGGTTGTGGATGGGCACGCAGCCGTTGCCGGCCAGCCAGGAACCCAGGTAGTGGATGCCGACATTGATGTTGTTGCGCAGACCGGCTTCGGTGATGGGTTGCTCGGGCTGGAAATTGAGCCAGTCAGCCGGGCCGAAGTTGCCGGAAACCTGCTTTTCCCACTGGTTAGGACGGTCGCCCAGCACCTTGACGAATTCCTCGTGGGCGATGGCCACCAGGCCCGGGTGGGCCACCCAGCCGCCGTCGAAGCCGTCGTTGGCGTCACGGGTCTTGTCGTGGCGGATGCCGGCCAGGGCCTTCTCGTTGGCCACCGGGTCGTTCTTGATGGGGATGAGGGCGCTCATGCCGCCCATGGCGGGGGCGCCGCGCTTGTGGCAGGCCTGCACCAGGGCCAGGGCATAGGAGCGCATGAAGGGCACTTCCATGGTGATGGCGCTGCGCTGGGCCAAGCAGAAATCCTTGTTCTTCTTGAACTTCTTGATGCAGGAGAAGATGTAGTCCCAGCGGCCGGCGTTCAGGCCCGAACTGTGGTTGCGCAGTTCATACAGGATTTCTTCCATCTCGAAGGTGGCGAGGATGGTTTCCACCAACACCGTGGCCTTGATGGTGCCTTGTTCCATGCCGATGTGGTCCTGGGCCATGACGAAGATGTCGTTCCACAGGCGGGCTTCCAGGTGGGATTCCATCTTGGGCAGGTAGAAGAAGGGGCCGGCGCCGCGGGCCACTTGTTCCTTGGCGTTGTGGAAGAACACCAGGCCGAAGTCCACGATGCCGCCGGCGACGCGCTGGCCGTCAACCAGCACGTGCTTTTCGTCCAGGTGCCAGCCGCGGGGGCGGATCTGCAGGGTGGCGATCTGGTCGTTCAGCTTGTATTCCTTGCCGCCTTCGACCTTCAGGGTGAGTTCGCGGCGGATGGCCTTGAACAGATTCACCTGGCCCTGGATCTGGTTGTCCCAGTTGGGGCTGTTGGAATCCTCGAAGTCGGACATGTAGGAATCAGCGCCGGAATTGAAGGCGTTGATGATCATCTTGGCTTCGACGGGGCCGGTGATTTCCGTGCGGCGACGCTCCAGCGCCTTCGGCAGGGGGGAAATCTTCCAGTCGCCTTCCCGGATGTGCTTGGTTTCCGGCAGGAAATCGGGCAGTTCGCCGGCATCGATGCGGGCCTGGCGTTCCACGCGGGCCTTCAGCAGTTCCTGGCGACGGGCCTCGAAGGCGCGGTGCAGCTTGGCCACCAGGGCCAGGGCGTCATGGCTCAGGATGGCTTCGTACTGGGGCTGGATGGGGGCGGTGATTTGCACGCCGGCGGGCAGATTGAGGCTCATGGTGTTCCCTTTCGATGATGGATGCTGAATTCCGTGTGGCAGCAGTTTTGTCTGCCCAAGTCCTTTGGAGGACTTGATGGGACCGGAGTTTATACGTCGTTAAGTAAAAGAAAAACCCGTTAAAATGGGGATCACTTGTTACTGAGAGTAAAAGATGGACATCATGCAGCAGCTTACGGCCTTCGTCGGCGTGGCCACCCGGGGCAGTTTGTCGGCGGCGGCCCGGGCGGATGGGGTGAGTCCGGCCATGATGGGGCGGCGCCTGGATGCCCTGGAGGCCCGCCTGGGGGTGAAGCTCTTGCTCCGGACCACCCGCAAACTGTCTCTCACCTTTGAGGGCCAGGCCTTCCTGGAAGACTGCCAGCGCATCTTGAACGACCTGGCCAACGCAGAAGCCGCGGTGACCCTGGGTAGTGTGAAGGCCCGCGGGCACCTCAAGGTGTCGGCGCCTGCGGGCTTCGGCCGGCGCCACGTGGCGCCCCTGGTGGGCACGTACATGGGGACGAATCCTGAGGTGCTGGTGAGCCTGGACCTGTCGGACCGGCTGGTGGACCTGGTGAACGAGAACATTGATTGCGCCATCCGCATCGGCGAGCTGACCGACTCCAGCATGGTGAGCGTGCGCCTGGGGGAAATGCGGCGTATGGCGGTGGCCAGCCCCGCCTACCTGGTGGCCCACGGCGTGCCGAAGACCCCGGCGGACCTGGCTCGCCACAATTGCCTGGCTCTGGGACAGCAGCGGGGCTGGTTGTTCCGCGATCCGGAGTCGGACGAGGTGGCGACCTGGAAAGTGGGGGGCACGTTCGAATGCAACGACGGCGCCGTGCTGCACGAGTGGGCCCTGGCGGGCCGGGGCCTGGCCTGGCGCTCCCTGTGGGAAGTGGGCCAGGATTTGCAGGAGGGCCGGCTCTCCTCGGTGCTGGACGCCTGGCAGGCGCCGCCCATGGGTATCTACGCCGTCTTCCCCCAGCGCCGCCAGTTGCCCTTGCGGGTGCGCCTGTTCATCGATCTGCTCAAGGAAACCTACGGCCGGGCGAGCTACTGGGAGATCAATTAAGGCGCGTGAGAAAAAGATAGGGGATTCCCGGCAAAAATTTACCTTGGTGCGTTGACATGCCGGCACTTCCCCAATATAAACGTGAAATCCGGGAAGTGGCTCATCCGTGATGAGGGCCGCCTGGATTCGATACCAGGCATGGAAAACAATCCAGCACCACGCGAATGACGATGTGATGGCCCTGGCAGATTTCCTGGAACCGATGGTACGACCCACTAAGGTGTATCGCTTCACCGCTCCGCCTGTTCGGGGAGCCAGGGGAAACTCCCCGCGTTATTCAACTTAAATTTTGAGGAATCGCTTATGTCCGACAACAAGATCTCCCGCCGTAACCTCCTGAAGACCGGCGCTGCTGCTCTCGTCGCCATCCCCGTCCTGGCCATCAGCGGTCGTGCTTTCGCGGCCCAAAATGCCGGTATGCGCGGTGCGCTGAAGTATGTGGCCGTTTCCACCACCAAGGACAAGTCCTGTGCCAACTGCGGCGCCTTCAAGGCTCCCAACGGCTGTTCCATGATGGCCGGCGATACCGAAATTTCCCCGAAGGGCTACTGCACCGGCTGGAACGCTGCCCCGAAGAAGTAATTCGGGTCTCCGGACCAGCAACGCAAAAGGCGCCGAAAGGCGCCTTTTGCGTTGCTGCGCCCGCTAAGCAGGGATGTCAGACGCAGCCCGTCGGCTTGGGCATGCCGGCGTAGCGGGCAGCCTGCTTGGCCGGACCGTAGGGGAACAGTTCGAAGAGATACTTCTTGTCGCCGATCTCGTCACCGAATTGCGCCTTCAACTGTTTCTGCAGGACCCGCAGGTTGGGGGCGGTGCAGTACTCCTGGAAATAGTCCCGGATAAAATTGACGATCTGCCAGTGGGCCGCGCTCAGCGGCAGGTTGTCCGCCGCTGCCAAGTGTTCCGCAACGGCTTCGTTCCAGTCATCCAGCTTGGCCAGATAGCCCTCGGCATCCGTGGCGATCTCCTTGCCGTCTACGACGATCATGGCGGGTTTCCTTTTCTCAGTGGGTTGTTATTGCTGAGTAATTTTGTCGGGTATTGTCCGGGTTGTCTATTCCTGAATTTTTATGGAGTCATAGAAATATTTAACTTTTTTGCGGTATGTTAAAGAAGCCGAGTGTGATAAAAGTCACATACGTTCAGAAACCATACGCCTATAACGGTTTCTAGCCCGGTCTTGGTGCCGGACTACGGGGCGACACAAACAAACCATTTTTCGGGGGGGAACCCATCATGATGCCAATTTCTTCAATTCCATCCGGCGCGCTGAAACGGCGCGGCCGGGCCTTGGCGATAGGCCTCACGGCCTGCGCAGCCTTGCTGGCATCAGCAGGTAGCGCCTGGTCCGCTTCCTCCGAGACGGCGCGGGCGAGCACCTCCGCCGTTACCCCCATGAGCATGACACCGGCCCTGTTGTCCCTGAAGTTCGGCGCCTCAGGCCTGTTCACCGTGGCCAAGGCTGCGGGCACCCTGTCCGCCAAGGTTTCCGACAAAACCGTGGCCTCGGTGTCCATCACCGGCAGCCAGGTGAAGGTGCAGGCCCTCAAGGCTGGCAGCGTCATCGTGACCGTGAGCGACGGCAAGACTTCCCTGACCGCCGGGGTGTTCGTCAGCCCGGCCGTCGTCACGCCGCCCGTGACCCCGCCGACCACGGCCGCCACCGGCAGCTATGCGCTGGTGGCCTGGAACGACCTGGGCATGCATTGCGTGGATGGCAAGGACTACTCGGTATTCTCCATCCTGCCGCCCTATAACAACCTGCATGCCCAACTGGTGAATACGAGCACCGGCAAGCAGGTGACTAGCGGCGTAACCCTGAGCTACGAGTCCGTGGCGGATGCCCAAGGCTCCATCAATACCGTCAGTTCCACCAAAACGAATTTCTGGCAATACGTGAAGGCCATGTTCGGCGCCAGTCCGGCCACGGATGTGGGCCTGACGGGCAATCCGGCCCCCAGCGCCAAGCCGGCGAATCTGAAATGGAACGCCACCCAGGCCTGGTTCGAGGCGGATGGCATTCCCATCACGCCCTACGACGACAAGGGGCTGAAGAATTTCTATCCCATGGTCAAGGTGGTGGCCAAGGACGGTAGCGGCAAGGTGCTGGCGACGGCCCAGACCGTGCTGCCGGTTTCGGATGAAATGACCTGCAAGTCCTGTCACAGCAGCGTGGCCAGCGGCAACGCGGCCCAGGTCGCGGCCAAGCCGCCCCTGTCTGGCTGGGCTAACGATGTGGACGCGGAAAAGGACTGGAAGAAGAACATTCTGCGTCTGCACGACGACAAGAAGCTCACCAATGCCACTTACAAGGCAGCCCTTGCCACCCTGGGCTTTGACGCCCGTGGTCTGGTCATGACGGCGGCCCTCGGCAAGCCCGTGTTGTGCGCCTCCTGTCATGCCTCGAACGCCCTGCCAGGCACCGGCGTAACGGGTATCAGTGCCCTGACTTCCGCCATCCACACCAAGCACGGTGGCGTGACGGACCCGGTTCAACTGATGACCCTGGACAATATCGCCAATCGCAGTTCTTGCTACACCTGCCACCCGGGTTCCGTAACCAAGTGTCTGCGCGGCGCCATGGGCAACGCGGTGGATGCCGCCGGCAATATGGAAATGGGCTGCCAGAGCTGCCACGGCACCATGGCGGCAGTGGGCAACCCGAAGCGGGTGGGTTGGCTGCAGCAGCCAAATTGCCAGTCCTGCCACCATGACGGCAAGCGCGAACTCAGTGCCCTGACGGCGGGTGTGCTGCGTACTGTCACCGACACGCGCTTTGCCACCAACCCGAACACCCCGGCGGCGGGCTTCAGCCTGTTCCGCTTCAGCAAGGGCCATGGCAATCTGCAGTGCGAGGCCTGTCACGGTGCCACTCACGCCGAGTATCCGAGTTCCCATGCCAACGACAACGTGTTGAGCCAGACGCTGCAGGGGCACACCGGTACCATCCGGGAATGCACGGTCTGTCACGCCAAGGTGCCGAACACGGTGAATGGCGGTCCCCACGGCATGCACACCATCGGCAGCGCTTGGGTGTCCAGCCACGGTGACAGCGCCAAGAACGCTACCGCCTGCGCTACCTGCCACGGTGCCGACTACCGGGGTTCGGCCATGAGTCAGGTGAAAATGGCAAAGTCGTTCAAGGCCGAGAATAAGACCGTGGGTTACACTGCCGGGCAGAACGTGGGTTGTTATGACTGCCATAACGGGCCGAAGGGCGGCTAAACGCGGGTTTCTTTAGACGGTAGAACGCCGTGCTTCCTTCGGGAGCACGGCGTTTTTTCTCGTCTGGAAATTCTGCGCGAGGGGTTGGCGTTGGCATCCCGTAAAAATTCATCCCAAAAAATTCAGCTTGAAACGCCGAGGCGCCGAGACACAGAGGAAAAACAATAAATGACGGAAGAGTTGGCGTCACCCGTTTGGTGAGGCAGCGATTGCGGCAAAGCCTTTGTTTTCTCGGCGCTTCTGCACCTCGGCGTTTAGCCAAGTGCCTTTTCAACCTAGAAACCTCAGTTGGACGTGCCCGAGTGTGCGGCTGGCGGGTTGTCTGGCAAGGCGCGAGGAGGACGCAGGAGCGGCCCCCGCTACGACGAGCAATGCCGTCAGGCGGCCCGCCAGTCGTGCAATCGGGTGCGTAGCGCTCCCACCCGATGGGTGAAGGTCGCCGAAACCACAATACCCAATGGCCGCAACGAGTTAGTTACGAAAAAAAAGCGGTCAACTGAGGTTTCTAGGTTCAAGGTTCATTAGAGGGCATGACGGCGGTGGCGAGGCGCTTCGCATCAAGCACGGTGTTGCCGTAGCCCTTTGGCACGCAAAGACGTCGTGCAAGGCTGCAATGGTGCCCTGCAAATACAAACGGGCGGCCCCGGAGTCCGGGACCGCCCGCCGTTAGGCCTGGTGCAGGTACTTAGTGAGCGGCGGCGCCCGATGCGCCGTGACCCGTCTGGGCACGCACGTATTGGTCGTCAAACGCTTCGATTTCCGCCTTGGCTTCCGCGCTGTTGTCCAGCTTGGAGAACAGCCAGGCGCCAAAGAAGGCCAGCGGCATGGAGAACAGGGCCGGCTGCTCATAGGGGAACAGGGGCGCCGCGTTGCCCAGCACCGTGACCCACACCGACTTGGAGCAGACCACGAAGAACACGGCAGAGAACAGGCCCAGGTATCCACCCACCAAGGCGCCGCGGGTGGTCAGGCCCTTCCAGTACATGGAGAGGAACAGCACCGGGAAGTTGGCCGAAGCCGCTACGCCGAAGGCCAGGCCTACCATGAAGGCGATGTTCTGCTTTTCAAACAGAATGCCCAGCAGGATGGCGATGATGCCCAGGCCGATGGTGGCGAACTTGGAGACACGCATTTCCGCCGCTTCCGTGGCCGTGCCCTTCATGATGACGCGGGCGTACAGGTCATGGGAGATGGCGGAAGCGCCGGCCAGGGCCAGGCCGGAGACCACGGCCAGAATGGTGGCAAAAGCTACCGCCGCCAGGAAGCCCAGCAACAGGTTGCCGCCGACCGCCTTGGCCAGGTGCATGGCCACCATGTTGCCGCCACCGATGATCTTGCCGCCCACCACGCCACCTTCGAAGAACTGGGGATCGGTGCCGACGATGATGATGGCGGTGACGCCCATGATGGCGATGACGTTGAAGAAGAAGCCGACGAAGCCGGAGGCGTAGAGCACCGATTTGCGGGCTTCCTTGGCGTTGGACACCGTGAAGAAACGCATCAGGATGTGGGGCAGGCCGGCGGTGCCGAACATCAGGCCCAGGGACAGGGAAATAGCCGTCACCGGGTCCGCCAGCAAGGTGCCGGGCGCGAGAATCTTGATGCCTTTCTTGTGGGTTTCTACGGCCTTGCTGAGCAGGGTTTCGATACTGAAATCGAAATGTGCAAAGGCCAGGATCATGACCAGGGTACCGCCGGCCAGCAGCAGGCAGGCCTTGATGATCTGTACCCAGGTGGTGGCGATCATGCCGCCGAAAGTCACATACACCATCATCAACAGACCCACCGCCACGACGGCGATGTTGTAGTCCAGGCCGAAGAGCAGCTTGATGAGCTGACCGGCACCGACCATCTGGGCAATGAGGTAGAAACACACCACCGTCAGGGAACTGATGGCGGCCATGGTGCGGACCTTGCCTTGGTTGAGACGGTAGGAGGTGATGTCGGCGAAGGTGAAGCGCCCCAGGTTGCGCAGGCGTTCGGCCATCAGGAACAGGATGATGGGCCAGCCGACGAAGAAGCAGATCATGTAGATGTAGCCGTCGTAGCCAGCGCCATAGGTCATGGCGGAGAGGCCCAGCAGGGTGGCGGCGGACATGTAGTCACCGGCAATGGCCAGGCCATTCTGGAAGCCGGTGATGCCGCCGCCGGCTGTGTAGAAGTCCGAGGCGGTCTTGGTGCGGCTGGCGGCCCAGTAGGTGATGCCCATGGTCATGGTGACGAAGACCAGGAACATGCCGATGGCGATCATGTTGATGGGTTGCTTCTGGGTGGCGTCCATGGCTGGACCGGCGGCGAGAGCCAGGCCTGGCAGGAAGGACATCAGTGCCAGATTCAGGCGGGCGAGGGTTCTCATTTGCGGGACTCCTTCCAGGCTTCGTCAACGATCTCGGCGGTCAGGGCGTCAAATTCCGTATTGGCGCGGCGCACATAGACGGCTGTCAGTATCCAGAAGAACACGAACATGCTGAAGATGAAGACGATGCCCTTGGTGAGCAGGCCGTCGCCGATGGGTTGGCCCAGGAAGCCCGGGTTGAAGGCCACGGTCATGGCAAAGCCGTAGAAAATGACAAGCACGATGGCCGCCAGGCTCCAGGCGTATTTGCCGCGTGTGGCTATCAGTTGGTGGTACTTCGGATTTTTCCGAATCCGTGCGGTGACCGCATCGTTCATTGTGTCTTCTCCTCCAGTGAAACATCGGCCGGTTATGCTCCGGCACAAAAAGCCGCAGGCCTCATGGCTCCCCGGCTGCGTTTGCTGCATGGCAGCAATATCCTCACGTCAGCATGCTGCGCAGGATAGCAGTCTTGAATAGTGATGAAAGTCATGTGGGTGACACTTGGACATGACATTTCCTGTAGGCGCTAAGTGTGAGGAAAATGGTGGGGCGGTGCCATGAAAAAAGCCGCTCGGAGCAATCCGGGCGGCTTTTTCAAAAGGATGCGCTGCCCCTGAAAACCGGGGCAGCGGGAATCCGGATCAGGCGCTCTTTTTCATCGGCACGGCTTGGGCCGGGCCCTTCTTGATGAAACCGAAAGGTGCGCCCAGAGGCAGGATGGTACGGCCGAAGAAACTGTTCAGGAACACGGCCCCCGCGGCATAGAAGCCCAGCAGGGAAATGCCCAGTTCGGACCAGGCGGCCAGGTCACTGAAGAAGGCTGCGTTGATGCCCAGGATGGAAAGGGCCAGGGATGGCAGCAGTACGTTGATCAGCACCAGAATCGCGGCGAAGACCTTGTTGGCTTCGAAGGCGGCCACCATGATGAAAATCGAAAAAATGAAGTAGCCGATGCAGGCAAAGGCGAACTGCTTCGGGTCGGCCTTGGTGGGATCAACGACGCCAAACCAGCCCAGGCCGATGGCCCAGTGCATGGCCACGGCGATCCAGAACAAGCCGTAGGCCCCCAGGACGATGGCACCGAAATAGTTGTTTTTCTTGAAGTCGATGGTAGAGGCCCAGATCTGGGCGATAGAGCCGAGGAACAAGGCCCAGGGAATCAGGTAGGTGACACCGTTGGTCCAGTGCATCTTGGCCGAAGCGGCGACGAAGGTGACCATGGCCAGGCCGAACACGCCCAGGGCCGTCGGGTCCGACATGACGATCTTGGTTTCGGTAACGCTTTGCACTTGTTGCATCTTTCTCTCCCAGTCAACGTTTAGATAATTTTAATGGCTCAATTTATTTTATTTATGGGTCGGCCAATTGGGCTGGCATTCTCCCTTACTCGCAACAGGGGGGGATGATCCAGGTCAACGGAAGGTCTTAATTGTCGTTGTGGTGACAATTGAAAGTGTGGAAGCGGGGCTGCAAATGCAAAACGCCGTGACCCCTTGCGGAAGTCACGGCGTTTTTCGCTCTTCAGCCGGCGGGTGCCGGCCGGGAGTGGCTTAGTGGAACTGTTCTTCTTCGGTGGAACCGGTCAGCGCCGTGACGCTGGACTTGCCACCCTGGATGACGGTGGTGACTTCGTCGAAGTAACCGGTGCCGACTTCCTGCTGGTGGGACACGAAGGAGTAGCCGCGGTCGCGGGCAGCGAACTCGGGTTCCTGAACCTTTTCCACGTAGGCGGTCATGCCGCGGGCCACGTAGTCCTGGGCCAGATCGAACATGTGGTACCACATGTTGTGGATGCCGGCCAGGGTGATGAACTGGTACTTGTAGCCCATGGCGCCCAGTTCCTTCTGGAATTTGGCGATGGTGGCATCGTCCAGGTTCTTCTTCCAGTTGAAAGACGGGGAGCAGTTGTAGGCCAGCATCTTGCCCGGGTGCTTGGCATGCACGGCGTCGGCGAATTTCTTGGCGAAGGCCAGATCCGGCGTGCCGGTTTCACACCACACCAGGTCGGCGTAGTCGGCGTAGGCAACGGCGCGGGAGATGGCTTGGTCCAGACCCTTGTTGGTCTTGTAGAAGCCTTCGGCAGTGCGCTCGCCCGTCAGGAAGGGCTTGTCGTTCTCGTCGTAGTCGGAGGTCAGCAGGTCGGCTGCTTCCGCATCGGTACGGGCGATCACCAGGGTCGGCACGCCATAGACGTCGGCCGCCATACGGGCAGCGATCAGCTTCTGGATGGCTTCAGCCGTCGGCACCAGCACCTTGCCGCCCATGTGGCCACACTTCTTGACGGAGGCCAGTTGGTCTTCGAAGTGCACGCCGCCGGCACCAGCGCGGATCATGGCCTTCATCAGCTCGAAAGCGTTCAGCACGCCGCCGAAGCCGGCTTCGGCGTCCGCCACGATCGGAGCGTGGTAGTCGATGTAACCTTCGTCGCCCGGGTTCGTGCCCTTGGACCACTGGATTTCATCGGCACGGGTGAAGGTGTTGTTGATACGCTCCACAACCTTCGGCACGGAATCCACGGGGTACAGGGACTGGTCCGGGTACATGGCGGCGTAGCCGTTGTTGTCGGCGGCGACTTGCCAGCCGGACAGGTAGATGGCCTTGACGCCGGCCTTGACCTGCTGCATGGCTTGGCCGCCGGTCAGGGCGCCCAGACAGTTGACGTAAGGGGTGTTGTTCACCAGGTCCCAGAGCTTCTCGGCGCCACGGCGGGCCAGGGTGTATTCGACCGGGAAGGAGCCGCGCAGACGGACGACGTCAGCAGCGGAGTAACCGCGCTTGATGCCCTTCCAGCGGGGGTTGGTGGCCCAGTCTTTTTCCAGTTCGGCGATTTGCTGTTCACGAGTGCTCATGAGTTTTCCTTAACTAATAGTAATCCGGGAAGAAAGTGGTCCGTGTGCGGCATGGGCCGCGCCGAATCCGCTGCGTCGCCCGGTTGCGCCTTGGGAGCGCGTCCTACGCGACGTTGCACGGGATGGCCAGAGATCCTGTCTGACAAACCGGCGGTGGGCTTGGGTATCGCCCGCCTTGACGAACACGGGTACCGCGGTTGCGATGTCCATGCACGTGTAACAGGGCTGCAGTATAGGGATAAAATTGTGCGGCAGCAATAGGTCTTATATAAGACATAAGAAAAAATATTATCAAATTTAAACAATGGATTGCAATAAATATTTTGCAATGTGAAACGATGTTGTCGTTCGTGAAACGTCCGGCTTGTGCGGTGCGGCAAAAAACATGGCTTGTGGAGAGAAAATGAATTTTGTGGAGCAATTCCGGCCATGGGATATGGCGACGGAGGCCCTCCTTGGCGCACATGTTGTCTCCCCGGTTAGAATGGCGGCCTTCTTCGTGCCCCGCCGCCGTCCCGCACATGTTTCAACGCAAAGAAACCCTTGCCATCCCTATCTGGCTACCGCTCCTGCTGATTGCCGGTTACTTGTTTTTCGGCCTTGGCAGTTATGGCCTGCTGGACAACAACGAAGGGCTTTACACGGAAATCGCCCGGGAAATGAGCCGGGGTTCGTCCCTGGTGATTCCCCATGTGAATGGCCTCCTGTATATGGAGAAGCCGCCGCTCTTGTATTACCTGGTGGCAGCCTGCCTGAGTCTGTTCGGCGAGACCGAGGCAGCGGCGCGGGCCGTGCCCCTGGCGGCATCCCTGGTCTGCATGGCCGGCGTGTGGTGGTTCGCCGCCCGCCTGCGCCGTCCGGAGGCTGGCAAGCTGGCGGTCATGATTCTGGCCAGCAGCCTGGGCTTCATGCTCATGGCCCGGGTGGTGATGTTCGACATGCTGCTCACCGCCTTTCTGACCCTGGCGCTGTTCTGTTTCAATGTGGCCTGGCGCGAAGGCAATCGCCGGGTGCTGCGTGTCGCCTGGGCCTGCCTGGCCCTGGCCCTGCTTACCAAGGGCTTCCTGGCCCTGGTGCTGTTTGGACTGGTGCTGGGGGTACATTTCCTGCTTAACGAACGTCGGGGCATCTGGAAGGCCCTGGGTTTCCTGGCGGATGGCCCCGGCCTGCTGCTGTTCCTGGCTATCGCCCTTCCCTGGCATGTGCTGGCGTCCATGGAGCACGCCGACTTCGCCTGGTTCTATTTCATCAACGAGCACGTGCTGCGTTTCCTCGGCAAGCGCATTCCCCACGACTACTATTCGGGGCCGGTCTGGTACTACCTACCGCGTCTCCTGGGCTTTCTCTTTCCCTGGAGTTTTTTCCTGCCTTTGGCCTTCGTGCGTTCCGGGCGGAGCGGGGATCCGCGTGGCACAGGTTTTCTGTGGGCGGCCTGGCTGGTGCCCCTGGCCTTCTTCTCTCTGTCGTCCGCCAAGGCCAATTACTACATGGTGGTGGCCCTGCCGGCGCTGGCTCTGCTCTTGGCCCTGCACCTGGAGTCCCTGGTGAGTGCCGGCCGTACCCGACTGTTGATGTGGCCGGCGGGCCTGATGCTGATCCTGGCTTTGGCGGGAGGCGGATTTCTCTTCCTCAAGCCCACCCTGTTGGCGGGCCGGACGGCGCTTCAATTCGCCATGGCCGGCTTGTTCCCGGCACTGTGCGGGCTGTCCTTGTGGGCGGCCTGGTTCCGGCGTCCGGTGGTGGCCCTGGCGGCTGCGGCCCTGCTGTTGGCGCCGGTGCAGGTCTGCCTCTTTCAGGAACTAGCCCAGCAGGAAGCATCGGTGTCAGGTCGGCCCCTGGCCCGGCTGATTTTGGCGCGCTGCCCGGGCTGCGAGGTGATGATCTACAAGGATTTCGAGAACATTTCCGCGCTGCCGTTCTACCTTCCTCAGCCGCTGTCCATTATCGACAGCGTGAGCAACGACTTGTGGTTTGCCCAGCAGGAGGCCATCAAGGCGGGCAAGGCGGATTTCCGTTTTGTGTCCACCGCCAACCTGGCGGCCCATCTGGGTGGGCGGCGGCTGGCGCTGGTGGTGCTGCAGGATCACTTGGCGGAATTTCGCGGTAGCGCCCTTGCCGGGCGTTTTCATGCCGTGTCGACCGTGGGTCGGGCGACGCTGTTTCTCAATACCATGGAAGTTGCACAAGCGACTCACGGCACTTCCCTCGCCCTCCGGGAGAGGGATTGAGGGCGAGGGAAATAGTTAGACCGTGAAGTCGGGTTAAAACCCTACTTACTGCGCAGGGGGCAGCTTTTCGATGCCACCTAGGGGGCTGCCGGCGGCGATGCCACGATGCTGGAACCAGCCGCCGTTCATTTCCAGGGCGTAGCGGGCAGGGCGGCTGGCGCAGTGGGGCGTCTTTGTTTGGGGCTGCATTTCCTCGATGTTGGCGATTTCGCCTTTTTCATCGATGAAGGCCACGGCCAGGGGAATCAGGGTGTTCGCCATCCACATGCAGTACTTGCCGCTGGTGGGGAAGGTGAAGATCATGCCGTGCCCGTCGGCCATCTCCCGGCGATGCATGAGACCCTGCTCGCGGCCGGCGGGGGTGTTGGCGACTTCCGCAGTGATGCGATACATGCCGGCCGACAGTTCGATGTCTGCGGCAGAGGCAGGAGCAGCGGTGAGGGCGACCAGGGTAGCGAAGGACAGAAGCGCCTTGAGGCGTGTTGCAAGCATGGATTTTTCTCCGTGGTACAAACGAAAAAAATCGGCAGGGCCGAAGCCCTGCCGATTTTTCGCAAATAATCCGAAGATTACTTGGCGGCCGGAGCGGCAGCCTTGTCGGCAGCCGGGGCAGCAGCTTCAGCCTTAGCAGCCTTGGCCTTCTTGGCCTTCTTGGCCTTCTTGGCCTTCTTGGCGGGCTTGGCGGCATCAGCAGCGGGAGCAGCGGCTTCGGTCTTGGCAGCGGGAGCGGCCGGGGCGGCATCAGCGGCGAAAACGGTAGCGGAGAACAGACCAGCGATCAGGACGGCGAGAAGCTTGTTCATAGTAATTCCTTTAGAAGAGAGATTTTTTCGGGACACATCCCCGATATGTTCGAGGTTGCGTGTCAGACGGAATAACGCGGCAATTTTCAGGCGGTTGACAGGCTTCTGCAAAAAAACCGGAAAATTTTTTATCCTGGACTACGGCGACGTCCGGACTCATGGGCGGGCGCCACGACTTCCCGCCGCCATTCCCCCGGCGCCAGTCCCTCCAGAGTCCACGGGCCAATGGCTGCCCGTACCAGGCGCAGGGTGGGCAGGCCCACCTTGGCGGTCATGCGCCGCACTTGGCGGTTCTTGCCTTCCTTGAGACGAATTTCGAGCCAGGAAGTAGGAATGGCCTGGCGCACGCGGATGGGCGGTGTCCGCAGCCAAAGCCCTGCCGGCTCGTCGATACACCGGGCCTTGCAGGGCAGGGTGGTGAAATCCCCCAGATCCAGGCCACCTGCCAGACGTGCCAGGGCGGTCTCGTCCGGCAGGCCCTCCACTTGCGCCCAGTAAACCTTCTCCATCTTTTTTCGCGGATCGGCGATGCGCTGCTGCAAAGCCCCATCGTCCGTGAGCAGCAGCAGGCCTTCGCTGTCAGCGTCCAGGCGGCCGGCGGGATAAACGCCGGGCACGGGGACATAATCCTTCAGTGTCTGGCGCTCCCCTTCCGGGCTGAACTGTGTCAGTACGCCGAAGGGCTTGTTGAGCAGGATAAGGGTGGCCATCAGGTCAGTTCGGGCTGGGGTAAGGGATGATTGATCGCCGTGGCGGCTAAGCGCTGCTTGAAGCGGATCCTTTCCGGCTGGGGGACGAAGACAATGCCTGGCCGGAACGGATGCGTATCCGCGCATCCTGGCAGAGATATGTTTCCTGCAAGCAAGTCACTATGGCATTTCATAAAAACTGCGTGCACTTTGCCGGATGGAAAGTGACATGCCAAGTATTTTTGTGGGCGACCATCCGTGGCAAAGAAGGAAATAATCGCCGGGATGTTGCCCGGTCATTGCATGTGCCGGATGACCAATGAAAGCTACCGACCCCAAACGACCTGATGACAAAGGCAATCACTGCGGCAGCTTTGTGAACGAATTGCCGCCGTTCCCGGAAGGCAGGCCACGGGCAGGTCATCGGCCTGAACGGCCGTTGGAGCCTGTTCCGGTGGAGAGTGGCTTTGCAATATCCCTGACTGCCTCCAGCTCATGCCTGAATGGTATTGATTCCGACGCGCCTGGTCTTGTGACGCATATTGCCGCTGCACGACAAGCGTCTGACAGTGCCTTGGCCGGATCGCCGGTCTGCATCAGTGCGAAAAGAAAAAAGCCGATGAACGTGTCACCTGCTGCGGTCGTATCGACTGCGTCCACGGGAAGGGCGGGCTCGTGATGCATCGTATTGGCGCAAAAATAGGTGGCGCCTTTGCTTCCCAGCGTCAACACAGTCGCGGCGCGGGGGAAAAGCTCACACATTCGGGTGCCCACCTCTGCCGGATCGGTTTTTCCCGTAAGTTCTTCCGCCTCCGTTTCATTAAGGATGAAAACGTCCACGAACTCCAGTGGGTAGTGATGGACATCGGCACTCATGGGGGCGGGGTTGAATACGATACGCATTCCTCTTTCGTGAGCGTATCGAATTGCCTCGGGCACCGAACTGGTCTCGTTTTGCAAGAGGAGATATTCCCCGGCGGAGCAACCTGAAAGTGCGCTGGCGACGTCGGTGGCGGTGAGGAGTCGATTTGCCCCGCCGTACAGGAAGATAGCGTTCTCACCGCCGGGTACGACCTGGATGATGGCGTGGCCGGTCGTCGCTTCGCCCACGCTCACAAGGGTCGTGTCGACGCCCTCTTGATCCAGCCGCCGGACCAGCCAGGCGGCATCTCTGCCAACCCTTCCCACGTGAAGAATTGTGGCGCCTGCACGGGCTAACGCGACCGATTGATTGAATCCCTTGCCACCGGCGAAGGTGTTGTAACTCAGCCCGTGGAGAGTCTCGCCGGGACGCACAAAATGATCGATTTCATAGACATGGTCGATGTTGATCGAGCCAATATTCAGTATGCGCATCTCATCCTCAATTTCAGAAGGCTGTTCGTCATCCCACGATGGCTTGCGCCGGGAAGGGATGCGGATAATCCGTTCTTCAGGGGCAGATGGCAAGCCAAGCAGTTCCGGGCCATACCACCCAGGCGTGGTCCTCCCATACTTCTGATCTATGTCAGCCGTAGGGCACAACCAATGCTGTACGGTGTTCGCTTGGCAGGAATAAAGACTTTATGGCGCATGCAGGACGATAAGTTAAAGGCGCTGTCGAAATGTACGAAACTCGGATCCCCTATGTCTTTCTTGATTGAAGTTTCAGAAAATTCCCCTTGGAAGATCAAGGGGTGCATATTCCCGCCACTCACCCGAAAATCCTTTCCCCTGTTGCTGGCCGCCAGCTTGGCCTTGGCCACTGATAGTGCATACGCCTTTGATTTCAAAGGCTATCTCCGGGGTGGCGCGGGTTCCGACCTCCAGGGTGGCCGCCAATCCTGTTTCAAACTGGCGGGCGCCCAAGCCAAATACCGCCTGGGGAACGAGTGCGAGGTTTACGGCGAGGCCCTGTTCGGCCAGGAGTTGTACAAGATGGACGGAGGCCCGCGTCTATCCGCGCACGTCATGGCCAGCCTGAATGCTCCGGCAGGCGTCAACGAGTTATTTAAGGGTGACAGCACCTACCGCCTGCCCCAGGCCTATCTGGCCGCACACGATGTAGCCGTCCTCAACGGCGGCCTCTTCTGGGCCGGCAACCGCTACTACAAGCGGGAAGACGTGCACATCAATGACTTCTTCTACTGGAACCCGTCCGGCATTGGCATGGGGGTCGAGGACTACCGCATTGGCAGCCTGAAACTCAGCTACGCCATCTTCCGCAAGGACAGCATCGACCAGACAAACGTGGCGCCGCGCCATGACATCCAGCTGCGCGGCATCCCCGTCAACGCCGGCGGTGAACTGCAATTGGGCGCCAGCTACATCGCCAATACCGGCTCCGACTCCGCCCGCCATTCAGGCTGGGCCTTGAACGTCCAGCATGTGCAACAAAAAATCCTGGACGGCTGGAATAAACTGGCCCTGCAATATGGAGTTGGACCGGGGGTCGGGTTGGGCAGTACCGGCGACCTTGGAAACGCTAGTGATGTGACCCGGTTTCGCGCAGTGGAGCAGCTCTATTTCAAGGCTACGCCCTTGCTCGACGGCATGGTCACCGCCGTGTATCAGCATGATTCCGCCCCCACCGGCGGACAAGACTGGTCCAGCCTGGGTGGGCGCCTGGTATATTCCCTGGGGGGCAACTGGAAATTGCTCACCGAACTGGGGTTCGATCAGGTCAAGCCCGACGGCGCTGCGACCCGCAACCTGACCAAATTTACCGTGGCGCCCACCTGGTCCAGCGCGGCCGGACTGTTTGGACGCCCGGAGATTCGCTTGTTCTACACCCGGGCCAGTTGGAATAACGCCGCCCAATTGGCCGCCACGGCTGGCGACGCCTTGTCCGCCAGTGGCGTCCATGGTGGTGCCCGGCAGGGTTCCACCCTCGGGGTGCAGGTGGAGCACTGGTGGTAATTGTTTGCACGCCAACATAGGGTTAAACGTCATGAAATTACTCAAGCTTTTCCTGCTGGCCTTGCCGCTGGTGCTGGTGGCCTGCGGCGACTCCACGCCCCCGGCCAAACAGGCCGAGGCTACGCCGGCCCAGGCTCCGGTCAAGAAGCAGCGTATCGCGCTGGTGATGAAGACCCTCACCAACCCCTTCTTCATCGAAATGGAAAAGGGCGCCCGCAAGGCCGAGTCTGAACTGGGCATAGAGCTCATCGTCAAGACTGCGGCCCAGGAAACCTCATTCGAGCAGCAGGTTTCCATTGTTGACGACCTGATTCAGAACCGGCTGGTGGACGCCCTGGTGCTCGCCCCGGCCGATGCCTACCATCTCATTCCCTCGGCGAAGAAGGCCAAGGAAGCCGGCATCGCGGTGGTCAACATCGACGCCCGGCTTGACCGGAAGGTACTGGCCGAGTCGGGGTTGCAGGGGCTGCCCTTCATCAGCGTCGACAATGAACAGGGCGGCTATCTTTCTGCCAAGACCCTGCTTGAAGGGGTCAAGACCCCCACCCAGGCCGCCATTCTCGAAGGCATCCGCGATGCGGAGAACGCCGAAGCGAGAAAGAAGGGGGCGCTGCGCGCTTTCGCGGAAAATCCAGCGATCAAGGTGGTATCCAGCGAAACCGCCAATTGGAAGATCGACGAAGGCTATGAGGTGACCAAGGCGATGTTCGCCAAGCACCCGAACATCGCGCTCATCTTCGCGGCCAATGACATGATGGCCCTGGGCGCCCTTAAGTATCTGGAAGATAGCGGCAAGAAGCACGTCAAGGTGGCGGGCTTCGATGCTCTGATCGAGGCGCGGGGTGCGATCAATAAAGGTCGCATGCTGGCCAGCATCGACCAGCAGGCCGCCGAGCAGGGCTACCAGGGAATCCTGTACGCCAAGCGCCTCCTGAAGGGCGAAAAGCTGCCGTCGGAGACGCTGCTCAACGTCAAACTGGTCAAGGCGGGTTCTGCGCCTTGAGCCCCGGTGCACGCACGGGCGGCCGAGTCCCCCTACGTCCACTGGTTGCCCCGCCCGATTGACCTCCCATGCGCCTCAATCTTAACCAGCGTTTCATCGCCTACCTGCTGCTGCTTGGGGTTCTGCCCTTGCTGGTGGTCGGGGGGATCTCCATCCAGTTCTCCCGATCCGCACTGGAGTCCGAGGCCCGTAGTTACGTCATCCAGGGCCTGAAGGACAAGAGCGCCTTGCTGGATACCCAGATGGCGCAGATCGAAGCCCTCATCGCCAACATCTCCGGCGTGGAGGAGATCACCAACGTCCTGTCGGTCGATTCGCCCGCAGCTGATGCGTATACCCGGCTGGCCACCCAGGCGCGTATCGGCTATGTGCTGAACAACTACCTGAATCTCCAGGGCCTGATTTCCATCGAAATATTCACCCTGTCCGGCAACCACTACCACGTCGGTGAAACGCTTGACGTCGGCAATCTAGATACCGGCGCGCGCGACCGCCTGATCCAGGAAACCCGTACCCATTCCCGGAATATCTATTGGGCCGGCATTCGGCCCAACGTCAATGGCAATTCCCAGCATCACAGCGTGCTGGTGGCCACCCGCATGATCTATCGATTGAATCGGCAAGCCTCCCGGCAGGACGCGGTGGCCTTGCTGGTCGTCAATTACGATCCCGACCACATTCGTCACCACTTAGCCGGTACCGATTCCGCCAAGAGCGGCTACATGATCCTGCTGGACGGCAGCGATCACTTCGTTCAGCACCCGGATAACACGCTTCTCGGCAAGAAGGCCGGGCCGGAACTCCTGGCCTCTCTGGCGGCGGGTGCCCCCACAACGACCGGTATGATGGTGCAAAGCACCCGGCTGCGGACGCCCCAGTGGCGCCTCGCCATACTGGTTCCCGAAGAGGTCATAAATCGCCCGGCCCGGGAAATCATCAGGGCCAGTGCGCTGGTGATGTTGGCCTCCCTGCTGCTGGTGGGCATTGGCGGCTTCTCCTTCTTACGGCGGGTGGTGTTGCCCCTGCGCGAGATCACCAATCGCTTCCGCCAGTTACGGGCGGAGCCGGATTCCAAGCAGCAGCCCATGACCGTGGCTGGCGACGATGAAATCACCAACCTGGGGCGCGGGTTCAATGACCTTCTGGACGCGTTGAACGATCGCAAGGCAGCAGAGGAAGCGCTGCGGCATCTGAACCTGGAACTCGAAACACGTGTCCGGGAGCGCACCCGGGATCTTGAAACCAGCAACGCCGATCTGACAAGGGCACGGGACGCAGCCGAGATCGCCAACCGTGCCAAGAGTACCTTCCTCGCCAACATGAGCCATGAACTGCGCACGCCGATGAACGGCATCATGGGGCTGACAAGCATGTTGCAGCGCCGACTCCAGGACCCCAAGCACAAGGACACGCTCGACAAGATCGGCCAGTCCTCCAAACACCTGCTCCACGTCATCAACGATATCCTCGACATCTCCAAGATCGAGGCGGAACGCCTCACCCTCGAGAAGGTTAACTTCAGGGTGGGGGAAATCCTGGAAAATCTCATGAGCATTGTTGGGCATCGGGCTGCGGAAAAAGATCTCAGATTGCTGGTGGACTTGTCTTATGAAGTGGCCGGCCTGACGTTCGAGGGCGACCGCCATCGCTTGAGCCAGATACTGCTGAACCTCGTTGGTAACGCCATCAAGTTCACCGAGAGGGGGACCATCACCCTGCGCGCTCGGATACTTGAAGAATCGCCGAACGAAGTGCTGCTGCATTGGGAGATCCAGGATACGGGCATCGGCGTGGCGATGGAGGACCAGAAGCGGCTTTTCATGGCGTTTGAGCAGGCAGATGGTTCGATGACCCGCAAGTATGGCGGGAGCGGACTAGGGCTGGTCATCAGCAAGCGCCTGGCCCAGATGATGGGCGGCGACATGGGCATGGAGAGCCACCCCGGGATGGGTAGCACCTTCTGGTTTACCGTCCGGCTCGGCAGGGATGCCGGCACGCTTGTCGAGGTGGCACCGACTGTCGACAACGACACGGCGGAAACGCGGATCAGGGCCGGTCACCTGGGCGCCCGCATACTGCTTGTGGAGGACGAGCCGATCAATCAGGAAGTCTCGACCGAACTGCTGGAAGACGTCGGCCTCACCGTGGACCTGGCCGAGGACGGCGCCCAAGCCGTTGCCATGGCGGAGCAGAACCGTTACCGCCTGATCCTGATGGATATGCAGATGCCAAAGCTGAACGGGGTGGATGCAACGCGCGCGATCCGCGCCCGGACTCTGAATGCCTCTACGCCGATTCTGGCCATGACAGCCAATGCCTTTGATGGTGACCGCAAGATATGCATCGAGGCGGGTATGAACGACCATATCGCCAAGCCGGTGGACCCGGAGCAGTTATGCGAAACTTTATTGAAATGGCTCGATAAGCCACTGGGCTGATTACTCCAGCCCTCCCAAGCAGCACTACGACGTTCGTCCCAACCACGTCTTCAACCATCAACGACCGCTCAGGCCAATGATTGCGACAAAATTCATTTTTAAAACCGGCCCCGGGTGGGGCCGGTTTCATTGGATGACGGTCAGACCCGTGCAGCCTTCAGGATGGCGTTGAGGGTCGGGCTCGGCCGCATCACGGCCTTGCACTTCTCCGCATCGGCCAGGTAGTAGCCACCAATATCCACCGGCTTGCCCTGCACCGTCTTGAATTCGGCGGTGATTTGGGTTTCGTTCTCGGTCAGTGCCTTCGCCAGGGGAGCGAAGTGGGCTTGCAGTTGGGCATCTTCCGTCTGCGCCGCCAGGGCCTGTGCCCAGTACATGGCCAGGTAGAACTGGCTGCCCCGGTTGTCCAGGTCGCCGGTGCGGGTCTTCGGACCCTTGTTGTTGTCAAGCAGCATGCCGGTGGCAGCATCCAGGGTCTTGGCCAGCAGCTTGGCCTTGACGTTGCCGGTCTTCAGGCTCAGGTCTTCCAGGGAGACGGCCAGGGCCAGGAACTCGCCCAGGGAATCCCAGCGCAGGTGGTTTTCCTGAACCAGTTGCTGCACGTGCTTCGGTGCAGAACCGCCGGCACCCGTTTCGTACATGCCGCCGCCGTTCATCAGCGGAACGATGGACAGCATCTTGGCCGAGGTGCCCAGTTCCATGATGGGGAACAAGTCGGTCAGGTAGTCCCGCAGAATGTTGCCGGTCACCGAGATGGTGTCCAGGCCGCGAATGACCCGTTCCAGGGTGTAACGCATGGCGCGAACTTGCGACATGATCTGGATGTCGAGGCCGGTGGTGTCGTAATCCTTGAGGTAAGTCTCGACCTTCTTGATCAGCGCGGCTTCGTGGGGACGGTAGGGGTCCAGCCAGAAGATGGCGGGCATGCCGGAGTTGCGGGCGCGGGTGACGGCCAGCTTGACCCAGTCGCGGATCGGGGCGTCCTTGACCTGACAGGCGCGCCAGATGTCGCCGGCTTCAACGTTCTGGGTCAGCAGCACTTCGCCAGTGTTGATGTCCACGATGTTGGCGATGCCGTCCTCGGCGATTTCAAAGGTCTTGTCGTGGGAACCGTATTCTTCAGCCTGCTGGGCCATCAGGCCCACGTTCGGCACGGTGCCCATGGTGGTCGGGTCGAAGTTGCCGTTGGTCTTGCAGAAGTTGATCATCTCCTGATAGATGCGGGCGAAGGTGGATTCCGGCATCACGGCCTTGGTGTCGTACTGCTTGCCGTCAGCGCCCCACATCTTGCCACCGCCACGGATCATGGCCGGCATGGAGGCGTCCACGATGATGTCGTTGGGTGAATGGAAGTTGGTGATGCCCTTGGCGGAGTCCACCATGGCCAGGCGCGGACGGTGTTCCTGGCAGGCGTGGAGGTCACGGATGATCTCGTCGTGCTTGGATTCCGGCAGGGTCTTGATCTTCTCGTACAGGTTGGCCATGCCGTTGTTGACGTTGACACCGAGTTCGTCGAACAGCTTGGCATGCTTCTCGAAGGCATCCTTGTAGTAGATCTTGACGCAGTGGCCGAAGACGATGGGGTGGGACACCTTCATCATGGTGGCCTTCACGTGCAGGGAGAACAGCACGCCGGTTTCCCGCGCATCTTCCAGTTGCTCTTCGTAGAACTCGCACAGGGCTTTTTTGCTCATGAACATGGAGTCGATGATCTCGCCTTCGAGCAGGGAGAGCTTCGGCTTCAGCACGGTGGTCTTGCCGCCCTTGGCGATCAGTTCCATGCGCACATCCCGTGCCTTGTCCAGGGTCAGGGACTTTTCACCGTGATAGAAGTCACCGTGATGCATGTGGGAGACGTGGGTCTGGGAAGCCTGGCTCCACTTGAGCATGGAATGCGGGTTCTTCCGGGCGTAGTTCTTGACGGCCATCGGTGCGCGGCGGTCGGAGTTGCCTTCCCGCAGGACCGGGTTCACGGCAGAACCCAGGCATTTGCCGAAGCGTACCTTGAGGGCCTTTTCTTCATCGCTGTTGGCCATTTCCGGATAGTCGGGAATGGCGTAGCCCTTGCTCTGGAGTTCCTTGACGCAGGTGATCAACTGGGCGACGGAGGCGCTGATGTTCGGCAGCTTGATGATATTGGTGTCGGGTTCGAGGCACAGACGGCCCAGTTCGGCCAGAGTGTTCGGGACTTTCTGATCATCCTTGAGGTAGTCGGAGAATTCTGCGAGAACCCGGGCGGACACGGAGATGTCGGCCTTCTGAATATCGATACCTGCCGGCGCGGTGAATGTCCGGATGATGGGCAGAAAAGCACAAGTTGCCAGCACCGGCGCCTCGTCCGTGAGCGTGTAGATGATTGTTGGTTTGCCTGCAGCCATTGCTCTCCCCTTGCTTGTTTGGTTGGTTGAACTGATCTGTGTGAATCTAATGGACGTAGCTGACACCAAGCTTAAGGGTTCTGACGCCAGGGAAGACCTTGCCCCCATGCAGCCCCGTTTCCCCCAGTGAAAGTCCCATAATCCAAAATTCAGAATTTTAGCCGGACTTCCGTCTTAGCGCTTAACAAAAAATTTGGCTGACGGCCAAAGGCCAAGCCTTGGGGCGTCTGCTGTGAAGCGCGCCATTTGGGCGGCTTCCCTGGCTGGATGCCAGGCCCTTCCAGCACGTAAACGAGAAAAAGCCCGGTGACGTGTCACCGGGCTTTTTCTGCAGGTCATGCCTGAAACTCAGGCGGCCTGGATGTTGCAGGCGGCCGGACCCTTCTGGCCATCCTTGACTTCAAACGTAACCTTTTGGCCTTCGGCCAGGGTCTTGAAGCCGCTACCCTTGATTTCGGAGAAATGGGCAAACAGATCCTTGCTCCCATCGTCCGGCGTGATGAAACCAAAACCCTTTGATTCGTTGAACCACTTGACTGTGCCGGCTGCCATGACTTTATCTTTCAAAAAATGAATGCGCGATTGTGGTGCGCATAAAAAGGCCCGGTGAAAATCACCGGGCCTTTCACATCGATAGCCGCGCTGCTTAGGCGACCTGGATGTTGGAAGCTTGCTTGCCCTTCGGGCCTTGCGTCACTTCGAAAGTGACTTTCTGGCCTTCCTGCAGGCTACGGAAGCCCTTGGACTGGATTGCAGAGAAGTGAGCGAAGAGATCTTCACCGCCGTCGTCCGGAGTGATGAAGCCAAAGCCCTTTGCGTCGTTGAACCACTTTACAGTACCAGATGCCATAACCCCGTCCTTTTACTCAAACTTGCGCACGTCAATGCGCGTAGAAAAAAACCCGGCCGAATCAAAACCGGGCTTTGGAAATCCTGAACTTTGTGCCTTAGCCGTTCTGGATGTTGGAAGCTTGCTTGCCCTTCGGGCCTTGCGTCACTTCGAACGTAACTTTCTGGCCTTCCTTCAGGGTCTTGAAGCCACCCATCTGAATGGCGGAGAAATGGGCGAAGAGATCTTCGCTGCCGTCATCCGGGGTGATGAAGCCAAAACCCTTGGCGTCGTTGAACCACTTAACAGTACCAGTTGCCATAAAACTATTTCCTTAAATTGAACTCACATCCCGGGCCGGGCCCATCTCATGTTTGGGTTTCAAGAGCGCCTCTAAGCAGGGAACGACGCGGGCTTCAGGGCGGGATACGACCTAAACGCAACGATCAACGGTGCTGCAGGGAACTTGAACTAAACACGGCTAACTTTTTACGCTAGTTCCCCCACGGCAGTCAAGCGGTTTGAAAGAATTTTTGTTGCTGCGCCACAGCATAATTTTCAATGCCATGTGCTTTCCGTTTGCTCTGGCGGGAATGTGCGGGTCTGATGATTGCTTGACGACATTCGGGGAGGGGCGGTATGTCCAATTTGTATGAATGTGTGCCACATTTCGGTGCATGGCGGTGGCCGCTGGCAAGTGGATGGTCGATATTTGTGCATCCGGCAGGCGCTTCCCGGTCCGGTCGGCATGCCGGAGAACCCGTCGCCGAGAATCGGTGTTGCAGATTGCCCAATTCCCATTAGAATCTGCCCATGGCTACGCGACGGCAACACGACTTTTTGCTCGAAGAGGAGCACGCAACGGCCAAACCTCCTCCGCTGTTCAAGGTTTTGCTGTTGAATGACGATTACACCCCCATGGACTTCGTAGTCGTGGTTCTGCAGAAGTTTTTTGGCAAGGACCGCGAACAAGCGACCCGGATCATGCTTCAGGTCCATCGGGAAGGGGCTGGCGTCTGCGGTGTCTATTCCAGGGACATCGCGGCCAGCAAAGTCGAACAAGTGAGTGCTTACGCCCGCGAACATCAGCATCCGCTCGCATGCGTGATGGAGGAAACATGATTGCCCAGGAACTGGAAGTCAGTCTGCACATGGCGTTCGTCGAGGCGCGCCAGAAGCGGCATGAATTCATCACGGTGGAGCATTTGCTCCTGGCCCTGCTGGATAATCCTTCAGCGGCCGATGTTCTGCGCGCCTGCGCCGCCAACCTGGACGAATTGCGGAAGGAGTTGTCGGCCTTCATCATTGAACACACGCCGACAGTGGGCGGCAGCGATGAAATCGATACCCAGCCGACCCTGGGTTTTCAGCGCGTCATCCAGCGCGCCATCCTGCACGTTCAGTCTTCCGGCAAGAAGGAAGTGACCGGCGCGAATGTGCTGGTGGCGATCTTTGGGGAGAAGGATTCCCACGCCGTGTATTTCCTGCAGCGCCAGGGCGTTACGCGCCTGGATGTGGTCAATTTCATTTCCCATGGTGTCTCCAAAGCCCCCCCTGCAGCCCGGGCGGAAGGCGAGCCGACCGAAGTGGAAACGGAAGAAAAGCCGACTACCGGCGCCCTGGAAAATTTCACCCAGAATCTCAACGCCCAGGCCCTCATGGGCAAGATCGACCCGCTCATCGGTCGCGACAAGGAACTGGAACGGGTCATCCAGACCCTGTGCCGGCGGCGCAAGAACAATCCCCTGCTGGTGGGCGAGGCCGGTGTCGGCAAGACCGCCATCGCCGAAGGCTTGGCCCGGCGCATTGTGGAAGGCCGGGTGCCGGACATCCTGGCCCAGGCCCAGGTCTATGCCCTCGATATGGGTTCCTTGCTGGCGGGCACCAAGTACCGGGGGGATTTCGAGCAGCGCCTGAAGGCGGTAATCAAGCAGTTGCTGGAAAACCAGAACGCCATTCTGTTCATTGATGAGATTCACACTCTGATTGGCGCGGGGGCGGCCTCCGGCGGCACCCTGGATGCCTCCAATCTGCTCAAGCCCGCGCTGTCCAGCGGGCAACTGAAGTGCATCGGTGCCACCACCTACACCGAATACCGGGGCGTCTTCGAGAAAGATCACGCCCTGTCCCGGCGTTTCCAGAAAATCGATGTGAATGAACCCTCGGTGGAGGAAACCATTGCCATCCTGCGGGGGCTGAAGTCCCGTTTTGAGGAGCATCACGGTGTCAAGTATTCCGCCATGGCCCTGACCAGCGCGGCGGAGTTGTCGGCCCGTTACATCAATGACCGGCATCTGCCGGACAAGGCCATCGATGTCATCGATGAGGCCGGTGCGGCCCAGCGCATCCTGCCCAAGTCGCGGCAGAAGAAGATCATTGGCAAGACGGAAGTGGAAGAAGTCGTTGCCAAGATTGCCCGCATCCCGTCCCAGCATGTGTCCACCGACGATAGGGCCGCCCTGAAGAACCTGGACCGGGATCTGAAGACCGTGGTGTTTGGCCAGGAAAAGGCCATCGAGGCGCTGACCCGGGCCATCAAGATGTCCCGCTCCGGCCTTGGAAATGCGCAAAAACCCATTGGCTCCTTCCTGTTCTCCGGCCCCACCGGGGTGGGCAAGACGGAAGTGGCACGCCAGCTTGCCTACTGCATGGGCATCGAACTGGTGCGCTTTGACATGTCCGAATACATGGAACGCCACGCCGTGTCGCGCCTCATTGGTGCGCCCCCGGGTTATGTGGGTTTCGATCAGGGCGGCCTGCTCACGGAAGCCATCACCAAGAAGCCCCATTGCGTGCTCTTGATGGACGAGATCGAGAAGGCCCACCCGGACGTCTACAACATCCTGCTGCAGGTCATGGATCACGGCACCCTGACGGACAACAACGGGCGCCAGGCAGACTTCCGCAACGCCATCATTGTCATGACCACCAACGCGGGGGCCGAGGCCTTGCAGAAGACTTCCATCGGCTTCTCCCTGCCGGACAAGAAGGCCGGTGACGAGATGGCGGACATCAAGCGCATGTTCTCCCCCGAGTTCCGCAATCGCCTGGACGCCATCATCTCCTTTGCCGCCCTGGATACGGACATCATCATGCGGGTGGTGGACAAGTTCCTCATGCAACTGGAAGTTCAATTGCACGAGAAGAAGGTGGAGGCGGTGTTCACCGACCGGCTCAAGACCTGGCTGTGCGCCAAGGGCTTCGACCCGCTCATGGGAGCGCGGCCCATGGCTCGGCTCATCCAGGACACCATCCGCTCGGCCCTGGCGGACGAACTGCTGTTCGGGCGCCTGGTGGGCGGCGGCAAGGTCACCATCGACCTGGATGACAAGGGGCAGGTACGCCTGACCTTCGCCGATCACGAAGAGGCGGTGGCAGCGCCTGCCTGACTTTTACCCCTACGAATATCCGGCGGCTTCGATGCCGCCGTTTTTTTACATCTGTACAGAGGACCTCATCATGAATTTCCAGACGGCCGACCTGCTCGACAACAATGAAGAACTGATTCGCGCCGGCACCCTGCGCGTGGTTGCCCCCCTGTTTCGTAGC
Source organism: Rhodocyclales bacterium (assembly GCA_043743785.1). Lineage (GTDB taxonomy): Bacteria > Pseudomonadota > Gammaproteobacteria > Burkholderiales > Rhodocyclaceae > JAQTNA01. Next base: position 12,565 of record JAYTVW010000073.1, on the reverse strand, counting down.
TACGGAGGCCGCCCGGCCTTCTGCGGCGCCGTGGCGACCCTCAAGTTGTTCGAGGACAACTCCTTCGTCCGGAAGGCCCTGGAAGGCCCGGGCAACGGCCGGGTGCTGGTGATCGACGGCGGCGGCAGCCTGCGCCGTGCCCTGGTGGGCGACCAGTTGGCCCTTCTGGGTGTCAAGAACGGCTGGGCCGGCGTCATCGTCAATGGCTGCATCCGGGATTCGAAAGCCATCGGGCAAATGGACATCGGCGCCTTCGCCCTGGCCACCCACCCGCAAAAGACCGACAAGCGCAACGAAGGCCAGGTGGATGTGCCCGTCACCTTCGGCGGCGTCAGCTTCGTGCCGGGCGAATTCGTCTATGCGGACGAAGACGGCGTGCTCGTCTCCGCCACGCCCCTGCTTTAATCCTAAAAAGCTTATTTGAAACGCCGAGGCGCAGAGGCGCAGGGAATACAAAGAGATAGTAGCAATCGGCGCCTCACCAATCGGGTGAAGCGGATTGTGTTGTCAAGGTCTTGTTTTCCTCTGCGTCTCGGCGCCTCGGCGTTTGGAAAATGTTTTTCCAGGTTAATACGCCATCTTGAAAACGTTCAATATTCTCGGCCACGACATCGAAGTCGTGCGCCTCGTCTCGGCCCACCCGCGGCCCGCTGCGCCGGCCATGGTCTTCCTGCACGAAGGCCTGGGCTCGGTGTCCATGTGGCGGGATTTTCCCCAGCGGGTGGCGGACGCCACGGGCTGCGAGGCCGTCGTGTATTCCCGCTATGGCTACGGCCGGTCCACGGTGCGCCGCGAAGTGAGAAAAACCGGCTACATGCACGACGAAGCCCTGCTGGCCCTGCCAGCGCTGCTGGATGCCTTGGCGCTTCCATCGCCCTTCCTCTTCGGCCACAGCGACGGCGGTTCCATTGCCCTGATCCACGGAGGCGGGGCCGGCCGGCCGCTATCTGGAATCATCGCCATGGCGCCCCATGAGTACGTGGAAGAAAAGGCCATCGCCGGCATCCGGTTGGCGAAGGTGGCCTATGAAACCACCGAGTTCCGCAGCCGCCTGTCCCGTTTTCACGGGGATGTGGATTCCGTCTTTTGGGGCTGGAACGAAACCTGGCTGAGCGCGGATTTTCAGGGCTGGAACATCGAGGCGTATCTGCCGGCCATCGCCTGCCCGGTGATGGCTATCCAGGGCGAGGACGACGAGTACGCCACTATGGAGCAGATCGACTGCATCGCCCGGGCAGCGAAGGATGTGGATCTGCTCAAACTGGCCGACTGCCGCCATTCCCCCCACAAGGACCAGCCCGAAGCCGTCATCGAAGCCGTCGCCGGCTTCGTTGCACGCATCCTGGACGCCCGGGAATAAGCCGGGCGTTCACCAGGCAAGGGCCGCCGTTTACACCGACAGACTGGCCAGGGCGGCGGCGTAGTCCGGCTCGTTCTTGATCTCGCTGACTAGTTCGCTATGCACAACCTGGTCGTGCTCGTCGAGCACGACTACCGCTCTCGCGGCGACACCCTTGAGTGGGCCGGAGGTCAGCGCGACGCCGTAATCCTCGAGAAACTCCCGGCCGCGCATGGTGGACAGGGTGATGACCTTGTCCAGGCCTTCTGCGCCGCAAAAACGGCTTTGCGCAAAGGGCAGGTCCGCCGAGATGCACAGCACCACGGTGTTGACCAGATCATTTGCCTGTTGGTTGAAGCGGCGCACCGAGGTGGCACAGGTCGGCGTATCGATGCTGGGGAAAATATTCAGGATCTTCCTCTGGCCCGCCAGGCTGGTCAGGGTCACGTCGGCGAGATTCTTGGCGACGAGGGAAAAGGGCGGGGCCTGAGTTCCCTTGTCGGGGAAGTTTCCACTGACTTCGACGGGGTTTCCACCAAGGCTTACGGTGCTGGTCATTGCAGTCTCCTGTGTTGGGTGGGCAAAGGCTGATTCTATTCGACGCGGGGATCGTGTGGGGGGCCGCCGGCCTCAGCAGGGTGCCACCAGGGCCGCATCCCGTTTTTCCACGCCCTTGAGCACGAACAGCAGCAGGGTGCCGACGGCCATCACCGCCGCCGCCAGCCACAGGCCCGCAGTGTAGCTGCCCAATCGGGTGGCGAGGGAGCCGGTGATGGCCGGGCCGATGATCTGCGCTACGCCGTAGGAAAGGGTCATTTTGCCCATCATCTTGGCCGGGCGGGTCGGGTAGTAGCGGCCGGCCATGGTCAGTACCAGGCTGACCATGCCGATGAAGGTGCCGCCGAAGAGCAGGGCACCGAAAATTGTCGCGACGAGGCCCCCCACCATGACCGGCAGCAGGATGCCGATGATCTGCAACACGGCCGCCAGGATGAGGGCGTTGAGGTTGCCGGTGCGGCGGGCGATGAAATCCCAGTTGAAACAGGCGGGCGCCGCACCAATGCCGATGGCCAGGAAAGCCAGGTTGCCCTGTCCGGCCAGACCCGGCAGCTTGTTCACGATGGCCACGATGAAGGTGGCGCTGACCACGTAACCCATGCCGGCGCAGAAATAGGCCGCCATGAAGAGGCGCATGAAGAGCGCGCTGGGGGGACTGTCGTGCATCTGCTGCCCGCTCTTGGTCAATCCGCTGGTGTCCGGTGCCGGCAGCCAGGCCAGGGCCGGCACCAGCAGCAGGCAGCCCAGGGCGGTGAAGGCGTACCACTGGGCGCGCCAGTCCAGCCATTGGGTCATGAAGCTCACAGCGGCAGCACAACCCGCTATCCCCAAGCCGATGCCGGCGAAGTGGATACCCAGTTCGCTCCTGTGGCCGTGGCGGATCAGCCAGTTGAGGATCAGCCCGGTGCCCAGGAGTATGCCGGCGGCGCTGGAAAGGCCCGCGATGTAGCGGGACAGTGCCCACACGGTCACGTCGGTGGAGAGGCCCATGACCAGGGTGCTGAGGATGGCCGTCACCATGCCGATGCGGTAGAGCCGGTCTTTCAGCACCAGGTCGCTGATGAGGGAGGCGATGAGGGCGCCACTGAGGTAGCCGGCGTAGTTGATGGCCGCCAGCCAGCCGGCTTCCGCCACGCCCAGGCCGGCCTGTTGCTGCATCAGGGGCAAGAGGGGCGTGTAGGCGAAACGGGCCACGCCCATGGCCAGCATCAGGCTGAAAATGCCGGCGCAGAGGATTTTCAGACGTTCTGTTTGTTCGCGCATGACGGCGAGTCCTTCCAAATGAAACTCCAAGGGATGGACTCTAAACGGCAGGAGCTATCTTGTATAACGAATAATTAAGAACAATACCTTCGTTTTTCGAGATATCAGGCTGGTAGTGGCACGGGTAGACAGGGCGCCCGGCCCGTGGCCAAGTAGGACTCGCAGCGCTCGATGAACTCCCGGGTGCTCTTGGGCATGGGGGTGCGGGCCCGGGCAATGTAAAAAACCAGATCCCGGCCGTTGCGCAACAACTGCAGACCGTCGGATACGCTGTAGAGCAGGCGCGCCTTGCCGGACTGGGTGTGCGGGGTGAAACTGGCAAGCCGCTCGCCGGCAGTGACCAGTCGGGGCCACACGTCGAAGATCTCCGGATCGGTGCGCATGGTTTCCGTCTTCAGCCTGGCGGCATTGGCGAAATCCTGGAGAGGAACGTCGATGCCGGCAAACAAGGAAATCCGGCCGAAGTTACTGATCATGGTGCCGGCGATGCGGTCAATGTCCCGCATGCACTGGCCAATCTTGATGTAGCGGCTTTCATAGAAATCTTCCACGGGAATCGAGAACGCGCGAAACGGCTCGCCCCAAAGCTCATCGATGCCTTCCTCGCCGCTGCGGTGCATGACGCAACGTCCAAGCCCCATGGCGTCCATGAGGCACTGGCCGCATTCCCGCATGAGGGCATCGTCGCTACGGATTTCGATGCCATCCGCCTGTAGTTCCACCAGTCTGCGAAAAATATCGGCGGCCCGGTTGAAGAGTGATCCCGCCAGCATGGCGCCCTTGACCCGGCGCCGGGCCGGATCGGTTTCGGACTGGTAACTGGCCCGGGCTTCTCCCAGGCGGGTGCCGGGAATGTTGAGTCCGTGTTCCGTGTGGTTGAACAGACGCCGGGTCAAGGCCTCGATCAGGCTCTTCTTGGCTTGCAGGGAATCGGCGGGCACCGGATAGGTCTTGATCCAGTAGCCGTCGTAGAGTACCCGCTGGCCGCCATTGATGATGCGCCGCGTTCCTTCGGGGGGAAGTTCGTCGTTGTCCGATGAAGGATCAAGCCGGTGGACAGTATTCATGGCGCCAGTGGTTGGAAAAGACATTTTTCAGGAAGCAATATTCATGCTTTCCGGCGGCTGGTTCTAATTCACTGATTTCAGGCAGATAGTTTTTTTTCGGGAAGGCCATCTGCGCCGCTTTGCGTGCCATTATGGGGCATTTTGTGCACTGCACACGCCAAATTGGGCACTCCGTGGGGTGAGGCAGCTGGCAGGCGCGGATTATTTACGGAATTCCGTGGAGCGCGCAGTCCTCGCTACGGCAGGGCGGCAGCTTGTTTGCCGAGCGCAGCCGGCACAGGTGGCAGGTCATGGCGCGAATCGCGGAGCCATCCGACAGGTCCGGTGCGGCGGATTGCTGGATGTGGGCAGCACCCCAGGCCAGGTCTTCCGCCATGGCCCGGGCGGGGGCGTCCAGGCCCGGATCGTCCCTCCAGGTCTCGGCAAAACGGGCGACCCGTTTGAAATCGATGGCCTGGCCGGGCAGGCTGCCGGAGTGCAGCGATGTGGGCATTGTGAGGGTTCGTCCAGGCATCCATGGAGGGGGCAGCGCGCAAGTGCCGCGCTCTGTTTCGTGCGGCCGCAAGGATACTCGCGTTGCCCATGGCTGTCATTCAGGACTCGTCATCACCGCTCTGGCATCCCAAGCGCCACCTTCCGAATTCGTCGGTGACTAAATCAGATGGTTGTGGATGGCGTAATGGGTCAGGTCCGCATTGCTTGAGAGGCCCATCTTGGTCAGGATGCGGCTGCGATAGGTGCTGATGGTATTCACGCTGCGGTTCAGGGCCTCGCCGATCTGGGTCACCGTCTTGCCGGCGGCCAGTTGGCACATGACCTGATATTCCCGCTCGGACAGGCGCTCGTGGGGCACCTCGCCGCTACGCCCGCCGACTTCGGTGGCCAGGCGTTCCGCCAGGGACGGGCTGATGTACTTGCCGCCGGACGCCACTTTGCGCACCGCCCGGACCATTTCCTCCGGTGCGCTACCCTTGTTGAGATAACCATCCGCGCCGGCCTTGAGTGCCCGCACGGCCACGCTGGATTCCGGCAGGATGCTCATTATGAGTACAGGCAGCTCCGGATGGAGACGCTTGATCTCGTGTAGCACGTCGAGGCCGTTCAGGTCCGGCAGGTTGATGTCCAGGATGACTACCGCCCAGGTGTACTCTCGCACGAGCTTGATGGCTTCCAGGCCGGTTTTTGCTTCGCCCGCCACGAGCATACCCGGTTCGCTCTCAAGGATCAGCCTGACGCCCTGCCGTACAACCGGATGATCATCTGCGATCAGTATTCTCACGCTGGGTCCTTGAATCCGATATTGAGCTGAGGCACGGATTCCCCGTGCCGACAAGCCTGCGCATGACCTCCCGGGAGAAGTACGGGTTCCCTGTTCAATGAAGGGCTTATGGGAATGCAGACGGTTCGCTATTTTGCCCCTTGCCCCCGGACGAGGGTAGCGGGCACCGCCATATGGCAGGAACCAAGGCGATCTTGTCAGAATGTGCGTGAATTGACAGTCACGGGTTTTACTACAGAGTGTAGTGAAAGCAATGAAAGCCGCTGGCAGGGCCGAGCTTGCCTGCACCAGGGGGGACTGGCGATGTCGGCCAGCGCAATGATATGGAATAGATGGCGGGCTGTTGCGGCGACACTGCGGGTAGCCCCGTGTTCGCCGGATTCGTGCTCAGGCGCGTGCCTCGCCACAAGGCGTCCAGCGGCAATATTTGGAAATCGATTTGAAACGCAGAGGCGCAGAGGCGCGGAGAAAACTGCTGTGGGAAGGGCAGGATTAAAGCAAACATTCGGGCCGAGGGCGGCCCGCCCACATCCGGGTTTTCTCGGTGCCTCGGCCTGTCACATTCGCCTTACTGCTTTGCGAAATCGATGACGATGGCGCCGGGTTCCCGTTGTTGATACTGGATGTGCACCGTGTCGCCATAGCGTTGCTGAAGTTGAGCCAGCAGGGGCAGGGGGTCGTGGTCATTGCAGAAGCGCATGGTCTCGCCGGGATTCAGGGCATCCAGGGCACCAAAGATGGCGGCGTGGCGGAAGCGCTTGGCGATGCCCCGTGCGTCAAAGGGGTAGAGGGCGTCGGCTTGTAGATGCAGATGGGGGTGGGACATGGTGTAGCTCCTTTAGTCTAGGGGGGGGCGTGCCGGAATCCTGGCGCGAAGCCGGATTTTCGGTGTTCCAGGCCCTCCAAAACCTTGATTCATGTCAGGTCGCCGTCAGGCATTTCCTGGAATTGATGCGTGTCAAGGATCGTACGGACGCCCCCCTAATACCATGCGTTCCGATGCAATTGGCGTGGCTTCCGTCATGGCCAGGCGAGGGAGACAAAGTGGGCATATCCAGGATGCAGTTTCTGCGTGGCCGGTTCAGTGAACCGGACGGCGCGGTGCGTCCGCCCTGGTCCCTGGCTGGCAGTGGTTTCACGGATGCCTGCAGCCGTTGCGATGACTGCATCAAGGCCTGCCCGACCCGCATCCTGGTGCGTGGCAAGGGAGGCTTCCCGGAAGTGGATTTCAAGCGCGGTGAATGCACGTTCTGTGGCGATTGTGCGCGCGCCTGTGCCACGTCGGCGCTGGATCCTGCGGCCCATCAGCGCGGTGATACTCCCTGGACACTCGTGGCCAGCATCGGTGCAGCCTGTCTCGCCCTCAATAAAGTGGTATGTCGTACTTGCGGCGAGGCCTGTGAGCCCCGCGCGCTCTCGTTCCGCCTGGCTCCTGGCGGAGTTTCCCGGCCGCATCTCGATGCGGCTGCCTGTAACGGTTGCGGTGCCTGCGTTGCGATCTGCCCGGTAGCCGCCGTGTCGGTGGTGCGGCAGGCGCTTGCGCCCGTCACCGTCGCTGCCTGAAGGAACTCGAATGAACATTTCCAGCGTTGTCTTGCACACCCATCCAGAGCGGCAGGCCGCTCTGCTCCAGCGTATCGGCGAACTGCCGGGCCTGGAGTTGCAGGGGGCCAACCCGGATGGGCGGCTCGCCCTGACCCTGGAATGCGACAGCACCGATGTGGCGGTAAGAACGTATTCAGACTTGCAGGGGATGGAAGGGGTTTTTTCCCTGTCCCTGATTTACCAGTATTCGGACGACGACATTGATTCTGAGGAGGCAGGAAAATGAAACTGACGCGACGGGATTTCATCAAGGCCCAGGCGGCAACGGCGGCGGCAGCCGCAGCCGGTGTTGCACTGCCCAACATGGCGGAGGCAGCCTCCAAGGCTGAGGAGAAGAGCAATATCCGCTGGGACAAGGGCGCTTGCCGCTATTGCGGTACCGGCTGCGGCGTACTCATCGGCACCGAGAACGGCCGCATTGTGGCCACCCAGGGGGATCCGGATGCGCCGGTGAATCGGGGTCTGAACTGTATCAAGGGCTATTTCCTGTCCAAGATCCAGTACGGCAAGGACCGTCTGACCAAGCCGCTTCTGCGTATGAAGGACGGCAAGTTCGACAAGAACGGCGAGTTCAAGCCGATTTCCTGGGATCAGGCTTTCGACATCATGGCCGAGAAGTGCCGGGCGGCTCTCAAGAAGGGTGGTCCCAGGAACATCGCCATGTATGGTTCCGGCCAGTGGACCATCTGGGAGGGCTACGCGGGCGTCAAGCTCATGAAGGCCGGTTTCCTGTCCAACAATCTGGATCCGAACGCCCGGCATTGCATGGCTTCCGCCGTCACCGGTTTCATGCGTACCTTCGGCATCGATGAACCCATGGGCTGCTACGACGACATCGAACACGCCGACGTGTTCGCCCTGTGGGGCTCCAATATGGCGGAGATGCACCCCATTCTGTGGTCGCGCATCACGGACCGGCGCCTCACGGCCAAGCACGCCAAGATCCACGTGCTGTCTACTTTCAGCCACCGCACCACCGAGTTGGCTGACAACGAGCTGATTTTCAAGCCCCAGTCCGACCTGGCGATCCTTAACTACATCTGCAACTACATCATCCAGAATGGGGCGGTGAACGAGGATTTCGTCAAGAAGCATGTCAATTTCAAGAAGGGCGTGACGGACATCGGCTACGGCCTGCGTCCCAACCATCCTCTGGAACAAGTGGCCGGCAACAACGGCTACCCGGGCGCGGACGGCAAGCCCAAGGGCGATCCGGGCAAGTCCAGCCCCATCACCTTCGACGAGTTCAAGGCCTTCGTTGCCGAATACACCGTGGACAAGGCCCACGAAATCTCCGGCGTGCCCAAGGACAAGCTCGAAGCCCTGGCCAAGGCCTATGCTGATCCGAAGACCAAGGTGGTGTCCTTCTGGACCATGGGCTTCAACCAGCACACCCGGGGCACCTGGGTGAACAACATGATTTACAACGTCCACCTTTTGGTGGGCAAGATTTCCGAGCCGGGCAATGGCCCCTTCTCCCTCACTGGTCAGCCCTCCGCCTGTGGTACGGCGCGGGAAGTGGGCACCTTTGCCCACCGCCTGCCGGCGGACATGGTGGTGATGAATCCCAAGCACCGGGAACTCTCGGAAAAGCTCTGGAAGCTGCCGGCCGGCGTGCTGCCGGACTGGATCGGCTCCCACGCGGTGAAGATGAGTCGGGACCTGAAGGATGGCAAGATCAATTTCTTCTGGTCCACCACCACCAACAACATGCAGGCCGGGCCGAACATCAACGGCGAGACCTACCCGGGCTGGCGTAATCCGGACAACTTCATCGTGGTGTCCGACTGCTATCCCACGGTGTCGGCCATGTCCGCCGACCTGATCCTGCCTTCCGCCATGTGGACGGAAAAGGAAGGGGCTTTCGGCAACGCCGAGCGGCGCACCCAGTTCTGGCGCCAGCAGGTGCGGGCGCCGGGCGATGCCAAGTCCGATTTGTGGCAATACCTCGAGTTCTCCAAGCGCTTCAAGACCGATGAACTGTGGCCTGCCGCCATCCTGGACAAGAATCCCGAGTACAAGGGCAAGACCCTGTATGAGGTGCTCTTCGCCAACGGCCAGGTGAACAAGTTCCCCCTGACCCAGACTTACAAGGGCTTCGACAACGACGAGTCCAAGGCCTGCGGCTTCTATCTGCAGAAGGGGCTGTTCGAGGAGTACGCCAGCTTCGGTCGCGGTCATGGCCACGATCTGGCGGATTTCGATGCCTACCATCACGCCCGCGGCCTGCGCTGGCCGGTGGTGGATGGCAAGGAAACCCTGTGGCGTTTCCGCGAAGGCTACGACTCCTACGTCAAGAAGGGCGAGGGCGTGCGCTTCTACGGCTACCCGGACGGCAAGGCGAACATCTTCGCCCTGCCTTACCAGCCGGCGGCGGAAATGCCGGACAAGGAGTATGACCTGTGGCTGTGTACTGGTCGGGTGCTGGAGCACTGGCATACCGGCTCCATGACGCGCCGCGTGCCGGAACTCTACAAGGCTATGCCGGATGCCTGGATGTATATGCACCCGGAGGATGCCAAGAGCCGGGGCCTGCAGCGCGGGGACGTGGTCAAGCTGTCGAGTCGGCGCGGGGAAATCCAGATACGGGTGGAAACCCGGGGTCGCAACAAGCCGCCGGTGGGCTTGGTCTTCGTGCCTTTCTTCGACGAAATGCGCCTGGTGAACAAGCTGACTCTGGACGCCACCTGCCCGATCTCGAAAGAGACTGACTTCAAGAAGTGCGCCGTGAAGGTTGTGAAGGTCTAAGAGGGGATGAGGGAAGGAGAGGGGCGGTGACGCCCCTCTCCGGATACTGACCATGGCTAATTTCAAGACAAATCGGCGCCAGTTCATCTTCGATACCGCGAAGATGGCCTGCGGCGTAGGCATGCTGGGACTCGGACTGAGTTTGTACACCAAACAGTCCCTGGCCCTGCCGCCCCTGGCGATTCGTCCTCCGGGGGCGGGCGGCGAGGCGGATTTTCTCGGCGCCTGCATCCGCTGTGGCCTGTGTGTGCGGGATTGCCCGCCGAAGATTCTGCGTCTGGCAAAACCCGAGGCGTCGGTTGCCACGGGCACGCCCTATTTTGTCGGCCGTACCGATCCTTGCGAAATGTGCGAGGACATTCCCTGCGTCAAGGCCTGCCCCACGGGGGCACTGGACCATGGTTTGACCGATATCACCCAGGCGAAGATGGGCCTGGCGGTGCTGACGGATCACGAGACCTGCCTGAATTTCCTCGGGCTGCGTTGCGATGTCTGCTATCGGGTCTGTCCCCTGATCGACAAGGCCATCACCCTGGAGTATCACCACAACGAGCGTACCGGCCGGCACACCATGTTCCTGCCCACGGTGCATTCCGATAAATGTACCGGCTGCGGCAAGTGCGAAAAAGCCTGCGTGCTGGATGAGTCCGCCATCAAGGTCTTGCCCATCAAGCTGGCCAAGGGCGCGCTGAGCAAGAATTACAAGGTCGGCTGGGAAGAAAAGAAGAAGGCCGGTCATTCTCTGGTGGAAGACCGGGATCTGGTAGATCTGCCGGACCGCTTGCCGGAAGGTGTGAAGCTCGAAGGCCATTTCGACCCGGGCAGCCAGAGTACCCCCGTCATGCCGGGCCAGGCCAACGTGGTGCCCAGTTCCCCGCCCGGCCTTGGCGGACCGCCCGCCAATATGCCGGGTGGCGGTCTCGGCAATCGCTTGAGTGACGAGGTGGCGCGATGATAGGCAAATACGCAGGCCAAGAGGCCGTCGTCGCCAAGGGCTGGGTGGGTGCCCACAAGTGGCTGCTGGCCCGTAGATTCAGCCAGTTGCTCATTCTGGCGCTCTTTCTGGTGGGGCCGCTTTTCGGCCTGTGGCTGGTGAAGGGCAATCTGTCTTACAGCCTGAGCTTGAACACCCTGCCGCTGACGGATCCCTATGTGCTGCTGCAGAGCCTGCTGGCCGGTCACTGGCCGGAAAAAATGGCCCTCATAGGCGTGGCCATCGTTACGGGCTTCTACCTGCTGGTGGGGGGGCGGGCCTATTGCGCCTGGGTTTGTCCGCTGAACATGCTGACCGACCTGGCGGCCTGGGCCAGAGGGCGCCTGGGCATCAAGGGCAGCGTGCACCTGAGTCGCCAGAGCCGTTACTGGATACTCGGCATGACCCTGGTGCTGGCGGTTGCCAGCGGCACCCTGGCCTGGGAGTTGTGGAATCCGGTGTCTATGCTGCATCGGGGGCTGATTTTCGGTATTGGCAGCGCCTGGGCCGTGGTGCTCATGGTGTTTCTGTTCGACCTCCTGGTGATGAGCCGGGGCTGGTGTGGTCATTTGTGCCCGGTGGGTGCGTTCTACGGATTGTTGGGACGGGCAGCCGTGCTGCGGGTGTCTGCGGAGAAGCGCGCCGCCTGCAACGACTGCATGGATTGTTTTGAAGTCTGCCCCGAACCCCAGGTCATCCGGCCGGCCCTCAAGGGGGCAGCCGGCGGCGTCGGGCCACTGATTCTGGCGTCTGCTTGCAGCAATTGCGGGCGCTGTGTAGATGTTTGTTCCAAAGATGTTTTTCACTTCGGCACGCGTTTTGCAAAGCCGCGTTCCACGCCGCAAGACGCCGTGTCTGGCAAGTGAATACCTGAATTTCAATTCGAAGCTGGACGTGGAGGGAACGCCGATCATGAAGAAAACCCTGAGAATCTCCGTAGCCGCCGTGGCGGCTTGTATCGCCGGCTGGGCCTTTGCCGGTGATGATGTTCGTTCCATGCGTGGAATGGATGTGTCTGCCTCGGACAATCCGGCGGAGGTGAAGACCTACGTGGGCAAGCGTCCTGGTACCCAGGCGCCCCTGGCCCGTACCTTCAGTACCCAGCCGCCGGTAATTCCCCACGCCGTGGAGAATTTCGACGAAATCAATCTGGAAACCAACCAGTGCCTGGATTGCCACGGCGTCGAGAATTTCAAAAAGAAGAAGGCCCCCAAAGTTGGCGAGAGCCATTTTCTGACCCGGGATGGAGAGAAACTGAGCGATGCCTCGGCACGACGCTACAACTGCGTACAGTGCCACGTGCCCCAGGTGGATGCGCCGCCCCTGGTGGAAAACGAATTCAAGGGGGACAAGGTGGCAGTGAAGAAGCCGGCGAAGTAAGCCCCAAGTTTACTTTGCGAGGAACTGGCCGCCTGCGGGCGGCCATTTTTGCGCCTGAAATCCCGAATTGCCGTAAGTGTCGCCAGGCATTGCTCGAAATGTCGGCGTCCCAATGCAAAACGCCCTCTCTCCCTGGTCGGGAGGAGAGGGCGTCGGGTGTGGTGCGGTATTACTGTTTCGTTGCCTTGATGTCGCCGTCGGCGCCGATGCCCAGCTTGTAGCCGAGGGAGACGTGGTGGAAACGGCCGGTGGCGTGGTCCGCATGGATGGCCACGCCGAAGGGCACGACCTTGCCTTCGCCCGGGTTCTTGCGGGTGAAGGTCACGGTGTAGGTGTCGCCAGCCTTGGCGCCT
>JAYTVW010000072.1:0-21870 GCA_043743785.1 Rhodocyclales bacterium | reverse complement strand
GTCTTTTCGTTCCCCTGCGGCGTTACGCCCGCCCTTACATGGCTCGCTTAGCGCTGCCGTCCGCGCCTTGCAGGGAAACGAAAATCCGGCGCCATCGGGGTCATTTATTTCCGGCAATCGCCTAATTTTCAATCCGTTTGAGATCACGGTAGAAATTTTCATGGGGGCCGACCATCAAGAGCTTCACCGTGGCCTCATCAAGAACACGGTAGGCAAGCAGGCACACCTGATCGGACATACGAAATTTGTAGACCTGGATGCCGACAAGGTCGCCCACCTTGGCTTCACCCACTTTGGTATCACCTGCAATGGCCTTGACCGCAAGGTCCAACTCAGCCTTTTGCTGACGATGCAGCTTTTTGACCGTGCGCTCGAAGGTCGGGGTGACAAGAAGACGCATTAGCCGAACTGGTATTCGCCGACAGGCGCTTCCCCATCGGCCACCAGGATGTCGCGAATCACACTGAACGGCAAATCCGGGTTTTCTTCAGCGATCTTGCCTAATTGAGACCAGTATTCGATCTGCTTGGGAAGCGAGCGGTGTTGAATGAGCGCATAGCGCTTGGCCTGATCGACCAAGGCCTCGGATAGTTTGACATTGACAGACATGGCAGGCTCCTAGAGATCGGGCCATTCTAGTCCATGAGGGACCAAAACGGAACCATCCGCGCCCACGAAAAAACGGCCACCCGAAGGTGGCGGGCAATGCGCACAGCATCGCAGGCGAGGGTCATTCCGTCGGCTGCCGGCTCAGAAAAACTGCTTGGCGAAGTTGGCGACGGCAAGGGCCACCAGGATGCCCATCATCCAGGATAACTTGTCGATCTTGGCATCCAGCACGGCAATATCGGCTTTGGTGGAAAGCGTGGGATCAAGCGCCTCGGCAAAAACATCCTTCTGCGCCTCGGCGAAGGCAGACGCCTGCTCCCGGGTAAGACCCGCTTTCTCCAGCCGCTCGGCGAATTTGAGGGTATCGAAGCCGACCCGGCTCATGATGCAGCCGGCCGCTCCAGATCCCGCTGAATGCTCAGGACTTTGGCGGAAAAGGTCGGAATGATCTTTTGCACCGTGTCCCAGACGATTTCGAGGTTGACCGACATATAGGCGTGGATGAGCCGATTCCGCATGCCGGCAATCTCGCCCCAAGGAACGTCAGCATACCGAATCTTCAACTCAGGACTCAGCTTCGTCACGGCTTCGCCAACAACCTCAAGGTTACGGATCACGCCATCCTGGGTAAGTTCGTCGCTGAGGAAGCCAGATTCATCAATGCTGCTGGTGTACCTGTGGATCCGGCCAATGGCATCCAGGATATGCATCAGATAGTCCGCATCACGCAGCCCCTTGCTCACAACGGGCGCGCCTCCAGGAGGACCTGGGAACGAAACCGGGGCGAAATATCGCCGGCCGTCAGGACATCCACAGGAAACCCAAGTTCCTTTTCCAGGGCGGTTTGCAGTCGTGCCATGTCGAGCAGCGTGGTGCCTCTTGGCACATCCACCAACAGGTCCACATCACTCCCCGCCCCATCAAGGCCGTGCAGCACAGAACCAAAGACACGGACATTTCCCGCACCAATGCCTGCCGCCAGTGAGAGAACGGCAGCCCGGTGGCTTTGGAGCGCTTCGGAGGGTTTCATGACCTATCTCCCTGAAAATTACTGGCATTAGCGTTGAAAATACCCGGGCGAGTCGAAATCACTTGCACATGCAGCGAAGTTTCGCCAAGTATAAGGACGAGCAAGAAAAACTCAATGAAAAAAAACGGCCACCCGAAGGTGGCCGTTCTTCAGCACGAATCGGAGGACCGATTAGAACTTATGGTTCACACCAGCAACCAGAGCGGAGCTCTTGGCATCGACAGCAGCGCCGGAGTCCTTGGCTTGGTAGCCAGCGTACGCGGTGGTGCGCTTGGACAGAGCTTGCAGGTAGGACAGGTTCCAGGACTTGCGATCGGACAGGCCGGTGACGTCGGTGTCGGTCTTGGCCTTGGCGTAGGAAGCAACCACGGTACCGGCGGCAGTGACGGGAACCGTCACGCCCAGGGAGTAGGCCTTGTCGGTGTTGCCGGCAACGCCGGTAGCATCGGCAACCTTGGTGGTCTGGTAGGTGGCCTTCAGCGTAGCGACGCCGAAGTTGTAGGAAGCGCCGAAGGCCCAGTCCTTGCCGCTCTGGGTGCGGGAAATGCCATAGAAGGCTTGGTCGGCACTGTGAGCGTCATACACCAGACCAGCGGACAGGGGGCCGTTGTCGTAGGTGACGGACAACAGGGTGGCGCCGACCTTGGTGGAGGGAGCGTTGTTAAGGCCAGCCTCTTCAACTGCGAAAGAATAGTTGGCAGCCAGGGTCACGCCGGACAGGTTCGGGGAGATGTAGGCCAGGGCGTTGTTGGCGCGGGCATCAGGCGTCGTGCCGCCGATCAGGAAGGCGTTGGAAGCAGCAGCCGGCTGAACAACGTATTGCAGCGGGGAGATGGCGGTGCCGGCCAGGACGTCGTACTTCACGGCCCAGTCGTAGGCGGTGGTCTGCAGACGACCGGCAACGGCGGTACCGAAATCACCGGTCAGGCCAATCATTTGCTGACGGGCGCCACCGGTTTGGTTGTTGTTGGTGGTCAGGCCGCCGATGGTGTTGTTGCCATCAATGTCCAGACGGTATTCCAGAACGAACAGGGCCTTCAGGCCAGAACCCAGATCTTCCACACCCTTGAAGCCGATGCGGGAAGCGGCCAGACCGCCGGAATTCACTTGGGTGGAGCGCTGAGCACCGTCCTTGGAGAAGGAGCCGATGTAGGCATCAGCCACGCCGTACAGGGTGACATTGTCAGCAGCGAAGGCTGCGGTGGAAGCGAAGCCGGCGATGGCCAGGGCGATAATTTTCTTTTGCATCAGGTTTTCTCCTTAAAGGTGTGAATCAGACAGAAGCGTGGGGTACTACACAGGCTTCTGATCCTTTCCTGCTTCCCGAATTCGAGAAGTTGGAGCGATTCTGACGACCCGCCAAGCATCGGGCAAGCAAAAACAGCATTTTTGAGACACCAGGGATACCGAGTGTTGTTTTTTTGCAACACCACCCCTTTGGGGCAAAGAAACTTTTTGAAACACCGAGGCGCAGACGCGCAGAGGAAAACCAAGGCGGGTCGCCGCTCAGGATTTCTGCCGGCAGGCGAATCCAGGCGTAGGGTGAGGCGTAGGGTGGGCAAAGCGCAGCGTGCCCACGTTTGCAGCTCCCGGCGTGGGCAGATGAAGCCTGCCCACCCTACGCCAAGTCGTCGCAGTGACTGAAAACGGATGGCTAGCCTTGTGAGCCGGGTAAGCAACCCGACAATCCATCCGTTGGCGGGCTGAAGCCCGCCCCACATCAAAACCCGACAAACACCCGGTCAACTGCCGCCAGTATCTCGTTCCGAAACGCAGGCAGGTTCGCAAGGATCGGTTCTTCCATGCTGGCAAGGGGCAGCGCTGCCATCTGTTGCACGATCAGCACACAATCGCCCTCCGGCAGAACCAGGAGGGGATTGAGGACACTGGCACGGGCAAGCTTGCCTGCCGGGACCAGGGGGGCCACCACACGGCTCGACAGTTCATCGAGTACGTCGGCCTGAAGAAAAATAAGGAGATAAGGATAGGCCGCACGGGAGACGGGATTGCTGTTCTTCACCACATCAAACTGGCGCACTTCCCAAGAAAACGAAGGGCCGCCCCGAGTTTTCTTGCCCCCCTCGGGGGCGGAAACGGCATCACCGTTTCCAGGTTTGAAATACCCTTTTTGACCTGTGGGCGGCCTACAAAACCTGTGCAAGCTTGCGGCATTCCTGCAATTTGTCGTGATCGCGACAGACCCCATCGAACCCAAGCCACTGATTTTACTCAAGCCCCCCTCGCCGCCCCTCGGCACGGATTTCGCTGTTGGAGTGCATCCGCATTCTTCCCGCGAGGCATTCATGAAACTGCAAATCGAGCGCGCCCATATCGAGGCCATGATGGCGACCTTTCCGCGGCTGGCTTTCGTGCAGGAGCAACTGCGCTTCGGCAACCGGGTGGAGCTTTCCTTCAGCCAGTTGCAGGGCGAGGAACTGGACTTCCTGCACGACTTGTATGCGCAAGGCGGACCGGAGGCACGGGCCCGGGGCGCCCAGATCGCCACCTTGCAATTGGCACTGCGGCAGGCGGGCCGGCGCTTCGAAGCGGAAGAGCTGGAAATGGTGGTGCCGGCCATTGCCCGCTACCTGGCGGAGGATGGGACAAGGGGCTGGCTGTTTTCCGCCGGCATCACGGGCAAGCCCTTGGCCTATGTGGTGACGCGGCTGGATTTCACGCCCCCCTCGGAAGAGGAAACCGGCAAGATCTTTGTGGAACTGAAGGCGAATGCCCGGGCACGCCTGGCCACCGCCACATTGCGCATTGCCGGCCCGGATATTGTGGGCCGCACCGTGGCGGAAATCCTCGCCGCCAAGGGCTTCGTCAAGGAGACGCCGGAACTCTTGAAAAGCTACGACGAGACGGCCGCCCGTTACTTCGACTGGCGGGCCCGCTACGGCGCCCAGTTTTCCGGCTCCGGCGTCGGCTACTTCGCCGAAAACCCCACCGCCACCCACCGGGACACGGACTACACCCGCAAGGACATGATTATCCTGTCGTCCACCGGCAGCCCGGCCCGGCTGGTAAACGACGAAAATATCCTGGGGGAGCGGGTTCTGAGTCTGGACGCCACCGGCGACATCATGGCCAAGTTCGTACGCCGGGTGGCGCGCAATTCGCGGCTCTCCGGCAAGGAGGAAACGGAAGTGGAAGAGGCCCTGGCCCACATCCCCAAGGGACTGTTTACCGAACTGCCGGTGCATTTCTTCATTCTCATGTTCCACCTGGACCTGCACCACTATGTCTGGGTGCATGTGGACGACATGGCGCCCTACGCCTACCAGCCGGCCCTGAAACAAAAGCTGGTGCTGCCGCCGGAGCAGACCGACCTCATCGACATCCTCACCGCGGAAATGGATGTGCTGATGGACGACATCGTGGCCGGCAAGTCCGGCGGCACCACGGTGCTCTGCGCCGGCCCGGCCGGCGTCGGCAAGACCCTCACCGCCGAGGTCTACTCGGAAATCATCCAGCGCCCCCTTTACCGGGTACATTCCGGCCAACTGGGCCTCAATGTCGCGGCCATGGAAACGGCACTGAAGGAAGTGCTGACAAGGGCCCAGCGCTGGGGCGCGGTCATGCTCATTGACGAGGCGGACGTCTACATCAAGAAACGGGACGACAACATCACCATGAACGCCGTGGTTGGCGTGTTCCTGCGGGTGCTGGAATACTTCAACGGTCTCCTGTTTCTCACCACCAACCGGGTGGACGACATTGACGAGGCCATCGTGTCCCGCTGTATCGCCTTGATCAAGTTCCACCCGCCGGGCCGGGAAGACCGCCGGAAGATCTGGGGCGTCATGACGGAGCAATTCGCCCTGCCCCTGGCACCGGAGCTGCTGGAACAGCTGCCGGACATTTTCCCGGACGCCACCGGCCGGGACATCAAGGGCCTGACAAAACTGGTGGCGAAATACTGCAGCCACAAACAGGTGCCCCCCACCAAAGATGTGTTTCGCCGTTGCTCCATCTTCAGGGGCATGGAACTGGCGGCGTAGGAGGTATCTCCAGGGAAAACGGCAGGGTATCCAGCCAGACAAGGGTGGTGCTGTCGAAATCGTAACGGGCCATGACCGTCAGGGCGCCGCCGATGTCCGGCGCCGCGTAGGACAGCAGGCTGATGCCGGTCACGTTCAGGCGCAGAGGCTCGATGACCGCAAAACGCTGCAGACGGGCGTGTACTTCCGGGATCGGCCAGGCATCGGCATAAAGACCCACGGTGACATGGGGCGTGTACAGGTGCACCTCGTCACCGCCTAGGGCAAGGGCTGCATGCAGTGCAGCGAGGTTTTCCCCTGGGTCGCTCACACTGAGATAGGGGGCGGAGGTAAAGCTTTCCAGGCCGCCAATCCTGATTTCGAAAGGGCTGGGCCGGACCCGGCGCAAGGCGGCCAGTTGCCGTTCTAGCCCTGCCGCGCCAAAGTCGTCCGGGTAGCGGGGGGACTCCGTCGGGAAACCGCACAGCCGGAGCGTGACATGGGGCTGGCGGCAGTAGCCCTCGAGCAGCAGGCCGGCGAGATGTGCCTGAGCGGCCAACACCCGCTGCATGACCGACGGGAAATCCACTTCCAGCGCCCACAGGGCGTAGCAAGGCCGGCCCCGGTGCCATTCCGGGAAATCCCGACGAACATTGGGCAGGGTGAAGTCCCCGGCGTTAAAGGCGTGCGTTTCCATCGTCCGGCATCATACGGAAATATCTCCGGGGCGAAACGGCCCGGACTGTCCTAAAATCCCCTAGCCCCGATGTGCGCTTGCGAACGCTGACCGACCTGACTAGCGCTGGACTTCAGACAGGTGTTGTGGGACCGGCTTCAGCCGGCCAGGTCGCGCACTCGGAAGCCTTGGCCGGCTGAAGCCGGCCCCACGAACGCACGATCCTGTAAAGATTAGCGCTAATCACGATGACCGATGCCGATCTCTCTGCTGTTTTCCTGACCCTGAAGCTGGCCAGCCTGGTGACGCTGCTGCTGCTCCTGGTCGGCACGCCCATCGCCTGGTGGCTGGCCCGCACCCGCTCAAGGCTGAAGGGCGTCATCGGTGCCGTGGTGGCCTTGCCCATCGTGCTGCCCCCCTCCGTGCTGGGTTTTTATCTGCTGGTGCTCATGGGTCCGCAAGGGCCGGTGGGGCACCTGACCCAGGCCCTGGGCCTGGGCACCCTGCCCTTCACTTTCCCGGGTCTGGTTGTGGCATCGGTGCTCTACTCCCTGCCCTTCGCGGTGCAGCCCCTGCAAAATGCCTTCGAGGCGGTGGGAGAACGCATGCTGGAGGCAGCCGCCACCTTGCGCTCCGGCCCCTGGGATAGTTTCTGGTGCGTGGCCGTGCCCCTGGCGAAGCCGGGCTTCCTTTCCGCCGCCATCCTGGGCTTCGCCCACACCGTGGGGGAGTTCGGCGTGGTGCTGATGATCGGCGGCAATATCCCGGGCAAGACCCAGGTGCTGTCGGTGCTCATCTACGACCATGTGGAGGCCCTGGAATATACCCAGGCTCACTGGCTGGCGGGGGGCATGCTGGCCTTCAGCTTCGCCGTGCTGCTGCTGCTGTATGCCTTCAACGGCTGGAAGGCACGCGGCCATGGCTGAGATCAGCGCGCGCTTTCGCATTGACCGGGGCGGCTTCGTTCTCGACGTGGATCTGACCCTGCCGGGCAAGGGCGTAACCGCCCTGTTCGGACACTCCGGTTCCGGCAAGACCACCCTGCTGCGGGCCATGGCGGGGCTGGAACGCTCCCCCGACGGCTATTTCGCCCTGGATGGCGAGGTCTGGCAGGATGGCAAAACCTTCCTGCCGCCCCACCGGCGGCCCCTGGGCTATGTCTTCCAGGAAGCCAGCCTGTTTCCCCACCTATCGGTGCGGGGCAACCTGGAATTCGGCCTGAAACGCATTGCCCCGGAGATGCGGCGCTTCAAGCCCGAGGCGGTGGCGGAACTGCTGGGTATCGCCCCCCTACTTGACCGGCGGCCCGGCGGCCTTTCCGGTGGCGAGCGCCAGCGGGTGGCCATCGCCCGGGCTCTGCTGACCAGCCCGCGCCTCTTACTCATGGACGAGCCCCTGGCGGCCCTGGATATGAAACTGAAACAGGAAATCCTGCCCTACCTGGAACGCCTGCACGACGAGTTGTCCATCCCGGTCATCTACGTCAGCCACGCCCCGGACGAGGTGGCGCGACTGGCGGATTTCCTGGTGCTGTTGGACGGCGGCCGGGCCGTGGCCAGCGGTCCATTGTCGGAAACCCTGGCGCGGCTGGACCTGCCCGCCGCCTTCGCCGACGACGCCGGCGTGGTGCTGAAAACGCGGGTGGGCGCCCACGAGGCGGACGATCTGACGCGGCTGGATTTCCCTGGCGGCAGCATCCGGGTTGCGGCGCGGCATGAGGCGCCGGGCCATGACCTGCGTTGCCGCATCCACGCCCGGGATGTCAGCCTGAGCCTGGACGCGGAGAGCAGAAGCAGCATCCTCAACCGCTTGCCGGCGACGGTCGTGGACCTGGCGGAGACGGATACGCCGGGCCATGTGCTGGTGCGCCTGGACATGCACGGCACGCCACTCCTGGCCCGCGTCACCCGCCGCTCCGCCCGGGCACTCGGTCTTACCCCGGGCCTCTCCGTTACCGCCCAGATCAAGGCGGTGGCGCTCCTGGCCTAGATTGGTTTGTGGGGCCGGCTGAAGCCGGCCCCACAAATGCACGATCCGCTGAATTTCTCAGGCAGCGCGCAGGGTCACGTCGAAGGACAGACGGGGAATTGAGCGTTGCACGGCCACGTGGTTGCGGATATTGATCAGCAAGGGCGCTGCCAGGTTGGCATT
The DNA here is from genome assembly GCA_043743785.1 of Rhodocyclales bacterium. GTDB lineage: Bacteria > Pseudomonadota > Gammaproteobacteria > Burkholderiales > Rhodocyclaceae > JAQTNA01. The sequence goes on along the minus strand of JAYTVW010000072.1, from coordinate 13,424 downwards.
GACGCCCGCACCTTCGTTCTTGTACATGATGACGGCCACGGCGATTTCGTCGCCGGTTTCCAGCTTCAGGGCCGCCCCGTCCGTTTCGCCAACCGGCAGGTCGTAACGGAAACCAAAGACAGACGGGTCGGCCACGGTGAAGGCCACGGCCGGATCGTCCAGGGACTGCAGGGTGTACAGCACCGAATCCGCGCCCTGCTCGAACAGGCCGAAACGGTGCTGGTCTTCAAAGCCCGGCAAGCCTTCAGGGAACTGGATGACCTGTTCGGGGGCGATGTCGAGGGGGGTGACGGGATTGCTGCTCATGCTGGTCTCCTTCAGTTTTTGTGGCGGTTCATGGCCGGTGGCCGGAACAATGATATTTCAACCGATTATAGCGAAGCGCGCCGTGCCGCACCGCACAGAATAGCCGGGAAATCCCGGCGTAATTCCAACCGACGGAGGCAGACGGTGGGCACGCTGCGCTTTGCCCACCCTACGAAACTTCAGCCCGACACACTCGTCAAGCATCCGTTTTGTCGGGTTAAAACCCGACCTACAACTCAGTCCTCAGTCCTCAGTCCTGCATTTAATGCAACACCCGGGGCATGGCCAGGGTGAATTCCGGGATTTCGGCTTCGAACTGGGTGCCGTCCTCCGCCGTCATCTGGTAGCTGCCTTTCATGGTGCCGACCGCCGTGGCCAAGGCGCAGCCGCTGGTGTACTCGAAGCTTTCGCCGGGCTTCAGCAGGGGTTGCTGGCCGACCACGCCCAGCCCGCGAACTTCCTGCTCGTCCTCTTTGGCATCCGTGATGATCCAGTGGCGGCTGATGAGCTGGGCCGGGACCGTGCCGGTATTGGCGATGGTGATGGTGTAGGCGAAGACGAAACGTCCTTCCGCCGGGTCTGATTGATCTTCCAGGTATTGGACTTGAACCTGGATCCCGATCTGGTATTTTTTGCTTTCGGCCATGGGGGGGTGTTCCAGAGGATTTTCAGGGTTGGTCAGGGGAGTATAGGGGCTGATCGATCCGGGGGGAACGGGCGCTCATGGGCGACACCCTTCCGCCCCCCGGCGAGGCCGCCTTTGCATAAGCCCGGCCAGCAGTTAACCATAAGAAAATACGCGGGAAGCGGCGTGGGGAATACGTTTAAAATCGGCGCTCTTGAAAAAACCGGAGTCCGCCATGGCCACCCCCTATCTCATCGCGCCCAGCCTGCTTTCCGCCAATTTCGCCCGCCTCGGCGATGAGGTAAATGCGGTCATCGCCTCCGGCGCCGACTGGATTCACTTCGACGTGATGGACAACCATTACGTGCCCAACCTGACCATCGGCCCCTTGGTGTGCGAAGCCATCCGCCCCTGTACCAAGGCGCCCATCGACGTGCATTTGATGGTCAAGCCGGTGGATCGCATCATTCCCGACTTCGCCAAGGCCGGCGCCGACATCATCACCTTCCACCCGGAAGCTTCTGAGCATGTGGATCGCAGCCTGGGCCTGATCCGGGAATCCGGCTGTCAGGCCGGCCTGGTGTTCAATCCGGCCACACCCCTGTTCTACATGGACCACGTCATGGACAAACTGGACGTGGTGCTCTTGATGAGCGTGAATCCCGGTTTCGGCGGCCAGAAGTTCATCCCCGAAACTCTCGTCAAATGCAGGGAAGCCCGGGCCAGGATCGACGCCTATACGGCCCGTACCGGCCGTGTCATCCGCCTGGAGATCGACGGCGGCGTGAAGGTGGATAACATCGCCGAAATCGCCCGGGCCGGGGCGGACGCCTTCGTGGCCGGTTCCGCCGTGTTTGGCGCCGGCAAGGACACCGATCCGAACCGCTACGACTCCGTGATTGCGGCCCTGCGCGCGGAACTGGCCACGGTTTGAAGCTCAACTCATGAAATTCAAATCCCTGACCCTGGACCTGGACGGGACGCTGCTGGACACGGTGGCGGACCTGGCGCGGGCCTGCAACCTGATGCTGGCGGATATGGGGGAACCCCTCAGGACGGAAGATGAAATCCACCGTTTCGTCGGCAAGGGCATGACGGTGCTGGTGGAACGTTGTCTGACGCGGGAGGCGGAACCCGCGCCCCAGCGGGTCGCCGAAGGCATCAAGGCTTTCCGCAAACATTACGCCGAGGTGAATGGGCGGCACGCCCTGACCTATCCCGGCGTGATGGAAGGCTTGAACGCCTTCCGGGCCATGGGCCTGCCCATGGCCTGCGTCACCAACAAGCCGGCGGATTTCGCCGAACCCTTGCTGGAACGCATGGGCCTGGCGCATTACTTCGTGCTGGTGGTGGGGGGCGACACTACGGCCTTCAAAAAGCCCCATCCAGAGCCCATCCTGCACGCCTGCGCCGTCATGGGCACCCGGCCAGATGAGAATCTGCATATCGGCGATTCGAAGCACGACATCCACGCGGCCCGGGCCGCCGGCTGCCCGGTGTGGTGCGTACCCTACGGCTACAACGAGGGCGAAGCGGTGGACAGGGCCGATTGCGATGCGCTAGTATCCACCCTGCTTGACGCCGCCACCCTGCTGGCGGCAGTTTGATCCACGGATTTCCGACGTATTTCATGGCCCGCAAAAGCATGACACTGGTGCAGGACGATAGTCTCGGTTGGCGTTGCTGGCGCCGCTGATTCCGTTCGTCCCTTCACAAACCAGCGTCAAACGCTTTTCCTGAGGCCCGCATGACCGAATCCCGCTTCAACGCGCTCGCAGCGCTTGGTTACAACCGCATTCCCGTCACCCTTGAGACCTTCGCGGATCTCGACACGCCGCTGTCCATCTACCTGAAGCTGGCGAACGCGCCCCACTCCTTCCTGCTGGAATCCGTCCATGGCGGCGAGCGTTTCGGCCGCTATTCCTTTGTCGGCCTGCCCTCCCGCACCCAGTTGCGTGCCAGCGGCCACGCGGTGGATGTCATGCTGGATGACCAGGTGGTGGAGCACTTCGAGGGCAATCCCCTCGACTTCCTGGAAACCTACCAGGCTCGTTTCAAGGTCCACGTGCCGGAAGGCTTTCCCCGTTTCTGCGGCGGTCTGGCGGGCTATTTCGGCTACGACACGGTGCGCTACATCGAGAAAAAGCTGGCGGCCTTCGACAAGCCGGATGAGCTGGGCACACCGGACATCCTGCTCCTGCAGACGGAAGAACTGGCGGTCATCGACAACCTGGCGGGCAAGACCTACCTGATTGTCTACGTGGATCCGGCCCTGCCGGACGCCTACGCCCGGGGCCAGGCCCGCCTCAAGGAAATTGCCAGGAAGCTGCGCAGCTCCGTCACGGTGCCCGAGAGCATTCCCAGCGCCCCCACGGAGACCGTCCGGGATTTCGCCAAGGCGGATTACCTGGCGGCAGTGCTGAAGGCCAAGGAATACATTGCGGCCGGCGACATGATGCAGGTGCAGGTGGGCCAGCGCATCAAGAAGCCCTTCGCCGATTCGCCCCTGACCCTGTATCGGGCCCTGCGTTCCATCAATCCCTCGCCCTACATGTATTTCTACGATTTCGGCGAGTTCCAGGTGGTGGGGGCCTCGCCGGAAATCCTGGTGCGCCAGGAAGCGACAAAGGCGGGCACCAAGGTCACCATCCGCCCCCTGGCCGGCACCCGCCCCCGGGGCGCCAGTCTGGAACAGGATGTGCTGAACGCCGAGGAACTGCTGGCGGACCCCAAGGAGCGGGCGGAGCACGTCATGCTCATCGACCTTGCGCGCAACGACATTGGCCGCATCGCGAAAATCGGCAGCGTCGTGGTCACGGACCAGATGGTCATCGAGCGTTACTCCCATGTAATGCACATCGTCTCCAACGTGGAAGGCATCCTCAAGCCCGGCATGAGCAATCTGGACGTACTCAAGGCCACCTTCCCCGCCGGCACCCTGACCGGTGCGCCCAAGGTGCACGCCATGGAAATCATCGATGAACTGGAGCCGATCAAGCGCGGCATCTACGGCGGTGCCTGCGGCTACCTGAGCTTTTCCGGTGAAATGGACCTGGCTATCGCCATCCGTACCGGCATCGTCAAGGACGGCATGCTGCATGTGCAGGCGGCCGCCGGCGTGGTGGCGGACTCCATTCCCGAAAACGAATGGCAGGAAACCGAAAACAAGGCCCGCGCCCTGCTGCGGGCCGCCGAACTGGTGCAGTCCGGCCTCGACAACGTTTTCTAAACTGCTTGTCGTGAAGCGGATCGTAGGACGGACCGTAGGGCGGACTTCAGTCCGCCATGGCCGGCCCACAAACCACCACGCAAGCATGGCCGGCTGAAGCCGGCCCCACAATTCCGTTTTCCCCCGCAACATCAAGCATCGCCCGTCCTTTGGCGACAGCAACGGGGGAATAGCCGGGTACTATGCGCCTTCGCCCACTCAAGAGAATCAATCCAGGAATGCCAACAGAAGTCGAAGAGAAGATCCAGCATGCCATCGTGGCATCTGTGCAACTGCCGAACGTCACCGACCTGGAATTCGAAGCCTCCCTGACCGAGCTGCGGGAACTGGCCAAAACCCTGGGCATCAAGGTCGTATACACCTTCGTGCAGAAGCGCACCGGCTTCGACCGGACGGCCTACCTAGGGATCGGCAAGCGCCAGGAGATCAAGAACTTCGTCAATAACGAGCCGGACATGGCCTTGTCGGACGAAGCGGCCCAGGTGGCCGCCCAGTACGCCGAGAAAATCGACTTCGTTCTGGTGGACCACGAAATCTCGCCATCCCAGGCACGCAACCTGGAAATCGAGGTGGGCTGCGAGGTGATGGACCGCACCATGGTCATCCTGGAAATTTTCCACCGCAACGCCCGCTCCAAGGCGGCCCGTGCCCAGGTGGAGATCGCGCGACTGGGCTACATGGCGCCGCGCCTCAGGGAGGCGGCCAAGCTTGCTGGTCCCCAGGGACGGCAGCGCAGTGGTACCGGCGGTCGCGGCGCCGGCGAGTCCCACACGGAGCTGGACCGGCGCAAGGTGCGGGACCGCATCGCCGATCTGCAGGCGGAAATCAACGCCATGGAAGTGGAGCGCAAGACCCAGCGTTCCCGACGCCTGGGGCGCCAAGCGCACGCGGGCGTATCCCTCGTCGGCTACACCAATGCGGGAAAATCCACCCTGATGCGGGCTCTCACCGGCAGTGAAGTGCTGGTGGCGAACAAGCTTTTCGCCACGCTGGACACCACCGTGCGCGCCCTGTACCCGGAGAGCATTCCCCGGGTGCTCGTCAGCGACACGGTCGGTTTCATCAAGAACCTGCCCCACGGTCTCGTCGCATCCTTCAAGTCCACTCTGGACGAGGCCCTGGACGCCTCCCTCCTGCTCCACGTCATCGACGCCAGCGACCCCGGCTTCGAGCGCCAACTGGAAGTTACGGACGACGTGTTGAAAGACATCGGCGCGGACGTGGTGCCGCGCATCCGCGTCTTCAACAAGATCGATCATGTGGGCGACGCCGAGGCCCAGGCCGAACGGGAAGCGTATCTGCGCGCCAGCTATCCGGACTGCGTCGTCATGAGCGCCCGTCGCCCGGACGACATCGCCAGGCTGCGCCAGATTCTGCTGGCTTTCTTCCAGCAAGGCTTGGTGGAGGCGGAACTGTTCCTGCCCTGGTCGGCCCAGCAACTGCGGGGCGAAGTCTATGCGAACTGCGAGGTGCTGGAAGAGCGCGCGGACGAAGAGGGTGCCATCTTCCGTGTCCGCGGCGAACCCGAGACCCTGGAGCGGCTGCGCGAGCAGTTCGGCCAGGCCCGATGACACCGTGATCAGTTTGTAGGTTGTGCCGCAGGGCACAACATGGAGTTGCCCAGGATATGTTGTGCCTGGCAGCACAACATAGGCCTGACTTACAAGCACTTATTGCGCGAAATATACGGATAATCAATAGGATACAGAACGACATGCTCTTCATGCTCGATAACTACGATTCCTTCACCTACAACCTGGTGCAGTATTTCGGGGAGCTGGGACAGGATGTGCGGGTGTTCCGCAATGACGAAGTGACTGTTGAGGAAGTGGCGGCCCTGCAGCCGGACCTCATCGTCGTTTCTCCCGGCCCCTGTTCGCCGACGGAGGCAGGCATTTCCGTGCCCCTGATCCAGGCCTTCGCCGGCAAGATTCCCCTGCTGGGCGTGTGCCTGGGGCACCAGTCCATCGGCCATGCCTTTGGCGGGCGCATTGTGCGGGCCAAGACCCTCATGCACGGCAAGACCTCGCCGGTGCATCACGCCGACAAGGGGGTCTTCCGCGGCCTGCCCAATCCCCTCACCTGCACCCGCTACCATTCCCTGGCCATCGAGCGGGAAAGCCTGCCGGACTGCCTCTCCGTTACCGCCTGGACAGAGGACGGCGAGATCATGGGCGTGCGCCACAAGACCCTGGCCGTGGAGGGCGTGCAGTTTCACCCGGAGTCGGTGCTCACCGACCGGGGCCATGATTTACTGAAGAATTTCCTTCTCGAATTTGGCCGATCAGCCTGATGGTTTGCGTCATTTCTTCAGCCCTCACCCCAGCCCTCACCCCTAGCCCCTCTCCCTGAGGGCGAGGGGAACTTAGTGAGTCGCTGCGCGACTTTCATAATTTGGAGTTTGCCAAATGAGCCAGGTATTCACCCCCCGGGAAGCCCTCAACCGGGTCATCGAACATCGGGAAATCTTCCATGAAGAGATGGTTTCCCTGATGGGCCAGATCATGGGCGGCGAAGTCTCCCCCGTCATGATCGCCGCCATCATTTCCGGCCTCCGGGTCAAGAAGGAAACCATCGGCGAAATCGCCGCCGCCGCCCAGGTCATGCGACAACTGTCCACCAAGGTGCATGTAGCGGACACCAGCCACCTGGTGGATACCTGCGGCACCGGGGGGGACGGCGCCCACACCTTCAATATTTCCACCGCCGCCATGTTCGTAGCGGCGGCGGCGGGCGCAAGGGTGGCCAAGCATGGCGGCCGCTCCGTGTCCTCCCAGTCCGGCAGCGCCGACGTGCTGGAAGCCCTGGGCGTGCATATCAACCTCACCCCGGAGCAGGTGGGCGAGTGCATCGATGCCGTGGGCGTGGGCTTCATGTTCGCCCCCAACCACCACAGTGCCATGAAGCACGCGGCCCCCGTGCGGCGGGAACTGGGCATTCGCACCCTGTTCAACATCCTGGGGCCCCTGACCAATCCGGCCACGGCCCCCAATCAGGTACTGGGCGTATTCCACCCGGACCTGGTGGGCATCCTGGTACGGGTGCTGCAACGCCTGGGCAGCCGGCGCGCGCTCACCGTGTTCGGCCTGGAAGGCCTGGACGAGATTTCCATCTCCGGCCCGACCCTGGTGGGGGAGCTGAAGGATGGCAGCGTTTCCGAGTATCAGGTTCGCCCGGAGCAGTTCGGCCTCGGCGTACATGACGCCAAAATACTGCAGGTGGCCAACGTGGAAGAGTCCCGTGACATGCTATTGGCGGCCCTGGAAGGCCGCCTGGCCGCCGCCCGGGACATCGTGGCCCTGAACGCGGGCGCCAGCCTGTATGTCACGGGCCGGGCGGAAACCCTGGCCGGCGGCGTGGAACTGGCCTTCGCCACCCTCGAATCCGGCGCCGCCCGCGCCAAGGTGGATGAACTGGTGGCGTTTACATCGCGGCTAAAAGCATGAAAGAACTCCAATGAGTGACATCCTGAACAAGATCCTGGCCGTCAAGCGCGAGGAAGTGGCGGCCGGACTGGCAACGAAGTCCATGGCAGTTCTACAAGCCGAGGCTGCGGCCCAGTCCGCGCCCCGGGACTTTGTCGGCGCCATCCGGGCCAAGATCGCGGCGGGCCAGCCGGCCGTGATCGCTGAGGTCAAGAAGGCCAGCCCCTCCAAGGGAGTGCTGCGGGCCGACTTCCGCCCGGCGGAAATCGCCGCCTCCTACGAGGCCGGCGGTGCCGCCTGTTTGTCGGTATTGACGGACAGGCAATTCTTCCAGGGTGATGTGGCGTTTCTAGAGGCCGCCCGGGCCGCCTGTAGCCTGCCGGTGCTCCGGAAGGACTTCATCATCGACCCTTACCAGGTGCTGGAAGCAAGGGCCATGGGGGCGGACTGCATCCTGCTCATCGTCGCGGCGCTCGAATTGCCCCTGATGCAGGAACTGGAAGCCCTTGCTCATTCGCTTGGCATGGCGGTGCTGGTGGAAGTGCATGATGAGGCCGAACTGGACCTGGCCCTGCAGTTGAAAACACCACTTCTGGGCATCAACAACCGCAACCTGCGCACCTTTGAGGTGAGCCTCTCGGCCACCCTGGGGCAGCTCGCCCGCATACCAGCGGAACGCATCGTCGTCACCGAGAGCGGCATCCTGGCGCCCGCCGATGTGGCCCTCATGCGGGACCACGCGGTAAATGCCTTCCTGGTGGGCGAAGCCTTCATGCGCGCGCCGGATCCGGGCGCGGAACTGGCGAGGCTCTTCGGCGGGGCGTAACTCGGCGCTTGCCGCGTCCAGCCATCGATTGATTAAAAAACGGTATTAAACGCCGAGACGCCGAGGAAAAACAGGAAATCGGAGAATAGGAGCGGCTCATTCAGCAGGTAACACTCTCAACCTGTCGAACTCCCCGCTTTCTCGGCGCCTCTGCGCCTCGGCGTTTCAAAAAGTCTTACTGGTCCAGCAGCACGGCGCTATCGCAGCCGACGCGGACGTTGCCCCACAACTGGCCCTTGACGAGGATGGGCAGGGCGATGTCGCAGAGCAATTCGCCCGTGTCCCGGATGTAGGTCTGCAGCAGCATGGGGGCCGTGTTGCGGGCGGCCCGCAGTTCCGTCGGCGCCTCGAACTTGCGGTGGGTACGGTTGCCCACCAGATCCGTCTGGTAGTTACCGGTGAGGGGGCGAGAGAACTTGATGTTGTGGGCCGTCAGATAGCCGTTGGTATCCACTCCTACGGCGTAGATACCGCCGCGAATCTCCGCCAGTGCCTCATCCATGAGCTGCTGGCATTCCCGCACATAGGTTTCGTCGTAGCTGACCCGGAATTTCTGCGGGTCGGTACCGGGGATGGCCTGGTAGTGGCGGTCGAACACATTAACACCGCGCCGCGCCATGTCCTCCAGTTTTGCCTGCAGGGCGTCGCGGAAACGCCGCGCCCCGTCCACGTTGTTATCGAAGGTGCCGCGGCCGATCTTGAAGCGGGACACCAGTTCCTGCACGCTCTCCGTGGCCTTGGCCAGGCTCATGGTAGATTTCGAGGATTCATCCATGTGGCGGCTGACGTCGCCGGACAAGTCGTGAATCTGGGTGACACTTTCGTGTACCTGGGAATTGGTGAAGCCCAACTGGTCCATGGAGGTGGTGATCTGCATCAATTGGCCGGTGGTGCGCTCGAAGGTGTCCACCATGTCGCGGAACTGGCTTGAGGAGCGTTCCACCACAGCACGGGTGATGCCCATGTCGGCGTTGATGCCCTGGTTCTCCCGCTGGGTGTCCTTGACCAGTTTGATCATGCCATCCACGTTCACCGAGATTTCCTGGGTAGCTTGGTTGACCCGGTCCGCCAGGCCGCGCACCTCGTCGGCCACCACGGCAAAACCCCGGCCCGCCTCGCCGGCCCGGGCCGCCTCAATGGCGGCGTTCAGCGCCAGCAGGTTGGTCTGGTCGGCAATTTCCTTGATGAGGCTGGCGATGGTGCGAATGCTGTCGGAACGCTCGGAGAGTTGCTGCACCGTACCGTTGAAGGTAGACAGCTTGTCGCTGACGCTTTGCACCTTGCGCACGATGTCCAGCAGTTCCCCCAGTGAAACCTGGGCCTTGTCCAGGTTGGCGGAGGTGGATTCGGCGATGAGCCCGGCGGATTGGGATACCTCCCGGATGGCCAGGGTGGCCTGTCCGCTGGCGCTGAACACCGTGTCTGTCATGGAACACTGGCGCGCGGCGCTGCCGCTGGTGTCCTGCACGCGCTTCTGCACCACCACCGCTTCCCGGGCGATGCTGACCGACATGGCCCGCACCTCGCTGATGATCTGGCGCATCTTGTCGGCGAAGCGGTTGTACGCGTCCGCCAAGCTGCGCAGCTCATCATGGGTGATGGTGGGCAGGTTGCGGGAAAAGTCACCTTCGCCGCGGCCGATTTCATTGAATATCTCGGTGATGACCTTGATGGGGCGCACGATGAGATAGCGCATGTAGGCGATCTGCAGCACGTTGCAACTCAAGGCAAGCGCCGACAGCACGATCATGAGCATGAGGCCATGATCCAGGGTGGCCTGTACCGCTTGCTGCACTTCCGGTGCGATGCCGCCCTTGGCCAGCAAGCGGCGCAGGTCACTGCCCACGCTGAAATAGATACCGAGGTAAACCAGGTCCACCAGGAACAGCACGAGAAAGCTCATGAGCTTCTTCGTCAGGCTGTTCCAGAGCGTCTTCTCCACCCAGTCGTAGGCTTGCCAGAAAGCGCCCATCTCATGTAACCCCGGTTGACTTGTCCGCTGCTAACGGCCTGATTCCGGAATACTTTATAACTTTCGTTTGGGTGCACTGCAGCATTCTCGCTGGGGACACCAACTCCTTGCAGGTCGGGATTTATCCCGACAAAAGGGGACGAGAACGTACTTGTCGGGATAAATCCCGACCTACGGATGCCGCGCGGTGCGTTTTCCCACCAGCAAAAAAGCCCGGGCCGCTTGCGTTTTCCGGGCTTCTGTCAGGATTGGCGAAGAGCTAAAAAAGATCCACGTCGCCGCCCCGCTCCACACTCTTGTTGGTGATACCAGGGCCGGCCGAATCATTCTTGCGGGCAGTCTCCATGAGGGACTTCAGGCGTTCGATGCGGGTACGGAAACGCTGCAGGCCGTCGGTCTGTTCCCGATCGTGCTGCAGTTCCAGCAGGGCGTGCAGGTATTCGCCCACCCCCAGGGTCCGCTGGGTGATGCGGCTGAGCATCTGACCAACGATATCCTCGAATTGCATGGACAACACCCCCTCCCGCACCAGGGTGTGGATGCGCTCCGAGATGCCGGTGATGGTGCGGGATTGCTGCCCGGCCTTGTTGGAGAGGTCCATGAGTTCGGTCATGAGGCGGTTCACGTTTTCCTGGGAGCGCTCGGCCACGGAGAGGTCGGCCGTCGTGGCTTCCTTGACGGAGATACCCACCTCGCCGATGGACTTCAGGATGTCCTTCAGGACGCTGCGAATCTGCACGCTGAAACTGTTGGTCCGCGCTGCCAGGTCCCGCACCTCGTCGGCCACCACGGCAAAACCCCGTCCCGCATCGCCAGCCCGGGCGGCCTCGATGGCGGCGTTCAGCGCCAGGAGGTCGGTCTGGCGGGTGATCTGGCCCACGTCGTCCAGGAGCTTGCTGATTTGCGCCACCTCGCCCTTCATGCGCTCGAAGTTGCCGGAAATGCGGGTGCTGTTGTCCTTGAGTTCATTCATCTTGTGCACGAACTCGCCAATCAGGGCGTGGGTTTCGTTGAAGAAGCGCTGCAGGCCTTGGTCGCCCTGTTCCCGGGTGTGGTCGTCGCTGGCCATTTGCAACATTTCGTCCACCAGCTGCCGCAGCATGTGGCGCTGGTCGGTGGACTGGGACTGGAGCCCGGTGAGGCTGCCGGAGAGCTTGTCCATGGCGCTGCGGATGAGGCCCCGGGCCTCGGTGATTTCTTCTTCCAGCCCGCGAATCTGGTCGTCCGCAATCTGCATGGCGGCGCCGGTCATGTTCTCGTAATCATCCATAACCGTTTCCATCTGGGCCATGCGCGAGCGCTGCCGCCCCTTCCACGCATTCCGCTGGCTACGGGACAGGTACAGGCTCAAAGCCACCATCAGGGCCAGGGCCAGGGGCACCCAGGCGGTATTCAAGCCGAACCACGTCCCCGCCACCCACAGCCCGGCCCCGAGAAGCATGGTCAGGGAGAGGATCAGGTCATCAATACGTTTCATCAGGCTTTCCACTTTTTGTTCCAGTGGGCAGGGTTACGGCATCCAGGGGGCGGAGTGAAGCCTCCAGGCCGGATATATTTCCGGCAGATACTCACACCACCGGTGGTTTTTCCCCTGACCGCCTCAAGGCTGGCCCGTCTATGCCGTTAGTACTAGAACTCTCCCCCGGCGGCCCCGGTTTGATTCGGGGCCGACGCTTGCCGGTTCGCCTGCTGGCGCCGGAATACAAGGAAAAGTGAAGGAATAAGATGCGCCTGCGTTCCGATGACATTGCCGCCCTGGCGGCCCTGGGCCTCCAGTTGCTGGCCATCGTCCTGATCTATCTGGCCGGCCTTACGTCGGCCCTGTACCCCCAGGTGCTGGCGGTGGCGGCCATCCTCTACAGCCTGTATGCCGGCACCAGGGCACGGCGGGAGGCCCAGGCTCGCAGCGAACAGCGCATGGCGCTCCTGGGTTCCACTCTGAAGGAGTTCGACCAGCATTCGGAGGCTGCCATGGGCTTTGCCCAGGAACAGTTCCACTTGGTACGGACCTATATCGACCAGAGTTACGAAATCATCAACAACGCCACCTCCAAGCTTACGGGCAGCCTCACGGGGCTTAAGGAGCACTCGATCAGCCAGATGGAGTTGCTCAAGCAATTAGTGGAAAGCCTGGTGCATGCCGCCAGCGGCACCCAGCAACAGGAACAAATCGCCGGCATCAAGCGCTTCGCACAGGATACGGAAGGCATAGTAGGGGAACTCATTGGCTTCATGAGCAAGGTGGGCGCCGCCAGCAAGGACACGGATCGCAACTATGCCCGGGTCGAGGAACTCATGAAGTCCATCGTGCAGTTTCTCAACAATGTCTCCGAAGTCACCAAGCAGACCGACCTCCTGGCCCTGAATGCCGCCATCGAAGCGGCCCGGGCTGGCGAAGCGGGGCGAGGCTTTGCCGTCGTCGCCGACGAAGTGCGCAAGCTGGCCGCCCGCACCAACGAATTCAATGCCCGCATTCGCACGCTGCTCACCGACATCGACAGCCACATGATCGAAGTCGGCGGCTCCATCCGCGGCATGGCCAATATGGACATGAGCGTGGTGGGGCGCTCCCAGGACACCATGGGACGCATGTGGCAGGAAATGGAAAACCTCAACAGTGCCGCCACCGGCCAGTCAAAGGATATTTCCGAGATTTCCCAGCGGGTCCATCGCCTGGTGCTGGACGGCATCGTGTCCCTGCAGTTCGATGATCTGGTACGGCAACTGCTGGAGCAAGTCAAAAACCGCTCGGGAGTGCTGGAGGACTACATCCTGTCCCTGACCGTCAAGACCTCCGGGGAGACGCAGGATGGCATCCAGCGCATGAGCCGGCGCATCGCCTACCTGGCCGAATCCATGAACACGGCCAAGTCCAGGCTGGTCAGCCTGGACGCCAAGCAGATTCAGCAAACCAGCGTGGACACGGGCAGCGTGGATCTGTTCTAAGAGGGTGTAGACAAATAAATTCCCCTGTATGATATAGTCACTTGTCATTATCCGGCGCGGAGTAACGGCCAATGGAAAATCAGGCAGGGGAAAAA
>JAYTVW010000071.1:0-15271 GCA_043743785.1 Rhodocyclales bacterium | reverse complement strand
TTTTTCCCCTGCCTGATTTTCCATTGGCCGTTACTCCGCGCCGGATAATGACAAGTGACTATATCATACAGGGGAATTTATTTGTCTACACCCTCTTAGGGAAGCGGACAAGTCGTCCGTATCCGAAAAACGCTTCACATGTGGGATCGCTTGACGCAGAAACGTGGGGGGCTCGATATTGCGGCATCGGCCTGAAGGAAGGCCGCGGCTTCAGAGAGGGTGGTAGCGCTACACCTGCCTCGATCTGGCAAAATAGTTTGGAATCATTGGGTTGAGCGCCATTCTTACGGACCCCTTCAGCGTCCGTTGCACAAAATCCGGAAATTGGCTTCCTTTTTCCCGATCTTTTCTCAGATCGCACCAGTCTGCGGCAGTTGCTAAACGGATGCTCTTCCCTTCCGATGGCGCCCAGATGTGAACGAGGTCGACAATTGGCAATACCCCGCCCACGCGTCCATCAATTCTCGCCGTTTCTCGAACAAATCGCCACGCCGATACGCAGCCTCAACCTTGTTCGCCACGGTGTGGGCCAGGGGCATTTCGCAGACATCGCGGGGGAAGGCGGTTTGCTCGGAGGTAAAGTCACGGAACGTAAGGATGCCATGGGCGACCAAACTGCCGCACTCCATGCGTTCGAGCAGTGCAAGCATGGCAATGCTACAGGGTGAGTGGCCGACCTTGCCGCCATGAAAAATCTGTTAGTGTTTTCGATAGCCACAAGGATTCAGATGCCCTAGTAGCAGTCCTTTTCCGCGCTGCGGCTGAGGGCTATCTTGGGCTGGAAATGGCTCAGCCGCCCTAATGTGGGGGTAACATTGGGGGTAATGCTTTAATTTCGTGATTTAACATCGTAGGTAAAACAATAGGTTGAGCTTTAAGTATGAGCCCGTCAGCGCCAAACATATTGAAGGACCAGCCCCTTGCGTCAGGCAAGGCGCCGGTCCTTCGTTCTTTGTGTGCCCTGCGGCCACAGGGATGTCGAAATGGGCTGCCGGCACCCGTCGTCCGTCAAGCGTCCGAGCTACAGTTCTTTACGACACGCCTGGGTTTTCCCCCTTGGGAAATGAGTGATAATACGCGGCCTGCCTTCCGGCACTGCCGTGAAATGGTCAGGCACCCAGATTGGTTTCGAATTGTTCAGGAACGCCATGCCGATGCGCCTTTCTCTTTTTCGCCCGTTCCGCCCCCGTTCTGCCGCGCAGGGCTTCACCTTGCTGGAATTGCTGGTGGTCATGGTCATCATCGGCCTGCTGGCCGGCTACGTGGGGCCGCGCTTTTTCGCCCAGGTGGGCAAGTCCGAGGTGAAAGTGGCTCGGGCCCAGATCGATGCCTTCGAGAAGGCCCTGGATGTCTACCGCCTGGACGTGGGCCATTACCCGGCGACGGAACAAGGCCTGGCGGCCCTGAACGAGAAGCCGGCGGGGGAAACCCGCTGGGCTGGCCCCTATCTCAAGAAAGCCATTCCGCCCGACCCCTGGGGCAAGCCTTACCAGTACAAGCGCCCCGGCGACCATGGCGAATACGATCTGCTGTCCTTCGGCAAGGACGGCCAGCCCGGCGGCACGGGCGAAAACGAAGACATCACCAACTGGTGATCCATGTACTTTGACGTCAAGGCCATGAAGCCCGGGGCTGGCGTGGTGCGCCTGCTGGTGGATGCGGCGGATGCCGGCGAAGCCGGGCGTCAGGCCCTCTCCCAGGGACTCACCGTCTTGTCTGTGTCCCGGCGTCAGGGCCGACTCTCCGGGGCACCCAAACGCTTTCCCCTGCTGCTCTTCAATCAGGAACTGCTGGCCCTGCTGCGGGCCGGCATTTCCATTATCGAGGCCCTGGAAACCCTGTCGGAGCGGGAGCAGCGGGCGGCGGTGAAGAATGTGCTGTTGCAACTGGCCCGCCGGCTGCGGGAGGGCCTGCCCCTGTCCGCGGCCTTGCAGGAACACCCGGCCTCTTTCTCGCCTCTTTACGTCGCCACCGTGCGGGCCAGTGAGCGCACCAGCGACCTGGAGGATTCCCTTGCGCGTTTCGTTGCCTACCAGGTGCAGCAGGAGTCCATCCGGGAGAAGCTGTTCAATGCCGCCATCTATCCGCTCTTGCTGCTGGCGGTGGGCGGTCTGGTGATCCTGTTCCTCATGGGCTACGTGGTGCCCCGCTTCAGCCACATCTACGAGGATCTGGGCAGCCAGTTGCCCTTCATGTCCCGAATGTTGCTGGCCTGGGGCAAGCTGCTGCAGGAACACTTCGTGGAACTCGGTGTCTTTGCATTACTTGCCGGTTTCACGCTGGCGAACCTGGTGCGTCGGCCAGCCTTCTCGGCCTGGCTGGGGGCCTTGCTGTGGCGCATGCCGGAAATTGGGGAACGCTTGCGTATTTTCCAGCTGGCCCGTTTCTATCGCACCGTGGGCATGCTGCAGCGGGGTGGCATGGCCATTGTGCCGTCCCTGGATCTGGCCGCCGGCCTCTTGTCCCCCATGCTGCAGCCGCGCCTTGCCATCGCCCGCCAGCGCATCCACGCGGGGGGCGCCATGTCGGACGCCCTGGATGGGGCCGGCCTGACCAGTTCCGTGGCCTTGCGCATGTTGCGTGTGGGCGAGCGAGCCGGCAACATGGGCGAAATGATGGAGCGAATCGCCACCTTTCACGATGAAGAAACGGCCCGTTGGGCGGAATTGGCCACCAAACTGTTCGGCCCGGTGTTGATGCTCATCATCGGCCTCATGATCGGCCTGGTGGTGGTGCTGCTCTACCTGCCCATCTTCCAGTTGGCGGATAGCCTGGGATGAGCATGCTGCCTTCAGCCTTCTCCGGAGAAGTCCTGCGACTAGCCCGCGAGGAATCAGCACGCCAGCAGCGCCCCCTGGTGGAGCTGCTGCAGGAAAGCCTGGCACTGGAAAACGGCCCGTTCCTGGCGGAACTGGCGGCCCACTGGCGTATGCAAGCCCTGTCCATGCAGGCCCTGCAAGCTTTTGTGCCGGACTTCAAGGCCTTGCCCTATGCGGACGCCCTGCAGCGCCAGTGTCTGGCCCTGCGGGACGCTGCCGGTTGCCTGCACTTGGTGATTTCCGATCCTTTCGACATGGGCCTCTTGGACTGGGCCCAGGAGCGCATGCGCCAGCCCCTCAGTCCCAGCCTGGCCCACGTGCAGGACATCGCCGCCTTCCTGGCGCGCCAGGAGGAAAGCCAGCGGGCCATGGACGGAGTGATGGCCGGCGCTAGTGGCGCCAACGCCCTGCCGGGCGGGGAGGATCTGTCCCTGCGGCGTATTTCCGTGGATACCAGCCCGGTCATCAAGGCGGTCAACTCCACGCTCTACGATGCCTTGAAGATGGAAGCCAGCGACATACACCTGGAGTGCGTGCCGGGGGCCATTCTCATCAAGTATCGGGTGGATGGGGTGCTTACCTTCGTGGGCAGCATCCAGGGCCGGGAGATGGCGGAGCAGATCATTTCCCGTGTCAAGGTCATGGCGGAACTGGACATCGCGGAACGCCGTGTGCCCCAGGACGGGCGCTTCAAGGTCTCTGTGGCCGGCCGGGAGATCGACTTCCGGGTGTCCATCATGCCCAGCATCCATGGCGAGGACGCGGTGTTGCGTATTCTGGACAAACAGCATTTGTCGGAATCCGCCGCCGGCCTTTCCCTGGAGAGCCTGGGCTTCGACGGCCCCACCAAGCTCATGGTGCGGCGTCTCTCCCGGGAGCCCTACGGCATGTTGTTGGTGACGGGCCCCACGGGCAGCGGCAAGACCACCACCCTGTATGCCGCCATAGGCGAGATCAACACGGGCCGGGACAAGATCGTCACCATCGAGGATCCGGTGGAATACCAGTTGCCCGGCGTGCTGCAGATTCCGGTAAATGAAAAGAAGGGCCTGACTTTCGCCCGGGGCCTCAGGTCCATCCTGCGCCATGATCCGGACAAGATCATGGTGGGGGAAATTCGTGACGGCGAAACGGCCCAGATCGCTGTGCAGGCGGCCCTGACGGGCCACCTTGTATTTACCACGGTGCATGCCAACAACGTCTTCGATGTCATCGGCCGCTTCATGCACATGGGCGTGGATCCCTACAATCTGGTGTCGGCCCTGAACGCCGTGCTGGCCCAGCGCCTGTTGCGCTTGAATTGCCCCGCCTGCAGCGTTGACGTGCAGCCGGACGAAGCGCTACTGGCGGAATCCGGTATCCGGGATGCTGCCGGCTACCGTTTCCGCGCCGGCAAGGGTTGCGGCCAATGCCGAGGTACAGGCTACCGGGGGCGCAAGGCGGTGGCCGAGATGCTGCTCTTGAACGACGAGATCCGGGAATTGATATTGGCCCGGGAGCCTCTGCGGCGCATCAAGGAGGCGGCGCGCAAAAATGGCACCAGGAGCCTCAGGGATGCGGGTCTGGTGCTGGTGGCCAGTGGTGAAACCAGCCTGGAGGAACTGAATCGTGTCACTTTTGTGGCGTGAGCGGCTGGTGGCGACCCTGACGCCGGAGCGGGTGCACCTGCGCCGGGAGTCGCCTTTCTGGCGCCGGGCGTCCGTTGCGGACCAGAACCTGGCCTGCCCGGACGGCAGCGAAGGCGCGGAGCCTTGGCGTGCTTCTTTGAACTTCCTGGCCCCCGCCCTGGACAAGAACGTGGATCTGGCGGTGGTGCTGTCCAGCCATTTCGTGCGCCTGCAACTCCTGCCCTGGCAGGCGGAATTGAAGACCCGGGCGGAATGGCAGGCCTATGGAACTTTTCGCTTCCAGGAAATCTACGGTTCCGTGGCTGACGCCTGGGACATCGTGCTCTCCAACGAGCCGCCGGGCCGGGCCGTCATGGCCTGTGCCGTGGATCGTGCCCTGCTGGATGCCTTGAAGGAACTCGCGGGGGAGCGGGGGGGGCGGCTGGTGTCCGTGCAGCCGGCCTTCGCCCTGGCCTGGAATCGCCATCGGAAGTCCCTGGGCGCTGCGGCGGGCGCCTTCGTTCTGGCGGAACCCGGCCGCTTGTGCGCCGGGCTGTGCCGGGATGGCGCATGGTTCGCCCTGCGCAACCAGAGCGTGACGGAGCCGGAGGCGGGCATCGGCGGGCTGCTGGCGCAGCAATTGATGCTGGCGGATATGCCCCTGCCGGTCGGCGAAGTGTTGGTGGTGGGCCTGGACGGCGCTGCCTTGAAGGCTGCTGCCGGTTTGCCGGCGGGCTGGCGCCTGTGCGGGGCGCCGGCCAAAGGGGGTACCCCGTGAGACCCTTGTCGCTGCAACTGGACTGGATTAGCCGGGCGCAAGGCCGCCGTGGCTGGCAATGGCTGGGGGCGGGCCTGCTGTGCCTGGGGCTGGCCGCCGGGGCGTATGAGATTTCCAGCCTGCTGGACACCAATGCCGGCATCAATGGCGCCGAGGAAAGCCTGCATCATTTGCGCAGCCGTGGCGTGGTTGCAGGGGCCGGCGTCGGGGCGGAGCAGGAAGCCTTAACCCTGCCCTGGAATCGCCTGCTGCTGGATCTGGAAGCGGCCGGCGGGGAGGATGTGGCGCTTTCCAGCCTGGAAACCGATGCCGTCAAGGGCAGCGTGCGTCTGATGGGAGAGGCCAAAAGTCTGGCGGATGTGCTGGCCTATGTGGCCCGTCTCGGCGTCACTACCTCCCTGTCCGGACCCCAGTTGCTCTCCCAGGAAAGCCGGCAGAGCGACGGCCAGGGCGTGGTGGCGTTTGCCATCGAGGCCCGCTGGAACAATCGCTGAGGACGCCATGGCACCTAACTTTACTATCCGCTATGCGTTGGCTCAGGCCGGCTGGCCCGCCGTCCTGGGGGCGGGCCTGCTGGTGTTCGCCCTGGTGTTTCACGGTACGGGACTGCTGCCGGCCCAGGGACGCCTGGCGGAACTGCAGGGGGACCTAGCGGCCCAGCGCGCCCTGCTGGCCCGTGAATCCCGCGTACGGACGACTGCTGCAGCGACTGGCAGCCTGCCGGCGGAGAGCAGCCGGGAAAAGTTTCTGCAGCAGGTTCATGACGCGGCCCAGGCCCGGGGGGTGCGTATCGACAGCGCGGAATACCGCCAGTCTCGGGAAGGGCGCCTGGTGAAGAGTGCCTTCATCCTGCCGGTGCACGGCACTTATCCTCAGTTGCGGGCCTGGCTGGCGGACATCATGAATGGCATTCCGGCCCTGGCCCTGGATGAACTCAGCCTGCACCGGGAGGCGGTGGGTAATCCGGCCCTGGACGGGCGGGTGCGCCTGAGCCTGATCATGGAAGCCCGCTGATGACGCCCCGCACGCGCCAGGGCCTCATCGCCGCCGCCCTCGCCGCAAGCCTGGCGGCGGCCTTCCTGCTGCCTGCGGAAAATCCGGCCGGCCCGGCCCGTTCCGTGGCGACGAAGCAGGCTGCAAGCCCGGCCATTGCCCCCCGTTCTGCCTTCGCCCGGGAAAAATTCCCTGAGGATGGCACAGACTTGTTCCCGGCCCGCAGCTGGCGTCCCGCCTCGCCTTCTGCGGAGGCCGTCACCCCGGCGGCACCCGTGGCGCCACCCTTGCCCTACGTGTACACGGGACGCATGGAGGAACAGGGCCATACCGTGCTGTTCCTCTCCCGCCAGCAGCGCGTCCTGCTGGTGCGGGAAGGCGAGACCCTGGACGGCACGTACCGTGTGGATCGCATCACCCCCTGGAGCGTGGAGTTCACGTATCTTCCGCTTAAACAGAAACAGAGCCTGAATTTCGCCCAATGAAGCCCATGCCAACCTATTCGGTGCGTCAGCTTGTCATCCTTGCCTGCGGGGTGCTTTCCGCCTGCAGCAGCAATTCCTTGCTGAACCAGAGCCGGGAGCGCTTCTCCGCCGGTGACAGGGAAGGCGGCCTGGCCCGGCTGGAACAGGCCCTGAAGGCGCAGCCCGCCGATCAGGAAACCCGTGCTACCTGGGTGCGGGAGCGGGACCGGGTTATCGCCGAGTTGTTGGTGGCGGCGGACGGTGCAAGGGCTGCGACCCGCTGGAATGAGGCGGCGGCCGGCTACGACCGTGTTAAACAGCTGGCTCCAGGCAATGCCCGTGCTGAGGCGGGCCTGGCGGCCATCGCCACGTCGCGGCGCCATCATGTGGAGCTTGGCGAAGCCCTGGCCCTCTGGAACAAGGGGGACGCCGCTGCGGCTGAAGCCAAATTGCGCCCGCTCCTGACCGAGAATCCGGGCCATGTGGGCGCCCGCAGCCTGGTGCGGCGCATCCAGGAAAAAACAGCCCAGGGTCCGACCCCCACCCAATTGGCGGGCAAGGCCCTGGCCCAGCCCATCACCCTGGAGTTTCGCGACGCCAGTCTGAAATCCGTCTTCGAAGTGATTTCCCGCAGCTCCGGCATCAATTTCGTCTTCGACAAGGATGTGCGCGGCGACACGCCGGTGACCATTTTTGTCAAGAACAGCGGCATCGACGAGATCATGAAGCTGATCCTGCTGACCAATCAGCTGGAGCGCAAGGTGCTGAACGCCAACACCGTGCTCATCTACCCGAACACGCCCCTCAAACAAAAGGATTACCAGGAGCTGGTGGTGCGCAGCTTCTACCTGGCCAACGCGGACGTAAAGCAGGCCATGGCCATGCTGAAGACCATGACCCGTACCCGGGACTTGTTCGCCGACGAGAAGCTCAACCTCTTGGTGATGCGCGATACGCCGGACGCCGTACGCATGGCGGAGCGGCTTATCGAAGGTCTGGACCTGGCGGAACCGGAAGTCATGCTGGAAGTGGAAGTGCTGGAAGTGGCCCGGAACAAGCTGCAGAACCTGGGGCTGCAGGTGCCGGATGCCGTGGGTTTTGGCCGCCTCACACCCGATATTACGAACACCACCATCACCTCCACCGGCTCCGGCACCAGTACCACCCTGGGTGGGGCGCTGGCCACGGGTTATACCAACCTGCGCGGCAGCCTGGGGGTGCCCTTCGTCGCCAATCCGGGCTTCATGCTCAACCTGCACAGCGCCGCGGATGATGCCAATATCCTAGCCAACCCGCGCATCCGGGTGAAGAACCACGAGAAGGCGAAAATTCACATCGGCGAGCGTCTGCCGGTGTTTACCACCACCTCCACCGCCAACGTGGGCGTGTCGGCTTCTGTCAATTACCTGGATGTGGGCCTGAAACTGGAGGTGGAACCCTCCGTGTATCTGGAGGACGAGGTGGGCATCAAGGTGGCTCTAGAAGTGAGCAGCGTGGTCAAGGAAGTCACCGGCCCCCAAAGCTCCCTGGCCTACGAGGTAGGCACCCGCATCGCCACCACTACCCTGCGTCTGCGGGATGGGGAAACCCAGGTGCTGGCGGGCCTCATCAACGACGAGGAACGCTCCAGCGCCCTGCGCGTCCCGGGCCTGGGGGATCTGCCCATGGTGGGGCGCCTGTTCTCTTCCACCAAGGACAGCAAGACCAAGACGGAAATCGTGCTGCTCATCACGCCCCACGTGGTGCGCAACATCGCCCGGCCGGACGCAAGCCTGGTGAATTTCCCCGGCGGCACTGAATCTTCCGTCGGCTCGCCGCCCCTCATACTCTCCGCGACGGGGGCCGGCAGCCTGGCCCTGTCCTCCGGGAGCGGGGCAACTGCGCCGGAACCCGTGGTGGCGCCGGAAGGTCGGCCAGCCGTGGAGCCTGCCGCAGCCGCTTCCGCCGCCCGGGCTAGTTTCGAGGTGCCGGCCCAGACTGCCGCCGGCGCGGAATTCCCGTTGCTGGTAAGCGTTTCCGGCATGCCGGGCGCAAAGGGGGGCAAGGCCGAGGTGGCGTTTGACCCGACCGCCATCGCGGTGCCGGGCAGTCCCGCCAACGGTCGCCTGGTGATCGATCTGCAGCCAGCAGCCGGCGGCGTGCTGCGGGGCGAGGCGCGGGTCCGGGCAATTCCCGGTTCCGGGCGGGAACTGGTCTTCCAGGTGGCGGAAATTCGTGTGGAAGATGCTGCCGGCAACAGCGTGTATCTGACTCCACCGCCGCCTCAGGGCGTGAAGCTGGCGCCATGAAAGCGTACGGGCGCGGCTTCACGCTCATCGAACTGGTGGCCACCGTGGCCATCGTCGGCATCCTGGTGAGCGCGGCGGTGCCGGTGCTGGAGCTTTCCCTGCAGCGCGCCAAGGAGGCTGAGTTGCGCAGTTCCCTGCGTCAGATCCGCAGCGCCCTGGATGCCTACAAGAAAGCGGCGGACGAGGGCCGCATCGCCAAGTCGGTGACGGAATCGGGCTATCCGAAAAAGCTTGAAGATTTGGTGAATGGCATGGATGACCTGAAGAGCGCCAGCAAGGCCAGAGTCTATTTCCTGCGGCGCCTGCCGCCGGACCCGTTCAGCAGTGTGCAAGGCGCCGGTACCGCCACCACCTGGGGCAAGCGCAGTTATGCAAGCCCGCCTGACGAACCGCGGGAAGGCGAGGATATCTATGACGTCCATTCCCTGTCGCCGCGCACGGGGCTGAACGGCGTGGCCTACCGGGAGTGGTGATGAAAGTGGAGAGCGGGAAGCGGGAAGCGGGCGGTTGGGGAGGCGGATTTACGCTCATCGAACTGCTGGTGGTGATGGCCATCATTGCCACCCTCCTGTCCATCGCCGTGCCGCGCTATTTCGCCCACGTGGAAAAGGCCAAGGAAACGGCCTTGAAGCAAACCCTGGCGACGACCCGGGACGCCATCGACAAGTTCCATGGGGACACGGGCCGTTACCCGGCAAAACTTGATGACCTGGTGAGCCAGCACTATCTGCGGCGCCTGCCCCTGGATCCTCTGCTGGAGCGGGACGACGCCTGGGTCATCAATGCGCCGCCGCCCAAGTCCGACCCTGGCGCTGTGTATGATCTGCATAGCAGCGCCGAGGGCGTGTCCCGGGACGGTGAGCGCTTCAGCGCGTGGTGAGCATGGGACCGGCCAGGGGGCAGCAGCGCGGCTTCACCTATCTTGGCGTGCTCTTCGCCGTGGTGCTCATGGGTGTGCTGCTGGCGGCGGTGGGCGAGGTCTGGCACACCAGTGTGCGGCGGGACAAGGAAGCGGAACTTCTTTTCAATGGGGAGCAGATCCGCCAGGCGCTGATTTCCTATCGGGATAAATCCCCCGGTGGCGCTCAGGAATATCCGGCACGGCTGGAATACCTGCTGAAAGATCCGCGTTTTCCCTTTCCCATGCGCCACCTGCGCCGGCTTTACCGGGATCCCATCAGCAATTCCACCGACTGGGGCCTGGTGCGGGTGAATGATCGGATCGTCGCGGTGTATTCCCGCTCCCCGACCAAGCCCCTGAAACAGGCTGGGTTTCCAATCGAACTGCTTGGCTTCGAGAAAAGCCAGCGCTACGCGGATTGGAAATTTTCCGCCCTGGAAAAGGATACCGGCAGCCCGTCGGTTTCGCGTTGAATTGGTATCAGAAACGCAGAGCGGCGCCGGGTTCCTGACTCAGGCAGCTCAAATCTGCCGGTTCATTCAGGGATAGCCAATACAGGCCGAGTTGGCCCACCGCATAAATGAAACGTTCGAAATCCACCGGTTTTCTGATATAACTGTTGGCGCCCAGACTATACGCTTCGTGGATATCCTGTTGTTCTTTGGAGGTGGTCAGCACGACCACCGGCAGGAGCGCGGTGCGGACATCCGCGCGTACGCGGCGAAGCACTTCAAGTCCATCCACCCGCGGTAACTTCAGGTCCAGCAGGACCACGGCAGGCATGACGCGCAGGTCGCGACCGGCATGGCTGCCAGTGCCAAAAAGATAATCCAGGGCTTCAACGCCGTCCCGCGCCACCACCACGGGATTCCCGATCTTGTTCTTGGCGAAGGCCCTCAAGGTCAGTGCCTCGTCGTCAGGATTGTCCTCGACGAGGAGTATGGGGCGTTGGTCGGTCATGATGGTTGTTCCAGGTATGGACTTGGCAGCCGTCTGCAAGGCCGGGGATTTCACTGAAGCTTGATGCTGGCATCGGCCAAGCCATGGCAAGGTTCCGGCTCTGCCCTTGTCACCGCCAGCACGACAAGGCATACAAAATACACTGCCTACCCATTCCTTTGCAATATGCTGGTTACGATAAATTGAATGTTTCGCCGCGCCTGGGAGGTTTTGGTGGGATGCCCATGCTTATCCAGGGCGATTTTCGGAAGTCTGCCGCCATCTTGTTCAATTGCCCTGTTTTAAATAAGGCTATTTGAGTTTTTTGCAGATTTGTCATTCACTCCCGATTCGCCTGGAAATGCCCATGGGAATACTCCCGGGAATGGGCGGTATTTTTATCGGCGCCAGAGTTTACCGGATTCAGTATCCTTCCGGCAGTTGCTCCGCATGCAAAAGAAATATTTTGTCTTCCGCGCTGCGGGTGCCAAGCCAAGTGAATTCCAGTTCAGGGAAGGCTTCCTCGACGATGTGGCGGTTGTGTCCCACTTCCACGGCAAGAATGCCGCCTGGCTTCAGCAGGGCGCGGGCGCCGGCCAGGATCTGCCGCACCACGTCCAGGCCATCATCCCCGGAGCCTAGGGCCAGGGCCGGTTCGTGCAGGTATTCGGCCGGCAGGCTGGCCATGGCGGGGGCTGTCACGTAGGGCGGATTGCTGATGATGAGGTCGTACTGGCGCCCACCCAGCCCGGCAAACACGTCGGACTGGATCAGCTCGATGCGCTCTTCCAGTCCGTAGTCCGTCACATTGCGGCGGGCCACCTCCAGGGCTTCCGGCGAGATGTCTACCGCATCCACTTGCGCATTGGGGAAGGCGTGGGCCATGAGGATGGCGAGGCAGGCGGAGCCGGTGCACAAGTCCAGGGCGGACTCAAGCTCTTGCGGATCCTGCACCCAGGGCATGAAGCAATCTTCCAGAAGTTCGGCGAAGTAGGAGCGGGGTACGATCACCCGTTCGTCCACGTAGAAGCTGAAATCCCCCAGCCAGGCTTCCCGGGTCAGGTAGGCGGCGGGTATCTTTTCCTCGGTGCGGCGGCGAATGATATCCGCCAGGGCCAGTTGCTCCCCGGGAGTGACCCGGGCATCGAGGAAAGGCTCCAGGCGGTCAATGGGTAGGTGCAGGGTATGCAGGATCAGGTAGGCGGCCTCGTCATAGGCGTTGTCCGTGCCATGGCCGAAGAACAGGCCCGAGGAATTGAAGCGGCTGACCGCATAGCGCAGCCAGTCGCGCAGGGTGAGGAGGCAGGAGGTATCGTTCATGATTTCAGATAAATAAAAAGGCAATTAGAAACGCAGAGGCGCAGAGGAAAAGCGATGGATATTGGTTCAGCCGCATGTCGAGATTCAAAAAGGCGGAAGATCGTTGCGCTTTTGATTTCTCGGCGCCTCTGCGCCTCGGCGTTTCAATATGTTTTTCATAGGCCATCAGGTCAACAAACGGCTCAGCATGCCTTCGTAGATGCGGGCCAGGGGGGCCAGGTCGGCTACCGCCACGCATTCATTGACCTTGTGGATGGTGGCGTTTACCGGTCCCAGTTCTACAACCTGGGGGCAATGGGTGGCGATGAAGCGTCCGTCGGAAGTGCCGCCGGTGGTGGACAATGCCGTCACAACCCCGGTCGCCGCCAGGATGGCTTCCTCGGCGGCGGTGGTCAGGGTGCCCCGTCCGGTCAGGAAGGGGCTGGCGGACAGGGTCCAGGCTAGATCGTAGTGCAGCCCATGGCGGTCAAGCACGGCATGTACCCTTGCCTTCAGGCTGTCCGCATCGCTGACCGGTGCGAAGCGGAAATTGAACAGCACGTCCAGGTTGCCCGGGATGACATTGGTGGTGCCGGCGCCGGCATGGATGTTGGAAATCTGGAAGGTGGTGGCCGGGAAGAATTCGTTGCCCTGGTCCCATTCTGTTGCCGCCAGTTCCGCCAGGGCGGGGGCCGCCCGATGCACCGGGTTGTCCGCCAACTGGGGATAAGCCACGTGGCCCTGCACGCCCTTGACCACCAGTTTGCCGTTCAGGGAGCCGCGGCGGCCATTCTTGATGGTGTCCCCCAGGCGCGCAACCGCCGTCGGCTCGCCGACCACGCAATAATCCATTGTTTCGCTGCGGGCCTTGAGGGCTTCCACGACCTTAGTGGTGCCACAGACCGCGTCACCTTCCTCGTCGGACGTCAGCAAGAGGGCAATGGAGCCGGCGTGCATCGGCCGCTCTGCGACAAAGCGCTCGACGGCCACGACAAAGGCGGCAATGGAGGATTTCATGTCGGCAGCACCCCGGCCGTAAAGAATGCCATCGCGGATTTCCGGTACGAAGGGGGCTGACGTCCAGCGCTCGAGAGGCCCCGGTGGCACTACGTCCGTGTGGCCGGCAAAGCAGAACAGGGGGCCGGTGGCGCCGCGCCGTGCCCACAGGTTGCTGACTCCGTCCTGATCCAGGCGTTCCAGGCTGAAGCCCAGGGGCGCGAGTCGGGCCGCGATGAGTTCCAGGCAACCGCCATCCTCGGGCGTGACGGAGGGGCGACTGATGAGTTCCTTGACAAACTCCAGGGTAGGATTCGAGGTCATTCGGGTATGAGTAATGCAGGTTGAAACACGGCGGCGCGGAATACCGCGCCGCCGTGGGGGATTCGCTTGGACGGGTCAGCTGTGGCCGGCATCCTGCATGTGCAGGGACATCTCGGAGAAGGAGGCGCCGGTGATCGAAGATTCGAAGTCTACCGGTGCTCGCTCCGACCCATGGGACACCACCGGCGTCGGCGGCTGGGGCGTTTCTATCTGGGCGTTATTGACCAGCCAGGACAGGTTCGTGGGCGAGTCCGCCGCCGCCAGGGCTTCCTCCAGGGTGATGGCCTTTTCCCGATACAGGCGGAATAGGTCTTCCTCAAAGGTCTGGCAACCCGGAGCCAGGCTCTGTTCCATGGCTTCCCGGATGCCGTTGATTTCGCCCCGGACGATGAGATCGGCGATGTTGCGGGTGTTCAAAAGGATTTCCACTGCCGGAATGCGCAAGCCGTTGGGTTTCCTCACCAGGCGCTGGGAAATGACGCAGCGCAGGGTGGCGGACAGGTCCATGAACAGGGCCGGCCGGTTTTCCAGGGGGAAGAAATTGATCACCCGGTTGAGCACGTGGTAGCTGTTGTTGGCGTGGAGGGTGGCGACGCACAAGTGGCCGGTCTGGGCATAGGCCAGGGCCGCTGCCATGGTTTCCCGGTCGCGGATTTCGCCGATCATGATGCAGTCCGGCGCCTGGCGCATGGCGTTCTTCAGCGCCTCGGCCCAGCTGTTGGTGTCCACGCCGATAGCGCGCTGATTGACGATGGATTTCTTGTGTTTGAAAAGATACTCGATGGGGTCTTCCACCGTCAGGATGTGGCCCGTCTTGTTGGTATTACGGTAGTCCAGCATGGCGGCGATGGTGGTGGACTTGCCCGAGCCGGTGGCGCCGACGACAAGCACCAGGCCGCGCTTTTCCAGCACGATGTCCGCCAGGATGGGGGGCAGGCCGAGGGATTCCAGGCTGGGAATGTCTCCCAGCACGTAGCGCACGACGATGGCGGCGCTGCCTCGCTGGAAAAAGCAATTGACGCGGAAATTCCCCAGGTCCTGGATGCCGAAGGAGAGGTTCATCTCCTTGCCGGTCTCGAACTCGGCGAACTGCTCCGGCGTCATGATTTCACTGGCCATGCGCTGGACCATGGCTGGTTGCATCACCTGCTGGTTGATCGGCAGGGTCTGGCCCTGGATCTTGATGTGGATGGGCGCGCCGGCGGAGATGAAGATATCCGAGGCCTGTTTTTCCGCCATCAGCCGGAACAGCTTGTCCAGGATCATGCCATTCTCCTTGCAGGAAGGGGGGCAGAGCCCCCCATGCCGTGAATCAATCGCCGCGCAGCAGTTCGTTGATGGCGGTCTTGGCGCGCGTCTGCGCATCGACGCGCTTGACGATCACGGCGCAGTATAGGCTGTACTTGCCGTCGGCGGAGGGCAGATTGCCACTGACCACCACCGATCCGGCGGGAATGCGGCCATAGCTGATTTCCCCCGTGGCCCGGTCATAAATCTTCGTGCTCTGTCCGATGTACACACCCATGGATATTACGGAATTCTCTTCCACGATGACGCCCTCGACGATTTCCGAGCGGGCGCCGATGAAACAGTTGTCCTCGATGATGGTGGGGTTGGCCTGCATTGGCTCCAGCACGCCGCCGATGCCGACGCCGCCGGAAAGATGCACGTTCTTGCCGATCTGGGCGCAGGAGCCGACCGCCGCCCAGGTGTCCACCATGCTGCCTTCGTCCACATAGGCGCCGATGTTCACGTAAGAGGGCATGAGCACCACGTTTTTGGCCAGGAAGGCGCCACGGCGGGCGGTGGCCGGCGGCACGACGCGAAAGCCCCCCTGCACGAACTGGTGGTGATCGTAGTTGG
>JAYTVW010000070.1:0-1526 GCA_043743785.1 Rhodocyclales bacterium | reverse complement strand
AAGGTCAAAATCAAAAGACTACGTCGCATGGGGCTTCTCCTGTGGGGTATCGACTTCTCTTGTTCTGGAACAACTCTCAACTGCCTGGGGCACCTTCTGGACGGCATCTTGGCCGTTCACAGATGCAAACCCGGGGTCGGCAGGAAAGTTGCGGAGAAAAAACAAGGCCCCTAATTGAAGGAAAAGCACGCTGGATCGGGCGTTACGCGGCGGTGGAGCGCTGGGAAGTCTCAGCGCCTGGCTTCTTTCTTGGAAAGAGGAGCGCGCTGTCCTTGGGCACCAATTGCATCCGCATCGCCCAAAGGAGCGTGAACGTGCAGAACACGGCGAGGACCGGCAGCTTGACCAGGATCATGGGACGGCTGAGCCGCAGCACGCCGGCTAACCAGGCGGAACAAGGCTGAGGAATCGCCGCCACTGCGGTAACAAACAGAAACCCGGCCGTCCACCAGCGCCGTTCGGGAAACACGTTGTCCGCGCGCAGCAGCGAGATCATCACGGCCAGCGGCAGGGTCAGCACAACCAGATAATGGTCCCAGGAAACTGGCGAGAGCACCGGCAGCAGAGCCATGAACATTGCGTATTCAAGGTCGAGCGTGACGGATTTTGTTGCCTCGCGCGATCTGCGGGTCACGGTCCAGAGCAGCAGCGCGATGAATCCGACAAAACAAATCTCCGCCAGGAGATGTGCGTAGCGCGCCAGCGGGACGATTCCAGTGAACACCGCCAGCAAGGAGAGGTTGGCCCGGTAGCCGCGGTAGTATTCCTGAACAAAATTTGCGACCCGGAAATAGTCGAGGGTGTTGTGCCATCCAACAATACCGAAGCTGAGGAGTAGAAATGCCGCGGCAGTGAGGGCGCCAGACCAGAAGGCCTTGCGCCGCTTAGCCAGTAAATAGACGAGCAGCAGGCCGGGAAACAGCTTCAGGCCGGCGGCGATCCCCAGCCAGATTCCCGCAGCGGTGTCTCTCTCCTGGCGCAGGAGATACCAGGCCAGCGTCATCAAGAACGTGAGCACCATGGCCACCTGGCCGTTCCGAATCACCATCCAGAAGGGGTAGCATCCTGCCAACGCCAGGAATAACGCGGTCGTGAGGCCGGGCGTGGAAGCGAAGCCCAGGCGCTTGCCCAGAAGCCAAACCGTTCCCGCGAGCGCCAACACCGAAAACAGAGAGAACAGCAGCTGAATGGCGCGAACATGCAGCCAGGGCACGAACAGCGACAGGAGCAGGGTCATACCGGCCGGATGGGCCTGTGCCCAGGGCTCACTTTCCAGCTTTTGGTACGAGGCCTTCTCAATCTCGCCCAAACCTCGGACCCAGGGCGAGGCAGAAGTGGGAGCCGGCTCATGATCGAGCGTGTCGCGGATCTGGTCGGTCATGTTCAGCGGGAAAGCGGGCTTGCCCTGCAACCAGAGTTTGGCCGATTCCACGTCTTGCAGCAGGTCGCGGGGAACTTCGTAGCCGAGGTAGGTGGATGTGCCTACATTGAAGATTGCGCACAGCGTCAAAACAATCAGGATGGGC
>JAYTVW010000069.1:0-6225 GCA_043743785.1 Rhodocyclales bacterium | reverse complement strand
ACCAACCGCGCATGGCGAGCCATGTAAGGGCGGGCGCAACGCCGCAGGGGAGCGAAAAGACAAGTCCACGGGGACATTTATTGACAGAAATCGCCTTAGACACCTGCGGCCTTGCTCGTGGCGTCCTTCAGACGCCAATGCAGGGCGTCGTGCTCCTCGCCATCGTTACCGGAAGGCAATACTTCCACCTCGTTCTGGCGGCAAAACTCGGCGAACGCCGCCTCCGGCAGGATGATTTCCACGTACAGGTCCGGACTGCCCACGGCAAAGTCGAACTCGATGAGATCCCGGCCCCGACAACCGGTCACCCGAACGAACTTCCGCTTGCTGACATCAAAGACTTCCTCACCCACGGCGGTGCTCCCATGGCCCGCCGCCGAATGTGCGGGCTGGCGTTATCGGCCCAGGACTCTTAGCGAGACTTGTGCCAGACAACAACGCATTGTTTCAATTGACTTTACGTGAATACGGAGCGCGATCAGGCGGTTCAAGGGAGCCAATACAAAAACAGGTGGACCAAATGGTCCACAAAAAATAAAAAAAGCCGGGATTCGTGTCCCG
Organism: Rhodocyclales bacterium; assembly: GCA_043743785.1. Lineage (GTDB taxonomy): Bacteria > Pseudomonadota > Gammaproteobacteria > Burkholderiales > Rhodocyclaceae > JAQTNA01. The sequence continues at coordinate 5,664 of JAYTVW010000069.1, read as the reverse complement.
GCCTCTTGTCGAAGCAAATGCTGTCAATCAGCCCGGCGCTTCACGCCTCCAGTTCCGCCAGGGGGAAATTCACCTCGATTTCCACCCCGTCCGGATCGTCGAACAGGAGCTGCACGACACCATAATCGGCCAGGGTGCGCTCAATGAAGGGGGTTCCGGCTTCCGTCAGACGCCGGATCATGTCCCGGAAGCCGCTGCCGTTGAAGGCCACATGTTCCAGGTTGCTGGCATCCCTTGCCCGGTTGGGCCGCAGGGATGGGGCACTGCGACTGAGAAAGGCGTCCAGCCCTGGCCCGGCGCCGATCAGGTGCACGGCGGCGTGCTCACCGACAAACAGCAGGCGGAAGGGGAATTCGAAGCTATCGAGGCTTTCGACCCGCAGGCCAAGGATGTCGGCGTAGAAGCGGGCCGTGACATCCACATCCAGGCTGCGCAATGTGTAATGGTCAAACTGGGTAACGGGCATGGTGGATCTCCGAGGGTGGCAAGGGCGAAAGGCATCGCCCGGGGGGCGGGTCTATTTCCGAAGGCGCGTTTATCCTTCCTCCACCTCTGCCCCCAGGCGATGCTTCAGGCGGTAGCGCAACTGGGGACGGGTGACACCCAACTGGCGCGCCGCGGCGGTCACGTTCTGGTCGTTCCTTTCCAGGACGGCTTCCATAAGGGAGGTCTCCACGTCCTCCAGGGACATGCCCTGACGGAGGAAATAGTCCACGAAATGATCCAGGGTTTCCTTGTCGCCGCAGCGCAGCTTGCCCTGCCGGTCCGGGCTGGTGGCGGCTTCCGCTTCCGCCGGGACCACGGAGAACAGGTCGGCCACATCGATGAGGCCGTCGCTGTGGGCCAGCAACACGCCCCGCTCCACCATGTTTTCCAATTCCCGCACATTGCCGGGCCAGGCATAGTTCTTCAAGGCCTGCATGGCCTTGTCGGTCAGGCCGGCCACCCGCTTGATTTCCCGACTGGCGTATTTGTCGATGAAACGGCGCACCAGGAGCGGGATGTCTTCCTTCCTTTCCTGCAGGGGGGCGATGGTGACGGGGAAGACGTTCAGCCGGTAGAACAAATCCTTGCGGAAACGCCCGTCGGCCACGGCCTTCTGCAGATCCACATTGGTGGCGGCCACCACCCGCACATCCACCTTGCGGGTCTGGCTGTCGCCCACCCGCTCCACTTCCCCCTCCTGCAGCACCCGCAGCAGCTTGGTCTGGGCCGACAGGGGCAGTTCAGCCACTTCGTCCAGGAACAGGGTGCCGCCATGGGCCCGCTCGAAGCGGCCGGGCCGGGACTGCTGGGCGCCGGTGTACGCCCCCTGCTGGACCCCGAAGAGTTCGGACTCCACCAGTTGCTCAGGCAGGGCACCACAATTCACGGCGATGAAGGGTGCCTTGGCCCGGCTGCTGGCCTTGTGCAGGGCCCGGGCGAACATCTCCTTGCCCACGCCGGTTTCCCCCAACAGCAGTACGGTGATCTGACTCTTTGCCGCCTTGCGCAGCAGTTCCCAGGCATTACGAAAGGCGGGCGAGGCCCCCACCAAGTCCCGGGGTTCCATGGCCTCATCGATGGAATAGCGCAGGCTGCGCACCTGGTGCTGGAGGTCCAGCAACTGGTCCGCCAGGGGATCGGCCCGGTAGTACCTGAGCAGTTCCTCCGCCTCCTCCGGTGCCCAGTCTTCCTGGGGTTTGCCGGTGATGCAGCACACTTCGCCGCCGCAGGAGGTTTCCTTGAACAGGCTGGCTTTGCCCAGGATGCCGCTGACAAAGCCGCTGGCATAACCGACCTGCATCCAGCAACAGGGGCCGGGCTCGATGCCGAAGAGATCCCGGTGCAAACCGCTCTCGAATGAATTCAGCCAGCGGATATCGGCAAAAAAACGCCCATTGGCGATATCCACATCCAGGCGCACCGGCTCCACCTTGGCCACCCCTTGCAGGGTATGCAGCAGGGGACCGCACATGATGATGTCGCTATCGGAGGAATCCGGGTAGAGCTTCCGGACCAGATCCGCATCCCGCAGGCCCGCCGCGTAGCCCATGCGGGTCAGCAGTCCCCGCGCCCGCTCCACACCCAGGCTGTCCACCAGTTCCTTCCTCAGACTGCTGAAGGCCGCCTTGTGGATGAGGATCATGCGCTCCTCCCCCAGCCAGATATGGCCAGTGGAGAAGGAAAACTTTAGCCGTCCCGCCAGATCCTCGATATCGGCGGGCCCTGCGTCACGTCCGGGCTTGATGCTTGCCATGTCTTGTCTCCTCCGGGCTGTCTCGCCCTTGTCATCACCGTCGTTCTAACAGGCATGAATATTGATGACGTCCCTGATGATGAAAGTCGTGCCCGTTTCCCTCACCCTCATTCCCTCTCCCGGAAGGAGAGGGAAACGTCGTGAGTCGGCTATGCCGACTTTCACGCTAACCTCCCGTCTGCGCGGGATTTGGTCAGGCCTGCAGGGGCCGGAAGGTCTCGTCAAAGTCGGCCAGGTTCGGCATGGCCAGGCTCAGACGGGAGTCCAGTTGCCCCAACTGGCCGCGCCAGTCTTCCAGCATGGCGCCCCTGGCCTCCGCTGAAATGTAGGGCACGTGCCAGCCGATGAAAGGCTCCAGCACCTGCATGCCCACGTAGCCCAGGCTGCCCTGCAAGAGGGGCCGCAGCATGCCGCCCTCCCCCGTCAGGGGGCCATGGAAGGCGCCAGGGCCGAACATGGTTTCCCGGCCCCCGAGGGTGGCAGCCACCAGGGCTTTTTTTCCGGCCATGCCCCCCTTGCCATACACGCGCTTGCCGCCGTAGAAGATGCCGGAGACGAAGACCCGGTCGATCCAGCCCTTGAGCATGGCGGGTACGGACATCCAGTAAATGGGGAAGCTCAACACCAGCAGATCGCAAGCCAGGAGCTTGTCGATCTCGGCCTGGATATCCGGCGCCAGGGTGCCCGAGGTGACAGCGTGGCGCTGTTCCAGGGCATAGTTCAGGTAGGCCGGGGATTTCCGCTCGCCAAAATCCACCCCGCTTGCCACCGGATTGAAGCCCATGGCGTAGAGGTCCGAGTGGAGGACTTCATGGCCCTGGGCCGCGAGCACCTCCGCCGCCGTATCCCGCAGGGCCGAGCAAAAGGAAGCCGGCTCCGGATGGGCATGCACCAGCAGGACCTTCATGCCTTGCCGTCCGCCTGTTTTGCGGCCTCGGCCCGAGCAGCGACTTCCGCCTGACGGGCCTGGGCAGCGGGTACGCCACCGATGGCCCAGTTTTCCGGGTGCACCAGCACGATGCCGCCCCGCACCAGGGAACGCTCCACCTGCAGAACCTCCACCAATAGATCCGTGAAGCCCGCCAGGAGTCGCTGCCGGTCTTCCAGGGAGCGGCCCTCCAGCACGATGAAGCTGAAATAGGGCGCCCGGGCCTGGCTTTCGCTCACCAGAACGCCCCCCACCGCCGTCAGTTCCGGCCGGTAGAGATGGATATAGACCCTTGTGCGATCCACCGGACAACGCAGCACTTCGGCGAAGAAATTGGCCGAATCCAACAGGAGCTTTTCATGTTGCGCCTGGCTGTAGTGGCCTTCGGCCAAGTGGTAATGCAGGATGGGCATGGGGAGCTCCGTTCTCAGAGACTGTGCAATGTTTTGAAAAGTAATTTGAAACGCCGAGGCGCCGAGACGCCGAGACGCCGAGACACCGAGGAATAACAAGAAATTGGAAACGATGAGCAACTCACCCAGTGGGAGACCTCGACAACCTGACTTTCTCCCTGGTTTCTCGACGCCTCTGCGCCTCGGCATTTAGTAAACTGCTTTTTTCAGGTTTATTTCACAAGCGCTCAAGGCAGGCCGCGCCGACGTCCAGAATCCAGCATCAGGGTGGAGCCGGTCATGGCATCCGCTTCCGGCGCCAGCAGCATGGCAATGGCCCAGGCCACCTGTTCCGGCGTGGTGAAGGCCCGGATGGAGGACTCGGCCTTCATTTCGCCGAGCACATCCTCCAGGGTGATGCCGCGCTGGCGGGCCCGCTCGCCGGCAACCCGGTGCAGGCGCTCCGTGTCCGCCGGACCCGGCGCCACTAGGTGGGCCGTGATGCCCCGCTCCCCATAGGCCAGGCTCAACTGGCGCACCAGGTTCACCAGGGCCGAATTGGCGATGCCGGCCGATGCCGCGTAGGCGGTAGGCTCGAAACCGTAGTGGCCGCCGATGGCCACGATGCGGGAACCCCGGACGAGCTTGCCATCCACCGCCCGGGTGAGGCGCAAGAGGCCGCCGCACTTGATGTTCACCGCATCTACCAGAGCAGCCGTGGGCGCGGTGAGTATGCCCCCCACCACGGCCACGCCGGGACCATGCACCACCATGCGCACCGGCCCATTGACGGCTTCCGCGATGGCCGCCACTGAGGCATCGTCACTGATGTCCGCGACGCAGGGAATCAGCCCCGCATGGCGCTGACCCAGTTCCTCCAGGGAGGATGCGGTCCGCGCCACCGCCACCACCCCCAGCCCCTCCCGGAGCAGGCGGGTCACGATGGCATTGCCAAAGGCGCCGGTGGCGCCCACCACGACGGCCAGTTCACTCATGCTTCACCTCCTTCAAAAGGCCCCGTTCCTTGGCCATGGTCATGGCCGTGTCCACGATCATGTCTTCCTGGCCGCCGATCATCTTCTTCCTGCCCAGTTCCACCAGGATGTCCCGTGTCGGCACGCCGAAACGCTCCGAGGCCCGCTTGGCGTGGAGCAGGAAAGTGGAATATACACCGGCAAAGCCCAGGGTCAGGGACGCCCGGTCCACCCGCACCACATGTTCCATCAGGGGCACGATGAGGTCTTCCGCCATGTCCATGAGCTTGAACAGGTTGCAGCCGGTTTCAATGCCCATGCGTTCGCAGACGGCCACGAACACTTCCAGCGGCGTGTTGCCGGCACCGGCCCCCAGGCCCGCCACAGAGGCATCGATGCGACTGGCCCCCTCTTCGATGGCGGCGATGGAATTGGCGATGCTCATGCCCATGTTGTGGTGCCCATGGAAACCGATTTCGGTTTCCGGCTTCAGCACCGCCCGCAATGCCCCCACCCTGGCCTTGACGTCCGCCGGCAGCATGTAGCCGGCGGAGTCGGTGATATAGACCGTCTGGGCACCATAGGACTCCATGAGCTTGCCCTGCTCGGCCAGGCCTTCCGGCGTATTCAAGTGGGCCATCATCAGGAAGCCCGTGGTGTCCATGCCCAGTTTCCGGGCAAAGGCCATGTGCTGGGGTGAGGTATCCGCCTCGGTACAGTGGGTCGCCACATGCACGCTGCGGGCACCGCAGTCGTACGCGGACTTGAGTTCCCGCATGGTGCCCAGGCCCGGAATCAGCAGCACCGAAACCTTGGCCTGCTTCAACTTCGGCACCACCGCGCTCAAGTATTCCTCGTTGCTGTGGGGGGCGAAACCGTGCTGCAGGGAGTTGCCGCCCATGCCGGCGCCGTGGGTAACCTGGATCATGGGCACGCCGGCCTCATCCAGGGCGGTGGCGATGCTGACCATCTGTTCAATGCTCATCTGCTCACGCTTGGCATGCATGCCGTCCCGCAAGCACATGTCGTGGATGATGATTTTTCTGCCTTTGAGGCTCATGGAGTTCTCCAAATTGTTCCGCAGGGGCGAACTTGTTCGCCCGTGATTCAATATTTCGGGCGAACAAGTTC
>JAYTVW010000068.1:0-29651 GCA_043743785.1 Rhodocyclales bacterium | reverse complement strand
GTTCCGTCTCTTTCCAGTCATGTTCGCTCCCGTCATTCGTCATCATATCGGAGCGACCCACCACTTATCCCCCTGTCCGAATTTTCGCTACCACCTCAGTTTTCAGCGCGATCGCTTTCTTGTCGTAACCTTGGTCACGCAATTTTTCAATGCCGGCCAGCAGTTCCAGAGTACGTCCTTGGCGGCGAGCAATGTTCTCAGCCAGGCTCATGATGAAAGCGTCCTCATCACTGACATCGACCACCATCGCTGGAATCGTGGTTTCGCCAAGTGATTTGAAGGCATTAAGCCGGCCTTCACCGCAAATCAGCATGAACTTCTCATTGCCATCGGCGTCTGTTCGCGGCGTCACGGTGATGGGTTTTTTCAGACCGATATTCTTGATGTTGCCTACGATGTCGGCGTAGACTTTGCCATTACGTTCACGCGAGTTGAGTACCTCGATCTTGTCGATCGGAATCATTTGCAAGTTGCTGGATGGGGGCTCTTTTTTCATGCTGCTCTCCTAACCCGTGTGCGTTCGGCCATGCCATAGAGGAAATCCATGCTGTCGAACCGGTAACTCTCGAACTCGATCCCATTGTGTTCAGCCAAGCTGATGCGTGGTTGGCCGAAATCCAGTTGCGGCAGGAGGTAGTAATCGAGGGCGGTTTGGTTGGAATGGTCCAGGCGCACCGCCACTGTGATGTCCGGCCGCAAACTGGCATCGAAACGGACCTTCCACCGATGACGTCCAGCCTCAGTGGTGTGGCAGCGAACCACCACCACTGAAACGCTGAACTCTTGATTGACTCGCAGCAGATCGGTCGCCGGATCGCGGACGACCAGTCCGCCAATTTCGCTGATTTGCGCCTCCGTCTCCGCCACGATGACAGGATGCACCCGGCGCAGGAGGCGATTGACCTCCAGGTAGTGATAGTCCCGGTCGGGCGTAAAGCCGACCATCTGGTAGGCCCGTATCAGACTGCCAAAGCGATTCACATAAATGGAGGCCGAAGGCATGTTTTCGGTCTCGTCGATGATCAACCCTGACAGGAGACCGCGATTCTCATAGAGGGCACGCAGCCGCTCGATTAACTCCTCGTCGGTATAGTGCCGATTTCGTTCTCGGATAATTCCCTGTGCCGTATAGAACAAGTCAGGTTGAACGATGGGCTCGAAGGCCGCTTCCTTCTTGATCCACATCTCCCTGGGATTGGCGACCCGGGTTTTCTTGAGCTTGAAGGAAATCCGGTTGTAGACGTTGTTGCCGATGTACTTCTCATTGGTCAGGATTTCCTGGACGGTGGCACGGGTCCATTCGCGTCCCAAATCGGTTTTTACGTTCATGGCGTTCAGGCGGCCGGCGATCTCGGAAGTCGAGATACCGTGATCGATAAACCATTGGTAGATCAAATTGACGGTGCGGACTTCATCGTCCGGGCCAGGCATCAGGATGACGCGGTCGGTCTGCAGACTCTTGTGCTCGCCACGCGCAAGTTCGCTTTTCACAGACCCGTTCTGATCGACCAGGATGCGGCGCAGGCCATAGCCGGCCGGGCCACCCTGACGATAGCCAAGTTCGATCAGGCGGCATTGGCCAGCGAACACTTTCGTGGATAGTTCCCGGCTGTATTCTCCGGCCATTGCCCGTTTAACACCTTTGACGATGGTCGAAACCGGCGAACCATCGTTCTCGAACTGCTCGGCGCAGTAAGTGACCTGAATGCCGGCACGGCGGCAGATGTACTCGTAGTACGCACTCTCATCGGCATCTTGGAAGCGCCCCCAGCGGCTGACGTCGTAGACCAGGATGACCTGGAAGTCGGCCGCCCCGGTTTCGACATCCTTGATCAGCTGTTGTAGTGCCTGCCGGCCATCGATGCGCAGACCACTCTTGCCAGCATCGGCGTAGGTCTTGATGATTTCGATGCCGCGTCGGGCCGCATATTCACGAATCTTGTCGGCCTGATTCTCGGTCGAGTACTGCTGGTGCTCGGTGGACATGCGCACGTACTCAGCGGCCCGGAATAGGGATGCCTGGTTTTGCCCCTCGCCATTGGTGTTTTCTGGTTCTTGCATCGCCGCGCTGCTCCCTTACATGCGAAAAGATGCCTCTCGAACATCGGGCGTCACTTCGCGACGAGTGGTTGGTCAAGGCATACACGGGTCGAGTTGGATTCGGATGCTCAATGGTTCGAGAACGCACATGCGAGAAGTTAACAGGCGGCAGCGGTGCCGCCGATCACATCCTCATTTGCAATCACACGTCTTCATCGACCCGAGCCATGGTTAGCGTGGTGATTTCGACAATCCATGTCTGGCCGCCAATCGCCCCATCCTCAAGGATTTGCGCCATTCGGTAGCGGCCTGATGGCGGGTTGATCAACGCGTGTGACACGTCCTCATTTGCAATCACCGTCGTGCGCTTTTTTTGATTGCGTTGCTGCTGTAGATTGCGGTTGCGCTCAACGTAGGCAGGATTCTCTTCGCGGTACCGTTTCCAATACTCAGGATTTTCGGCAGCCCACGTTTTGCTGGAACGGATGTCGTTGTCGCGGTAATCGGAATCGCCCTGACGTGCTTGCTGCTGCCAACGTCGACGGCGTTCGCGTTGGCATTCCGAGTTGGTGCAGTATTTCTGATTCGGGTTTTGAGGCCGAGGGGTGAATGTGCAGCCACATGCATTGCAGGTTTTTGTCTCCATGCCAGTCTCCGTTAAAAAGACTGTATGGAAACGCTGTCAGCGCAGATGGATGACTATGCTTGGTGGGTTTATTGTCAGAGGAGTGTGATGCTCAGCCAGGAGCGCCGGGTTGCTCTTCGTCGGCCTTCAGGGTCATGTACTCGAGTCGCCACTGCGTGAGTAGTCTTGCCCTGCTTACACGTAGGTCATCCTCGGAGATGGACATGCATTGCTTCAAGGCGACCCCGTTCCATTTTCCTGTGGCCTGGTCGAAATACTTTTTCTCGAAGAGATCGGCAATCTGGATCTCGAGTTTTTCCACTTCGTCGGCGGCCTGTTCAGGATCGTCGCCTGGCGGATAGGCAAGTACGATCTTCAGTTCGAAGGGGCTGCCATCCGAGTGATCGATTTCCTTGCCGCCATCGACGTCGAAATAGACGGCGGACAGCAGGTTGCCGATGGGCTCGATGATCTTGGCGAGGCGCTTGTCGACCTTGGATTGCGTGAGACGATCCACGAACGGGTCGGGGAATGCTGTTCTGTTGTACCGCACGCCTAACCATGAACGCAGTGCCGACAACGATTTTCCAGAAAACGAAAATGCGGTGTCCGGGGCGAATGCGGCCAGCGCTTCTTTCAGAACGACGTCCTTGGCTGTGGCGACCAGTTCAACGATAGCGGGGGCGTCATATCGCAGCACATCCACATGCAGCGTGCGGGGCGCCTTCGCCCAAAAATAGTTGCCGTTGCCCTCTGGCAGATGGCGGCCGATGATGATCTCTACATGCGGCTCGACCTGCAGATCATGGTTGGCCAGGTCGCAATCGTGGCTGATGACGACCACACAGGTTGAATCAGGTGTTTCTGGATGGGACAGTCCCAGCGCCTGGACGGCCTCTGCGGTGAGGACGTGCCCCTGACGCCATGGCGTATCTCGAGTCCAGGTCGCTGCCATGCCGTCCATTTCGGTCAGACGTCTTCATTGAGGGCGGGGCGGCCCATGTCTGCAACATCGGGGCGCGAAGGCGTTCTGTCGCCAAGCAAGGCATCGAGTTTTTCTCGTGCGGCCGTACCACGTTTTTCGATCCGGACGAGTCGTTCGGCCGTTTCCTTGCCGTCGGCACCTTGCCCAATTAGTTCAACGAACGACTTGCCTTGAGCGACGGTACGTTCGAGAGACGGTGCAGTCGGTTTGAAGCCGGTCTCGGTGAATACTCGCGCGGCTGCGGCCAGCTGTACGAGCTTGCCTTGGTGCTGCTCCTTGGGTGTTTCGCCATTGAGCCAGTTGTAGAGCGTCTGGCGCGATACACCGAACACCACAGGGAGATGGGACATGGTCCGACCGAAGCCGGTTTTCACTTCCTTCATCAGATCGGTGTAGGGTGCATAGGTATCCTGCGTTGCAGCGAGTTCAACCCTCAGAATCGCGAACGGGCTATAGCCCTGGCGAGACATGACGAAGTGCACGCCCTCGACACCACCGGTGCCGCTTCCGCCAAAGCAGGGGAGTGGGCCTCCCTCGGCAACTGTCGCCCGTCGGTAGATTGCAGGGACTGGCCTGTAATGGGCGTGGGCGTTGATATCACCAACAGGAATTGCGAATCCGAGCATGATTACTTGTCCCAGGCAGCAAATGCGTATGGTGTTGCGGTGGTCTTGAAGGCCGTTCCGATGACCTTGTGGATGGCGTCGAGGTGCTCGGCAACCGCCGTCGTCGAAAACGCTTCACGACCTTCCACGAAACCATCGTTGTCGAGGATGGCACTGATGCCCACGTGAGACGTGAACCTTTCCGTAATGTGCATGTTCCCGGGCTGGATATCCGGAGGGAATGCCAGTGGGCCTTCTTGTATGGCAACCCGACTCAGTAGCTTGATGTTCCCGATCTCGTTCATTGCTTCCGTGTAAGCATAGAGCGGGCGTCCACCGAGTCGTGAATTCAGGCCATGAACTTGTTCGACGAGGTACTGCTCGATGGTTTCTCCGGTTTGCGGCATTACCCGGTCGAGATAACGAAGCCCGACTCGTTCCGTGAATGCGAGTTTCACCGCATCATGCACGATGCTCAGTCCTTCCAGGAGGCAAGCCGAAAAGGTTTCGAACTGGCCGTAATTGGTGGATTGAAGGGTGAGGCTCTGGCCATCGAGGATGAAGGTATGCGTTTTCTCGACGTTGCCGAGTTGGAATCTTTCCTGCTGAACCGGCGTCGGTGTTGGCGGTTGACCTTCCTGCGTGGTCAGCTGGATCGAGATAATGTGCTGGCGATCGAAATCGGGATAGCCGGCCTGACGGAAGCTCTCCTGGATGCTGGGCAGGAAATCGGCCAGCTTCAGAATCGGGTTGAACCGCACCTGGGCCAAGGTCAGGTACACGGGCGGGTTCTTGAGCGGGGTTCCCATCTATTGATTACCTCCAAGTAACCGACTGAAGTTTACAATTCGGTTGACACTTTGGCAAGTTTTCTTTTCGACCGTCTCTTGGCGGGGATTGTCATGCTCTTGAGTTTGATTGCACTTCCCGCAATCGAACTCAAGCTATTTGAGTAAGGTGTTAGAGAGCGCTTGGGAGGAGTTGGATATGTTTCCTCTGAACTCCGAACTGGCTGCAAGCCTTCCCAAAACGCACTTTTTGCCTTAGAATCTCCGTTTCCGTGGCGGACTTGTTCCACCACTGAAACCCCTTGCCCATCCACAACTGGCCGCTCTTTGCGACCTCCTCCGTCACCCTGACAATTTCCGGGATGGAAATGAACTCTTTCTCGGCCAGGCGGATGCGATTGGCGTCCTGGCTGCGCTTCCAGGCCTGGGCGGCCCTGAACGCGCCTGCCCCGGTACAAATGAGCGACGTGGCGACACCGAAGCGGCTTGGCACCGGCAGCGTCTTGATGACCACCAGGGTGAGGGCAGATGCGGCGATCCAGGCGGCCATCATCGGCCACTCGTAAATCTTGCGCCAGGGGTTGTCGAAATCGTAGGTGTCGAGCATTGGGTTCAGGATAGCCAGAGTGGGGAGATGGCGTCATCCGGCATGACCATACCGCGACGCTCAATGGCCGCCATCAACGCAATGGGTAGTGCTCTCGTCACGAATCCTCCTTGCGCCTTCCGAAGCACACGCCCGCAACCGCCCCCATCTCCATGACCAGCGCGGTGAGGTCCTCCACGCCCTGCGGCAGGCAATACCCGTTCGCCCCCTGATTTTTGTATTGGGCCACTCGGCCGACCAGCCCGCGCTTGAGCGCCTCATAGCGCAGGAACGGCCCGGCCACACAGACCCGGGTCACATCGGGCGCCCCGTAGCGCTTGGCGTCAAGGCGGCAGGCCGTGACGTATTTCGCCGGGCTGCGCGTTGCCGCCAGCCTGATCGCGCTGCTGGCCAGTTCCAATGCCAGAACGTATCCGCCCTGCAGGGATGATGCCGCTTCGACCTTGAGGGCCAGGTGCTCCGGCGTGCCGTCGTACACCCAGACCGTCGACGCCAGGTTTGCCTGGGCCGCCAGATTTTTCAGATCACTCGCATTCGGCATGTTTTTTCCGCTGCTCCCACCCACACGGTTTACTTATAAAAGGATTAAAGAAAGATTAGGGCTTTTGTGGATAACTTTTCTGAGGCTTATTTTTCAATGCGTTAGGATACTTATCTACAGGCCGGCCCCTACCCGCTGTCCCGTGCTTTGCCTACCCGCTGTCCCGTGCATTCGCTACTCGCCATCCCGTGTGCTGGGGACAAAATCTACCCGCTATCCCGTGCCGCCCTACCCGCTGTCCCGCGTTTTTGCCCTTCTGCCTACCCGCCATCCCGTGTGTCCCGCTCATGGCTGCCGCTGCTATGGACAACAGCTGCCGTCTGCCCTACCCGCCATCCCGTGCCATTTCCCGGGCACGGCTCCCTCGCACTCACTTCTTCACAATGACTACGCAGTCGTTCCCGTCAATCTCGCAGTGCCATCCCGTCATGGTCGACAGCCTGGCCAATGCTTTGCGCAGCAGTTGCCGGAACTTGTACAGTTCCCCCGCCTCGCTTGCGCACAGGCCCTTGATCGTCAACACCTTGTACCGATAGGGCTCCCGGTGCGAGGAGTAGAAAGCGTGCAGCCATTGCGCGAGGGGGTGCTTGCCGAGCGCCTTGCGCTGCTCGGCATTGATTTGCGTCCATTGGCCATGTCCGTAGAGGAGCGCCAGCTTCTGGTTAACCTCGATGAAGTATTGCCCGGTGGCCTCGTCTCTGGAGCCGCCCTGGATGAGCGTGCCGAAGTAGCTATAGCGACCATCGGTGATGCGCACCAGGCAGGCCGCCAGGTCGTAAAACACCTGCCGGAGCCATTCGTGGTCGCTCTTGCCCTTGCTGCGCTCGATGGCGCCGAGGAAGGAATGGGCCGAGAAGAGAATGCGCTTGCCCGTTCCCTGCTCCCTGGCCAGCCGGAGGCAGTGCTCCCAGACATCCATGTGATGCTGGAGCAGGCTCTTGCCTCGCACCAGGGTGACACTGATGCCATCGACCGAAGCCAGCACCACCTCATGCTTCTTGACGGCCTCTTTTTGGGTGAGGCCGAACAGCGCCGAACGAATCACTGAATTGGGAAGCCCGCGAGTGCGCTCCGGCCAGTCCGGCAGGCCAGCGGCAATCGCGTCACGTTCCTGGCGCTCCCGGGCCTTGGCCGCCAAGGTGTCGGCGACCCGAAGCGGGGATCGCTCCGCGGCAACTTCAACGAAGAGGAAAGGTAACTGCGGGCCGGGTTCGTTCATGCCCCCTTTTTATCAAGGGCGGCCAGGGCACATGTCCGTGAAAAGCGCACTCGGCGACGCCCATTCCGTTTTCCCGCGGGTCCGGGGCGTGTCGAACACTGGCTGGGAGGGGGGGCCTGTTGCCTCGGCCACCCACCATTCGCAACCAGGAATGGGCAGGGCACGCCATTGAAGTCATCCAGGTGATGCGGGACTCCCGGTCACAACTGGCGGGGAGGATTCCGGCCAATAAACTCTGTCGCTATGCGCACATTGACATTGGTCACCAACTACTCGAAGCGTCAGACTTTCCGGCCGGGTTTCAATGCGTTGTCAGTCTTCGCCGGATTCATCCTCTTCGGGCAAGGCCAGTTCCTGCAACCATAAGGCAAAGTCCGCCAGCGCATCGGCCCCTTCCGGTGGGGCAGTCCACCAGCCCAGAGTCAAGTCGGAAAACTCGCCGTGCACGGTCAATTCCACATATTCCCCGTCGCACACCATGGGGCTGACCGGAAATGCCGGCACCGTGGCCCCGCGCAGACGACCCAGCCAGCGGTCTACTTCCGCCGAGGCAACCCCCACCCGCCAGGACTTGCGGGAGCGGCCGGTTTGTTCCGTGGCCTCGATGCGCCATTCCTCGCCCTGCCGCACCAACTTCAGGGTGATGACAGGCAGCGGGTTCGTCCCCCAACTCGGGCTGATCCGCAGCCGGGCCAGTTCGAGCCGGTCAGCCACGCCCCGCTTCCCTCCCGCTGCCCGGTACGAGGTAGGCTTGGTGCGGATGATTCGGACTTTCGGGGTAGCGCAGGCCCAACTGGCCGTCTCTCACCATGGGAATTAGATGTTTGTTGCGTAGGTAGTGACGGTCGCGGTGGAACAAGGTTGCAAGCTCTTCGCCCGTCAGTGCGCGCCAGGTGCAAAGTGCGCGGATACCGTCGCGCAAGGCTTGCGAAGGAACTCGTGCTTCCAGGGTTGCAAGCAAGGTTGCAAGCTCGGCGGGCAAGGTTGCAAGCTCTTCGGACGGTGGTGTCAGGCTATCCACCTCGGGCTTACCGCCTTGGTCTGCGGGCTGACCTGCTTGAGGCTTGGCGACATCAGCGGCTTGGCCCGCGATCACCGGCAAGCGCAGGATAGTGGTAAAGGTGCCGGACTGGCGGTTGGAGATAAACTCCGGCGGCGGGCAACCAAATTCTTCGCAGACCCGGCGGATGGTACGGATGCCGCTGCCTTTTGCTTCGGCAATTTCCACGTCCCGGAACACCGAGGCCAGTATCGGGTTGCGCTGTGCCGGACCGGTCCTGCCCAGTTCGGAAACCGGTTTGAGGGAGTAGCCGGTGTTGATGAATTCGATGCGGTCGCTGTAGCGGACGACGATGGTCGGCTGGTTAAAGCGGTAGCTGCGGTGAATGATGGCGTTGGCCAGGGCCTCGCGGAAGGCTTTGCGCGGCACCAGCGGCTCCTGCAAGCTCTGGTGCGAGTCGGGCGGCAGGTAAAAGCCCTTCGGCAAATCATCCTCGATGGCGGCGGCGATCTGGCGGAAAGTGAGCAGCGCGGCCTTGCGCACATCCAGCGTGGCGGCGAAGCGGCGTTCCGGGTCGGCCACCCATTCGGTGCCGACCACGCGCACATAGGACACCTCCGCCGTGGGGAAGAGGCGGCGCAGTGTCAGCGGTTTGCCGAAGAGCAACACGCCGGCCACGGTGGGCTTCATCTCCCCCTTGATCCGGCGCACGGCCAGCAGGGCTTCGAGTAACTCCTCGTCGGAGTAGGTCAGTTCCTCGGCTTGCGGGTTGACCAGGGTACGCAGGCGCCGATATTCGGCGATGGCGGCGGGATCGAGTTCATCTATCTCGCAATCGTCCACCACCTTGGCGTCGAAACCGGGTTGCGGCTCGTCTATCTGGCGCAGAGCCCAGAGATCGTCGTCGTTACAGCGTTGATCCGTGGAACCGACCCGCCGAAAAGCGCCTCGGGGAAGACCGGTGGCGGCGAGGTAGACCGGCTTGTCGGCCGTGGCGGCCTCGGGCACAAATACCACCAGAACCGTCTTGCCCTCGGCCTGATCCACCCGAATCCGGGGCCGCAAGGGGATGTTCAGCATGGAGGCGCATTGGCTGGCCAGATCGGACTGAAGCTTGTCCGGGTCCGGTATGCCGACCGCCCGGTAGCGGGTCTCCCCGGTGCTGGAGACGCGTTCCACACCGAGCAGCAAATAGCCGCCGCCGAGGCCGGGTTCGTTGGCGAAGGCAATCACGGTTTCCAGCAGCGACTTGCCGGAATCGCTGGCACGCTTCGCCTCAACTCCCGGCGATTCGTCCACCGTGTTGAGTTCGCGCAGCAATTCGGTGGCGGAACGCATCATGACCGTGTTTCCTCTTTCTCCAACCCGTCCAGGGTTTCCATCAGGGCATCCATCTGCCGCCAGAACACCCTGCCTTCTGTCTGCCACGGCTCCCAGGCCGCGCTCAGGGTGGTGGCATAGGGGCCGATTGTATGCCACAACGCCCGCAGCAGAGGGAGGCAGAGATCAGGAACTACATGCCCCAGCACTCAGGTACTGTGACGCCATCAGATGCTGCGAGGACCGTTCTTACGGCAACTCTCCAGGCCGCTTCGCCATGGCGCTATTGAGATACGCCAGCGCCTTCATGACGCACCCGGCCTCAAAGCGTATTCCAGTCAGCTTTTGCTCGACCTCGGTCACCAAATCCGCCTCCCACGCCTGGGCGAAGCCGAGCAGCTTGGTCAGGGTGTACCCGGTGGTGCCCTTGGGCTTGGCGATGTAGGTCTTGAACACCTTCCGCGTCCCCTTGGCTTTCGAGCCGTACCATTTCTTGTCGTACCACTCCGCCGCCAGGGACAAGCCCCGCTGCCGTACCCGGAGCTGCAGCGAGCTTTTCTTCGGCCAGTCCATGTTCTGATTCATGGCCCGCGTGAACTCGAAGAAGGAGTTCGCCAACTCAAGGGCCTCCTGGTACAGGCTCTCCATGTGCCTTTCCAGGGTGCCCTTGGCCTGGATCACGCCATCGGTATCGGGTACGTCCATTTTCCTCATTTTCCTTTCTCTAACAGGTAGGCAGCGAGTCGCCATGCCTTACGGCCGCGCGCGCCGCGAAATCCCGACTGAAATGGCTGAAAACCGCGTCTTGCCTTTCTGTGTAAGGCATCGCCGCCCCATGCCTCGTACAGCTCTGTACGAGGAACGGCCCCCGCACGACATTCCTGCTGCTGCCTGGTAAAGGCATCCCGCCGCGATGCCTCGTACAGAACTGTACGGGGCATGGGGTGGTTCTCCCCATGTGCCACAACGGCCCGCCACCTTAGCAAAGCCGCTTTCCGAACCTGCGCGGAAACGCGCCGCTTTTGTGCGCTTTTCAGATTATTTTCCCGGCATGGGCCTGATAAGTTCTCGCCCAGGTTACTGGCGGTATTCAGTGCCCCACGAGGTCCGCGACCGTGCCGCGCCGTACTCGCCAAGTGCACACCCGGTGCACTCGTGGTCTGTTGTCGCCCGGAGGTTCCATCACTTGTTCGCTCACGATTCACAGGAGGTCGTTTTGAATATCCTTGGCATTGACATTGGCTACTCCAATCTGAAGGGCGCCTTTGGCGTGACCGGAGAATCGCCGAAAACCTTTCTCCGCCCGGCCGGCGCCGCGCCCGCCGACCGGTTCGGGGCTCGCTTTGACGGCAAGGCCCACAGCGACTTTCTGCACGTCCTGGTGGATGGCCAGGAATTCGTCGCCGGCGTGTCATCGGATCGGGCGGAAATGTGGAGCCGTTCGCTCCATGCCGACTACGCTGCGAGCCAGTCCTACAAGGCACTGTTTCACGCCGGGTTGCTGCTCTCGGGGATGGAGCGGATAGACATGCTGGTCACCGGCTTGCCGGTGTCTCAGTATCTGGACGAGAGTCGGCGCGAGGCTGTCGCCAAACAGATGCAGGGCGTTCACCAAGTCACCCCGAAGAGATCCATCAGCGTGGAGAAGGTCAAGGTCATCCCGCAGCCGGTCGGGGGCCTGCTCGACTACATCGCCCAGGAAAACACCGACCTCGAGGACGCGCGGGTTCTGGTGGTTGATCCCGGCTTCTTCTCGGTGGATTGGGTCGTGATCGCCAACAAGGATCTGCACCGGCAATCGTCCGGCACCAGCCTCAACGCTTCATCCGTCGTGCTCGAAGAGGCATCCCGTCTGATTGCCAAAGACCATGGCGCGGCTGTCATTACCGAGACGCTCGAAAACGCCATCCGCGACGGCAAGTGCTCCGTGCTTGTGCTGGGTCAGCGGGTGGAGATCGCGCCCTACATCGAGCGGGCCTCGAAAACGGTCGGACCTGTGATCGTCGAGTCCATCCAGAAGTCGCTTCGCATCGAAAACAAGATGCCCGACCTGGTGGTCCTCGTCGGGGGTGGCGCCGTGTTCTTTCGGGAAGCCTTGCAGAGCGCCTTCCCGCGCCTGGCCGTGGTCACGCCGCCCGAGCCCGTCTTTTCCAATGCCCGCGGCTTCTGGTTGATGGGAGGCTCCCTGTGAAAGGCATCCGGGTCGTTCTCGCCGTTACCGCCGCCAGCCCGGAGTTGTTTGCGGCGCTGCACGGCTTGCCGGCCAGGGCGCGCGCGGAGCGTGTCCGCATGCTTGCGACCCTCGGCCTGGTCGCCGGCTCTGGTGGAGTTTCCGCCAAAGCCCCTGGCGGCCATACCGCGGAAGCCGGTGGCGGTGGAAATGCCGGGCCCCAGAATCGCGCGACAGAGTTCGCTCGCGCCTTGGGGGGCAATGTATGACGTGGCATCACAGGGCGCCGTCTCAAGGTCCGAAGCTGTTTGGCACCGCCCGTCTGGCGACCCCGACAATCGTCGCCAAATCGGACAAGGGGCACCTGTGGCGGGAACTGGAGGCCCAGGGTGCGGGTTGAGTTTAGGACCAACCGGCGCGGGTACACCCTCTCCCTGGAGCGGGATCTGTTCGGCGCCTTTGTCCTCTTCCGTCGCTGGTATGGGCTTGGCAGCCGCCGGGGTGGCATGAAGCGCTAGGTCTTCCTGGACGAGGAATCGGCATTGCGGGAAATCCGGCGGATCGAGAAGCTCAGGGCGCGCTGCGGGTACTGCCGGCTTCTTGTTTAGCCGGCGCGTGATGACGGTCCAGGGGCGGACACCGTCCCTTGTCGACGCCCAGTGCACCTGGTGAGACTCGCGCTGCCTTGCGTAGGGCAGCCATGCCGAGCGCCAGAATACCGCCAGTGCACGCCCTGTGCCATTTCCAGGCATTCGTATAGAAACCCCCCGTTTGCTATGCATGTCTCGGGTAATATGTATAAAAAATCGAATTTTCTATACACGTTTCAGCGAAGGATGCCGTGACATGCCCACCATTCCGCCCCTTGAGCATCTGGACGCCGGACGCTTCGATACGCCGACGATCCTGAAGAAACTGGCCAGCAGCAGCCGGGCGTTGGCCGAACTGAAGGGCATCGCGGCTTCCATCCCCAACCAAGGCATCCTGATCAACACCCTGGGGCTGCAAGAGGCAAAAGATAGCTCCGAAATCGAGAACATCGTCACCACCCACGACGAGCTGTTCAAGGACGATGTGCTGCCCGAAGCCTTCGCCAACCCGGCCGCCAAGGAGGTGCTGCGCTACCGTCAGGCACTGCGCCTGGGTTTCGAGCAGGTTCGCCAGAGCGGGCTCATCACATCCAACCATATCATCCAGATTCAGGCCGAACTGGAGCGGAACAACGCGGGCTTTCGCAAGCTGCCGGGCACGGCACTCAAGAACGGTGCCGGCGAGACCATCTATACCCCGCCCCAGCAACCGGCAGACATCGTGGCGCTGATGGGCGATCTGGAGCGCTTCATCAATGAACCGGATCGGTTTGCGGTGGACCCCCTGATCAAGATGGCGCTGATGCACCATCAGTTCGAGAGCATCCACCCCTTCTACGACGGCAACGGCCGCACCGGACGCATCCTGAACGTGCTGTATTTGGTCAAGGAAGGGCTACTGGACGTGCCGGTGCTCTACCTCAGCAGCCACATCGTGCGCACCAAGGCGGACTACTACCGCCTTCTGCAATCCGTGCGCGACAACGATGGCTGGGAGAACTGGGTGCTCTACATGTTGGAGGCCGTGGAACAGACGGCCGGGCAGACCATTACGACCATCCATGCCATCAAGACCGCCCTGTATGACTACAAGCACCGCATCCGTACCGGCTACAAGTTCTACAGCCAGGACTTGATCAACAACCTGTTCACCCACCCCTACACCAAGATCGAATTCGTGCAGCGCGACCTGGAGGTGTCGCGCCTGACGGCGACCAAATACATGGACGCGCTGGCCGAGGGCGGCTTCGTCCAGAAGCAGAAGGTCGGTCGGAGCAATTACTACATCAACCTCGCGCTGAATGGCATCCTGATGGGAACATCCAAGTGACCGACAACGATGACCGCACACCGCAAGCGGCCATGACCTTACACCGGCGGAGTGAACAAACGGTACCGGCCTGTACTGGTGCCATTACGGTAAGCCGCCAGGCCACGATAGAAATTCGGAATCAACTTTCCAGCCAAATCGGATGCCCAAGGCACCCTTCATAGATGACTGCTTCCGACCCAATGCTGCCTACTGCAAAACGCATAGCCTCGCGTGGTTGCCCCTACGACTGCTCCTTCTGCTGCAACTACACGGGCACCGTGCTTGTCAAGGGCGTTGCGATTTGCGGGCACGAGAGAGTTATTCGGGAAATGGCGATTCTAGAGAAGGATTTTGGCGCTAAGGAGATTTTTTTCGCAGACGACATTTTCTTCTTGAAGAAGAAAAGCATCGTTACGTTCTGCGAAGAATATGCCGCGAGTGGTTTAGGCGTGTCGTGGATCGGCCAACTGAGAGCAGACTCAATGGACTCGGCCGTAGCCGAGGCGATGGCGTCGGCCAATTGCCGACGGATTTATTTCGGCATAGAAAGTGGATCTGACGATATTTTGAATCGGGCCAAAAAGCGCATGACCGTCGAAAAGATGCTGACTGGAGTGCAATGCGCTTCCGACGCCGGCATTCGTGTCAAAACTGGGTGGATTTACGGCCTTCCCGGCTCCTTGACTGAACAGAGGAAATCCATTGATCTCATGCTGCGCATGCGTCCGCATGAGATATCAATTCATCAGCTAATCCCATTTCCGGGAACGGCCTATTATTCCCGCCCCCAGGACTTCGGTATCCGGATAAAAAATCCGAAAGATTTCGAGAGCTTCTGCTATGGCGGCATAGGCGACAATATTTCGTTCGAATACTTATCGCAGTCAGAAATGATCGCGCTGCTTGAGGATACGGCGAACGCCTTGGAGCGGGATGGCTATGTGAGCAGCGACATCGCGACACCGGAGGACGAATACGTCTATTCGTCCCCGTTACAAAAGAAGTCGATGAACGTATTTAGAAGTAAGCCATGACTAAAGGTTTGACCATGAAATATCAAGAATTGGGGTGCGCAGATGTAATGGCCACCATCGGACCCACGCTGGAGACGGCGGAAGACATCGCCTCGGCGATTGACGCGGGAGCGGGGTGGTTTCGATTCCCTACCGGATATCGTAACAGGGATCATGTCGCGCATGCCCTGCTCGTTAGGGAGATATCCGACCGCAAGGGGGCCAACGTGAAAATCCTTTTCGATCTTCCGTCCGAGAGGTTGAGACTGGGTCTCATCGACCCGCACCAAGTTGCGCCCGGCGTCGAGCTTTCGTTTTCCGATTCCGGAGGTGAGGCTTCCATTGGCGGAATCGAAATTCCGGGGTTAGACAAACTCCGGGGGATGGTCGCGCCCGGCCATCGCGTTCTGGCGCTTGACGGCCGCGTCGTCCTGCGAGTCCTGGATTTCGGCGCCCGGTTCATGCGTGCGATTGTCGAGCGTGGGAGTGGCCGACTGCAAACCAGTAATTCGGTCGTCTTTCCGGACAGCAGCGTGAATTTTTCCTTGGTCGAACCCGCTGACGTCGAGCTATTGCGCAAGGCAGAGGCGTCTGGTCTGGTCCCTGACTGGATAGCGCTTTCCATGGTTACGTCGGTAGCGCAATTCGACTCTGCCGTAGCATATTTACGGCTTTTTTTGCCGAATTCGGTTCGATTCATGGCAAAGCTGGAAACGCGGGAAATCATTCGCGACGGCGAGGGGATAGTCCAGGCTTCTGACGGCATTATGGTTGCACGCGGCGATCTCGGCTTGATGGTTGAACCGGAGGATATGCCGCAAATCCAAGAGAGGCTTGTCGAAATACCTTGAGGCCGATAAAGTTTCGGAATTGGAAGATCTGATGTTGGAGGTGAAGTCGACGCTCTGGGAGACGTATGGCTCGAATCCCGTTTTTTTCGAACACGGGCCTGGACTTGGCCGGGGCAAGTCCACGTGTTGTGTGGATCACGCGCATTTGAACATTTTCCCAGCGAATGTGGATTTAATGCCACTTCTCCGTCAATTCCCAGGTCGTGAAATCAGTTCGCTTGGTGATCTCGCCTCACTGCGGGAACACACAGATGACTATGTATTTGTTCAGCATGGCGACGGCACGCGAACCGTCCATTTCTCTGAGAACTTTCCGTCGCAATTCATTCGCCGAGAAATTACCAAACAACTAGGATTTCCAGAGCGTTGGCATTGGCGGGACTATCTGGGGTTAAACGAAATGCGCGCCACGTACGACCGGCTTCAAGGAGCGTTCGACGAACATGTCGCTTTCTGAGAATATTTACGGCATTCCCGAGAGCGATCCCGATTTGTATGCTTCGCGGGACATCGACGCGATCGCCCGACGTTGGAACTCCAAGGCCGAGCAATGGGACTCCGACCTGCAAAACGAGTCCTGTCACCTCAATAACGACGACGCCTACAGTCGATTCTTGGAGTTAGGTAATCAGTTGGTCCTGGATCGGCGGAAACTTTGCTCGAAGGGCAGCCTCGTCGATCTCGGCTGCGGAACAGGGGCCGTTCTCGCCGAATTCTCCGGGTATTTTAATAACTCGATTGGAATCGACGTAAGCCGGGAGATGCTGAATGTCGCGGGATCCAAGAGCATTCTGAACGCGGAGTGGCGTCAGGACGACATTTTTGAGGGGGCTTGGAGCCGGCAGAAGCACTCCGCAGTACTTTCCAGAGGTATCCTGCTTTCGCACTACGGTGACGAATTGGCAGGAATCCTCATTGGGCAGGCCGTCAAGGCGCTCGCTCCAGGCGGGTTCGCGTTGTTCGACTTCCTTTCCGGGGACGCGCCGGACGCGACGAGGGTACTCGCACCCAACAAGACGTATTTCCGTCCCGATTGGCTCATCGACAAAGCGAAGAGCCTGGGTTCCCGTGGTGCCGTCCTGGCAGGAAACCCCATTGCCAGGGTTCGTTATTTGATCCTGAAAGATTAGTTCTCGAATACACCTTCGCCCGCGTTGCCCCCGTGCTCAAGATGCGCATCGAAGATGTGTTCATTCAGGGCCACCGGACCGATAAGTGAGCCGCCCGCCACCAGAGAGCCGAGCGGCGGGTTCCTGATCAGTTACCTGCCGTTCGCGCTGCCCGTTTTTTAGGGTCGCTACGACCTCTCCTGGCTGACAACACCCACCTGCCAGCGACATGGTGGCAGCACTCTTTGCCCGACCAGCGCGGAAGCGGAAATCCATCAGATCAGCGTCGAGCAGGCAAGAAAAAGCCCCTGCCAGAAATATCCTGGGCGCGGGGCAAGTTTTTTGGTCAGTCAGCCTCTGAGGGTTGGGTTGAAGCCGCCACGGCGTACCGTGGCGACTGGCTAAGTGCCGCTCAAATGCTTGTAACTCGCCCGAGGGCGAGATCAAATTACGTTGCCATGATCATCAATGCCGAGGTTGAACCTGGATATCCAGCCGCGATTGAATGCGTCCACGATGAAGTCCGCCAGTGCTTCCTTGCTGACCTTCCTCATGAGCTTGCGCACCGCTTCATCGCGTGAGTGGTCGGCTCGATACATGCCGGCAATGGCATGTTTGATCTCTCCGATTTGTCGCTCGTCGGTCATAGCCAGTCTCCTTGCAGGCCGCCTTTCATAGCAACCCCCTTTCGGCAAATGAAAGCGCCGTGGCCCCGGTGACGATGAAGTGGTCCAGCACCTTGGTGTCCACCAAGGCCAGGGCCTGCTTCAGGGTGCGGGTGAGGGCTTCATCGGCGCGACTGGGTTCGGCCACGCCGGACGGATGGTTATGAGCGAAGATCACGGCGGCTGCGTTGCAGGCAAGGGCCTGCTTCACCACCTCTCTCGGATAGACGGAGGTCTGCGTGAGGGTGCCGCGGAAAAGCTCCTCCGCGGCGATCAGGCGGTTCTGCGCGTCGAGAAACAGACACCAGAACACCTCGTACTCCAAGTGCCCGGTCTTGGCGCAAAGAAACTCCTTGACGGCTGCCGGGCGAGAGAGGCTTATCCCGTCCGCCATCTCCTCCTGGTAACAGCGCACGAACAATTCCTTCGCCGCCGCCAGCACCGGATGAACGCGGTAACTGGCCACGTCCTCATTCAACTCCACCTGCTTCGGCCTGTTGAAGCCGAAAACCTCGGTCAGCCGTTGTTTCGCCAACGCCTTGGCCATTTCTTGCCCGACCAAAGTTGCCAGCAGGGCAACATCACTCATGCTTGTGGTGTTCATGGTGCCTCCAAATAGTGGGGCACCCTCCCGCGCGGGGCATGGTGCCCCGATATGGGAAAGAATTGGTTAGAAGATCTTCCGGGTTAATGCACCCATTGGTCGCGGCCGTAGCGCCGTCCACGAATGAGGATGCGATCCTGGGCGTCAATGGGCACCCGGTCCCGCTCACCGTCGGTGAGCAACACCGAGCAAAACCCCTCTTGCCCGGTGAAAGTGTCGTCAAACCCGGTGACGATGAAATGCCAAGGGTCTTTCGTACTGTCGCGGTACTGCCTGTACCCGTACCAGTCACGCTGTAGCGTGTCGGCCTCGGGCTGCCGCGTCGGGCTGGGCGATTCCGGTTGAACGAAACCGAAGAGATCGGCTGTATGGCTCATGGCTACGCCGCTTCGCTGGCGAGCAAGACCATGACCCGCACGGCGTCCGGCCCCTTCGCTACCGACGCCTGATCCAGGGCGGATTGCAGTTTTTGCATGTGCTTCATGTTTGACTCCTCGAAAAAATCGCGGAGCCATGCCCCTGCACGGGGATGAGCGCCCGCGCTGGGTTTTGAGCGGCCTCCGGTTGCCCGGGTGCCTATTGGGTGCTGTCTGAACTGCCTCGATGCTGATTAAGGGCCAGCTACCGCATGTCTCCTGGCGTAGCCAGAGAGAACATTTCCGTTTTCCAAAACGTACCCTCGGTACGCTTGGGAAAACCCTCCCGCCCTTGCGGACAGGAGGATTCCTTTGCTATGGGCGAATCCGAACGGTTTCACCAAACGGGGCACATCCGTACCCCAGGGTGTCCCCCCATAGCACCGGGTAATCCGGCGCTCCAAGGGGAAAGCTTCCGCACATGTCTGTCAGATAGACCAGACACGCCGGTTGCAGACCTTCGTTTTCCACCCACTCGAACACCGGACGAAAATCTGTGCCGCCGAACCCGGCTGGGTTCATGGTCACAGACTCGCCCGCCTCGAACACTTCCACCTTCTGTACCTGGTTGTCGCAGTAGACGACATGCAACTTCTCCGGCGCCATCTCGCCAACGATGGCCTCGATTTCGCCGCGAAACTGCCCCAGGATCACTTCGTCTATGCTCCCGGAGGTGTCCACCGCCACCACGAGAGGCGGCATGGTCTCCGAGTGCAGTGCCGGCAGGAACAGCCCGGAGTGCAGGTAACGAGGATTCGGGTACTGCCAGGAATAGTCGTTACGGGCGTTGGCCTGGACGAAGCGCCGCAGGATGGCCCGCCAGTCTTGCGGCGGATTTTTGATTTCCTCCACAACGCGCTCCATCCCGGCCGGCAGTCGGCCCATTCCTGATGCCTGCCTGGCAGCATTCAAGACGGCCGCCGACCAATCCGCCTGAATCTCGGGAAGCTGGTCCACGCCGCAATCAACAACCTCACCACAGCCATCCGCTTGCTGGCCTTCGCCTTCGCCGCCCTGGCCAGATTGCTGGCTGATCCGCTCGTAGATTTCCTCCGCCGGCATCCCCTTGTAGGGGGAGCCGTCCAGGACGCCCTTGGGCAGAACCATCCCCGCATCCAGCACAATCGGGTTGATTGCGTAGTCACAGGCATGATTCCAGACCTTGGCATCCCGGTGTCCGCGCCGCCAGGTGTGCCCGTTGGCGCAGTGAAGCACCTCGTGGGCCATGGCTCCAACCAGTTCGTGGCTGGAGAGCGACTGCACATAGTCAGGGTTGAACTTCAATTTCTTCCCATCCGTGCACAGGGTTTTCACGGAGCCGTCTTCGATTACCTCCAGCTTCAGGGACAGAACCCCGAAAAACGGATGGTCGAGTACCAAGGCCCGCCGTGCGATGGATACCGCTTCCATTGCCTTGTTCATGGAAACCTCCTTTCTCGGGGCCGGTCTCCTTGCGGAAACCGCCCCGACGCATCACATGTAGGCATCCATGAGGTTGGCAATCTCTTGGGCCTGAGCCGCCACGTTGGCGCGGAGAACCGCGTCATCCCGCAAGGCTTGCGGTTCGTGGCCGGTCAAGGCTTTCTCGCAGGCCGTCCGTATGGCTTCCAGATTGGCGTCCCCAGTGAAGTTGAGGTTCGGAATGAGGTCCACAATGTCCTGGAGATTGCTCACCAGGGTGTTGTGGAACTTCCCGTCCCCGCCCAGCCGGACCACCATGTTGTCGACCGCGGTACGCAGCCGATTCCACAGATCCTTGTTGGCGTTGGTCACCTCCACCTCCAGGCGCCGCTCGATCTCGGACTGGATGCGCTTCACTTCGGCCTCGCCCAACGCCACCCGGAAATCTGCCGCCGTAGGCAGGGGAAGGGTCTCGATTTCCACCGAGAACTTGCCCCGCATCGCGTCGGAACTCGGATAGTCCATCTCGTTGAACATGCCGTTGAGCAAGACACGGGCATCTTCCTTGAGCAGGGGGTATTCCCGCAGGAAGTCCTCGGTGAGAACCAGGTATTCCCGCTTGAACCGCCTCACCCCTTCGGAAAACACTTCGTAGTTGGCCGTCGGCAATATCCGCTGACCATCCTTGCTCCAGGGAAGCGTGTTTTCGTAGTAGAAGGCGCGAAGCTCGCGCCCTTTCTTGTGAACCGCTTCGTAGGAAACCGCGTCGCCCGGCAGCAGGTGCTTGTTGAAGCGCCCCGCGTTTTCGGTTGCGGCATGGGACTCGGCCACTTCCCGGCTGATGCGACGGTCGTACTTGCGGGCCTGCCAGCCGTGGATATTCAGTCCAACCAGCATGGCCTTTTCGGCCAGATTTGTGATCTTGCTCATGAGTAGCTCCAAAAAATGGGCGGAGCTACCCCCGGACGGGGTGGTCCCCGCCAGGGTTTGTGATACAAAAATTTCCTCTGCCTACCGCCCGAACGGCTCGGTGAAGTACACAACCCACTCGCAGTCGTCACCGGCCTCGTTATCCACGAGTTCGGCGGTCATGCTTGCGGAGCGGTACTTCGCGGGAACGATTTCTGGGAAAAGCTGAACAAGCTTGCCGACCCGGCGAATGTCCCAATCGTCAATGACCCCATGCGCGGCGACTTCCCACGCCTGAAGGACATTTTCGATTTTGGCTTCCGCGTTCAACTGCGGCGCATTTCCCTTGGCCGCAATGGCGTTCGCAATAGCGTCGCCGAGTGCCTTCATGACGATGCGGAGGTTGTCGTGGCTGTTGGCCGTGTAGGCACAAGCGTTGCCACGCATCGCGGTCGAGACAGCCCTTTTGGCCTTGGCCTGAAGGGCTTCCCATTTGATTTCCATGGTCAGGCCCTCCTTGTCAGCCGAGAAAGGACTGCCCCAGGGGGGACAGGGCCAGTCTGGTCCAATCGGGCGTATCCGCGATGGACGGCGTCAGGCGGTTGATGTCCTTTACCATCATCACCGCGAACTCCGACTTGCCGGCCGCGTGCAGGCGCTCCGCGTAACGGAACACCCGACCGCAGTTGGCATCAGTTGCCTTCTTGGCCAGGGCACAGCCCACCGCCCACAGCATGTCCGGGCGATCAGGGATCGGCGCATTGTCCGGGTCCAGGATGATCCGGTCGGGATTGGGGAGATTGCTGCGAACCATCGTCAGGAATGCACGAAGTTCGATAGCCGCTCCTTCCCCCACCGCGCCCGCCAGGGCCGTGAACTCCAGGTCATCCGGCAGGGCCATGTTGATGGCCTTGCCGGCATACTCCCAGGTTCTCGGACAGGGAAAGTTCTCCATGTCGTTGGCCTTCTTGCCATCCCCCATGTCGTGCAGGAGCTTGGGGCGAAAGCGCATGAAGGAAATCAACTCCGGCGGAACACCCGCCCCGAATGCCCAGCGGCACCAGTCATCCACCGCGACTTCCACGCCAACGACGGCGCCGAAGCGGGAGAGAACCGGTGTCAGAATGCCCGACACCCCGGCACGGTCGGTACGGCGATTGCTTGCCGCGACGAACGTGACGCAATCGGGCAGGACGTGGCCATTGACGCGGCGGGCAAGCAGCAACTGCATGAAGCTGGCCTGCACCGCCGGACTGGCCTGCCCCAGATCATCCAGGAACCAGACCGTGGGCCGGGTGGCCTTGATGGCCTGGGCCAGATCCCCGAAGGGCAGAAAGGTGGCTTCGGTGCCGTCCTTTCCGGGCCAGGGCAAGCCCTTGGCATCCGTGGGGTCGGCCACCACCGGGTGGCTGAGGATCACGTCGAAGCCGGAGGCCGCAGCCGCCTGCTCCACGATGGAACTCTTGCCGACACCCGGGGCACCGGTCAGAAGCACCGGAATATTGGCGGCGATGTAGCGCTTCACCAACTCGGAGGCCCGTTCGGGCCGAAGGGAAATTGTTGCCATTTGACGCTCCTGGAAAAGACGCGGAGCGCACCCGTCCCGTGACGGGAAAGGCACGCTTTCCCGCGAGGATGGGTATGTGTTGTTGCCCGGTCGCCCGAGCTTTCTTGCTGATTGTTTTGAGCGGCCAGCTACCGCGCTCACTACTGAAAGAAACCCGGCCAGGCGGAATTCGAAGCCCCTTCCATACCTGGCCCCACCTCCTTATGCCGCACGGCACGCACGCGCCGCAACGGATTGCAGACTGGGAAAGCCCGCCTTGCCGTCACGGTTGAACACGTCCAGCCAGTCCACGGACTTGTGGCCAGCCGGAATTTCTCGGGCCGGAACGATGGCCGATGCCTGAATACCCCGTTCCCAGAGCCGCTGGACAAGCTGCCTTGCGGCTTCCTGCCCATGCCCCTTGGGATGCTGCGGTGTGGCCCGATCCTTGTCCGCGAAGACCAGGACTTGGCTTACGCCTTCCGGCGGAACCAGCGCTGCCAGGAGTGTGGCATTCACCGCACACCAGACTGGCCAGCCCGTGGCCTCCAGCACGGCGAGCGCCGTTTCCAGCCCCTCCGCAACAGCCAATACCGGCCCATAGGCTGGGCCAAGATGTATGGCGCCGCCCATGATTTCCCGCGTTGATGGAAAACTCATGAGCTTCTTGGGGGACTCGACGGGCGCTTTCATTCCGTCCGGCGTCAGGTATATCCGGTGAAGGGTCACCGGACTGCCCTGGGCATCGGACACCATGGCCACCAGTGCCGGCCACTCTCCGGTCTTCTTCCGATCTTCGTAGTAGCCGAGAGCCGGATGAAACCGGATGACGTCCGGCGGGATTACCGGCAGTCCGCGCCTGGCCAGATACAGCCTGCCAGGCTCCGCCGCCGGGGACAGCATCGGCAGGGACTCTTTCCAGACCTGGTTCAGCCGGCGCCGAGCCGGTTCGTCGTCATCCTGGGGCGTCGCCGGAACACGGGGGCTTGCTGCTCGTATCGGTGTAACCGATGCTAAAGGCGCATCTCCGATGCCCAGGTATCCCGCCACTTCCTTGAGGGTCGTGGCGAAATCCCAGCCGTTGGCCCACATCAGGGTTGAAAACCCGTCCGCGAACGCACCGCAAGTGTTGCATACGCTGCCGCCGGTCACATCCACGTCCTTGAACACGCGAAAACCGTCTTTGCCGCCATGCACCGGGCAAGGTACATGGCGCCCCGCCCTGTCCAGGGCCGGTTGCAGTTGCGGTGCCAGAGCAGACAGAATCCGCTGCCACCGCCCCGCCGCCAGGGGTCTTACCTCATCGCTCTTCATGATGGTCTCCGGGCAAGCCCCAGACGGGGCATCCAGAAACACCCCTTGTGGAGGCATTTGAGGATGCCCCGGCATGGGGATGAAGAAAACCAGCGCGAGAAGACCCCTGCCGGGGTTGTTCTCCCCGGCCGGGATGTCGTGATTGGTATAGCTTAGAACGGCTCGTCGTCATGCTTGCCATGGGGCTGGGAACTACCTTCCTTCTTGCCGTTCCCGCTGGGCAACATCTTCATCGTGTCGGCGCGCACTTCCGTGGCGTACCGGGTTTCGCCGTCCTTCTCCCAGGAGCGCGTTTGCAGCTTCCCCTCGATATAGACCAGCGAACCCTTCTTGAGGTACTGCCCGGCGATTTCGCCGAGCTTTCCGAACATGACGACAGTGTGCCATTCGGTTTTTTCGCCCTTGGAGCCGTCCTTGTTCTTCCACGTTTCCGTGGTCGCCACGCGGATGTTGGCGATGGCTTCGTGCTCCTGGGTATAGCGGACTTCAGGGTTGGCACCCAGGTAGCCGATGAGTTGTACCTTGTTCAGCATGGTGAATCTCCTTTTCAAAGAAAAAGGCGGGAGCACCATGCCCCTTGCGGGAAACATGGGGCTCCCGCCGGATGGGTGATTAGTGATTGCCGGCCAGCTTGACCGCCCAGTAGGCGACCCAGCGAGCCGCTTGGTGCTTGTCGAGTTTCATTTCGACGAGGGCGTAGCGTGCCAAAAGGAACACGTCTCTCGCCCTGCATTCCCCAAGCTCTCGATTGAGGCGAAATGCGTTCAGTGCGACTTCAAACATGGTGTCTCCAGATGAGGGACACCCTGCACCCCGCTCAGGGACGATGGATCATCCCTGGGGGTTGTTGAATTGACACTCGGCTTCCCGGTGCCTGTTGAGTGCTGCTTGAAACTGCTGATTGAAGGCCAGCTACCTATGTCTCCCGGCGTAGCCAGAGAGAACAATCCGGTTTTCCGAAACGCACCCTCGGTACCCTGCGATGCGCTTGGGAAAACCCACGCGCGGGAGCGCGCGGGGTTTCTTTTCTCGTGAAACATCAACTCAAATCAGGCCACCGGACGTGATCCGTTGCTTGATGCGCCGGTATTCGCGCATCACCGCTTCGAGATCGGCACCGTCCAGATCACCCTCGGCGCGGATATACACCTCGTCGAGAATTTCCACGGAAGTCGCCGCTTCCATGGCCTGAATCATCTGGTCCAGCCTGGTGACCGGCGGCTTGCCCTTAGGCTCGGGCCGGGGCTTCGGCTTGCCGCCAACGGAAGGATTGGGATCCTCCTGCTGGCGGCCACCTTGATTCCCTTGCCCGTCGCCTTCCCCGGATTCGTCGTCCGCCATGACGAAGGCGTTGCCTTCGATGACATCCTTCAGATCCAGGTCTTGCGCTTTACCTTGGGTGGCCGCCGCGTCCAGCGCCAGGGCCGTTGCCAATTCCGGTGACTTCGGCAGGTACTTGCACAGGCGGCGGATAGCCGTCTTGAGGCCCATGGCCACTGGGTCGGTATCCCACACGGATTCCTTCTTGTACTTCTTTGCCGCCTGGTAGCCCTTGCTGTTGTCCCGGATGCGCTCAATCTCGTTGCGGCTCATGGCCACAAAAGTCCGGCTGCCGTCCTTGAACACCGCCACCGCGTAGAAGCCAATGACCGGGCCGCGCGTATCGTCGGATTCGGGGAAACCGCCCGGCGCCGCCATCGGTTCATGTGCCAAGATGCGTTCCATGCCGAGCTTCAGATTGAAGCTGTCGTTCAACCTCACCTCGTGGGCATAGATGTCCTGAACCAGACCGGACTGCCTGGCCAGCTTCATCAGCCCGGTATAGCCGGGGATGAGTTGGCATTGGCTGCCGTAGGGGACCAGGTGCGCCTCCCCCATCAGCCCGACTTCCAGCCCCAGTTGCGAGGACTGAATGACGGCGGCGAACACGCTGCGCGGATCGCAGTCACCCAGCTTCGGGGTCATGCGAAAGGCCGTCAGCGCAATCCGGGCCATGCGATCGGGGTTGAGATGCTTGGGCAGGGCGCGGCCGATCTCGCCGGCAAACTTGGTCAGCATCACCGGGAAAGAGTCCGGCTTCCTTGTCGCGTCACCGTTGCCGGCGTCCTTGTTGATATTCCTGAGCGCCTGGAGGGCCATGGTAGAGCTCCTTTTCAGATGAAAAATGAAAAGGCGGGCGCACCATGGCCCCGGCGGGGCATGAAGTGCGCCCGCCTGGGATGTCGGGGTTACCCCCGGTTGAGGTGAAACGTATTTATTCGCCGAGCTCGAAATTCGCAGCCCAGCGCGGCAGGTTGATCTCTTCGATCTCCCCGTTCGGCTGGTAGGCCGGCCAACGCTTGTTGTCGCGGCACCATTGCAGCAACTGGAGGGCGGCCCGATACTTGGCGCGACCCGTCTCGATCATTTCCGCGCTTGCCTTGTAGGCAGCCACCGCAAACGGGGCTTCCTTCTCGACGGCAATGAAATAGAACGGCACGTTCATGCCGGTAATAGTCTTGACCCCATCCTGGTAGAACGCGGCCTGCACGTCATAGCCAAGACTGGCAATCGAGCGGGCAAACGCATCCGCCGAGGCATCGCAACACGTTTTCACGTCCAGGATGCCGGTGATGGTGCCCTCCTCCATCGCCAGGAAGTCCGGCCGGCACTTGCACTCGATGCCGGTTTCAGGATCGCGCCAGAACCCGGACATCTCGGCCATGCCGTTGGACAGCTTTCTGGCCGCGCCAGCGTGACAGCGCACCAGGTACGCCATGCTCTGGATCGCCGCCATCTGCTCTGGCTTGAGGAGGGTCTTGCCATCGTATAACTCGACCAGAACATCCTCACGGAAGCGACAAGCGCCCGCACCGTCTGCCGCCTTGATGGCGGCTTTCAGTTCGTCCTTGCCCAGCGCTTCCGTGCGAACACCAAGGATCTGCGCCGCAGTCCTGTAGTCTTCAAGCGACTGTAGGGTGCCGACCAGCTTCTCCTGGCACAGTGCAGCCATCTCGGCCTGCACCTCTTCCTTGAGGCGGTAGGTGCCCGAACTGTCCGCTGCCTTGATGGCCGCCTTGAGTTCGTCCTTCTTCATCTTGGCGGTTTCAATGCCAAGACGCCCCGCCGCGGTCTTCAGATCATCCAGCGACGCCAAACTGCCGACCAGCCGTTCCTGGGTCAGCGCAGCCATCTCGGCCTGCACATCGTCACGGAAGCGGCAGGCACCGGCAGTGTCCGCCGCCTTGATGGTGGCTTTCAGTTCGTCCTTGGTCGGTACGCCGTAGGCGATCCCCAGCTTGTCGGCTGCGGCCTTGAAGTCATCGAGTGATTCAAAGGTGCCGGCAAGCTTGGCCTCATCCACCACCGCGTATTGGTCGCCAAATTCCCTCGGCTCGAGAATTGCGGCATGAACCGCCGTGCCGAATGCCATTGCCGGCGTCGGAACAGGCGGATTGGAGACGTACTCCTGGAAGTGGGCCGGGGAACGCATGATGCGCACCAGCCCGGAATGGCCCACTCCCGTGTCGCCATGGTATTGCTCGGCCGGCAAGCCGGGGACCATCGTGTTTGTCTTCATGTTGACTCCTGGAAATGACAAACCCCCAGGAGACACGACACCCCATGCGGGATGAAAGCATCCCCCGGGGGTGATTGATGAAAGCGCCGACTGCTCGGCACTAGATGATTCTGGGCTGCGACTACAGGCCAAGCGCCCGAATGACCGGACGGCTGATAACCCAACCGGAAACGCAGCAAGCGATGAGGATGAGTGCCATGGTGCCTCCGTGATGAAAAAGCGGAGGCATCACGCCCCTTGCGGAGGCTTGATGCCCCCGCAGGGTTGAAAAAAGGTTTCGTGGTCAGAGCAGATCAAAATCCGGCAGCAGACTCGGCTCCGGATTGGGCGCCGCTTTGGTCCGCCTGGTTCGACGCTTCGGCTTGCTTGCCGCCTCACGTTCCATCCTGATTCGGGCGGCCTTCTCCTCGATCTGGGCCAACGTGCCCCCCTTCCGCATGAAGGTCGGGGTGTTGAGGCCGGCCCAGGGGTCAAGCGTATTTGCCGGTGCCGTAATCGGCATCTTGGATTCGCTCTCGGTGTTGGCGACGACTGGTTTTGCACCCTTGTCGCCGGTCGAGTACCGCCGGACAACCGACCACAGCGCCGAAACGCCGGCCTTGGTGCCTTGTAGCGCCATCCAGAATGACCCGAGAAGGGCCACGATGAGGACAATCTTTTCCATGCTGAGTCTCCGGTCAAGTCAAAAGAAGACGGAGACACCTTGCCCCAGAAGGACAAAGGATGTCCCCGCGGGGTTGGAAAACAGGTCAATAGATGCTGCTTGGAAAACTTCTTGAATTTCTTGATGCTGATTGTTTTGCCAGTCCCCAGCTAGGACGCATTCGGCGGCCATAGGCGCGTCGGATAGTATGGGCGATTCTCCCCCTACGGTTTTGCGGCCACAACCTCCATACAGGTCGCTTTGGTGCGCTTTTCCGCCGCACAGGCCCTATTCCGTTTCGTAGCATCGGGACTCATCCCATGCACACTCGGAGAGCCCCGTGGACATCGGCATCCAGCGCCCCGCCAACGCCCCCGCTAAGCGCAGCAGTGGCAGCGGCGCCCAGAAAAGTCATCCGTACTTTCCTCAAAAAGTCGTTCTCCAGTCGCTTCATGCTCAGCGGGTCTTTGAACGGGGCTTTGAAGTCTGCGCTGGATCATTCTTCATCCTCGCCATCGTCCTGCCCACTTTGGCCACAAAAGGACAGGCGCTGGAGGCCCAGGGGATGGCGGATGAACGCTTCAACGGCGCATTCCGTGAGCTTGGCGCCGAGGCCGAACGGCTCGCGCAACTGGCCGAATCCAACGGCATTGACATTGCCGGCGTGGGCATGGTCTACACCGCTCCCCGGGAGTTCTCGGCCGAAATCACGTCCCCGAATGCCGTGCGTTATGTGGCGCTGATCCGCGAATTCGACAAACTGGTGGCCAGCTTCGACGTGCTTTTCTTGTCCGGGGTGCTGCCCAACGCGGACTATTCCTTGCAAATCTACGAGTGGAAACGCAAGCTGCTTCGCTTGGCGGGCGACATCCGGAAAATTTCCGGCCGCGCCATGGCCAGTGCCCGTCGCCGGGATGTGCCGATACCCGGCGAGGTGGCGCCCGCCGCAGTGTCTGGCTTGCAACTGACTGAACCGCAGTCACCAACCGCCTCTGTGGCAGTACCCGAAGGCGGGTCGCCTGCTGTTGCCACGCCGACCCCAAGCTCACCGCGCAAGCTCCACGCCGGCACTTCGGCCACTGTCCAGACTGACCCGTCCGCCGTCGCCGCGCCGGCAGTGGTCACTTGACCCTGACTCTCTCGCAGGAACGTGGGGCAGCCTGACGACGCACGATCCCGGCCTACCCAGGTCCCGGCTGTCTGGCAACACTCGCATCGCGTTCTCTCGGAGCGGGCCACACACCTTCCGGCGCATACCTCATAAGGCCACCTGTGCGGGAGTCCAGCGAAATGGCGCCCTGGCGTGCGTTTTTCAGCGGACCCCCAACTGCCGATTCTGTTTCAATCAAGGCTTCATCACCGCATGTCTGACACCACGATGAAGACGAAGGCTCTCATAAACCGCAAGAAGCTGCTGGCCATGATTCCGCTCTCGGAACGTACCATTTTCAATATGGAGCAGCGGGGGGAATTTCCACGCCGTATTGCGCTCACCAGTCGAAATGTCGCCTGGGACTTGGACGAGGTGGAAGCATGGATCGAGGCGCGAAAGTCGTCCGGCGCTCAACCGACGCGCCCCGGTTTCATGCCGATGGTCGGGGCTGCTTGAGCGTCCAGCTATCCACCATATCCGCCCAATCCTGCAGCATGGCCGTGCGCTGCACCCGGTATTCCGCTTTGTTGTAAACCGCCCTGACACCCTTCTGCTCGTGGGCCATCTGCTTCTCGATCCAATCCGAGCTATAGCCCGCCTCATGCAGCAAGGTGGAGGCCGTCCGGCGCAGATCATGCGGCCCGAACTTGCCGAGGGCCTTACCGT
>JAYTVW010000067.1:0-52286 GCA_043743785.1 Rhodocyclales bacterium | reverse complement strand
GCCATCCTGCGGGCTGCCCTGGCAAGCTATCGTCAGCACGGCGAGGCGGCCTTCAAGGACTTCGACGGGGCCTTGAAGACTTACCTGGACCAGGAATGGGCCCACATGAACACGGAGGAAAGCCAGGTGTTTCCCCTGGCCAAGACCCACTTGCTGCCGGAAGACTGGGCGGAGATCGACGCCGCCTTCCTGGCCAACGACAATCCCTGGGAAGGTCCGGCGGGCCAGTACGAGCACCTCTTCAGCAAGATCGTGAATGTGGCCCCGGCGCCGGTGGGGCTGGGAGGCTAAGGCAACCGCAGGCGCGGGCTTGCCCGCGCTCGACGGATACCGGATCACTGCGGACTTGAAGGCTTTTCTCGAGCGATGACGGCTTTGGATTGAAGCCGGCGTCGTATTCGCGGTTTTCATATGAAGAGCCGCAAACCATCCATCAACAGAAGGAGATCGTTATGCCCGTCGTACGTGTAACCTGGTTCGAAGGCAAAGATGCCGAAGCCAAGAAAGCAGTTGCTGCCGAGATTACCGACAGCATCGTCCGCAACACCGGGACCGACCCGAAGTACATCTACGTGATTTTTGAAGATGTCTCCCCGTCAGATTGGGCTGGCGGCGGCCAAATTTTCGGCGCTGGGTGATTGCGACAGACCGGTAAATATCCGGTCCTGAAATCTCCTGCAAGCCTCTCAGCCGCCCGGGGGCGCCAGCCACTTCAAGAGGATGGCGTAGAGGGCTTCTGGTTCCACGGGCTTGGCGACGAAGTCGTTCATGCCGGCGTCGAAACAGCGCTGGCTGTCTTCGGCGAAGGCATTGGCGGTCATGGCCAGGATGGGCAGATCCTTGAAGGCCGGCATGGCGCGCAAGGCGCGGGTTGCCTCCAGACCATCCATTTCCGGCATCTGCATATCCATGAGGATGAGGGCGTAGGGTTTTTCGCAGGCCATGCGCACGGCCTCCAGGCCGTTGTTGGCGATATCCACGCACAGGGCCACGTCTTCCAGCAACGCCCGGGCCACCTCCTGGTTGATATCGTTGTCCTCGGCCATGAGCAGGCGTGTGCCGGCGAAGTCCCGTATCAGGATTTTCTCGGGTTCCTCCTCCAGGAGCTCGTGGTGCTTCGGTTCCGCAATTTTCACGCCCTTTTTCAGCCAGGCCGTGAACCAGAAGGTGCTACCCGCCCCCGGGCTGCTGAGTACGCCGGCCTCGCCCCCCATGAGTTCCGCCAGGCGCCGGGTGATGGCCAGGCCCAGCCCGGTGCCCCCATGGGTGCGGGTGGTGGAACTGTCCGCCTGCTCGAAGGCATTGAAAAGACGCTGTTGAACCTCCAGCGGAATGCCGACGCCGCTGTCCCTGACTTCAAAGCGCACGCGCACGGCGTCGGCGGTTTCCCCATCCTGGTGCACGCACAGGGTGACGGAACCCTCCTGGGTGAACTTGATAGCGTTGGTGGCGTAGTTGAGCAAGGCCTGGGTCAGGCGCGTACCGTCACCCAGGAGATGACGCGGCAGGGCTTTCACTTCCGTCAGGAGAGACAGGCCCTTGGCGTTCGCCCGTTCCATGAGCATGGAAACCACCGTGTCCGGCAGCCGGGCCACGTCCAGTTCCTTATCTTCCAGCGTTAGCTTGCCGGCTTCGATCTTGGAGACGTCCAGGATGTTGTTGATGATGCCAAGCAGGTGGCGGGCCGCCTCGCCCATCTTGTCCAGTTGCTCGCCTTGCTTTTCCGTGACCCCGGCGCGGCGCATGAGGTGGGCCATGCCGAAAATGGCGTTCATGGGGGTGCGGATCTCATGGCTCATGTTGGCCAGGAAACTACTCTTGGCCAGGTTGGCCCGTTCCGCCTGGGCCTTGGCTTCCTCAAACTGGCCGGTACGTTCCGTCACCAATTCTTCGAGATGGCGCCGATACTGCTCCAGTTCGGCTTCGGCCTGTCTGCGCTCCGTAATG
Source organism: Rhodocyclales bacterium (assembly GCA_043743785.1). Classification (GTDB taxonomy): domain Bacteria; phylum Pseudomonadota; class Gammaproteobacteria; order Burkholderiales; family Rhodocyclaceae; genus JAQTNA01. The sequence goes on along the minus strand of JAYTVW010000067.1, from coordinate 50,339 downwards.
TCCCGGGCGATGACCATCAGGGCCTTGCGACTGCCATCCTGGGCGAAGAGGGGCATCTTGCGGACTTCACAGACACGCGGCTGATCATCCGCGCCGGCGATGTTTTCGATGCACAAGGACATATCGGCCTTCTTCCAGGCGATTTCATCGCTGACTGAGGCCGCCTCGTGAAACGCCCTGAATTCGGGGCGCTCCCCGGCCAGTTCAAGGTTGCTCTTGCCCTGCCAGGATTCCCCCCTGAGGCAAAGGATTTCCTCCGCCGCCCGATTGATGGTTTGCCAGCGGCTCTCGCCATCCTTGATGACGACAATGTCGGGCAGCGCATTGGTGAAGGCAATCAGGCGGTCACGACTCTCCCGTAACTCCTCCGCGCCCCGGCGAATCTCGGTAATGTCCCGGAACGCCACCACGGAGCCTTGGGTTTCCCCATCCCGGACCATGGCTGTGACGGTCAGCATGACGGGGAAGCCGCTGCCGTCCTTGCGCCAAAGCCATTCCTCCATGCGGCGCTGCAGGCCATCCTGGCGCGTCAGGAACACGGCGCATTCTTGGGGCGGGAAGGGGCGGCCATCTTCGAAAGAGTGGTGAATCAGGGTATGGGTGTCCCTGCCCAGGACTTCGTCTTCGGTGAGCCCCAGCATGGCCAGGGCCGCCGGATTCATGAAGGAGCAATGCCCAGTGTTGTCCAGGCCATACACGCCTTCGCCGAGGGCCTCGAAGAGGGTCTTCTGACGGGCGAGATGGGTGGCCAGTTCGCTGACGCGGGATTCCACGGCTTCCGCCATGCGCTGGAAATTGCGTGTCAGTTGCCCGACTTCGTCATCGGTGGCCGCCACCAGACGTGTCTTGTAGTTGCCTGCCGCAATGCTGCTGCTGGCCTCGGCGAGAAACGCCAAGTGGCGTGTCAGCCAGTAGCCCAGGCCAAACAGCATGAAGGCGCTCAGCAGCAGTTCGGCAAAGGCGATCAAGGCTCCCTGAATCAACAGGTCGTGGCGCGCCGCTTCAAGGAAGGCCAGGGACAGGCCGTAATGCACCCGCCCATAGTCCTGCCCCAGTACCGTCACGGCAAAGGCGACGTGGAGTGTTTGGTCGGTCTTGAAGTCTGCCGAGGGGGGCGGCAGCGGCTTGCCGGTGGGCCAGCCGGAGGCGGCGAGCATGTGTCCTTCCGGATCCGTGACCACCAGATAGGCGATGTCGCCCGCCTGGCGCCAGCCATCGAGAACATCCCGTAGCGTGGCATAGTCCCGGGCCGCCAGGGGCAGGACCAGGGCCGTCTTGTAGGCAAGCTCGATGGCGGTGACCCGGCTTTCGGTCTGGCGGATGAGGTGCTGGTCAATCAAGCGCAGGCTGTTGCCCACCAGGATCACGAGCATGACCAGCTCGATGAGCAGGCTCGTCGCCAGCAGCCGGAAACGCAGGCTGCGGGTAAACGCTGGACGCTTCATTTACCCCTTCTCATCATCTGCACGGTCAGTTCAACGAAGGGCTTGAGGGCGCGGATGTCGGCGGGGGACACCTCGGCATAACCGATATAGCCCGTTTCCCTGAAGAACTCCTGCCCATCCGGCGTGGCCGGGAAATTGCGCAGGGCCAGCCGAAGACGTTCGATTTCTTTCGGGCCAAGGCGGGCATTGGCCAGGGTCATCAAATGGGGAACGTGGATGTCCAGGGGGAGAATCCGGATTTTTGCCCGCACATCGTCCGGTATTTGCTTGAGCGGCGTGTGGGTGGTCAGGGCCGCATCCAGATCGCCAACGGACACCGCCGCAATCGCCGCACCATGGGTGCTGCGTTCGACGAGCTGGTAGTCCTTGTCCAGGCCCAGGCCCTTGTCGTGCAGCCACTTCACGCCGCCGATGGACGAGATCGACAGGGGGCTGGACAGGCCGATGCGCTTGCCGCGCAAATCTTCCAGAGTGCGGATGTTCGAGTCGCTACGCACCACGAATACCGGCTGCAGATCGGCCTGGTAGCGGAAAAGCAGTACCGCGCCCCGCTCCTGGGCCATGCTGCCGAAGTGGGGACCGGCAATGGCCAGGTCGAAGTGAGCATCCAGCAGTTCATTGACGAAGGTGTAGTAGTCGGCCGAGGTGTAAATGACCACGCGCCGCCCGAGTTGGGCCTCCAGGTGGCGAATCAGGGGCTGGTGGGTCTTGATCAGGGCCAGGGTGCTGTTGAAGGGCATGATGCCCAATTTGAGCGGCGGCAAGGCCTGGGCGCCAGCCCCCCCCGCCCAGGCCAAGGACAGGACGAGCATGAGCTGGATTAGTGCGCGCAGGGCGGTCGAGACAGGTGTCAACCATGCCGTCAGGAGACCGCCTTTCGTCCGATTATTGCAGGAAGTCATTCTCATAAGGCAGGTGGATCGGCACGACTGCAAGGAGCCGCAATTCTCCCCCATGGCAGCGAAATTAGGAATCCTTTCTTGATTGCCGTGAAAGTCGGCGAAGCCGACTCAGGGTGCGCCCCTCGCCCTTCGGGAGAGGGGCGGGGGGGCGAGGGAGCCGTCATGGTTTTGATGCTCCGGGATGGTTTCAAAAACCATGGCGGTGGTGCGCGGACAAACCACCCGCGCGGCACCGCCGCCGCCGCGAAGTGCCGCATGAGTCTCAGGGTTTTTCTACAGGCGCTGAATGGCTGGTCTTTGGCTTTTTCTCGGCAGCGCCTTCCGACGAACTTGCGGTCGGGATTTGAAACAATGAGAAAAAGGAGTGGGTAAATGAATCATGCATTTTTTCCATATCCGCGACCATCGTTCCCCAGGAGTCTTCGCTAGCGGTTTTCAATTCTTCGAGCTTTGCAGCGGCAACTTTAGACTGCTGACGCAGCTTGGTTACTTTTTCTTTGTACGCCTCCCGCGCTTCCTCTTTGGCTGCCTTTGTTTCCGCAGCCAGTTCAGTCATTTTAAGATTCAACTTTTCAAGTTGGTGTTCCATCTTTGTGATGTATTCTATTTTTTGCGGCATGGTAGCTGTTTCCTGCGTGAGAGTATGGTTTTTGCCAAAATTGGCTGTACAACGCATTTTAAATAATCATCGTTGCGATGACTATCGGAAAACTTCATCGCAGCGTCCCCTAGAAAGACAATTAGAAATTGCCGGCGAACTCCGCGTGGAGGGCTTACATATTTAGTTTATGTGCGCCAAGAATAGCCAGGTGGAGAGGGTGGTTCTGTACGCTTCCGTGCATAGCCTCTCATATGCTTATATTCAGCAATGCGTTCAGTTTGCTGGCCTGCGGGCGCGCCAACCTAATTTGGACGGCTGTTACCGAAAAAATCCGGAAACCGCCCTCATTCCGGTCATTGCGCTATCGGTCAATGCCTAACCTACGTACTAGACTTCGGCGTGCGCAATGCGAATAATTTCCTGAGCGATAGCCTCTGGAGACAGGACAAAGTCGATGCACCCGCTGGCAATTGCGCTCTCCGGCATGTCTGGCCGACTTGCCGTACTAAGCTTCTGCGCGATAGTAATGCCGCCAACTTCCTTGATCCCGCACAGTGCTGCGGCTCCGTCGCCGTCATAGCCAGAGACGATAACGGCAATAAGCTTGCCGTCCCAGTAGCTGGTCAGTGACCGCAGGAATACCGTAATTACGTCCGGCCAGCCGCGCGGTTTTGAAATTGGCTTGAGATGGAACTCTCCATTATCGACGTGCAAATCCCTATTTTCAGGAATGATGAATACATGGTTGGGTTCGATCAGCAAGCTTTCCGTGATTAGATCAACCGGCATGGCGGTAAAGCGTGGAAGAACCTCATGGAGGTGCGTCGGCATCGTGGTGAGGTGATTAACGATGACAATAGCGACGCCCATATCTGCCGGAAGATTTTGCAATAGCCGAATATAGGCATCGAGACCGCCAGCCGAACCGCCGACACAAACAATGGGAAATTTTTTTTCTGAGGAACTCATGTTAATAGCCGTTTGGTCGATGTTGAATGCCGTTAGTGCGCGAACAACGCGATCAGAATGATGATGGGAATGGGGACGCCGAGAAATAACAGAAGTAGTGAACGCATTGCTGCCTCCGTGAGGTGGGATGTCTGGTTCTGGGGTCAGGCGTCGCGAGAACGTCCGCCGTATGTGGCCGCCAGGCTGGCGACAAATGCACCGATGAGCAGCGAGATGAAGAGCCACAGTGCCGCATATGCCGAAGCCTTGCCAACTTTGTTGGCAGTGTTTTTCGCCGTGGTTTCCACATCACGCAAGTGTGCCTGCACGCGTGCATACGTATCGCTCACGCGTTTTTCGGCGACTTGCTGCGTCAGGCCGGTATGCCGCACGACAACTTGGCCGACATAGCGAACATCTTCAGTCGGTAAGGTTGCGGTGGGAATGGCGTGCATGAAGATGTGAGTAATCTCGGAAAGAGTCGCGGCAGTCGGTTGCTCCGCTGCACTACTTCCTACTGCACCCTTTGCAGCAGGGGCCGAGACGGCTGTAGCCGCCCTCATTTCCTTACGAAACAGAGAATCTACAAAGTAGGCCATAGGCCCGTTGTCAGCGGCTGGTTTTGCTATCTCGGTTCCGGCCTGGATACCGCCACTAACGATAGACCCAATCACGGAGGTCAGTAGCGTAGCGGTCGCCAGCGATGCGACTGCCCAAGCCAGAAAACCATGCGCAGTGTCACGAAAATAGGCCTCGTCCGTATGCACTCCAACCCACTTCGTTCTTAGCCGGCCGGCGAGGTAGCCGCCCATTCCGGACGCAGCAATTTGAGTGAAAGTGACCCAAAGGACAGTCGATACGCCGAAGGTCGCTGCCCCTACCCCATGGTGAGCCCAAGGCGATGCCGAGGATAATCCCAAGCCCGTTCCCAGTATCAACAAGATCAAGGACAGGGCAGCAGCAGCAGCAGCCCCCGCGACGATGGCGCTCCACGACACTGCGCTGGCACCCACTTGCGCGCTATCGGTGTGGACGCCCGGCAGCGTGCGCACGAACTCAGATTCGTCGATTGATACTGCGGGGGAAAGTGCCATGGTGAGTCTCCTGTTAGTTCATCAGGAGACTATCGCGCCTAATGCCGGGTCATATCTGTCTGTTATCACACAGAGCGGCGATTAACCCATAGCGGTATGTCCCATACGACCTCATCGGTTTCAGAATCGTTACGTCTTATGTGTGGTAACGCACCGTCCTTTTTCACACTGCCGCTTAGTCTAAAAGATGTAATTCAACAAGTACGCAAAGCGGTAGGCCGTAGGGTGGAAGCTCGAAAAGAAGTAAGAAAGGAGAATAGATATGCCAGAATTTGGATCACCCTTTTCAGGGTTAGCAAGTGACAGGAAGCTCACGCACGAGGAACTTATCAGAGCAATTCGTTTTATGGTAGCCGCAGAGTATGAAGCGACTCAGTTGTACATGCAGCTTGCCGAGTCTACCGACAATGAACTTGCCGCGGAAGTGCTCAAGGAAATAGCGAACGAGGAACTTGTGCACGTAGGAGAGCTTCTAAGATTGCTCCACGAACTCGCCCCAAATGAAGAGAGGCTATATACCAAGGGTGCAAAAGAAACAGAGGGGAAAATCAAAAAAATTGAGTAGGCGTGTTGACGCGCGCCGTCGAAAGCGATTCATGTGGTGTTGACCGCATCCTGCATTTCACTCGATGACCACGACGGATTGATTGTTCAAGGTCTATTAACATTTCACTAGGAATGGATATGAAGGTTGCGACTCTCCTCCAGCGCTTGCCAAGTTGGCGCGCGTCCTTCACCAGCTTGGTTGTTGTGGTAGCAGCTGGTTGTCAGAGTCTTGAACGGGTTGCGGCTGCGCCGATGCCAAATTCAGCGCTGGCCTCGCGCAGCGCCTGCCAGAAGGCCAATTCCATGTGGAACGACAAGATCGTTCCCTCGCGTTATGCGCAACTGCCAGTACTGACCAGCCCGGGGTTTCTGGATTTCCTCAAGCTGATAACCGGCCACTTTGCGCTTAAGGCACTGACGACGCAGGGTGATGAACTGGAAGCGGGGCGGAGCAAGCTGATCCATGCGTTTGGCGCAGAGGCGCGCTTACGGCTGGTAATCAACCCCGCAGCGTCAGACAGCTATACCGGCATCTTTCACAGTGGCGCCCCCTGCGTGATCGGTCGCTTTTCCTTGGCAACCAAACCCGCCCAGGACACATCAATTCCGGGCTTGGCACTCAAGATATTTATCGATGGCGATCAGCCATCGGTCAATTTGCTTCTGATGCATTCCATTGACGAGCAAGCTGGTCACAACTATTTTGCACAGACCTTCAGCAACATCCTGCCTGCTCCTAGCGCGTTCGCCAAGCGAATCCTCGCCAGCGGTTTTGAAAGAAGCGCCGTTCAGTTTGGCGCCAAAGATCCGAACCCCGGGCGGCTGACCCTTGAAAACCTTGCCGGCATTCAGATAAACGGGCGAAACGTTGCCAGCCCTCACACGCCCTACCAGATACTCTTCAGACCCACGGCACCAGCCCTCGCACTGATGCAAGGCACCAGCGCCCTGGATGACTTTCGCCTCAAGCTCGCCGGTCTGCCCGTCGGGCAGGCGGTGTACGACATCTACACGCTGGCCAAGGGCGATTCCCCCGAAAACGCCAGCCTTCTGGGCCAACTGGTGTTGACCGCACCGGTCGTCTCTTCACGTTACGGCGACGAGAAGCTCTATTTTCAGCACAACATGGCGCGCCAGTGACTTGCTATTCTCTCCCTGATCCGACAGCCCTTAAGGGTGGCGGCTGTACGTCACAAAGCAGACGCTTGAGGTGGTGAAGCGGGCGTGACTGCTCCGGGCACGCAGCAGGCCTTGGTCTGATCGGTTGCAAGCCCGCCATTGACTCCCCACCAGCACCGCCCGGCCCCTTTCATCCTGCCGCGTGCCCGTTTCTGCGTCCGGCCCGCCGGCTTTTTCCCGCATAATCCCGTGATGCCCTCCTTCCGTGGGGCGCTCCGGCGCCTGTCTCCCTTGCTGCTGCTCCTGTTCCCCCTGATGGCAACCGCCCAGGTGGCGGATCTGCTGGCGCCGGAGGCGGTGGCAAGTGCCATCAAGCCCTATCTGCCGGAAGGCGATGTTTCGGATGGAGCGGGGCGGGAGCAGTATCAGCGGCGCCTGGAAAAACTCCTGCCGGAACTGCTGGCTACCGAAGGCTGGTTCAGTCCCGAACTGTCCTTCGCCTGGAAGGGAGAACGGCTGGAAGCGAGCATCCGGCCGGGGCAACGCACCCTGGTGACAGCGGTGGATATCCGTATCGAGGGCAGCTTGCCATTAGGGGAGCGGGAAGCCCTGGTGGCGGCCTGGACCCTGCCGGTGGGACAGCCCTTTCGCCAGGCCGACTGGAGCGGGGCCAAGGAATCCCTGCTGGCCCGCTTGCTGGCGGTGGATCACGCGGCGGCGGCCCTGGTGAACAGCCGGGCCGAGATCGATCCCCCGGCCCACTCGGCCCAGCTGAGTCTTGTATTTGATGCCGGCCCGGCCTATCGATTCGGGCCGCTGAAAATCATGGGCTTGACGCGTTACCGGGCGGATCTGGTGGGGCGCTACAACCTGGCGGTCCTTGAAGGCCAGGCCTACAGCGAGGAGAAACTCGCGGCCTTGCAGCGGAGCCTGCAATCCTCGCCGTATTTTTCATCTGCTCAGGTGGAACTGGAGCGGGAGGCTACCAGGGTGAAGGACGGCGTGGCCACGGCGCCCGTGCTGGTGCGCCTCACTGAGCGGGAACCCCATCGCTTGGGGCTGGGTGTTGGCGCCAGCTCCAATACCGGGGCGCGGGGGGAGGTGAATTTTCATTCCGCCGATTTCCTGCGCCGGGCCTGGGAGCTCAACAGCGGCCTGCGCATCGAGCAGAAGCAGAGCACGGTCTTTGCTGACGTGTTCCTGCCGCCGGACAAGGCCCAGGGGCGGGACAGCGTGGGGGTGCTCCTGCAATCCGCCGATATTCAGGGCCTGAAGACGGAGAGCTTTTCCCTTGGTGCCCAGCGGACGCAGCAGCGGGGCCAACTGGAAGTGCGCCTGGGGTTCAACTGGTTGCTGGAACGCAAGAAGCCCGAGGACGCCCTGCAGACCACGGATCGTGCCTTGGTGGCCAGCAGCATGTGGACCTGGCGGCAGGTGGACAGCCTGTTGGACCCCCACCAGGGCCTGGTGGCCCAGGTTCAGGTAGGGGGTGCATCGAAAGCCGTGCTGTCGGACCGGGACTTCCTGCGCCTCCTGGGCAAGCTGCAGGTCTATTTCCCCCTGGGGAAGCGGGACCAACTGATGTTGCGGGGAGAGACCGGCCAGACCCTGGCGAAATCCCGGGAGGGCATTCCCCAGGATTATCTGTTCCGGGCCGGCGGCACCGGCTCCGTGCGGGGCTACGGCTACCAGAGCCTGGGGGTCACGGAAGGCTCGGCGGTGGTGGGGGGGCGCTATCTCCTGACCGGCAGCGTGGAAGCCACCCACTGGCTGGATGATAAGTGGGGCCTGGCTGCCTTCTTCGACGCGGGCAACGCTGTAGACACCCGGGCCGCCCTGAAACTCAACAAGGGTTACGGCATCGGCGGGCGCTGGAAGAGCCCGGCGGGTCCCCTGGCGGTGGACCTGGCCTGGGCACCCCAGGTGCATATGCCCCGTTTGCATTTCTCTCTGGCGATTCCGTTCTGAATGTCAGAAAAAATGCAATTTGAACCGCAGAGGCGCAGAGGCGCGGAGAAAACAAGGCATTGGAGATGTTTTTGGCTTTGCACGTCGGGTGAGGTCCATCTTCAAGGCAACCCATTGTTTTTTCCTCTGCGCTTCTGCGCCTCTGCGGTTAGTCGATTTTCAGCAATTTCTGTCCCCGGCGATGGGAACCCGTACAAATGGAGACTTGGCGTTCTCCCTCTCCCGCCGGGAGAGGGCCGGGGTGAGGGAAAGATGAGAAGTGGCATTGCACCCCCTCATCCCCAGCCCTTCTCCCGGCGGGAGAAGGGGGTAGTCATTTCCGGAAAACGCCTTATTCAACTGCTTTTTCCAGCGTCATGATGATCCTTGATTCCTCGATTGTTGCCTTTGTAGGGGCGAATTTATTCGCCCAATCAGGCGGTTGTGGGCGAATGAATTCGCCCCTACAAGGGTGTGGCAAGGTATTTATAAGCCACGGCAAACACACCCAACTTAGGTTTCCAGGATGATGCGCCTCTGGAAAATCCTGCGCTGGCTGCTGCCCCTGTTCGTTTTCCTGGGGGGCGGTGTGCTCTGGCTGGGGCTCACCAGCGGGGGGCTGAATGCGCTGGCCAGCATGGCCGGGCGCCTGTCGGCCGGGCGACTGGTGATCAGTGGCGTTGACGGTACCCTGGCCGGCCCCCTGGGCGCCAGGGAAGTGTTGTGGACCGGGGTAGGCAGCCGCATCCGGCTGGCGGCGCTGGAACTGGACTGGCGCCCATCCGAACTCGGCGCGGGGCGCTTCCATGTGCTGCGGCTGGCCCTGGGGCGCCTGTCCATCGAAACCCTGGCGCCCACGCCGTCCCTGGGCCTGCCGGCCAGTCTGCGGCTGCCTTTTGCCCTGCAGGCCGATATCTTGGAAGTCCACAAGCTGCTGCTTGACGGTCAGGAACTGGCAGGGGGGCTGCGGGGAGCGTTGTCGGGCACTGGCGGGCTTTATCGCTTGTCGGGCTTCGCCGGGCGGCTGGGGGCGGTGACGGCGGCCGGGCGCATGGATCTCGGCCAGGATGCACCCTTCGCCTTGAATGGCGCGCTGAGTCTGGATGGCGACTTTCGCCAGCAGGTTTTCGGGTTGGAGGTGGCGGCGGGGGGCACCCTGGCGGCGGTGGACCTGTCTGCCCGGGCGAAAAAGGGGCTATTGCAAGGCGGCGCTCAGGCCCGGCTCACGCCCTTTGGCCCCACGCCGTTTGCCAACTTGCGTCTGAAATTCAGCGGCATCGATCCGGCGGCCTGGCTACCGGGGGCGCCCCGGGCCTCCCTGGACCTTAACGCCGCGCTGGAACCCGTGGCGGGCGCCGCCGCCGTGGGCTTGCCGCCGCTGGCGGGCCAATTTTCCCTGGAGAACCGGGCGCCGGAGCGGCTCGACCGCCAGGGCCTGCCTTTTCTGCGCCTGGCGTCCCGCCTGGAATGGCGCGCAGGCAGGGCGAGCTTTGGAAACCTGCTGGCGGAATTGGTGGGGGGCGCTCGCCTGTCCGGTCGGGGTAGCCTGGAAGCCGGTTGCCTGAAGCTGGAATTGCAAGCCGTGGGTCTGGACGCCGCCGTATTTCACGGCAAGCTCAAGCCCACCCGGCTCTCCGGTGGAGTGAACGCCACCCTGGCCACCGGCCGGCAGGAAGTGGCCGTGGATCTGAAACAGGCAGACTACGGCCTGCGGGTCCATTTGTTGCGCCAAGGCGAGTCCTTGGTGGCGGACGGCATTGAGTTGCGGGCCGGGGCCGCCCGCCTCAGCGCTGCGGGGCGCCTGGTGGGCCAGGTGTTTGAAGCCCGGGGCGAATTGGCGAAGTTCGACCCGGGCCGCTTCCTCAAGGGGGGCAAGAAGGAAGCAAAGGGCGAACTGAAGGGGGAACTCAATGGTCATTTCCATGGCGCCGGGCGCCTGCAGCCAAATCCGGACTTCAAGCTGGATTTTGCCTTCGAGCACAGCCAGTTGGCGGGGGTGGCGCTGAGCGGGCAGGGGGCGCTGGACGTGGCCTGGCCGTTGATCCGTCGGGCCGAGGTGGGGCTGGCCCTGGGGGAAAATCGGCTGACCGTGGGCGGCGCCTGGGGCCGTCCCGGCGACAGTCTGGATATGGATATTCAGGCCCCCAGGCTCAAGGATCTGGGCCTGGAGGGGGATCTGGCGGGCAAGCTGCATCTGGCCGGTACCCCGGCGGCCCCGGTCATCGACGGCAGCCTGACGTCCCGGACATTCGGCGTGCCGGGCCTGCTGCATGCGGACGGGGCGGCGCTGCGCCTGTCCCTGGCGGCCGCCGCTGCCGCTCCCTTGCTGCTGGAATTGAAGCTGGCCTCCGCCCGCACGGCAGCCGGCACGGCCATCGCGGGGGTGAGCGTGCACGGGGAAGGCAGCCGCCAGCAACACCGGCTCACGGCTGCCGCCCGCCTGCCTGGGGGGCGGCAACTGGCGCTGGCGGCGGAGGGCGGCTTGGCGGACGATCTGCGGCAGCCCCTGTGGACCGGCCGCCTGACGGCCCTGCATCTCTTGGGCGAGGGCCAGGAATTGCGGCTCAGCCAGGACGCGCCCTTGCGTCTGGGACCAGCCCAATGGAGCCTGGGGCCCATGCAGGTGGCGGCGGCGGAGTGGACGGGAACACTGCAGGCGGCCGCCCGGGATGGCCGTCTGCACGGAGTGGCTTCCGGCGTGGGGGAACGTTTCGGTAGCTTGAACGCCAGCCTGGATGCGGCCTTGCAGGGGGCCTGGTCCCTGGACCGGGAACACCCCTGGAAGGGCGAAATGGCTTTCCACTTGCCGGACCTGCACTGGCTGGGGGTGCTCCTGGGCAACGGGGTGCGCACCGGCGGCGGCCTGGACGGCAAGCTCAGCCTGGCAGGCACGCCGGCCCACCCGGTGAGCACCGGTCAGGCAAGGGGGCAAAACTTGAGCCTGGCCCTGGCAGACCAGGGTCTCCGGCTGGAAAACGGTGCCTTGGCCCTGGGTTTGCAGGAGAACCGCTTGCGGGTGGAGTCCCTGGCCTTCGACAGCCGGCTGCAGGCGCCGCCTCGGGCGCTGCCCGCCAGCAGCCGGGCGGCTTTTGCCGCCCTGGCGGCCCGGCCCGGGCGCCTTGAGGTGAAGGGGGAGATGCAAGTGGACTCATTCGGGGGCGCAGCCGACCGGGCTTTTCTCGACGTGAACCTGGCGCGGGTCGGGGTGTTGCAGAGCGCGGATCAATGGGTCGCCGTGTCGGGCAAGGGCCGCCTGGACTGGCAGGCCGGGACACTGGCCCTGGCGGCCAATCTCAAGGTGGACGGGGGCTTCTGGCAGCTCGCCCACATGGGCACCCCCAGGCTCTCGGACGATGTGATCATCAAGTCGGCCAAGACGGCAGGCCCCCAGCCGCCGGGCCTGGGGCTGGATGTGGTGACGGACCTGGGTGAGCGCTTTTTCTTCAGCGGCGCCGGCCTGGAGAGCCGACTGGAAGGCCAGATTCATGTCGTCGCCCGGGGCCGGGACTTGCCCAAGGCCAGCGGCACCATCCAGACCGTCGGGGGCAAGTTCGACGCCTATGGCCAGAAGCTGGATATCGAGCGGGGCCTCATCAATTTCCAAGGCCTGCCGGACAACCCGCAACTGAACGTGCGGGCCCTGCGCAAGGGTCTGTCGGTTGCGGCCGGCGTGGAGGTGACGGGCACGGCCAAGCGGCCGCTGGTGCGGCTGATCTCGGATCCGGAAGTGTCGGATACCGAGAAGCTGTCCTGGCTGGTGTTGGGGCGGGACAGCAGCGAACTGGGGAGCGGGGACGCGGGCCTCTTGCTGGCAGCGGCCGGCTCCATTCTCGGCGGCAATTCCGGTGGCGTGGTGCAGCGCTTGAAGCAGGGCTTCGGCGTGGATGAACTGGGTGTCAGGAGCGGCCAGCTGAACACTTACGCAGACAGGTCTGCCACCAGCCGGGTGGCTGCCGTTCCCGCCAGCAGCGGCAGCGACACAACCGCCAGCAGTCAGATCGTTTCCGTCGGCAAGCGCCTCTCGTCGAACATGGTCCTGTCCTACGAGCAGGCCCTGGGCAAGACGGAGAGTCTGGTCAAGCTGACGGTAAGTCTGTCCCGCCGTCTATCGCTGGTCGGCCGCGCCGGCAGCGACAATGCTCTGGACTTCTTCTATACGTGGAGTTTCGGCAAGTAGACGGGAAACTAATACCAGTGCGGGTCGTCCTGCCTTGAGGGAATCAGGGTTTCCAGCAGCTTCTCGGCGGTGGTCTCGGCGTCGTCCCGGGCCGCGTCCACCAGGGCCAGCAGATTCCAGATGAAGCCATCCACCGCCTGCACGATGTCCTCGGGCTTGGCGCCAATCCGGGCTTTTACCTCGGCCTTGAGTTCCAGCAGCATGTGTTCCAGCTGTGCCCGGGAGTTGGACTGCACCTCACGATAGTGGAGCCTGAGTTGCTCCACCGCGATCTGCGCCCGGGTCGTACGCACCTGCACGTCCTCCGCCTGGTAGGTCATGGCCAGGTGGGCCGCAAGCTGCTCGGCGATGGTCTGGGTGATTTCCACCAGCGTCAGGACTAGTTGGCACAGCTGCTGGCGCACCAGAGGTTCGACGGGCAGGTCCAGCAGCAGAATCGACACGTCCCGGCCATTGGCAATGAAATGGGGGCCGCACATCTGGGAGGGCAGGCGCCGAATTTGTTCGCAAATCGCGCTGGCCAGGGGCGAGGCCTCCTGGCTCCGGTGGTCCGCCGTGATGGCCAATGAATCATGGCGAATCTGCACTACGCCACGTAGCCCGTAGCCGGCCAGGGCCGCCAGCACCTTATCCGCCAGAGCGTATAGATCCTGGCTCTGCAAGGCGGTTTGCAGGAATTGCAACAGCACATTCGACACGTCCGCTACAGCGCTTGGCGCTCCGTTGCCAACTGCTGCGGGTGTGGCTTCCTTGCGCGCCGCCGCTTGCTGCACCAGGGCGCGGGTCTTGCCCAGGAGTGTCTTGGCGTCAAAGGGCTTCAGCACGAAGTCCTGGCCGCCGGCATCCAGGGCGTCAAGATGGGCCTCCAGGCTGTCATGTCCGGAGACGAAGATCACGGGCACGTTTGCCACCCGGCGCACGGCACGGCAGGCGTCATAGCCGTTCATGGCCGGCATTTCGATGTCCATCAGGATCAGGGCCGGGGCGACGAGTTTCGCCAGTTCGACGCATTCCTCGCCGGACTGGGCGATGAGTACCTCGAATTCCTTCTGGAAAATTGCGCGCAGCACCATGCAAGTCGTCAGATTGTCATCGACGATAATGACGCGGGGCCTGGCATAGGTCTCGGCATTCAGGTCGATGTGTTCCATGGTGCATTTCCCGGTTTCCGTCAAGGCGCCTAGTATAAGCCGGCACCGCACACTTTGCTTTTCCGGCCGTCATCGACGACACCCTGTTTGGTTCCGGCTCGGCCGGCTTTGGGGCGATTCTGCGCTGCCCTCGCTTCGTCAAACGAGGTATGTTGCGGCGAATTTCTCGCACTGAATGTTCAGAGTTCGGGACATCGGTCGTTAACGCTGGGGCGCCGTGCAGCCTGTACTCGGTCAACACGGCAACATGGCTGCTTGATTTGACACCGTGCAGCATGAAGAGGCGCCCGTCGGTGCCCTATGACCATAAAAGTGACCTACTCAGTGAGATTTCCCCTGAAAAGTGCCATCGCGCGTAGAACCGCCATCGTTGTGGTGGTGTTTTCGTTGCTTGCCGCCCTGCTCTCCCTCTCGGTGATCGGGCCGATGGCTTATGAGCGCAGTCGGGAGGATGTGATCGGGCGCCTGGAAGGCCTGCTGGATGCCGTGGAGGGGACGGCAAGTGCCGCCTGTTTCGTGGGTGATCAGGCCCTGGCCCAGGATGTGGCCCAGGGTCTGCTCAAGAACACGGTGGTCAGCAGCGTCGTCATACGATCAAATTCGGCGGTACTGGCCCAGCTTTCCCGAACCGAGCGGGTATCCTCCCGGGCGGGTAGCGGGGCGGAAAGTATCATTCACCGAAAAATTTATTCCCCATTTCCGCCCACAAAGGAAATCGGGGAGATTCTGGTGACGTCGAACCGGGATGAGTTGAAGCGACTTGAACACAGGGAGCTTCTGTTTGTTATTGCAACCCAGTTGCTGCAGCTCTGTGTTTTCATCCTTGCTGCGATTTATGCCGTTACTCGGTGGATCGTGCTGCCCATAAAGGCCATGTCAGACAACTTGCACGGCATGCGGCAAGCCGACAGAAGTGCCCTGGACGTCCCTGCGGGGCATGAAGCCACGGAGATCGGCCGGCTTGTTGAGGACATCAACGAGCTGACGGAGAGCCTGGCACAGGCCAAGGTGGAGGCAGAACAGGCCAGTCGCAGCAAGGGCGACTTTCTCGCCAACATGAGCCATGAGATTCGCACGCCTATCAACGCCGTGGTCGGCATGGCGCACCTGGCGCTGCAAACGGATTTGAGTGCCAAACAACGGGACTATGTGGAGAAGATCCGCGCTTCCGCCCAGCATCTCATCGGTCTGGTCAACGATGTCCTGGATTTTGCCAAGATAGAAGCCGGCAAGCTCACCTTGGAAAGTGCCCCCTTCAACCGGGACGACTTGATCACGAACATTTTCCTGATGGCAGAGTCGAAGGCCAGGGAGAAGGGGCTGACATTGAGCCGCGTGGTCGATGCGGACATTCCCGAGTGCCTGGTGGGTGATGGCCTGCGGCTTGGCCAGATTCTGCTGAATTATCTCAACAACGCCATTAAATTCACGCCCGCCGGGACGGTGTGTATCAAGGTCCGCCTGCTCGAAAAGACCGAGATGGATTGCCTCCTGTGTTGTGAAGTGGAAGATACGGGAATCGGCTTGTCCGATGAACAGATGGCCACCCTGTTTACTTCCTTCCAGCAGGCGGATGTGTCCACCACCCGGCGCTACGGTGGTACCGGGCTGGGCCTTGCTATCAGCAAACAGATGGCAGAATTGATGGGTGGACAGGTTGGCGTTCGGAGTTGCTGGGGCCAGGGCAGCACTTTTTGGGCAACGGTGCGTCTGGGACTGCCCATGCCGGGGGATGTGCTTCCGGTGCCCAGCGGAAATGCTGCTGCGAGAAACGTTGGGGCGGCGATGGAGCCACTCCATTTTGATGGCGTACGCATTCTGGTGGCAGAGGACAACTTGTTGAATCAGCAAATTGCGCGCGAAATTCTGGAAGGCGTCGGCGCCATTGTCTGTGTGGCGGGGAATGGCCGCGAGGCGGTGGACATGCTGGGCGCTAGCGATTTCGATTGTGTGTTGATGGATGTGCGCATGCCCGAAATGGATGGCTTGCAAGCGACACGGCTTATCCAGGGGCTGCCGGTCAAACGGGGTATCCCTATCATCGCCATGACGGCGAACGCGCGCCGGGAGGATAGGGCAGAATGTCTGGCTGCCGGGATGCTGGATTTCATCTCCAAACCGGTGGACCCGGAGCAATTCCTCCGTACCATTGGCAAGTGGGTCAGGGCTTCCCGCTGTCAGCCTGTTCCGAGTGAGCCGCTGCCCCTTGGTCCGATTGCGCTTGCCAATGAGTGCGGGGAGGACGCACTGGATTTGAAAGTGGTCGGTCAGATGGTCAAGGGAAAATCTGAGAAAATTCAGAAATTTCTGAAGATCTTCCGGCACTCGGGGCGGGAGGGAATGGATGAAATCCGCCGTTCCACAGCAATTGGAGAGCTCAGTGCACTGGTCAGCATCGGCCACAAGCTCAAGGCGTCGTCCCGCTTCATGGGCGCGCATCATTTGGCGGCATTGATGGAACAGATGGAGTCCAGTGCCAATACCGCCGACCTGGAACTCATGAAAGTGACCGTCGCGGCCCTCGATGAAGAATGGGCAAGAATCGAAAACCAGTTGGCCTCGATAATCCACGATGTCCCTGTGGAAGAGGGCCTTCCTGCCGCTCCGCGGCCCGCCTTACCTGCTTAAGTTCATCTTTAAATGTCTCTCTACAAAACCATGTCCTGTGGCCTTGGGTGTAATTCCAGCCTCCCCCTCGCCAAGTTCGTATTCATGCTGGCACTGGCGGTGAATGCAGCCCCCGCTGCTGCCACGGGTGTGGACGCCGATCCCCTGAGCTTCCATGCTTTCGGCACGCTCGGGATTGCCCGCACCAGCAATGACCAAGCCGATTTCATACGTGACCGCTCCCAACCCAATGGCAGCAACGGCAATCCATCGGCGCGCAATGACAGCATCGTGGGAGTGCAAGTCAACTATCGGCCGGATGAGCGCTTTGATGTCGTCGTGCAGGGGGTTAGCCACTATCGCTATGATGGAACATTCTCGCCGGAACTGACCTGGGCGTTTCTGAAGGTCTCGCCGACACCGGAGCTGGCCTTGCGCTTTGGCCGCATCGGGACCGAGTTCTTCATGCTGGCGGATTCGCGTATGGTGGGGTACTCCTATCTGACCGTACGACCGCCAGTCGATTTTTTCGGCACGCTGCCCTTCAATTATGTGGACGGCGTGGATGGTCGCTATACCCGGTCTACTGATTGGGGTTTGCTGAGTCTCAGTGCCTATGGGGGGGTGTTGCGGGAAAAAGTACCGGCGGGTGGCGGCGTGTGGGACTTGGGCTATTCCAGGATGAGCGGTGTGTCCCTGGAGCTTCAGAAAGGCCCGTGGCAAGGGCGGGCCAGTTTTTCACGACTTCGCTTCGATAATGATGGCCCCATGGCCCCGATCCTGTCTTTCATGAACACCAGGGATGCAGCCGCCATAGCTGCCGCCGACGCATTGAAAACTGCCGGCAGCGAGGGGGTTTATCGTTCGATTGGCGTGACCTATGACGATGGGAATTGGCAAGCCAGCGCAGCCTGGAACAGCACTCACCGTAGCAGTGCCTTGTACGAGGATTCGCGCTCCGGCTACCTTCTTGTCGGCCGCCACTTGGGGGGATTCACGCCTTATGCCGGCTATTCGTGGACGCATTCAACGCCGAAATCCTTGGCTCCCTCCCTACCTGACCCTTATCTCGGCCCCCTGAATGCTGCCATCGTCGGCTACATGAAGAACTCCCATCAGGATCAATACACACTGACCTTGGGTGGGCGTTGGGATTTTCAGCGGAATATGGACATCAAGGCGCAGGTGGATCTGGTGCGGGGAACGCCGGATAGCTACTTCCTGGTGCAGCAACCGACCAGCGCATGGAATGGACGCTCGACAGTGATGAGCGTCGCCCTGGACTTCTTCTTCTGAGCGCGCCATGAACTCTCTCCGAACCAGAAGTATTGCCTTGTTGATGACCGTGCTTCTGCTCGGTCTGCCCGTCACCGTGCTGGCCGATATGGTTGTCGTTGCCAATCCCAAAAGCGGTGTGGAGCGTCTTAGCGTCGAGGATGTGATCAACATCTTCATGGGACGTTATCGGGAACTGCCCGGCAGCATCCCCGCCTTGCCCGTGGACTTGCCGGCCTCAGACCCTGTCAGGGAGCGCTTCTACCAGCGGCTGGTGGGCAAGGATCTGGCCCAGATCAATGCCTACTGGGCGCGGCTTGTCTTGTCTGGCCGAACCATGCCGCCGTTGCGGATGGAGGGGGCGGAAGAGGCTATTCGCTACGTGGCGACCCACCGGGGCGCGGTGGCCTACCTGGAGCGACCCAAGGCAGATGCCCGGGTAAGGATCGTGCTGGAGCTACCGTGAGTCCGGCTTGAAGTGCCGTCTGCATCGCCCCGCACCTCGACGTGCCGGGAGGCCCCAGGTGGGGTCCGGCAGGGCCTGGAGGCCGTAAGCCTGGGGACGGGCAGGGAGACCTGCCCTATTTTTTCCCCATCGGCGCCTGCAAATTGCGCGACACCCACTCTCGTACCCGGCGCGGCAGCAGGTTGTTGTGCAGCACCGTGTCGCGCACCTCGGCATTGGTCTGGGGGTAGTCGCGGCTGAAGTGCAGGCCCCGGCTTTCCTTGCGCTTGAGGGCGCAGCGCACGATCAGGTCCGCCGTCACCACCAGGTTGCGCAGTTCCAAGAGGTCGTTGCTGATGCGGAAATGGGCGTAGTACTCGTCGATTTCCCGCTTGAGCAACTGGATGCGGTGGCGTGCACGTTCCAGGCGCTTGGTGGTGCGCACGATACCCACGTAGTCCCACATGAAGCGGCGCAGTTCGTCCCAGTTGTGGGAAATCACGATGGCTTCGTCGGCATCCGTAACCCGGCTGTCGTCCCACTGGGGCAGGGCAACTTCGCTCTTGCGTTCGGCCTGCAAAATGTCCGTGGCGGCGGATTCGGAAAACACCAGGCATTCCAGCAGGGAATTGCTGGCCAAGCGGTTGGCGCCGTGCAGTCCCGTGCAGGCGACTTCCCCTATGGCATAGAGATTGGGTACGTTGGTGCGGGCCTTGAGATCCGTCACCAGGCCGCCGCAGGAGAAGTGGGCCGCCGGCACCACCGGGATGGGTTCCTTGGTGATGTCGATGCCCAGTTCCAGGCAGCGGGCGTAAATATTGGGGAAGTGGTGGGTCAGGAAATCCGCCGGCTTGTGGCTGATGTCCAGGTAGACGCAGTCCAGCCCATGTTTTTTCATCTCGAAGTCGATGGCCCGGGCCACCACGTCCCGGGGCGCCAGTTCCGCCCGGGCATCGTGGGCCGGCATGAAGCGGGTGCCGTCCGGCAGGCGCAGCAGGCCCCCTTCGCCCCGCACCGCCTCGCTGATGAGGAAGGACTTGGCATTCGGGTGGTAGAGGCAGGTGGGATGGAACTGGACGAACTCCATGTTGGCCACCGTACAGCCGGCCCGCCAGGCGATGGCCAAGCCGTCACCGGTGGCCGTGTCCGGGTTGCTCGTGTACAGGTACACCTTGCCGGTGCCGCCAGTGCATAGCACCGTGTGCTCGGCGGCAATGGTGACCACTTCGTCCTTGTCGATGTCCAACACGTAGGCGCCCAGGCAACCCCGTTCCGCCATGCCGATCTTGCTGCCGACAATGAGGTCCACGGCAATATGGCGCTCCAGCACCGTGATGTTCGGGTGGGCGCGTACCTTCTCGGAAAGTTTTTCCTGCACCGCAGCACCCGTGGCGTCCGCCACGTGGATGATGCGCCGGTGGCTGTGGCCACCCTCCCGGGTCAGGTGATAGCCGATACCCGAATCCGCATCCACGGTGAAGGGCACGCCCTGGCCGATGAGCCAGTCTATGGCGGCGGCGCCGTGTTCCACCACATACTGGGTGGTCACCGGATCGCACAGGCCCGCCCCGGCAATATGGGTGTCACCCACGTGGGACTTGACGGAATCGCTCTCGTCCAGCACGGCGGCGATGCCGCCCTGAGCCCAGCCGCTGGCGCTGTCTTCCAGCTGTTTCTTGGTGACAAGCACGACCCGGCGCTGGTCCGCGAGCCGCAGGGCCAATGACTGACCGGCGAGCCCACTGCCGATGATCAGGACATCATGGTGAAGCACGATGGAATCCGTATAGAGGGGGGAAGCGAAAAACTATATCACGCCCCTCGCTGCCGGGGGCAGCACTTCCCGTCCGTCCGCTATGTCGCGCAGACACCCCCGAAGAAATATTTCCTCAAAATGTTTGACCCTCGGAGAGGCTTTGAGTAGAATGCGCGCTCTTCGGGGTGTAGCGTAGCCTGGTAGCGCGCCTGGTTTGGGACCAGGATGTCGGGAGTTCGAATCTCTCCACCCCGACCAATGTTCGACAGACTCTGCCCGTAGCTCAACCGGATAGAGCACCAGCCTTCTAAGCTGGGGGTTACAGGTTCGATTCCTGTCGGGCAGGCCAGATAAATCGCGCTATACTGGCCGAAGAAAATTTGTAGAAAACCAGTGGTGGATGTAGCTCAGTTGGTAGAGTCCAGGATTGTGATTCCTGTTGTCGTGGGTTCGAGCCCCATCATCCACCCCATTAATTCATGCAATGAGGCCCGTCTTGTGGCGGGTCTTTTTGTTGTAACAAGTTTGTAGGTTCCAGTGCAGGATGTTCTGGACTAAGCCCTTGTAGCTCAGTGGTAGAGCACTCCCTTGGTAAGGGAGAGGCCACGTGTTCAATCCACGTCAAGGGCACCAACCGTTTTTTGCGAAGAGCCCAGCCCGCAAGGCCGGGCTCTTTTGCTATCTGATTTCCTGCCGTGGTCCAAGTAACAGGAACAACCAACATGAACAAGAAGCTACATCTCCCCAAGGGCGCCCGTGATTGGGATCTGGCCGTGGGCAAGTCCGGTGCGGAAGACGCGGCAGATGCCATGACCGAGGCCTTGCACGGCAAGCTCACCGAGGCCCGCCTGCTCATCCTGGCTGGCGCCGATGCCCTGGAGACGGCGCGCACCGTACGCGACGAGATGTACGGGGTCATGGACGAGTTCGCCAAGCTGGGTGCCCGTGGCGTGGAGCCGGAGACGACCCTGGTGGACGTCATCGAGCACGCCCTGGCCCTGGATGCCTGGACCTTGCCCCGCAAGGACTGAGGCCGATTTCTCCCCTGCCCCGTATCGAACCCTTACCCCCGATTTTCCATGACCCTCACAAAAGCTGAACTTGCCCAGTCCATCGTTGACGGCATCGGGCTCAACAATCGCGAAGCCAAGGGTATGGTGGAGGCCTTCTTCGAGGAAATCAGTTCGAGCCTGGAAGGGGGAGAAGAGGTCAAACTGCATGGCTTCGGCAACTTCCTCCTGCTCGACAAGCCGCAACGCCCCGGTCGTAACCCCAAGACCGGGGAGGAAATCCCCATTTGCGCGCGCCGTGTCGTCGCCTTCCACGCCAGCCCACTGCTCAAGAATGCAGTCGGTGGGTATGCGGACGCCGACGCGGTCGCGCAGACATGAACGGTGAAGCCAAATGCACGCAGCTCAAATCCTCCAGTACCTGAAGAAGCAAGGCCAGAGCCTTGATTCGGAAGTGGCGACAGCCATGAAACTTCCTCTTGACGAGGTTCGTGCAAGCCTGACGGCCATGTCGGAGCGCGGCGAAATCATGCGCTGCAGCGTGACCCGCTTCTACGACGGCAATCCTGTCGAAGAAATGCAGTCCCGTGTCGCCGGCTTCATCCCGCCCGCAGCCCCCGGCAGGAAACCCGGCGCAAAAACCTAGCCAATGTACGGTGGGCCGGCAGTGCGCGGCCCATGGTAGCGACCCCCGTAATAACGTGAAAGTCGCGTCAGCGACTTACCGCACTTCCTCTCCCTCCGGGAGAGGGAGTGAGGGAAACGGGCATGGCGCTGACTTTCATGTATTGGTGTGGCCTTCGCCATGCCCGGCGGATCAGTACTCCGAATACTTCCGTGCATCACCGCGGACCCGGTCGGCGGGGTATTTGTCGTGGTTGAGCGCCAGCTTTTCCGCGGCGGCTGTCATCAGATCCACATCCAGTTTATCCGCCAGTCGCACAAGGTACATCAGCACGTCCGCCAGTTCGTGACGGATGGCTAGGGTCTTCCGTTCGTCGAGTTCGCCTGCTTCCCCCGTCTTGAGCCATTGGAAGGGTTCCAGTAGTTCCGATGCTTCAATGCTCAGGGCCGTGGCCAGGTTCTTGGGGGTGTGGAACTGATCCCAGTCGCGCTCCGCGGCAAATTTCCGCAGATCGTCGCGCAGGCTTGTCAGGTCGCCGGGCTTGGCCAAGTCAGACACGATAGGACTCCTTCTTCTTTGGGCATTGATTTCGTGCCCTGTCCGCGGACAGGGACATGAAGCGGTTCGGATGTACGTCCAAGCTTACCGTGAAAGTCCGCGTCGCCGGCTCACAACGTTTCCCTGTAATCCGGGATTGAGAATGACAGGGTACTTGCCGGGACAAGCGCGGAGGCCCCCGGGCCTGCTGATACAATGCTCCCTTCCGCCGGGTCCCGTGTTGGACCGAGCAATCAGGATGGGGTATGGCTGAACTTGTTGCGCTGCTGGAAACCGTGTTAGCCGCGTTGATCGCGTCGTTTCTCCTGATGCGCGTGCTGCAGAAATACACGGGCCGCACCCGCAAGGGGGCGGTGATGGCCCTCGTGGGTGCCCTGGCGCTGTGCTGGATACCGTCTCTGGCCCTGGCTGACGCTCTGAACATGGACGCACAGGGTATGCTGCTACCCCTAGTCGGCTCGGCGGCCTTGATTTTCTGGTTTTTCCGTGACTACCGGGCGGCTGCGGAAGTCCCAGCGACGGACCTAGTGCCCGCTGTGGTGATGGCCACGACGGACGCGGCCGGCGAAATTCACGACGTCAGCTATTGGGAGCGGGTGGCTTTTCGCTTCCTGCTGTTTGCCTGGGGAATGTGCGCGCTGCTGCTGTGTTTTACCGCCTATGCCTACGTTCAGTCCGGGCAGATCGCCACCCGCATGGCGCTGATCGCCCAGGTCGGCGCCGCCTGTTCCCGTTTGGAAATGGCGCGTATTCCGGAGTGTCTGCAGAGCACGGACTGGTCAAGTGCCCGCTGTGAACTGATTTACCGGGAACGTTGCCGGCTGGACAGGGCGGAGGATGTGGCCGAAGGCCTCGGAATTGCCCGTCAGCACTGGCAGAGCCGGATGGAAGAGGCGGGCTACGGTGCCCTGTTCCTGCTGCTGGTCACTTCCATCGGTTTCTATGGCTTTCGCTGGGCCTTTGTCGGCCGTTTGCGCCCATTCTGGCTCCTGGGGCGGTAGGAGATTTTCAGCGCGTAGTCCTTTGGTCTAATAAAGTAATCGTAGCCGGCTGCCGTAAAAGAGGCTTGTTGCGTTGCTGTATTACCGGGACTGACCATGGCCATAGTTATAAAGCTGAAGATTTTTGCCCTCCTGACCATGTTGGTGCTGGGCGGCGTGCTGTTCGCCACCATATCCGGACTCAACGACGCCGGGGAGGTGGATGCCGTGGCCCAGCGCAGGGAGATTTACAGCCGCCAGTTGCTGGAAATCAAGGCCAGCGCCGTCTCCACCATCATGCTCGACCCGACCCTGCTGGAAAGCCGCCAGATCTTCGAGGCTGCCGAGCGCAACATAGCGCGTCAGCAGGCCCTGATCCTCAAGGTGATAAAGCGTACCGAAGTACGTGAAGAACTGCAGGCCGTCCTGGCCGCTTGGGCCCAGTATGACCGGGATTCCAGGGAGTTGCTGAGCTTGGCATCCAGCGACGGGAAGGCCGCCAACGCCCGGGTGGTGCCGCTCTACAACAGCCGTTTCAAGCCTTTCCAGGAGGCGCTGGAGAAATTCATTGGCATTCGCGTCAGTGAAGCGGATGAAGGGCGGCGGGACGCCGCCGCGACCTTCACGCGGGTGTATTGGACCATTGTTTCCCTCCTGGTGCTGGGGGTTGCCACCATTCTGGCCTTTGTTCTCAGCCTTTCCCATTCGCTGAATCGTAGTCTGCGGGGCATTCTTGAGCGTTTGGTACCGCTGAAGCAAGGCAATTTGCAGGTGCGTCTGCCCGCAACCGGCAACGACGAACTGTCCCAGATTGCCGGCGGGGTGAATGCCTTCATCGAGGAGATGCAGAAAGTCATCCGCCAGGTGCACAGCAGTTCTGAAGCAGTGACGGGGGGAAGCTCCCTGCTCGCAGCGTCGGCGCGCCAGGTGGCCGAAAGCTCTGCCAGCCAGTCGGAAGCCGCGTCGGCGACAGCGGCCACCATCGAACAACTGACCGTGGGTGTTGCTTCCGTCGCCGATTCAGCAGAAGAAGTTCGCCTGCTGTCCCTGGCAAGCCTGGCAGACGCGGAACAGGGTAGCCGCAGCGTTCTGCAGGTTGAGTTGGAGATCGAGAAGGTAAAGCACGCGGTAGACGCTATTGCGCGCCACGTCAATGACTTCATCAGCAAGACGAATTCCATCACCAGCATGACTTCCCAGGTGCGGGAAATCGCCGACCAGACCAATCTGCTGGCCCTCAATGCGGCCATCGAAGCGGCCCGTGCCGGCGAGCAGGGCCGCGGGTTTGCGGTCGTCGCCGACGAAGTTCGGAAGTTGGCGGAGCGCTCGTCTCGGTCTGCCGGGGAAATCGCCGCCGTCACGCTGGACTTGAACGAGCAGTCCGGTCAGGTGGTCAGGTCTATCGATGAAGGGCTGCGCGCCCTGCATACCAGCCGCGATTTTGTCCAGAGCGTCGGCGAGACCCTGAACAAGGCCAGCGAGTCCGTGCGCAAGGCGAGCCGGGGCGTGGATGAAGTGGCGGCATCGGTGCGGGAGCAGAAGGTGGCCAGCGCCGATATTGCTCGCCACGTGGAAGCCATTGCGCGCATGGCGGAAGAAAATGATGCCGCCAGCAAGGAAAGCTCCATGGCCTCGTCTCAAATGGATGCCCTGGCGAAATCGCTGAGGAATTCCGTCAGCCATTTTGCCGTCTGAAAGGATGCGGTGCCGTGGGCTGTGAAGCAGTATTCGTGAACTACGTCACACTTTTGGATCGGGATCGGGGGGCATACTGCCATCCTGATCACTACACCGGAGTTCGCCCCCATGTCCATTGCACTCAATAACGGTCTGTCCGGCATGCTTGCCAACCAGCGGGCAGTGGACATTTCCGCCCACAACACGGCCAATGCCAGCACCAACGGCTTTCAGCCGTCCCGGGCGAAGTTTTCGGAACAGGCCAAGGGTGGGGTCGAGGTCAGTCCATCCCCGAGCACAAAGGTTTCACTTTCAACGCCTGCCGGGTCCGCCGGCAGCGCCTCCGGCGGGACTTCCGCAACGACGGCCAGCGGCACGGATTACGCCACGGAAGCCGTCAATTCCCTGACCTACAAGCTCGGCTTCGACATGTCGGCCAAGGTCGTCAAGACTTCGGACCAGATGCTCGGTACCCTGGTCAACATCAAGGCCTGAAAAGCTTACCCAGGAAATGGGGCGGGCCATTCCGGACGCCAGTCCGGCGCAAGGCGCGTGAGTTCCGCATTGCTCAGTTCGCCCTCTTTCTCCAGCAAATCCGCAATTCCCGTGACGTCTGACCAGACGCTTGGTTCGCACAGCAGCTTCCCGGTTTCGCCCTGGAAGTGCTTGAGGACCGCAGCCTTGTCATCTCCCACTTCGGTGATCAGGTCCAGCAAGCCGGCGACGCGGGCCAGGTCCCCCAGTTCATCCCGATCATCCCCGAGTTTGGCCTCAACCACGGCGCCGCGGGCGATGCTTTCGGCGATCTGCCCGGCGAGAATGGCGCAGAGATGTGCGCGCACAAGCTGGCGGATACCCACGGAGAACACCGGCTCGGACTTGACCTGGGCATCCATGAATTCCAGGTATTCGTCAAATGCCAGGCGCTTGCCCGTGTAGCCATCTTCTTCGCTCCAGGGCATGAAGCCCGGCATGACCGGGTTGCCATCGAAGCGTTCCAGGCCCCACCGGCTGACCAGGGTGAGATCCGGGTGGCCTTCCGCCTGGAAGGATAGGGCGCCCAGCTCCGCCACCTTCAGCCCGACGAGGCCCATGCCCGCCACGCCATGTACCGCTGCGTGGGCGGCTTCGTGGATGCAGGTGAAGCGGCGTTCTTCGGCGGACAGTAGAGTGGTCTGGGTCATGGCATGTGGCGTGGAAAGAGGGGGCGCCATCATACCCGGCATAGCCCCTGCAAGTCCCCTCTTTGATCGCGCTTTGGCATCCAGGGATTGCTCTGCGTTCAAGTTCATGTCCAGGGAAAGGAAATTTCCCTATACTCACGCCATATTCAGGTTTCTGGTGCGGACATGACCAACCAGCGGGCGGAAAAATTCGGATTCCGGGTGCGTACGCGCAACGGGGCTGTGGTGGAGCGGGTGCTCATCAGCGCGGACGCCGAGGAGGAGGCACTGGTGAAATTGACCCAGATGTATTACCAGTGCGAAGTGTTGTCCACCTGGAGAGATGCGCCCGCACCGCGAGTCGCCGCGAGTTCCTTCGAGGAACTGGCGGATTTGCTCAACGATAAAGCCACCTGAAGCGTGGCAGATTCGTAGGATGGGTTGAGCGAAGCGATACCCATCATGGGGGATCGCACAGACATTGATGGGTATCGGCTGCGCCTCAACCCATCCTACGGCATGGCCGGCAGTTCCAGACGGGCTTCCAGGCCGCCGCCGGGCAGGTTCACAAGACTCAGGCTACCGCCGTGGCGGCGGGCAATTTCCCGGGAAATGGTCAGGCCAAGGCCCGTGCCGCCGGTGTCCCGGGAGCGGGAATTCTCCAGCCGGGCGAAAGGCTCGAACACCGCTTCCAGTTGCCCGGCCGGAATGCCCGGCCCCGCGTCCCGAATGCGCACCCGGATGCTTTCCGTTTCGCGATCCTGCTCCAGGCTGACCCTTGCCTGTCCGCCGTATTTCACCGCGTTGTCGATGAGGTTCACGAGGCAGCGCCGCAAACTGTCCGCATGGGCGGCGACCACCACCGTCGGGCGCCGGGCCTCATCCAGCAGTACATCCTGGCCGGCTTCCGCCGCATCCTCGCACAGGCTGTCCAGCAGGGAAGACAGTTCCAGGGGCGCCAGGGGGAGCGGTCCTTCCAGACTGCGCACGAGATCCAGCCCCTCCCGGATCATGGTCTGCATGGCGGCGAGGTCCCCCACCAGTCGGTCCCGTAGTTCCCGGTCTTCCACTTTTTCCAGGCGCAGGCGCAGGCGGGTCAGGGGCGTCTGCAGGTCATGGGTGATGGCTGCCAGCATGCGCAGGCGTTCCCCCACATAGTGGTGGATGCGCTCCTGCATGGCATTGAAGGCGGCGGCGGCATGGCGCACCTCCTGGGGGCCGCAGAGCGCCAGGGGCGGTCGGTCGATATCCCGGCCCAGTTCCTTCGCCGCCTGGGCCAGGGAACGCAGGGGCCGGGTGGCCATGCGGGCTACGAGCCAAGCCAGTCCGGCGATGCAGCCGAGGAAGAGGCCCAGCCAAACCAAGTCCGCAGGGTTGTCCAGGGGGCCCGGCGGCGGGGGCGGAATGCGCAGGAACAGGGACAGGGGCGTGCCGTCCTTCAGCTCAAGGTGGGTGGCCTGGCAGGTGGAGGGGCGCTCAGCGCGGTGATGGGGCGGCTGCGCGCGTTCCGGCGCCGGGCAACCGGCCACGTCTTTTTCCACCCGGATGTGGCGGTCCATGCCCAGCCGCAGCTGCAGGCTTTCGCTCATGGCCAAGTCCGGTGTGCCGTGCCGTGCCGTGTTACCGAATTCGGCCCCCAGGTAGGCGCTGGAGGCGCCGGCCAGGGCCAGGCGCCGATCCTGGGGCGGCAGGGCATCCAGGGTTTGCACCAGTTGCACAATGCGGTCCGCCGCGTGGGCGCCACGCAACTGGCCCACCATGGCTTGCCGCTCCTGACGGGAGAGGAAATTGGTCAGCAGGGCCGAGGCCAGCACGCCGGCCACCAGGATGAGAAACACCCGGCCGGCCATGGAATTCCAGGGATTCTTCACGCCTCCTGCTCCAGGGCTACCGTGGCCACCAGCACGTAGCCTTCGTTCCTCACCGTCTTGATGATCTGGGGCGACTTGGCATCGTCCCCCAGCTTCTGGCGCAGGCGGCTCACCTGCAGGTCGATCGAGCGGTCGAAGGGATCCGCATCCCGGCCCCGGGCCAGGTTGAGCAACTGGTCCCGATTGAGCACCCGGTTATGGTGATCCACGAGGATTTTCAGCAGGCGGAATTCGGCGCCGGAGAGAGACACCACCACGCCCCGGGCATCCAGCAGATGGCGCGCCCGCAGGTCCAGGGTCCAGCCAGCGAAGTGCATCCTGCCGGCCTTTGGCGGCTCCATGTTCGGCGGCAGGGCGTGGGTCCGGCGCAGCACGCTCTTGATGCGCGCCAGTAGTTCCCGCGGTTCGAAGGGTTTGGGAATGTAATCGTCCGCTCCCATCTCCAGGCCCAGGATGCGATCCACCGGCTCGCTGCGGGCGGTCAGCATGATTACCGGCAGGCTGGAACTGGCCCGCAAGCTGCGGCACAGGGCCAGGCCGTCTTCGCCGGGCAGGTTCAGGTCCAGCACCAGGAGGTCCGGCGTGCTGCTATCCAGAGCGCGCCACATACCGGCGCCGTCGGCGGCCGTGAGGGTGTGAAAGCCGTTGCTGTCCAGGTAATCGGCCAGCAGGCTGCGGATGTCGCGGTCGTCGTCGACCACCAGGATCTGGGGCAGGGGTTCCATGGGGCGGAATTATGCCCTTTCCGCCCCAGGCCGAAAGCCCGGCTTTGTATCCTTGCGTATCAAGACCGGAAGCGTGGCCGGAGCCTGCTTTACAGCGGATACAAATAGCTTACAAATCCGTCATGGCGAGACACACTGCCGATACACGGCACCACCAGAATGGGCACCGTTCGCAATCCGCAGCTAACCAACCCATCAAGGAGAACACCACATGAAAACCCTGCACAAGACCCTGTTCATTGCCCTGGCCGCTCTCGGCCTCGCCGCCGCAGCCCACGCCGACAAGGGCGGCCCCGGTCCCAAGGATATGGACGACTGCCCAGCCCAGCGTGGCTGGCAGCGGCCCGACCCGGAAAAAATGGCCAAGTTCGCCGAGAAGCGTCTGGCTGACCTGCACGCTAGCCTTAAGCTGACGGACCAGCAGGAGCCGGCCTGGAAGGCTTTTGCGGACAAGACCAAGCCCATGCCCATGGCGGCCCGACCCGATTTCGAAGCCCTGTCCAAGCTGCCGACACCGGAACGCATGGATCGCATGCAAACCCTGTCCAAGGAACACCAGGACCGCCAGGCCACCCGTATCGCCGCAGTGAAGGTGTTCTACGCCACGCTCACGCCGGAACAGCAGAAGACCTTCGACGCCAATTTCATGCAAGGGCACCGGGACCACGACGGCGGCTATGCGCAACATCGCCAT
Organism: Rhodocyclales bacterium; assembly: GCA_043743785.1. Classification (GTDB taxonomy): domain Bacteria; phylum Pseudomonadota; class Gammaproteobacteria; order Burkholderiales; family Rhodocyclaceae; genus JAQTNA01. Next base: position 21,023 of record JAYTVW010000067.1, on the reverse strand, counting down.
GGCAAGCCGGGCGCCAAGGCCAAGCCGGACGCCAAGTAACAGGTTTTACGTCGAGCGGCGACGGTGCTGCGGCGGAACCCCCGGGTTCCGCCGCTTTTTTTTTGTGGCCGCTGGCCGCGCTTTCCGGGATCATGGCGTTTGATGAATCTCATCCCGGAGAGAAAAGTGGATTTTGATTTCGACACACCGGTGGACCGGCGTGGCAGCGACAGCATCAAGTGGCGCAAATACGCCGGTCGGGATGTGATTCCCCTGTGGGTGGCGGACATGGATTTCGTCTCACCGCCTTCTGTTCTGGCGGCCCTCTTGGAACGCATCGCGCATGGTGTATTCGGCTACGGCGACGCTTCCCGCTCCCTGGTGGGGGCCGTGGTGGAATCCCTGCAGCGGGACTTCGACTGGCACATCGACCCGGCCTGGATCGTCTGGCTGCCGGGCCTGGTCACGGGCCTGAATGTGGCCTGCCGGGCCGTGGGCAAGCCGGGGGACGGGGTTTTTACCGCCAGCCCCATTTATCCGCCGTTCTTCTCATCCCCCTATTTCAGTGATCGCAAGGTGGTCAGCACGCCGCTGGTTCTGGCGGAGGGGCGTTGGGAATGGGATTTTGAGGCCGTGGCGGCCACCCTTGAGCAGAACCCGGATACGAAGCTGCTGCTGCTGTGCAATCCCCACAACCCGGTGGGGCGGGTATTCACCCGGGAGGAATTGCAGGAAGTGGCGCGGCTCGCCGAGCGCTTCGATCTGGTGGTCTGCTCCGATGAAATTCACTGCGGTCTGGTGCTGGACCCGGCCTTGTGCCACCTGCCTTTCGCCGCCCTGGGGGAGGAAGCGGCCCGCCGCAGCATCACCCTCATGGCACCCTCCAAGACCTGGAACGTGCCCGGCCTGGGCTGCGCCTTCGCGGTGATCCCGGATGCCGGCCTGCGCCACGATTTCCACACCGCCATGGCCGGCATCGTGCCCCATGTGAATGTGCTGGGCTATGCGGCGACGGAAGCGGCCTACCGGCATGGTGAGCCTTGGCGCCGGGAACTCGTCGACTATCTGCGGGGCAATGCCCGGCGCCTGGAGGAGGCGGTGAATGCCATGCCCGGTTTGACCACGACGACGGTGGAGGCCACCTACCTGGCCTGGATCGATGCCCGGGGCCTGGGGCAGGAGCATCCGGCGGCCTTCTTCGAGGCGGCCGGCGTGGGCCTGTCGGATGGCCGGGACTTCGGCGCCCCGGGTTTCGTGCGCCTCAATTTCGGCTGCCCCCGGACCACCCTGGATGAGGCCCTGGCGCGAATGGCGCGGGCTGTTGCGAGTTTGTAGAGCGCAGCATTCGTAGGGCGTGCCGCCAGGCACAACCTCTTGAAGCTAATGGCTGGCTGGAAAAGCCAGATTGAAACGCCGAGGCGCCGAGACGCAGAGGAACAACAAGAACTTGATACAGGCATGTCTCCCTCCCGTTTGGGGTGATGGCCACTATTGGTATGCCCTTGTTTTCTCGGCGCCTCTGCGCCTCGGCGTTTAATTCGTTTTCAATTCAAAGCTGATCGCCTGCCGACGAGTGAAGCGGTAGTACACTGCGCAGCATTTTTCAGAAACTCGGGACCAAATGGAAGCCTTCCTCGTCTCCACGGGCATCGTTGCCCTCGCTGAAATCGGCGACAAGACCCAACTCTTGGCCTTTATCCTGGCGGCCAAGTTCCGGAAACCCCTACCCATCATCCTGGGTATTTTCGTGTCTACCATCGCCAACCACGGCATGGCCGGCGCCCTGGGGGCCTGGATCACCCAGCTCATGAGTCCCGAAAGCTTGCGCTGGGTGCTGGGCGTGTCCTTCGTGGCGATGGCGGTGTGGACCCTGGTGCCGGACAAGTTCGACGAAGAAGACGCCAAACTGGCGAAATTCGGCGTTTTTGGCACCACCATCGTGGCTTTCTTCCTGGCGGAAATGGGGGACAAGACCCAGGTGGCGACGGTGGCCCTGGCGGCCGAGTACCACAGCCTCTTCATTGTGGTGGCCGGCACTACCCTGGGCATGATGATCGCCAACGTGCCCGCCGTGCTGCTGGGGGATCGCATCGCCCACCGCATGCCGGTACGCCTGGTGCACGCCATCGCCGCAGCCATTTTCGCCATCCTGGGCATCGCCACCCTCCTGGGGGCCGGGCAGCGCTTCGGGTTCTGAATTGCCTGGCAGAGCACGACCCTGGTGGTAGCCGCGATCAAGCCGTGTGAGCCGTGGCCCCCCGAAGTTTCACCTTATGGGGGCCACGCTTCAAATCACACGGTAACTCAGGCAACATTCAGGCTAGGTCAGCCGCAGGTGCCGACGGCGCCGCAGGCGGTGCAGAAGTCGCAGCCGTCCTTACGGATGACCGAGGCGTTGCCGCATTCGCTGCACTGCTTGCCCTGCATGAGCTGGGGTTCGTTGGCGTCCCGGGGGGATTCCAGGATACCCATGTCGCGCAGGGGATAGCCCTTTTCGTCCAGCACGCCGAGCATGGCGTAGCGGTGGATGATGAGCTGGGCAATGTAGGCCACGGTGGAAGGCCAGTTTTGCTGGCGGCGGGTGCCAGGCACGAAGGCCATGAAGTCACCCAGGGGTTCCGGGTAGGACAGCAACTTCCTCAGTTTCATGCCGATCCAGGCCGGGTCCATGATGCGCATATCCAGGGACAGGATGCGGGACAGGCCATCCAGTGCCCGCGGATAGTTGCCGGAGAGCCACATGGAGTAGGGCCGGGTTACGCCATCCGGCAGGGTGATTTCCTTCAGGCCCAGCACAAAATCTTCCGAGGTGGCCGGGTTCTGGATGTCCACCGTCCAGGACAGGGTGCCGTCGGTGCCGGTCTTCGGCTCGTTCAGGGCGAACAGGGTGTCCAGCACCGGGGATGCGTATTCACCGTCCACCACGTCCAGGGCGTTCAGTTTTTCGCAGCGGTAGCGCACCACCTGGGCAAAGGCGGAAACCACGCCGGGCACGATCTTCTTTTCGCCGTGGGGGGGCAGGGGAATTTCGAAGCTCTTTTCGCCCACGGTCATGGCCAGGGTGTCCAGCTTCAACTTGAGCCAAGCCCGATCCTGGCTGCGCATGTCCATGGACAGGGTCTTGGCGACGGCGCCCAGGCCCCGGGGTTGGTCGGCGCCATTTACCCATACTTCGAAGGGATAGGGGCCGTCAAAGTCGCTGTTTTCGAGCTGGCCGACGAACAGGGCGAACTCGCCCTGGGGCGAATTCAGCATGTAGGTCCAGGCGATGTTGCCGTCCGGCAGTTCTGGTCGACCGGGCCAGCGCAGGCTGGACAGCACCGGGGCCGGCAGGTGGCCGATGGACAGGCGCCGGTTGGCGTCGTTGATGGTGACGTCCTGGGGCTGCTTCTTTTCGGCTTTGGGCGGTTCCACGGACAGCACGGAGCCCAGCACGGAGTTGGGCCGATAGGTGGCCAGGCCCTTGAGGCCGGACTTCCAGGCCTCCATGTAGAGGTCCTCGAAATCGGTGTAGGGGTAGTCGCCGGGCACGTTCACGGTCTTGGAGATGGAGGTGTCGATGGACGGGGCCACGGCCGCCACCATTTGCTCGTGGGCCTGGGCGGAAATCTCCAGGGCCGTGACGAAGTAGGCGGGCAGCTTGTTCACGTCGCCGCCCAGATGGCGGTACAGGCGCCAGGCGTAGTCCTCCACCGCGTAGTCCTTGTGGGTGCCGTCGGCCATGCGCTTCTTGCGGGTGTAGGTCCAGGAGAAGGGCGGCTCGATACCGTTCGAGGCATTGTCGGCGAAGGCCAGGGAAATGGTGCCGGTGGGGGCGATGGACAGCAGGTGGGAATTCCTCAGACCGTGCTTTCTGATCTGGTCCTTCACTTCCGTGGGTAGACGCGAGGCGAAGTTGCCCCCGGACAGGTAGAGGTCGCCGTTGAAGAGGGGGAAGGCGCCCCGTTCCCGGGCCAGATCCACGGAGGCCAGGTAGGCCTTGTCGCGCATGAACTCGGAAACCTTTGCCGCCATGGCGCGGGCTTCCGGGGTGTCGTAGCGCAGGCCCAGCATGATGAGGGCGTCCCCCAGTCCGGTGAAACCCAGGCCGACGCGGCGCTTGGAGGCGGCTTCGTCGGACTGCTGGGGCAGGGGCCAGTGGGTCAGTTCCAGCACATTGTCCAGCATGCGCGTGGCGGTCTCGACGACCTTGCCGAAGGACGGAAAGTCGAACACCGGGGAGCCGGAAAAGCCGAAGGGGCTGGTGACGAAGCGGGTGAGGTTGATGGATCCCAGGCAGCAGCAGCCGTAGGGCGGCAGGGGCTGTTCGGCGCAGGGGTTGGTGGCCTCGATGGTCTCGCAGTAGTAGAGGTTGTTGTCCTTGTTCATGCGGTCCAGGAACAGGATGCCCGGCTCCGCGTGATCATAGGTGGAGCGCATGACCTGGTCCCACAACTCGCGGGCACGGGGCTTCCTATACACCCACAGGCCGTCTTCCCGTTGGTAGGCGCCGGCTTGCTTGATGTCGTCGGAGGGCTCGGATTTGTGCACCAGCTCAACAAAGCCGTCGCTTTCGACGGCCTGCATGAAGGCGTCGGTAACGCCCACGGAGATATTGAAGTTGGACAGGTCGCCCTTGTCCTTGGCGTGGATGAAGGCTTCGATGTCCGGATGGTCGCAGCGCAGCACGCCCATCTGGGCGCCGCGGCGGGCTCCGGCGGATTCCACCGTCTCGCAGGAGCGGTCGAAGACGCGCATGTAGGAAACAGGGCCGGAGGCCCGGCTCTGGGTGCCCTTCACATGGGCGCCTGAAGGCCGGATGCTTGAAAAATCGTAGCCCACGCCGCCACCGCGCCGCATGGTTTCGGCGGACTGCTGCAGGGCGGTATAGATGCCGGGGCGGCCGTCGCGCACCTCCGAGATGGAATCCCCCACGGGCTGCACGAAGCAGTTGATGAGGGTGGCGGTAAGGTCGGTGCCGGCGGCGGAATTTATACGGCCGGCGGGCACGAAACCTTGTTCCTGGGCTTCCAGGAAGAGCTTTTCCCAATGAGCCCGCTTGTCTTCGGCTTCCACGCCGGCCAAGGCCTTGGCAACGCGCCGACGAACGTCGGAGACGCCCTTTTCATCGCCCTTGGCGTATTTTTCCAGCAACACCTCGCCGGAAATCTCCTGATCCTTCAGGGTGACGGCGGAATCTTCGAACAGGCTATCTGTATGGCTCATGACGCTCCTCCTTGCTAGGTGCTTTTTTGATTTTGAAACCGCGGCAAGTCTAGCGTTCCCGGGAGCTTGATGGAAGGGGTTTTGTAAATTTATTTGTTCATATAAATCAAGCAATTAAAAAATGTCGTTGTGGAACAATGGGTAGTGACCACTATATGTCGTAGGTCATAGGAAACGGGAAATTGCCCTGTTTACAGAGGGAAACGCCGAGATTTTGGAAATATGCGGGCATTCGGCGGCGGCAAAAACGCGAAAGGCGCCGAGAAGACCGGGGTCTTTTCTCGGCGCCTTTCGCGACCGGACTGCTTGTTCGGGGGGATCCCCGGATCAGCTTGCGCTTTGCAGCAGGGCCACCGTGTGGTCGGCGATGATCCATTCCTCGTTGGTGGGGATCACCCAGACTTCCACCTTGCTGTCCTTCTTGGTGATGCAACCGGCGGTGTGCAGGTTGGCGTTGGCTTCGGCGTTGAAATCCACCCCCAGCCAGCCCAGTTCGCGGCAGACCTTTTCCCGCACTGGTGCTGCGTGCTGGCCGATGCCGCCGGTGAACACGATGGCATCCACCCCGTTCAAGGCGGCGGCCTGGGCGCCCAGTTCCCGGAGGATGCGATAGCAGAACATATCTACGGCCTCCGCAGCCTCCGGCGCTTCGCTTGCCAGTAGGGTGCGCATGTCCTGGCTGATGCCGGAAACGCCCAGGAGGCCGGATTCCTTGTAGAGCAGCTTGGTCAGGCGGTTCAGGTCCATACCCTGAAACTGCATGAGGTGCAGCAGCACACCCGGATCCAGGCTGCCGGTGCGGGTGCCCATCATGAGGCCATCCAGGGCGGTGAAGCCCATACTGGTTTCCACACACTTCAGGTGATGCATGGAGGCCATGGAGGAGCCGTTGCCCAGGTGGGCGACGATGATGCGGCCGTCGGCCCGCTCGCCCATGCAGTGATGCAGGGTGCGGGCGATGTATTCGTAGGAGAGGCCGTGAAAGCCGTAGCGGCGGATGCCGGATTCGGTCAGTGCCCGGGGCAGGGCGAAGGTCTGGGCTTCCTTGCGCTTGGTGCGGTGGAAGGCGGTGTCGAAACAGGCCACCTGGGGCGTGTGGGGTGACAGTTCGAAGAAGGCATCGATGGCCCCCAGGTTGTGGGGTTGGTGCAGGGGTGCCAGGGGAATGAGGTTCACCAGTTCGTCTACCCGGATGCGGTTCAGCAGCACGGGTTCGGCAAAGCATTCGCCGCCATGCACTACCCGGTGACCGACGGCGGCGATGTTCCAGGCGCTGGCGTTCTCTTCCAGCCAGTCCAGGAGCAGGGCGAAGGTTTCATGGTGCTGCTGGTCCGGGTCCGACCCCTTGAGTTGCAGGGTACAGTCGGTGAGCACCCGGCCGGTGTCGTCGCCCACCCGCAGATGGGGAGCGGCGCCGATACCCTCGATCTGGCCGGCCAGGGCCGGTTCCTTCTGGACTTGGCGTTCGGCGGACAGGGGGAAGAGGGCGAACTTGATGCTGGAAGACCCGGAATTGATGACCAGGATGGCGTCGATGGCACTCATGCTTTTACTCCGATTGCGGCGTCACGGGCGACCTGGACCAGCAGCAGGGCCACGGCACAGGAGGCAATGCGCGCCTCCATGGGGTCGGCGCGGCTGGTCAGGACGATGGGAACCCGGGCGCCGAGCACGATGCCGGCGGCGTGGGCGTTGGCCAGGTATTCGAGCTGCTTGGCCAGGATGTTGCCGGACTCCAGGTCCGGTACCAGCAGGATGTCGGCGTCGCCGGAGACTTCGGATTTGATGCCCTTGGTCTTGGCGGCGACGGCGGAAATAGCGTTGTCGAAGGCCAGGGGGCCGTCCAGGATGCCGCCCTTGATCTGGCCCCGGTCCGCCATTTTGCACAGGGAGGCGGCGTCGATGGTGGATTGCAGCTTGGGCGTCACGGTTTCCACGGCGGACAGGATGGCCACCTTGGGTTTCATGATCTTCAGCGCCAGGGCCAGGTCGATGGCGTTCTGCACGATGTCCACCTTGGTTTCCAGGTTGGGCTCGATATTGATGGCGGCGTCGGTGATGAGCAGGGGCTTCGGGTAGGCCGGAATGTCCATCAGGAAGACGTGGCTGATACGCCGCGCGGTTCTGAGGCCGGTCTTGCTGGCCACCACTTCCGCCATGAGTTCATCCGTGTGCAGGCTGCCCTTCATGAGGGATTCGGCGCCGCCGCAGCGCACCAGAGCCACCGCCTGTTCGGCGGAGGCGTGGCTGTGGGGCGTATCCACGATACGGTAGTCCTTCAGGTTCAGGCCTTCCTCTTTCGCCACGGAGCGGATCTTGGCTTCCGGTCCGAAGAGCACGGGAATCACCAGGCCGGTTTCCGCTGCGCCCACGGCGCCGGCCAGGGAGGCGGCGTCGCAGGGATGGACCACGGCCATGGTGATGGGCTCCAGGCCCGCGCACATGTCCAGCAGGTGCTGGGAGCCGGAGTGGGCGTCGTGCATGTGCACTTCCGGCAGCAACACCTTGGGCAGCTTGACCTTTTCGGCAGGGGCCAAGACCACGGCGGTACCGGTGACCACGGCTTCGCCGCGCTGGTTCACACCCCGGCAGTCGAAGACCACATGACGCTTGGCGTCGATCTTTTCCTTGGCCGTGATGGTGATGGTGAGCTGGTCCCCCAGAACCACGGGGCGATGAAAGTGCAGGGTCTGGTCCACGTAGGACGTACCCGGGCCGGGGAATTCATTGCCCAGGATGTTGGAAATCAGGGCGCCGCTCCACATGCCGTGGCCCACCACTTCCTGGTGGCCGCTGAGGCGGGCGAATTCCGTATCCAGGTGGGTGGGATTCATGTCGCCGGACAGAATGGCGAAGAGCTGAATGTCCTCTTCCCGCAGGATGCGTGCGATCTTCCTGGAGTCGCCGACACGAATTTCGTCGTAAGTACGATTTTCGATGTATTCAAGTGGTACCGGGTTGTACATGCTGTTCTCGCTGTTCATGCTTTTGTGGCCTTTCTGGCGGGAGTCGGAGCCTGTCCGTCCCCGGAGACAGTCGGGTGTTGCAGTGCAATATATCAGATGTTCTTTACCGGAGCACGGTACTTTGCCACGGTATCCTTCTGTTTTTAGGCTCCCGGCACCCCGGGGGACGCTGCCGCGCTCAGGCCTTGGCAATGATTTCCGCGATGTGATGCCTGACCGCAGCCGCCTCCGGGCCTTCCCGGTCGAAGGTCATCAGGCTCTGGCCAAACACGTAGGAGTAGAGCAAGAGGCTGCGGCTGGCAGCCTCGGAGGGCGGGACGCCACAGGCCAGGAACAGGCTGCCGGCTCGCTCCAGGCGAATCTTCTCCACTTCCTCCACCACCGCCTCCACGGCCGGATCCCGCCGCGCCCAGTCCCTGATGGCCAGTTCGATGTGCATGCCCTTGCGGTTCCTGGCCGCGCTGTACACATCGATGACATGGAAGATGCGTTCCCGCTCCTTGCCGGCCTCCGCCTGGGTCTGCTTGACGATGTCCCGGATGCGGCCTTCTTTCCAGTACTGCAACATGGCCTCCAGCAGGTCATGGCGATCCTTGAAATGCCAGTAGAAACTGCCCTTGGTGACCTTGCAATGTTTTGCAATAACCTCGACCCGCACACCGGCAATACCTTCCTTTGCCAGGACTTCGATGGCGGCACGAACCCAGGCGCTGCGGTCCAGCTGAACCTTGGGGGGGTGATCGGTAGTGGCGGTGGTCATGGCAATCTTCCGGAGCGTGTTGACAAGCATTCTACCATACGGTACCGTACGCTCCGTTCCATACGGTACGGTATGGAGGAAGCTGGACGCCCAAAAGTGGCGCAGAATCCGGCAAGTGCCAGGCAGTAATCGATAAGGGGCGCGCGAGGGCACGACAGGCGCCGCAAATACCACACAAAGGAGGGTAGCTTGAAAATTCTGGTACCGGTAAAGCGGGTCATTGACTACAACGTCAAGGCACGGGTGAAGGCGGATGGCAGCGCGGTCGATCTGGCCAACGTCAAGATGTCCATGAACCCCTTCGACGAAATCGCCGTTGAAGAGGCGGTGCGCCTCAAGGAAGCGGGCATCGCCACGGAAGTGGTGGCGGTGAGTTGCGGTGTCGGCGCCTGCCAGGAAACCCTGCGCACGGCCATGGCCATCGGCGCCGATCGAGGCATCCTGGTGGAAACCGACGTGGAGCTGCAGCCCCTGGCGGTCGCCAAGCTCTTGAAGGCCCTGGTGGACAAGGAAGGCCCCCAACTGGTCATCCTCGGCAAGCAGGCCATCGACAACGATTCCAACCAGACCGGCCAGATGCTGGCGGCGCTCTTGGGCTGGCCCCAGGGCACCTTCGCCTCCAAGGTGACGGTGGCTGGCGGCAAGGTGTGTGTGGCCCGGGAAGTGGACGGCGGCACGGAAACCGTGGAACTGGCCCTGCCGGCAGTGGTAACTGCCGATCTGCGCCTGAACGAGCCGCGCTACGCGACTCTGCCCAATATCATGAAGGCCAAGAAGAAGCCCCTGGCCAACGTGAAGCCGGCGGATCTGGGCGTGGATGTGGCGCCGCGCCTGACCACCCTGAAGGTGGCGGAACCCGCCAAGCGCAAGGCAGGGGTCATGGTGGCCGACGTGGCCGCCCTGGTGAGCAAACTCAAGAACGAAGCGAAGGTGATCTGACATGGCTCTTCTCGTCATTGCCGAACACGACAACAAGTCCCTCAAGGCCGCGACCCTCAACGCCGTCACCGCCGCCGTCAAACTGGGGGGCGAACTCCATGTGCTGGTGGCCGGCGCCAATGCTGCCGCCGCCGCCGAGGCTGCCGCCAAGGTGGCGGGCGTCACCAAGGTGCTGCTGGCCGATGCGCCCCAGTACGCCGATCAACTGGCAGAAAACCTGGCGGCCCTGGTGATTGCCACCGTGCAAGCCGGCGCTTACAGCCACGTGCTGGCACCGGCCACCGCCTCCGCCAAGAACTTCCTGCCCCGGGTGGCGGCACTTCTGGACGTGGCCCAGATCTCCGACATCGTTGAAGTGGTCGCCGCCGACACCTTCGTGCGCCCCATCTACGCCGGCAACGTGCTGGCCACGGTAAAGTCTGCGGACACCGTCAAGGTCATCACCGTGCGCACCACCGCGTTTGACGCGGCAGGCGAGGGCGCTGGCGCCCCCGTGGAAGCCCTGGCGCTTGGTGCCGACCTGGCCATCAGCAAGCTGGTCAGCCGGGAACTCACGGTGTCCGCCCGTCCTGAACTGGGTGCGGCCAAGGTCATCGTCTCCGGTGGTCGCGGCATGGGTAGCGGCGACAACTATCGTTCTATTCTGGAACCCCTGGCGGACAAGCTGAACGCCGCCCTGGGCGCTTCCCGCGCCGCCGTGGATGCGGGCTTCGTTCCCAACGATTACCAGGTGGGCCAGACTGGCAAGATCGTCGCTCCCGGCCTCTACATCGCCATCGGCATCTCCGGCGCCATTCAGCATCTGGCGGGCATGAAGGAATCGAAGGTGATCGTGGCCATCAACAAGGATCCGGAAGCTCCGATCTTCCAAGTGGCGGATTATGGCCTGGTGGGTGATCTGTTCTCCCTGGTGCCGGAACTCACCGCAGCCCTCTAAATTCAACACCTCACCGTAAAGCTGTAGGGTGGGCAGGTTTCATCTGCCCACGCCGGACCTTGGCATGGACGTGGGCACGCTACGCTTTGCCCGCCCTACGAACTTCGCGGCACTTTGCGTCTTTGCGGTGAGATTTTGATTTCCATGCGACAGACAGATATCTGGCGAGAGGTCGGGAGCAAAGTGGGAACTCCTCGGTTCATAATGTCCGTTTCTTCGCTTCCCGAGGAAACGGGACATGAACTATCCGGAGAACCTGCTTGCTTCCGCCTGGTACGTGGGGGCTTTCCTGCCGCTCACCCTGGCGTGGCTGTGGTGCCTGCGCCATGTGGATTGGCAACGCGTGAAGGAGCCGGGCCTGCAACACCTGTGGCTCGGCACCATCGTGTCCCTGATGGTGTTGTGGAGCATGCGTGCCGGTGTCCAGCCGGGACTCAATTTCCACTTGCTGGGGGCGTCCGCCTGCACCCTGATGTTCGGGCCGGAACTGGCCGTGCTGGCTCTGTCCGCCGTGCTGGCGGCCGTCAGTTTCAACACGCACCTGGCCTGGAGTACCTACGGACTGAATGCCATGGTGATGGTGGTGGTGCCGGTGGGCGTGTCCTGGTTGGTCCTGAAGGCTGTGGAGCGCTTCCTGCCACGGCAGTTCTTCGTCTATATCTTCGTCGTCAGCTTTTTTGGCACGGCCTTCACCATCCTGGCCACCGGGCTGAGTACCACGTTGTTGCTGCTGGTGGCCGGTCCCTATTCGGCCGACTATCTGTTTTCCCAGTATTTCCCGTATTTCCTGTTGCTCGCTTTTTCGGAAACCTTCATCACCGGCATGTGCCTGACGCTGATGGTGGTTTATCGGCCGGAGTGGGTGAGCACGTTTGACGACAAGCGTTATCTCTTGAATAAATAGCCGCTTCGCAGACAGCTGCGACGCGGAACACACAACTAGGGAGTGAGAAATGAGCCAATACGTAGCCCCGATCCGTGACATGCAATTCGTGATGAAGGAACTGGCGGGCATCGAACAGGTCGCCGCCCTGCCCGGGTACGAGGAAGCCGATCAAGACGTGATCGACGCCATCATGGAAGAAGCGGGTAAGTTTGCCGGTGAAGTGCTGGCCCCGCTCAACTGGGTGGGCGACCAGGAAGGCGCCAAATGGAGTCATGGCGTGGTTACCACCGCCCCGGGTTTCAAGGAAGCCTACAAGCAGTTCGCCGAGAGCGGCTGGAATGGCCTGGCCTGTGAGCCGGAATTCGGCGGCCAGGGCCTGCCCAAGCTGGTGTCCACCGCCGTGCGCGAAATGTGGAAGTCCTCCAACATGGCCTTCTCCCTGTGTCCCATGCTGACCCAGGGCGCCATCGAATCCCTGGTGCTGCGGGGCACTCACGAACAGAAGGAAACCTATCTGCACAAGATGGTTTCCGGCGAGTGGACCGGCACCATGAACCTGACGGAGCCGAATGCCGGCTCCGACCTGGCGGCGGTGCGCACCCGCGCCGAACCCCAGGAGGACGGCACCTACAAGATTTTCGGCCAGAAAATCTTCATCACCTACGGCGAGCACGACATGGCCGAAAACCTGGTGCACCTGGTGCTGGCGCGCCTGCCCGATGCACCGGCCGGCGTGAAGGGAATTTCCCTCTTCGTTGTGCCGAAGTTCCTGGTGAACGCAGACGGTAGCCTGGGCGAACGCAATGATGCCTGGTGTGCCTCCATCGAACACAAGCTGGGCATCCACGGTAGCCCCACGGCAGTGATGGTCTTCGGCGACCACGGCGGCGCCATCGGCACCCTGGTGGGCGAACTGAACCGCGGCCTGGAGTACATGTTCATCATGATGAACGAGGCGCGTTTCGCCGTCGGCCTGGAAGGCCTGGCCCTGTCGGACCGTGCCTACCAGCAGGCCCTGGCCTTTGCCAAGGACCGGGTCCAAGGCAAGGACATGACGGTGAAGGGCGGTGGTTCCGTGTCCATCATCCGTCATCCTGACGTGCGCCGCATGCTGCTGCTCATGAAGTCCCAGACCGAAGCCATGCGCGCCCTGGCTTACGTGGTGGCGGCTGCCATGGACAATGCCAGGAACAACCCGGATGAAGCGGAGAAGAAGCGCAACCAGGCTTTCGCCGACCTGATGATCCCGGTGTGCAAGGGTTGGCTCACGGAAACCTCCAATGACGTGACGTCGTTGGGCGTGCAGGTGCATGGCGGCATGGGCTTCATCGAAGAAACCGGTGCCGCCCAGCACTTCCGCGATGCCCGCATTACCAACATCTACGAAGGCACCACCGGCATCCAGGCCCTGGACTTGATCGGTCGCAAGACCGCCCGGGAAGGTGGCGTCACCGCCAAGGCTGTTGTTGCCAGCATGCAGGCGCTGGATGCGGAGCTGGCCGCCCAGGCCGGCGGCGACTTCGCCGTCATCCGCAAGGCGCTGGCTGAGGGTGTGGCGGCGGTGGATGCCTGTGTGGATTACATCGTGGCCAATTTCGGCACGAAGGGTGGGGAAGTGGCCACGGGGGCCGTGCCTTTCCTGAAGCTCTTGGGTATCGTGGCGGGTGGCTGGCAGATGGCCCGCGCCTCCCTCGCCGCCCAGCGTCTGCTGGCGGCCGGTGGCGGCGACGCGGCCTTCTACCAGGCCAAGATCCTCACCACGCGCTTCTATGCCGAGCACGTCATGGTCCAGGCCTCCGGTCTGGCCCGTACCGTGACCGAAGGCGGCGCGTCTGCCTTGGCACTGACGGAAGAGCAGTTCTGAGCTAAATCCGGCGCGGCCTATGGCCGCGTCCGGCAGGTCTGAATCCACGGGGGAAAGGTGCATACCTTTCCCCCGTGGCGTTTACTTGAGAGACCCTATCAGGGGGCGGCCACGAGTCCCAATGTCTCCAGCAGGCTTGCCTCATCCACGGGTTTCGGGAAGAAGCATTCGGCACCGGCGGCCAGAATGCGCTGGCGACTTGCTTCATCTTGCGCGCCACTCATGGCCAGCACCCGGATGGACCGGGTCGCCGGGTCGCCCTTGATGCGGCGGCAGACCTCGAAGCCGTCCAGGCCTGGCATCATCAGGTCCAGCAGCACCACGTGAGGCCCGAAGGTGGCGAGCTTGAGGCCGGCCTCGAAGCCGTCGTGGGCCGTGGCCAGGACGGGGCCGGCGCCCGTCGCTTCCAGAATCGCGCACAGGTAATCCGCAACGAAATTGTCATCATCCACGATCAGCACCCGCAAGGCCGAGGCCGCTGCAAGCACACCTTTGCTGCCCACGAATTTTTCCACTTCCGTGCGCAGGAAGCGGCGATGCCCGCCTGGCGTGAGTTCCGCCCGCAACATGCCCTTGGCGGCCCAGCTGCGGACCGTGACCGGGGCTACGCGCAACAGTTCTGCGACTTCGTTGGGGGTCAGGTAATCCTTGGGCTGATTCATGGCGGCTTTGATAGGGTCGGCGTACAACCTGGGTTTATAGGCGCCTCAAAAAATTCGTCAAGCGAAAGTAGCGAAATTATCGAAATTTTACAAAGGCGTGGCCAGCGGATAGCGGATGCCGCAGCGAACGAAAGCGCATTGGCAGCATGGAAAGCAGGTTTCCAATGGACGGATTTTTTATTAGCAGGTTAAATGCCGGGCTGGGAAGCCGCTTTTCCCTCTTGTGCTCGAAACATCGCTCGTTTTCCACGATTCACGACCCACACCCATGCTCAGCTATCGTCACGCCTTTCACGCCGGCAATCACGCCGATGTCCTCAAGCACGCCGTCCTGGTGGCGCTGCTCGATTACTTCAACCAGAAGGACAAGCCCTGGTGGTACATCGACAGCCATGCCGGTGCCGGCATTTACGATTTGCGCGGTGAATACGCGCGCAAGAACGTCGAATACGATACGGGCATCGGCCGCCTGTGGGGCCGCGCCGACCTGCCGCCCCTGATCGCCAACTACGTGGAACTGGTGAGCGGCCTCAATCCGGAAGGGAAGCTGCGCCTCTACCCGGGCTCGCCCTGGTGCGCCATGCAGCGGGCCCGCCGCGATGATCGCCTGCGCCTGTTTGAACTGCACAGCAGCGACCATCGTCTGCTGGACGCTGCCTTCGGTGACGCCGGCCGCCAGGTACGGATCGAAGCCATGGACGGTTATGGGGGCCTCAAATCCGTCCTGCCGCCCCAGTCCCGGCGCGCCCTGGTGCTGATCGACCCCTCCTACGAGATCAAGGCCGATTATCTGCGTACGGTGGACGCCCTCAAGGACAGTCTGGTGCGCTTTGCCGGCGGCACCTATGTGGTCTGGTATCCCCTGCTGCAGACCCCCGATTCGCGCCAGATGCTGCCGCGCCTGAAGGCTCTGCAGGCCTCAAGCTGGCTGAATGTGAGCCTCACCGTGCAGACGCCCTCACCGGAAGGGTTCGGCATGCACGGCAGCGGCCTGTTCATCGTCAACCCGCCCTGGACGCTGCCGAAGCAACTGCGAGAGACCCTGCCCTGGCTGGTGCAGGCCCTGGGGCAGGATGCCGGGGCGGGCTTTACGCTGGAACACCAGATTCCCTGAATCGCCGAGAAAGAATAAATTGACATTGCCCATATTGCATACTCTGCAGGGCCTCTTCCTCCCCGGATAGCCTGCAGTTTTTCGTCTTCAGATAACTCTTTACCTAGCTGTTCCTCGGGCGCGACTTCGGTGCCGGGTTTCTTGCGATAATCCCGTTTTTCCTTCTTGAGGCCCCGTCATGGGACTGTCAAAATCCATAGAATTGCGTGGCCAGCCGGTGGCTGGTGGCAAGGTGCCCCTGGTGTGTACGCCCCTGGTGGCCCGCGATGAAACCGCGCTCCTTCTGGAGCTGGCGGCGGTTTGTGTGAAAAAGCCTGATCTCATCGAATGGCGCGTGGATTTCTTTGCGGCCATCGCGGATGTCGCCCAGGTGGTGGCTGCGGCGAGGAAAGTCCGCGAAAACGCGCAAGGCATTCCCATCATTTTTACCCGTCGCTCCATCCGCGAGGGCGGAGAACCCATCGGCATTTCTGAAGACCAGGTGCTGGCGCTGGTTGAAGCCGTGTGTGAATCCGGCTGTGTGGACTTCGTGGATTGCGAGCTGAGCAGCGATCCGGCCCATTTTCAAGGGGCGTTGGCCGCCGCCAGAAAGTGTGGCGCCCAGCTCATCGCCTCCTTCCACAACTTCCAGCGGACCCCTGCGTCTGCCGAAATCGTCGGCAAGCTCCTGGCAGCGGAACAGGCTGGTGCGGACATCGCCAAGGTGGCGGTCATGCCCCAGGGCATTGAGGATGTGCTGACCCTGTTGTCGGCCACCCTCGAAGGCCACAAGAAAATTGGTCTGCCCATTATCAGCATGTCCATGGGGCCGTATGGCTCCCTGACGCGCTTGTTCGGCTGGGCCTTCGGCTCGTCCGTGACCTTCGCCGTGGGCGACAAGGCCTCGGCGCCAGGCCAGGTGCCCATCGAGGATATGCGCGTTGTGCTGGAGGTTCTCCAGCGTTCCATGGGCGAAAACTAGTTATCGGGGCGTGGCGCCCAGCGCCGCTCGCCGGAAGTGCTCCAGTTCCACGGTATTCGGCGGACGCTTGTTGATCATGGCGAATTCCCGGATGTGCGCCAGAATTTCCCGGGCCAGGGGTTCGCTCATTTCCATGCCCAGTTCCCCGTAGGCGCGGATCACGGCGCTGGTGCCGGAGTGCTTGCCGAGGACGATGCGGTTGATCATGCCCAGGGTGAGCGGGTCGATGTTCTGGTAGTTCTCCGGGTTCTTGATGAGGCCATCCACGTGGATGCCCGCCTCGTGGGTGAATACCCAGGCGCCGACGATGCTCTTGTTGGCCGCCACCAGCCGCCCGGAGGCCTGTTCCACCAAGGCGGAAATGGACAGCAGACTGAGCATGTCCACCCCCGTGTCGATGCCGTAGAGCTTCTTCAGGGCCACCACGGATTCTTCCAGAGGGGCGTTGCCGGCCCGTTCTCCCAGGCCATTCACCGTGGTGTTGATATGGGTGGCGCCGGCCCGCACCGCGGACAAGGTGTTGGCGGTGGCCAGGCCAAGGTCATTATGGGCGTGAATTTCCAGTTCCAGGTCGCTGTGGCTTCTCAGGGCGGTGATGGCGGCGTGGGTGGTGTAAGGATCGAGAATGCCCATGGTGTCCGCAAAGCGAAAGCGCCGGGCGCCGGCCTTTTGGGCGACTTCCAGCACCTGCAGCAGAAATTCCGGATCGGCCCGGGACGCGTCTTCGCCGCCGAGGCAGACATCGGCGCCTCGCGCCCGGGCCTGGGGGATCAGTTCCGCCAGGGTGTCCAGGACCCAGCGGCGGTCACGCCGCAGCTTGTGGGTGATGTGGATGTCGGAGACGGGCATGGACAGGTTCACCAGATCGCAGCCGCATTCCAGGGCCGTGGCAATGTCCGCCTCGCACAGGCGTCCCCAGACCATGGTCTTGGCCTGCAATTTGTCCGCCACGATGGCCTTGATGACCTCCCGCTCGATCTCGCCCATGGACGGAATGCCGACTTCCAGCTCTGGCACCCCCGCCACGGAGAGTGCCCGGGCAATGTCGATCTTTTCCTCGGCGCTGAAGGCGACCCCGGCGGTCTGCTCGCCGTCCCGCAAGGTGGTGTCGTTGATCGTTACCTGAGCCATG
Organism: Rhodocyclales bacterium; assembly: GCA_043743785.1. Lineage (GTDB taxonomy): Bacteria > Pseudomonadota > Gammaproteobacteria > Burkholderiales > Rhodocyclaceae > JAQTNA01. The sequence goes on along the minus strand of JAYTVW010000067.1, from coordinate 3,618 downwards.
CCGTGTTACCTCCGGGAAGGTATGCAGCAAACGCTGTGCCACGTGAAAAAAAACTATAAATCAAGGCGTTATATTTTTTTTTGGACGCCAGGGGCGGATTTTGTCGTGTTTCTGACAAATCAGGGTATTCCGCCGCTCTCGCGTTGGGTGCCGTAGGGCCTTGGTCAGTTGCGCCGCGAAGGGCACGATCCGGGTGTCTTCGGGCGGACCCCCGATCCTGAAATAGATTGAGCAATCTGAATATCCACGCCTGCAGTCGGGAGAGTGCCATGAACGCCAGCATTGACACCCCCTACGGGCCTTACCTCCCGCAAGTGCCGGGTCCGCAGGAAATGGCCCGGGCGGCGGAACTGCTCAGCAACGCGGTGGAAGCCATCGCAAGGGTGAATCACGATGTCTGGGCCGCCAAGCGCATCAGCGAGGGCTGGCGCTTCGGCCCCCGCCGGGACGACGCCACCAAACTCCATCCCGACCTGGTGGCCTATGAATTCCTCACGGAAGCCGAAAAAGCCTACGACCGGGAAACCGCGACGGTGGTGGTGGCGGAACTCAACCGGCGGGGGCTGATCAGGACGGAGTAAGCCGGCGGCAGGCTGGGGCGGCCAAGGGTGGGCAACCGACCTTGGTCGCTGAGGCCTGCCATGAATCGGAAGGCCGGGCGTCGTCGAGCAATCAGGTTCGGCCCTGCTTGCGGTGTCCTTGTCTAAGGCCGGCGAGTCCTGCTAGCAGTAGGGTGAGGGCGGTGGGTTCGGGTGCGGCATGGCCGTCTATGGCGATCTGGCTGGCGCTGAGGGCGGCGTTGTACAACTTCAGTTCGTCGATGGTGCCGTTCAGGGAGTTGTCAATGGGCACGTTCAGCATGCTGCCGATCTGCAGATCCGTGGTGTTTGCGTAGGGTGTCAGGGTCTGGGCGGCTTGCCCCTCCAGGAGACCGTCCACATAAAGACGGACTGTGCTGCCTCCACACTGACCGCCACATGGTGGAAGACGCCCAGGCTGAGGGCCGTCTGCCCGAGGAGGTACTGCCCGTTGCTGCCATCGCCAATGGTGGTGAGCAGCTTGCCCGCATTGTTGCCGTCGAATGTGCCACGGACCGCGAGGGAAAAGGGCGAACTGCTGTCCTGCCCGGCCGAATTGCCTTTCCAGATGAAGGCGCTGTTCCACAAATTGAGACCGTCCAGCTTGATCCAGGCTTCAATGGTGAATTGGCTGACATCCAGATTGTTGGCGTCGGGAACCAGCGCAACGCTGCCCTGGCCCGCACTTTTCCAGCCCTGGCCATCCATGCCCGCCTGAAAACTGCCCGTCGTGCCCGCAGCCGAACCGGAATTGCCGCCAACCTCGTCATTGAAATTACCCTCGAATTTCCAGTGGGAAACCAGGGCTGCGGAGGCGTTGAGCGGGAGCAGGGTAGCGCCCGCCAGGATCAGGCCGAGGAGTGGGCCCAAGAGCTTGTTCAGGGTCATGGTGGCTTCCTGTGGATGGGAGTTTCGTTGGTTTGTTTTAGTGCCGGTGCCTGCGACTGACTGGTTGATATCGTTGTAGAAAACAACTTGATTGAGGCCGGAGACGGGCTCAGTGTTGGGACCGTTGAAGACAGCGAAACATGGCTCGGCGAGAACGCCGCGCCCTGATTCTGAAACTGGGAGGTGATCTGCGTACCGCTGGAAAGACCTTCAAAGTCCAGCGTAACGACTGCTGCCTGGGCGGTGGCGCTGAATGTGCATGCTGCAAGGCAGCAGAGCCGACGGGTGAGGCGGGCAAAAACTGCAAACGGGGACATGAAGGTGACTATCATTGCGGGGTGGTATTAATAATTCGCAAAGAAAAATCCGATTTAATTTTAACAAAAATCAATTGAGTCAGCAGGCAAGGGCGCTTCTTGGTTAGATTTTCTGTCGTGGGCGCGGGAGTGCAAACACTGCCGACAGTCTTGGACCGAGCTGTGGATGGATCCTGGCTGGAACGCAAGGGTCTTCGGGGACGCCGGCCCCGGTGCCTTGCGGGGACGTGTCAGGCCTGTACCCGCTCGGCCGTTTCCCGGGCCAGGGCCAGGGACGCGCTCAGTCCGGGGGATTCGATGCCGAACAGGTTGATGAGGCCAGGGACACCGTGCTGGTCCGCCGTCTGGATGAGGAAATCCTGATCCGGGTCTTGCGGGCCGCAGATTTTGGGGCGGATGCCGGTGAAGGCGGGCTGCAGTTCGCCGTCCTGGAGGGCCGGCCAGTAGTTGCGGATAGCCAGGGCGAAGTCGGCCTCCCGGCCGGCGTCGAAGCGGTAGTCGATGCTCTCCCGCCAGCTGATGTCCGGGCCGAAACGCACGGCACCGCCCAGGTCCAGGGTGACATGCACGCCGAGGCCCCCGGCCCGGGCCACGGGATAGACCAGGCGCTTGAAAGGGGCAGCGCGGGCGAGGGAAAAATAGTGGCCAATGGCGTAACGGGGTTCCGGGATGGCTGCCTGCCGGATGCCCTCGATGCGCCGCGCCAGGTCCGGCGCGTAAAGGCCGGCGGAATTGACCACCGTGCGGGCGAGGACGCTGGTGCCTTCCGTGTCCCCCAGGCGGATTTCGATGCTGCCCTCCCGGGCCGCGCCCCCCTGCACCGGCGCCTGCCGGATGAAGAGGCCACCCCGCTGCTCGAAGTCGTCCAGCAGGGATTGCATGTAAGTGTGGCTGTCGATGATGCCGGTGGAGGGCGAGAAGAGGCCCCGCACCGCCTTCACTTCCGGCTCCAGTACCCGGACCTGGGCGGCATCCATCCATTCCAGATCATGCACCCCGTTGGCTTCCGCCCGGGCCCGGTACTTCTCCAGAGTGGCGATTTCCGCCGCGTCGATGGCGACGATGAGCTTGCCGATCTTGCGGTGCGGGATGTGCTGGCGCTCGCACCAGTCGTAGAGGCTGGCCTTACCTTCCACGCACAGCCGGGCCTTGAGCGACCCGGGGGCGTAGTAGATGCCGGCGTGGATGACTTCCGAATTGCGGCTGCTGGTTTCGGTGCCGAAGCGGCTTTCCTTTTCCACCACCACCACCTCCCGGCCCCGGCTTTGCAGTTCCCGCGCCACCGCCAGCCCGACGACACCGGCGCCGATGACAAGACAGTCGATTTCGAGGTGCATGGGAGCAGGAGTGGATTGGAAGGGGCTGTGGATAGTAGCTGCTGGCCCTGCCCGGCACAAGCGGGGCCGGGCGGAAGGGAGTGGCGAGGCCGATCAGGGCGGGGTGAAGGGCTTTCGCCTGGAGACAGCCCTCCCGGTCGCGTGCGTTTTCTGGAGAGCGTTAGCCGTTATATACGATCAAAGGGGCGATCCTGGCCTGGAGCGCCTGAATAGCGTGGACCTGGGTTTCCGTCGAATCGAGCATCCAGCCGGGCACTTTGAGAGCCTTAGCCTGTTGGTGTCGGCGTTCAGCCTCGTCCTGATTACCGAGGGCAACGGCGGCTTCCCAAAGGGTTGCCCCGATCATTTCCTTGGCTTGGTCCAGGAGGGTCTTGGCGGAGGACTCCAAGGTTGGGTTGGGCTGAGAGGGTGTAGACAAATAAATTCCCCTGTATGATATAGTCACTTGTCATTATCCGGCGCGGAGTAACGGCCAATGGAAAATCAGGCAGGGGAAAA
>JAYTVW010000066.1:0-15058 GCA_043743785.1 Rhodocyclales bacterium | reverse complement strand
CGCCCCTACAAGCGCCCATGGACCCTGCAACAAGCCATCGACTACATCGCCGCCGAATCCGGCAAGAGCTTCGACCCGGAACTGACGGCGCTTTTCCTGAAACTCATGCCCCAGGTCCGGGAAATCGGCCGCAACTACGCCGACAGCACGGGCGCGTAATCTGCCTTGCAGGGGGCCAGCCATCGGACTTGCCCGGCCTGCTAAAATGCGTCCCCCGCGCGGCATTTCCGTGCCGCCCACTCGTTTTTCGGAATCCCCATGAACCACCCCGGCGAAGCCGACCTGTCCAAGCACACGCCCTATATGCGCCAATACCTTGGCTTCAAGGCGCAATTCCCTGATCTGCTGGTGTTTTTCAGGATGGGGGATTTCTACGAGCTGTTCCATGACGACGCGGAAAAAGCCGCACGGCTGCTGGACATCACCCTGACTACCCGGGGTTCATCGGCGGGGGCACCGATCCGCATGGCCGGCGTGCCCTTCCACGCCGTGGAGCAATACCTGGCGAAGCTGGTGAAGCTCGGGGAGTCGGTGGTCATCTGCGAGCAGATCGGCGACCCAGCCACCAGCAAGGGTATCGTGGAACGGGCCGTCGCCCGCATTGTCACGCCGGGCACCCTTACGGACGCAGCCCTGCTGGACGACAAGAACGACAACCTGCTCCTGGCCCTCACCGCCGCCAAGGGCCGCCTGGGCCTGGCCTGGCTGAATCTGGCCAACGGCGACCTGCGGGCCACGGAATGCGCCGCCACCCAGTTGCCGGCCCAACTGGAACGCCTCAAGCCCGCGGAAGTGCTGACGCCGGACGTGCTGAACCTGTCCCTGCCGGACTGCAGGGCCTCCATGAAGCGCCTGCCGGACTGGCATTTCGATGCGGAGAACGCCGCCCGCGCCCTGTCGAATCACTTCGGCACCCGGGATCTGGCGGGCTTCGGCGCGGAAGGCCTGACGCTTGGGCTGGCCGCTGCGGGCGCCCTCTACGAGTACGCCCGCACCACCCAGAACCAGGCCCTGGCCCACGTCACGGGCCTCACGGTGGAAACCGATGCCCAGTACCTGCGCCTGGATGCGGCCACCCGGCGAAACCTGGAGATTTCCGAAACCCTGCGGGGCGAGCCCGCCCCGACCCTGCTGTCCCTGCTGGATACCTGCGCCACCTCCATGGGCTCCCGTTGGCTGCGCCACTGCCTGCATCACCCCCTGGCGGAACGCAGCCAAGCAGCCGCCCGCCACGACGCGGTGGCGGAACTGGTGGGGGAAGCGGGTAACGGTCCCTGGCATGGCGTGCATAAGCTGCTCAGGGGTATCGCCGACGTGGATCGCATCACAGCGCGCATCGCGCTCAGGAGTGCCCGCCCGCGGGACCTCGCAGGACTCAGGGACAGCCTCCGGCGCCTGGATGCCCTGCGGGCGGAAATGGCCCCCGGCGGCCAGGCGATTGCTGCGCTCTTGACCAACTTGCTGGCGGATCTCGCCACGCCCCGGGATTGCCTGGAACTGCTCGCCGCGTCCATTCTGCCGGAACCCTCGGCCATGGTGCGGGACGGCGGCGTCATCAACGACGGCTTCGATACGGACCTGGACGAACTGCGGGCACTGAACCGTAATTGCGGCGCTTTTCTCATGGACCTGGAGGTGCGGGAGAAGGAACGCACCGGCATTTCCACCCTCAAGGTGGAGTTCAACAAGGTGCATGGCTTCTATATCGAAGTGACTCACGCCAACGTTTCCAAGATTCCGGAGGACTACCGTCGGCGGCAGACGCTCAAGAACGCCGAGCGCTACATTACGCCGGAACTGAAGGCCTTCGAGGACAAGGCTCTCTCTGCCCAGGAACGGGGCCTGGCCCGGGAAAAGCAGCTCTATGAGGACATCCTCACCCGGCTGGCCGGCGACATTGGCACCCTGCAGCGCATCGCCCGGGCCATCGCCCTCTTGGATGGCCTCTCGGCCTTCGCCGACGCCGCCGTGCGCCACGACTACCGGCGGCCCGAATTCGTGGCGGAATCCGTCATCGACATCGAGGCCGGCCGGCACCCGGTGGTGGAACGCCAGATCGACACCTTCATCAGTAACGGGGCAGCACTTTCCGCCACCCGGCGCATGCTGCTCATCACCGGCCCCAACATGGGCGGCAAATCCACCTACATGCGCCAGGCGGCCCTGATCGTGCTGCTGGCCCATTGCGGCGCCTTCGTGCCCGCCCGCACCTGCCGGCTGGGGCCGGTGGATGCCATCTACACCCGCATTGGAGCCTCCGACGATCTGGCGTCGGGCCGCTCCACCTTCATGGTGGAAATGACGGAAGCCGCCGCCATTCTCAATGGGGCAACGGACAGGAGCCTGGTGCTCATGGACGAGGTGGGCCGGGGCACGTCCACTTTCGACGGCATGGCCCTGGCGTTCGCCATCGCCCGCCACCTGCTGGACAAGAACCGGGCCATGACCCTGTTTTCCACCCACTACTTCGAGCTGACGGCCCTGGCCCGGGACTATCCGGAATGCGCCAACGTGCACCTGGATGCGGTGAGCCACGGCCACTCCATCGTCTTCCTGCACACGGTCGAAGACGGTCCGGCCAGCCAGAGCTACGGTATCGAGGTGGCAGCCCTGGCCGGCATTCCCGGTTCCGTGGTGCGGGAAGCCAAACGGCGCCTGCGCTCACTCGAAAACCAGCAGATTGCCAGCGGCCCCCAGCCGGACCTGTTCGCCCCGCCCCCGCCTGAACCGGAAGTGCATACCGCCTGGCAGGAACTGGCAGATCGCCTCAAGGCCCTCGACCCGGACGAACTCAGCCCCCGGGAGGCCCTGGCCGCCCTCTACGAACTGAAGCGGATGGCGGAATGACGTTCTCAGGAAACCCCTTTGAACCGCAGAGGCGCAGAGGCGCAGAGAACACCCTGACGAATCTGCCGATCAGTATTCTTGTGGGGCCGGATTCATCCGGCCATGGCGGGCTGAAGCTCGCCCCACAGATGTTTTTCCTCCGCGCCTCTGCGCCTCTGCGGTTCAAATTCGTCTGGCCCATGCTGCGACGCCTGCTTGTTCTGGCGTTCCTCGCGTCGGCCGCACAGCCAGCTCAGGCCTTTGATTTCAGTTTCGCCCTGTTCGGCGACACGCCCTACAGCAGCAGTGAACGGGAACGTCTGCCGGGCATGATCGAGGCCATGGCCCGGGACGGCAATGAATTCGCGGTGCACGACGGCGACATCAAGGACGGCATCAGCAGTTGCCACGACGCCCTCTACGACGACATCCTGGGGATCTTCCAGGCCTCGAAAATCCCCCTCATCTATCTGCCGGGGGACAACGAGTGGACCGACTGTGGACGCATACTCGCCGGCTTCTATGATCCGATGGAACGCCTGCAGCACCTGCGCAAGGTCTTCTTTTCGGACAGCCAGACCCTGGGCAAAAAACGCTTCATCCTGGAACGCCAGGGAGACGTGGACCAGCAGTTTTCGGAATACCGGGAAAATGTGCGCTGGCGCCGGGGCCGGGTGCTTTTTGTCGGCCTCAACGTGCCAGGCAGCAGCAACAATTTCGGCGACGGCGACCGGCCCAGCCCCGAGTTTGTTGCCAGGGCCAAGGCCAACCGGGCCTGGCTGGACGACTCCTTTGGACTGGCCCAGCGGAACCGCGACACCGTGGTCTTCGTCATGATGCAGGCCGACCCGGACTTCGAGGCCTTCAAGGCCCGCCGCCAGAACCTGGGCTATGGCGACTTCCTGCGGCAACTACAGGATCTCACCCTGGCCTTCCCGGGCCAGGTGGTGCTGGTCCATGGCGACACTCACACTCAACAAATTAATCAGCCCCTGCGACATCCGCGCACCGGCGCCGTGCTGAAGAATTTTGTACGCCTGGAAACCTATGGCTCACCCTACATGGGCTGGACCAAGGTGACGGTGCGGAACGCCGACTCAGCCCCGACCCTGCAGTTCGCCCCCCACCCCTGGTACGGCGGCATCGAACATCCGCCGCTCATGCGCTGACGGTGTCGGCGTTGTGGATCGGAACTTGTTCCGACAACGGCTTATGTCGGAACAAGTTCCGACCCACAACAGAGTACCGGGTTGCTTACCGGACCTACGCCAGTTCCAGCCGGGAGGCGCGGATGGTGCGCAGGGTCTCCAGGGCGCCGGGGTAATCGTAGGCGCCGATGCGCCGTTCCAGTTCCCCCGCAGCCTCCCCCAGGGCCGCCAGCAGGGCCGGCAGCTTGCGGCTGAAGAAGTCATTGCACTGATAGTCGTCATCCTGCAACAAGCTCTCAAGCTGCACCAGTACGCGCCCCACCTCTGCCCAATCCACCCCGGTCGGCACGGCTTGCCGTTTCAAGAAACGGCCACGCAAGGCGCCGGACATGGCGGCCAGTTGCGCTTCCAGTCCATCCACCAGACGCGCCAGGTCCGCTTCTCCCGCCCCTTCCCGGATGGCCATTTCCAGCCCGGCCGCACTGGAGCGCAGTTGCGGCATGCCCAGGGTCCCGCAGACGCCCTTCAGGGAATGGGCCAGGCGCTGGGCTTCTTCCCGTTCGCCCGCCGCCAGTTGGGCGCGCAAGGCGTCCCCATCCAGAACATGGGATTCGGCGAATTTACCCAGCATGCGCTGATAGCTGGCCATGCGTCCGCCCAGGTAACGCAGGCCTTCCACCACATCGAGGCCCGGGATGTCCGCCAGCCCATCGGCCGCCGGGGGAGCCGGCTCGGCGACCCCGGTGGAAACGACGGGCGCAACCGGCGCCTGCCGGCGGCCGGGCAACCAGCGCGCCAGGGTGGCGAACAGGGCCGCAGGATCCACGGGTTTGCCCACGTGGTCGTTCATGCCGGCTTCCAGACACTGGGCGCGATCCTCCGCAAAGGCATTCGCCGTCATGGCCAAAATAGGCACCTGCGCCCATCCCGGCAGGCGCCGAATGGCGCGGGATGCGGCCAGGCCGTCCATCACAGGCATTTGCACATCCATGAGGATGAGGTCGTATTCGGCAGCGGCGCTCATGGCCACGGCCACGGCGCCATCTTCCGCCAGATCCACCAGGCAACCGACGTCCAGCAGCAGATCCATGGCCACTTCCTGGTTCACCGGATTGTCTTCCACCAGCAGGATGCGCACGCCGGGGAAGCTGTCCATCGGCGCAGCCGATGGCGGGGATAGCCGGGGTGCCATGCCCTGCCCACCAAGCAGGCAAGCCACGGCATCGTGCAAATCCGACGGCGTGACGGGTTTAAGCAGCAAGGCATTGAAACCCCGCTCAAGCACCGTCTCCCGCAGTTTTGGCTCATCAAAGGCCGTCACCATCAGGTAGGCCGGCGGCCGGGCCAAGGGCAGGAGGGACAGACGCCGCGCCGTCTCCATGCCATCCATGCCCGGCATGCGCCAGTCCAGGAACACCAGCCGGTAGGGATCCATCCCCCGGTCAGCGGCCTCGATGACCACCAGGGCCGCAGCACCGCCATCGCAGGCATCCACGCGCATGCCCATGCCCCTGAGCAGTCCCGCCAGCACTTCCTTGGCCTCCGGGGTGTCGTCCACCACCAGGACGCGCCAGCTTGCCACGCGGAGTTCCGCGCCACTCTCCGCTGGCAAACGGGCGCCCCGGCCCAGGCGGGCCGTAAACCAGAAGGTGCTGCCGACGCCCGGCTCGCTGTCCACGCCCACCTGGCCCTCCATGAGTTCGGCCAGGCGCCGGTTGATGACCAACCCCAGGCCGGTACCGCCATATTTGCGCGTGGTGGAACTGTCGGCCTGCTCGAAGGCCGCGAACAGCCGCCGGCATACCTCCGGCGCGATGCCGATGCCGGAATCCCGCACTTCAAAACGCACCGTCAGGCCATCCCCATCCTCTGCCACCAGAACACCCCGCAGCAGGATGTAGCCCCGCTCCGTGAATTTCACCGCATTGGCGGCAAAGTTGAGCAGCACCTGCCCCAGGCGCGTGGCGTCGCCACGCAAGGGCCGGGACAGGGCCGGGTCCATATCCACCACCAGCTCCAGCCCCTTCGCCTGCACCTTGTCGAGCACGATCGCGCAGACCCGCTCGACCACCTGGGCCAGGGAGAAATCCGCCCGCTCCAGGGTCAGCCGCCCCGCCTCGATCTTGGAAATGTCCGGATGTCGTTGATGATGGAGAGCAGGTGGTGGGCGGCCTCGTCGATTTTCTTCAGCTTGGTTTGCTGGTCCGTGTCGGTGCTGCGCCTGAGCAGCAGGTGGGTGAGGCCCACCACCGCGTTCATGGGCGTACGAATTTCGTGGCTCATGTTGGCGAGGAAGACGCTCTTGGCCCGGTTGGCGTCCTCTGCCGCCAGCTTCGCCGCCTCCAGTTCCGCAGTGCGCCGGGCCACCTGCTCTTCCAGGTGGTGCCGGTGCTGGTCCAGCTCGACCGCGATCTGCCGCTGCTCCGTGATGTCCGAGAAGGAAGACACCACCGCCACCGGCCGCGCCTCACCAGGCGCGAAGATCGGCTCGGCATTGACGCTGAGCCAGATAATGCCCTTGTCGTGCCGGGGCACCCCCAGGGTAACGCCGCGCTGGGGCAGGCCCGTGGCCTGGGTTTTCACCGCCGGCAGTTCCGCCACCGGCATGGGCGTCAGGTCTTCCCGCAGCACCCCGCCACCGGGATGATCTGCCCGCACGCCGACGAGATGCTCCGCCGGAGCCCCGAGCATGCGTTCCGCCGCCGGGTTGCAGGCCTGGATGCGGCCGTCCGCGCCGAACAGCAGGATGCCTTCGCTCATGGCCGAGAACAGGGAGCTGTAGCGCACCTCGCTGGCCCGCAGGCGTTCCTCGGCCTGGCGCAGCTGGGTGAAGTCCCGCACCTGCTCAATGGCCCCCACCAGGTGACCGTCCAAATCGTAGAGCCCGCAGGCGACGCCGGAGAGAAAGGCCGGCTTGCCCCGCAGGCTGGTGATGAACGACTCGGCGTAAAACACATCGCCCTGACGGGTGAGGGTCTTGTAGTTCGCCCGCAGGGCCTCCGCATCCATGAACACACAATCCAGGAGCATGGGGCGCCGATCGCCATACAAAGACAAGGCATATTCGTGGTCGCCCTTGCCCAACACGGCTGCGGCCGGCGCACCGGTCAGCTCCTCCATGGCCCGGTTCCAGGCGATGATGCAGCCATTCTGGTCCACCGCGAAGGTCGGGTCCGGCAGGAAGGCGAAGATGTCGTCCAGGCGACGCCGGGATTGGTGCAGGGACGCCTCCATCTCCCGCCGTGCCGTCACATCCCGGGAAAATCCGACAGTACCGACGACCTTGCCGTCCAGGTACAGCGGCGACTTGTAGGTTTCAATCCAGCAATTTTCCCCATCCAGCGTACCTGGTTCTTCCACATTCTTTGGGTAGCCGCTCTCCAGCACCGCCAGATCGTCCGCCCGATAGGCGGCCGCCAAATCCGGAGGCCAGATGTCCAGGTCGGTCTTGCCCACCACGCTGGCCGCCGAGGGCAGGCCGCAGGCCTGGGCGAAGGGGGTATTCACCGCCAGGAAGCGCCCCTCCCTGTCCTTCAACCACACCAGGAAAGGGAAATTATCCAGTACCGCCCGCAGGTATTCTTCCCGCTGACGCACGTCGTCCTCGAGGCGCTTGCTCTCCGTGATGTCGGTCCATATTCCCATGAGATAGTTGCGACCGCCGACCTTGAGCGCGCGGTTGGAGATGCGCCGGATGCGCCGCTCACCGTTTTTGCAGACATGGGTATTCTCGAAGGTGGCGCCGCCCACCGCAAAGGAGGTGAGCGCCTTCTGGCGCGCCGCTTCCGGCGTCAAAGTCCCCTGGATATCTCCCAGGTCGAGCCGCGCAAACTCCTCCCGCTCGTAGCCCAGGTCGCGACAGGCTGCGTCATTGAATTCGGCGAATTGCAGGGTATCCGCGTCAATGAGAACAATGCCGTCCCGCGCTTGATTGACGATGGCACTGTAAAGCGCCTCCCGTTCCGTCAGCGCCCATTCGGCCGCCTTGCGCTCGGTGACGTCCACCATGATGCCGGCGGTGCGCATCGGCTTTCCCGCGTCGTCCCATTGCACGGCCCGGCCGCGGAAATGGAACCAGATCCAGCGGCCGTCCGCGGCACACAGGCGGTATTCGGCCTCGAAGAGTGCTCGGGGCGCGCTACGGGCGGCATCGATGTGGGCCAGGACCATTTCCTTGTCCAGGGGATGCATGAGCGCCAGCCAAGCCGCCATGTCGGCCGGCGCCGTCGCCAGGCCCAGCAGGGTCCGCAGGGAGTCGCTCCACTGGTTGCGATCAGCGCCGTGGTCAAATTCCCACAGGTGCACGCCGGTGACATCCAGCACCATCTCCAACTGGGTCTCTATGCGGTTCTTCTCCCGATCCAGGCTTTCCCGCTGGAGCCTGGCATCTTCCAGGACGCCCTTGCCCAGACCTTCAAGAAGTCGATGCTGGCTGACCACACCGGCCCATTCCCCTTGCTCGTCCAGCACACCCATGTGGCGAACCCGCTTCTCCGCCATGAGCAGCGCCGTTTCGGCCACGGGCGTGGTGATGGACACCACCAGCAGGGGACCGCTCATGACCTCCCCCAGAGTCAGAGCCGCCACGTCGGCCCCGCCAGCCAGCAGCCGCGGCATGTCCCGCTCGGTCAGGATGCCCAGGGGCCGCCGCCCCTCCGCCACGATGACGCAATCCCGTCTTTCCAGCGCCATGCGCGCCAGGGCATTGGCCAAAGGCTCCGCCGGAGGCAACACCAAGGCGCCAGGCTCCAGCACCACTCTCAGATCCCGGGTCTTGCGGAAGATTTCCATGCCCAGGAAACGCTGGAAATCCGTCTCGCTGAGCACGCCGACCGCGTAGCCCCGGTCATCCGCAACCACCAGATGGCGCACGCCATAGGCACCGAGCATGGCGAAGGCGTCCAGGTAACTATCATCGTGACGGGCCGTCAGCACCGGCTGGCTCATGACCTGGGACACCGGCGTATCCGCCGCCACATGTCCATTCAGCAGGCGCACCACGTCCCGCTCGGTCAGGATGCCCAGCAATTCCCGGTTTTCCCGTACCAGGAGGCAAGAGATGTGGCGCTCGGTCATCAACCGGGCGGCGGCAGCGATGCTTACCCCCGGCAGGATATCCAGCACGCCGGCACTCATCATGTCGGCGAGTTTGAGTTCGGAAATAGGTTTCATGGCATGTCTGCAGGAACGGGCGGGGCCGGCAAGCCAGCACACCCCGCCATGGAAAGGTTCAACACCCCAGCGCCGACGGTGCCAAAACCAGCGCCGCGTCAGCCTCGTCCGAATAGCGCTCGGCAATGGCCTTGAATTCATCGAAGGCAGCGACAAAGGCACTCACCACCTGCGGGTCGAAATGGCGGCCACTTTCTCCCACGATGATTGCGCGGGCGGCGTCAAGGGAATAGGCCGCCTTATACACCCGGCGCGAAATGAGGGCATCAAAGACATCGGCCAGGGCCATCAAGCGGGCCGAAATGGGAATGGCCCGGCCGGCAAGCCCTTCCGGGTAGCCGCTGCCATCCCATTTCTCATGGTGGTAATGGGCGATCTCCTTGGCCAGGCGCAGGAATTCCACGGGCTGCACCGCGTCCCGTTCCGCCTGTTCGATGGCATCGCTCCCCAGACGGGCGTGGCCCTTCATGATTTCCCATTCGTCCGGGGTCAGCACGCCCGGCTTGAGGAGCACGTAGTCCGGGATGCCCACTTTGCCGATGTCGTGGAGCGGCGCCGACTTGACGAGCATGGCCACCCAGCGCTCGGTTAGCACGGCAGCGAAGTCCGGAAGGCGCTGCAAGCGCAGGGCCAGCACCCGCAGGTACTCCTGGGTGCGCCGCAAGTGGTTGCCGGTTTCCGGGTCGCGGGTTTCCGCCTGCCGCGCCAGGGCATGGATGCTCAGGTCCTGAATCACCAGGTTTTCCCCCATGCGCTGGGCCACCTCGGCCTCAAGCCAGGTGTTCTTGTCCTGCAGCCAGTCCCGCATCTGCTTGTTTTCCAGCTGGGTGCGCACCCGCGCCAGGACGATGGGCGGGCGCACGGGCTTGGTGATGTAGTCCGCCGCCCCAAGGGCCAGCCCGCGCTGTTCGTCTGCCATGCCGTCCATGGCGGTGACGAAGATGACAGGGATATGGGCCGTGCGGCTGTCCTCACGCAGGTGCTGGAGCACCGCGTAGCCATCCATGCCCGGCATCATGACGTCGAGCAGGACCAGGTCTGGCTGGGGATCGGAGGCGGCGATGGCCAAGGCGCGCTGGCCGGAGGTAGCCATGCGCAGGCGATAGTGAGGCTGGAGCACGTCGCCCAGGACCGTAAGGTTCTCCGGCGTGTCGTCCACCACCAGAATGATGGAGGAGCACAAGTCCCGGGAAAATGCCGGCACGATCGCGTTCATGTTGTCTGTGCGCCTCCCCGGGCGCGTTTCCCCGCCGCCGGATACCGGCGGCACATCTGTTTCGGGTTTACGGCTATTTCACGTACTTCTTAAGGTTTCGGCATGATAAGCCCGGCACGGGCAATCAGCATGAAAAAAAACCGCCCTTGCCTCTCGGCCTGGGCGGTTCCATGGCGAGCCACGCCCGGTGGCACCGGGCCACCCGATCAATGGTGATGGTGCCCCTCGGGACCGTGCACGTGACCGTGGGTGATCTCCTCGGCGGAAGCCTGGCGCACTTCAGCCACGGTGCAGGCGAAGATCAATGCCTGACCGGCCAGCGGATGGTTGCCATCCACCACCACCTTGCCGTCGGCGATATCGGTAATGGTGTAGAGCATCTCGTCCTCGCCATCTTCCGTCATGCGCTCGAACTGCATGCCCACCTCGATGGTATCCGGGAAGAGATTGGCGGCCTCGATGAGCACCAGGGTTTCATCGTAGTCGCCAAAAGCGTCTTCCGGTTGCAGCTTGACTTCCAGCTTTTCACCGACGCCCATCCCCTGCAGGGATTCCTCGATCTTCGGGAAGATCCCGTCGTAGCCGCCGTGGAGATAGACCAGGGGTTGCTCACCCGCATCCACCAGATCGCCATCAGGATCGGAAACCTGGTAATTCAGAGTAACTATGGTGTTCTTGGCAATTTGCATTTTCTGTTCCTGTAGAGAGCTGTTTCACCAGCCCGAGTATTTCCGCAGCGTGGCCGCGGGGAGTCACGCCATACATGGCATGGCGCACGATGCCCTTCCTGTCGATGATGAAGGTCGAGCGGACGACACAAACCCGGCATTCACTTTCGCCATCCCGGTATTTTTCCTGCAACACATCGTAAAGCGCGCACACCTCACCGTCCGGGTCCGACAAGAGCGGGATGGACAAGCCGTGCCTGTCGCGGAAGTCGGCATGGCTGAGACAATCGTCCCGGCTCACCCCCACCACCACGCAGCCCAGGCGCAGGAATTCGTCTTCGTGGTCGCTGAAAGCAATGGCTTCCTGCGTACAGCCCGGCGTGTTGTCCCGGGGATAAAAATAGAGCACGACATGCTTGCCCGTCAGACACGCTGAATCGAACGACTCCATGTCTGCGTCGGGCAGGACAAAGGCTGGCGCAGGATCTCCGGCTTGCAGCATGTCTCCTCCTGGGGCGAATCAGGGGATCCGGCTGAATGTGCGACCGGTATCCTTCCCTGAGCTTCGGCGATTCTAACGAGTGTCCAGGAAAAAGCATAGGTCGGCTTTGGCAATATCCGGCAACCTCAAAGGCTGCCACCACCCCGGCGGGAGCGGCGCTCCGATAGGCCGAAGCGTTTGCCTGGACCCCAGCCGGAACAGCCGGCTTATCGTCGTCTTGGCAAGCATCAAGGAAATCCGGCCTCTCCGGCGTATGCTCTTCGCTCCCACGCCCTGTAAAGTGTCCCGATGAGCGCCATTCCCGGCTGGTTCAGCCGCTTCAAGGCCGCCTGCCCCGCGACGTTCTCCGTGCAGGAAGCCAGCCGCTCGGCCTTCGCGGCCCTGCTCGGACTCACCCTTACGGCCGCCCTCACGGCGGGCTTCTGGCAGGGCACCCAAACCCTGCTGTTGGTAACACCGGTGGCTGCATCCTCGGTCATACTATTCGCCCTGCCCCACAGTCCACTGGGCCATCCCTGGCCGCTGCTGGGCGGCAGCCTGTTTGCCGCCGCCATCGGCCTGGTTTGCGCCGCCGCCATACCCATTCCCCTGGCGGCCGGCCTTGTGGCCGTGCCCGTGACACTGTTCGCCATGGCACGCCTGCGCTGCATGCACCCGCCGGCCGGCGCCCAAGCCCTGCTCTTCGCCATGAGCGGTCACGAATTCCTGCACAAGGGCTTCCTCACGGCCCTGGCGCCTCTGGCGGTCAACCTGACGGCCCTGCTGCTGGGGGCGCTGATATTCAACAACCTGGTGCAGGGCCGCCGCTACGGCTTTGTCGCAGCCGCTACACCACAACGCACGGCAGACCCCAGCCCCCTGCGCCGTACGGGCCTGATGGACGAGGATCTGCACTTCGCCCTGAGCCGCCTCGACACCTATCTGGACATCAGCGCGGCCGATCTGGTCGCCGTATATGACGCTGCCACCGCCCACGCCTTCCAGCGCAGCAGCGGCCTTACCTGCGGCGACATCATGTCCCGGGACGTGCAGGCGGTGGAGTTCGACACCGGCCTTGAGGAAGCCTGGGAAATCCTGGCCCGCCACGACATCAAGGCCCTGCCGGTGGTAGACCGGGCCCGCCGGGTAGTCGGCGTGGTGACCCGCCGGGATTTCCTGCAACGGGTGGAAGCCGGCGACGCCGCCGGCCTGGGGGAACGCCTGAAGACCCTGTTAGGCGCCCGCCGCCCCAAGCTGCTGCCGCCCTCCATCGTCGGCGACATCATGGTCGCCCA
Source organism: Rhodocyclales bacterium (assembly GCA_043743785.1). Taxonomy (GTDB): domain Bacteria; phylum Pseudomonadota; class Gammaproteobacteria; order Burkholderiales; family Rhodocyclaceae; genus JAQTNA01. Next base: position 2,252 of record JAYTVW010000066.1, on the reverse strand, counting down.
AGTATTCGTTGCCCGCCAGGACACCCCCGTGATGGAACTGGTGGACGTGCTGTGCCATGGCGGGAAGCACCACATCCCGGTAGTCGATGCCCGCCGACGCCTCGCCGGCATGCTCACCCAGTCCGATCTGCTGGCGGCCCTGTATCACCAGGCTGCCTGGAAAGAGCGTTCAAGCAACACCAAAGACCGATGAGGACACCTTTGAATCGCTGATCGATGTCAGCAACTGTCAGCTTTCCTGTCACGCACCGGACAATAATGCGCTCTCGCAGTACAACATTGGGCTTTGGCCAATTATGGAGACGCATTATGAAATCCAAGATTGCGGCCTTGCTGGTCGGTCTGTTCGTTGCTTCCGGCTTTGCATTTGCCGACGATGATGTACTGCCCGACCCCCTACCGACGGAGCACACGCACACCCAGGCTCCGGCGACACCTTCAATAGGGCAGCATAAGCACAAGCATCACGGCAAGCGCCATGTTGCCGCTGTACGCAGGCACGCCAGGATTTCCTGCGACCACCTGTCGCACCGATTCATCGGAACGCTTAACCATCAAGCCTTTATCGCCGAGTGCCAACGGACCCATACTGCCGTGATGACCCACCTCCCGCCGCACCCGGACGGACTCAAAGACCAATAAAACGGGCAAGCCAAGCTGGCAAAAACGGGAGCGCTGGCTCCCGTTTTAATTGGCGCCTTTACGCCACCAAGGCCTTGACGAACTCCTGAAGTGACTGCATCGACTGCGACGGCCGCCACGGCGGGTTAGCCAGACAGCCGGAAAATACTTTTACGCCGGCCACTTGAAACCGGCCAATCTGTTACCATCTGCGTTCGCATGGGGGCGACCTGGCTTCGACGTGGGTTGCGAACCGGGACAGTGCATACCGAGGACCAGCTACCTCGTAAATCCAACTGGAAAGTTCTAACTGCCAACGACGAGCGTTTCGCTCTAGCCGCCTAACGGCGGCTGGCCTCTGTACCGGTTTGCTCACGGGCCGGGTAGCGTAAAAACTACAACAGAGTCATTTACATGAGATAAGGCCGAATCAAGCCGCGTGGCTCGGCACGAAAACCTAGCGGATCGTCCAAAGCGAGCCTGTTCGGCCGGCGCGTGAGGGCTAAAACCAAATGACCGGACTAAGTATGTAGATCTTCCTGTCTAGGGCTTACGGACGCGGGTTCGATTCCCGCCGCCTCCACCAGAACAAAGATAACCCTCTGAGCAATCAGGGGGTTTTTCTTTTCGACTTGGCCATTTCCACTCAGGTGTGACACTTCGGTGTGACACCGGCACCGGAACTCGCCATGTCCATCAGGCTCCCGTCCCACCTCTACCGCAACCAGCACGGCGGCTTCTACTTCCGCTTCGTCATCCCCCAAGACCTGCGGCACCATCTGAATCAGCGCGAAGTCCGTTTCAGTCTCAACACAGAACAGCGGCATGAGGCCATACTTGCGGCGTTCCCGCTCATTGCGGACTTGCCACGCCTGACAGCCGACCTCCGCCGAATGACTGACGACAAAGAAACGCCCCCACCTGACCACTTCAAGATTTGGATTGAAGTACATCGGAAAAACAGCATCCTGAAATCACGGATTGAAGAGTTGGAATCCGAGCTACATGAAAGCCAACAGCAGATAGCGGCAATGGTTCCCCGTGACAACGCAAAACGAGTCGTCAAAGCCGCTTACGACAAGGGGCAGTTGAAGGGAGTACGGGACAACGTTTTTCCCTGGCCGTCAGAACTAACGAAACTGTATTCAGAACTTGTAACGGCTTACATGAAAAGCCTGATTACAAGAGCGGAAGGAGGAAGAAAGAAGCCACCAACGCCAAAGACCATTGAAGAGTACGAAAAGACGCTACGCGAATTCATCACCATCATGGGTGATTGTCACATAGGCGAAATCAAGCGAGAAATCGCGGGGGAATACTTCACGATTCTTAAAGCACTACCAAAGAATCTAACAAGAACCCCAAAATATCATGGAAAAACAATACCCGAAATTATCGCCATGAATGACCCGCCCCAATCAGAACCGAACTGTTCAAAGAAGCTAGAACGAATCTCGACGATGTTCAAATGGGCGCTTGTCGATATGCGAACATGGGGAATCGACACAAACCCATTTACGGGCTTTGGTCAAGCTGAGAGGGTGTAGACAAATAAATTCCCCTGTATGATATAGTCACTTGTCATTATCCGGCGCGGAGTAACGGCCAATGGAAAATCAGGCAGGGGAAAA
>JAYTVW010000065.1:0-15692 GCA_043743785.1 Rhodocyclales bacterium | reverse complement strand
CCCCCCCCCCCCCCCCCCCCCCCGGAGGCCTCCCACCGTGCAGACCTTCGGGCTGCCGGTGCGAATTGCTTGCCGTAGCCCCCAGCGCCATTTTCACTTTTTTGATCGGCCGTCGCCGCAAAGCCCAGTCGGCTTAACTACATCCGCAGAGGACTAAGCTCTCTACGGGAAGTTTGTCGGTAGTCTGAGCCAACCTATACGACGGGGCCATGTACAGGATTGCCGAAAGACTTCCTGCGGAGAGCTTATAGAAACGGGAGCTTCGGCTCCCGTTTCTATATGAGCGACAAGCCTCTGACTGGCGACTTATGACATTCGCGGATTCCTGAACGGATTGGGAAACACATTTCTCGGCTTCCTGCGAGGCTTGCCACCTGCTTCGCCTCACAAGGCCGTTCCTACTACTGCAAGGTGAAAACCGTTACCATTGCCCGCTCAAAACACTGAGCGGCTCCGCCGCCATGCTTCACGGAGAACGGAACTTGGTACCCCATCTCACCACCGCCCTCAACGGCCCCCTGTTGGATCTGGAAAAAGCTTTCCTGTCCGGCGCCACCACCATCGAACAATGGCTGCGCAGCCAGTGGCAGGAGCACACACCGCCCTTCTATTGCTCGGTAGACCTCAGGAATTCCGGCTTCAAGCTGGCGCCGGTGGATACCAACCTTTTCCCCGGCGGCTTCAACAACCTGAACCCGGCCTTCCTGCCCCTGTGTGTGCAGGCGGCCATGGCGGCCATCGAGAAAATCTGCCCGGACGCCAAGAACCTGCTGCTGGTCCCGGAAAACCACACCCGCAACCTGTTCTACCTGCAGAACGTAGCTCGCCTGGCGGCCTTGCTGCGCCACACCGGCCTCAATGTGCGCATCGGCAGCCTGCTGCCGGAGATCACGGCACCCACCGCCCTGGAGCTACCGGACGGCCAAAGCCTGCTGCTGGAGCCCCTGATACGCATCGGTCCGGAAGGCCGGCGCCTGGGAGTGGAGGGCTTTTCCCCCTGCGCGGTGCTGCTCAACAACGACCTGTCCGCTGGCGTGCCGCCCTTGCTGCAAGGTCTGCACGAGCAGTTTGTCATCCCGCCGCTCCACGCGGGCTGGGCCACGCGGCGCAAGTCCCTGCACTTCGCCGCCTACGACGAGGTAGCAAAGAACTTCTCGGCGACCCTGGGTATCGACCCCTGGCTCATCAATCCGGAATTCGGCGTATGCAACCAGATCAATTTCCACGAGCGGGTGGGCGAGGACTGCCTGGCGGCCACGGTGGATTCGGTACTGCAGCGCATCCGCGTCAAGTATCAGGAATACGGCGTCGAGGAAAAGCCTTTCGTCATCGTCAAGGCGGACGCCGGCACCTACGGCATGGGCATCATGACGGTGTATGACGCGGCGGACGTGAAGGGTCTCAACCGCAAGCAGCGCAACAAGATGTCTGTCATCAAGGAAGGGGTGCAGGTCAGCGACGTCATCATCCAGGAAGGCGTGCATACCTTCGAGACCATCGACGAGGGCGTGGCGGAACCCGTGGTGTACATGATCGACCGCTACGTGGTGGGCGGCTTCTACCGGGTAAATACCTCCCGGGGCCGGGACGAGAACCTCAACGCCCCGGGCATGCACTTCAAACCCCTGGCCTTCGATACCTGCTGCTCACTGCCGGACCCGTCCTGCGCGCCGGATGCGCCGCCCAACCGTTTCTACGCCTACGGCGTGGTAGCCCGCCTGGCCCTCTTGGCGGCCTCCCTGGAACTGGAGCGCACCGCGCCGGTGGACGCATAGTGCCCACCCGTCCGATCACGGCATGACTGATTGCCTCGGCTCCCTCACCCCCCCGCCCCTCTCCCGATGGAGAGGGGCGCTTTGTGAGTCGCTCGCGCGACTTTCGTAAATATGGACATCGCCTTCATCCTCGACCCCCTGGCCGGCCTCAAGCCCTACAAGGACTCCAGCGTCGCCATGATGCGCGCGGCGGCAAAACGCGGCCATGCCGTGCATGCGGTCATGCGGGAAGCCCTGTCCTGGCGCGAGGGCGTGGTCAGCGCCAGCGCCTGCCGGCTGACACTGTCTGACGACGATCATGCCTGGTACAAGGCAGACGAAGTCCGCACCCGGGCACTGACGGACTTCGACGCCGTGCTCATGCGCCAGGACCCGCCCTTCGACATGGAATACGTTGCCGCCACCTGGCTGCTGGAGCGTGCCGCCAGCGCCGGCGCCAGGGTCTTCAACCGCCCCTCCGCCATCCGGGACCATAACGAGAAAGTGGCCATCAGCGAGTTTCCCGAATTCACCGCCCCCACCTTGGTGGCGCGGGATCCGGCCGTGATCCAGGCCTTCATCGAGGAGATGGGAGACGTGATCCTGAAGCCCCTGGACGGCATGGGCGGCAGCCAGATTTTTCGCGTCAAAAAGGACGACCCGAACCGCAACGTCATCGTCGAGACCCTCAATCGGGAGGGCCGCGCCACCATCATGGCCCAGGGCTACCTGCCGGCGATTTCGGAAGGTGACAAACGCATCCTGTTGATCGGCGGCCAGGTGGTGCCCTACTGCCTGGCGCGCATCCCCAAGGCCGGCGAGAGCCGGGGCAACCTGGCGGCGGGCGGTACCGGTGTGACCCGGCCCCTGTCGGCACGGGACCGGCACATCGCCGAGACCCTGGCCCCCATCCTCTTTGCCCGAGGCCTTTTCCTGGTGGGCCTGGATGTCATTGGCGACTGCCTCACGGAAATCAACGTCACCAGCCCCACCTGCTTCGTGGAAATCACCCAGCAGACCGGCTTCGACGTGGCGGATTTCTTCATAGAATCCCTGGAGCGGGAATGTCTTTGATTTTCAACGCCGAGGCGCCGAGGCGCCGAGGAAAAGCCTTCTTTGCATTTCTCGGCGTCTCGGCGTCTCGGCGTTTCCTGATTTTCCTGTTGTTTCCCGTAGCGCTGCTGGCTGCCTGCGGCAAGCCGCCGATGCATTCCCAGGAGTCCTATGTTTTCGGCACCAGGGTGGAAGTGCTGGTGTATGGCGCGCCGGAAGCGGAGGCGCGGGAAGGCGTGAATGCCGTGCTGCGGGAATTCGACCGCCTGCACCACACTTTCCACGCCTGGCAGCCCTCCGACCTGACGAAACTCAACGAAGCCATCGCAAAGGGCGACAAGGACATCCCGGTATCGGATGAAATGGCCCTCATGATCCGGGAGTCCAAGGACCTGGCGGAGAAGTCCGACGAACTCTTCGATCCGGCGGTGGGCCGGTTGGTAGAAATCTGGGGCTTCCACAACGACGAGTTCAAGCCCGTGCTGCCGGATCCGCAGAAACTAGCGGCTCTGGTAGCGGCCAAACCGCGCATGAACGATCTTGTCCTGGAAAACAACAAGGTCAACAGCCGTAACCGGGCCGTGGCCCTGGATTTCGGCGGCTATGCCAAGGGCTATGCCCTGGACCGCGCCGCCGCCATCCTCAAGGCCCGGGGGCTCAACAACGCCCTCATCAATATCGGCGGCAACATCATGGCCCTGGGCGCCAAGGGCAAGGAGCCTTGGCGCGTCGGCATCCAGAACCCCCGGGCACCGGCCCCTCTGGCGGTGCTGGACCTGAAGGACGGGGAGGCCGTGGGCACCTCCGGCGACTACCAGCGCTACTTCGAACTGCAAGGCAAGCGCTACTGCCATATCCTGGACCCACGCACCGGCCAACCTTCCAGCGGCGCCGAAGGCGTCACCGTGCTTATTTCCCCCGGCCCCCGCAGCGGCATGCTGTCGGACGCCACCAGCAAACCCCTCTTCGTCAGCGGCGCCGCCGACTGGCTGAAGTACGCCAAGCGCCTGAACGTCACCTCGGCCCTGCGGGTGGACGAACAAGGCGTGGTGCACATCACCCCCGATCTCCACAAGCGCCTGTCCTTCAGCGACAAGATGCTGAAGGTGGTGGAAGAAGGGCTGTAAGAAGACTTTATTCACCGCAGAGACGCAGAGGCGCTGAGAGAACCAAAGATGGATATGGTATCGGCGCCCCCCTCTGTCTGAAGTCCATTACCAAGGCAACGCCCTGATTTTCCTCCGCGCCTCGGCGCCTCGGCGTTTCAATGCCTACCTTTTCCAGGATTCCCTATGCGCACCCTCGGCAACTTTCTCTGGTTTATCCTCGGCGGCGTGTTCATGGGCCTGGCCTGGTGGTTTTTCGGCCTTTTGATGTTCATTTCCGTCATCGGCATTCCCTGGGGCAAAGCCTGCTTTGTCATCGGCCAGTTCTCGTTTCTCCCCTTCGGCCGAGAAGCCATCAGCCGCAAGGAGTTGAACCAGGAGGACGACATCGGTACCGGCGGCCTGGGCCTCATCGGCAACATTTTGTGGTTACTCTGCGGCGGTTTCTGGCTGGCCCTGGGCCACGTCGGCTCCGCCCTGCTGTGCTTCGTGACCATCATTGGCATCCCCTTCGGCATCCAGCACCTGAAGTTGGCAGGTATCGCCCTGGCTCCCATCGGCAAAACCATCGTAGCGAAGGAAGTGGCGCAAGCCGCCCGCCAGGCCAACGCCCAGGTCGATATATCGGCAAGGCGGGGCAAGTCCTGATTGCTCCCGCCTGGTCAAACCGGCTAATATGGCCGAACTAGCTACTTCAGGGAAGTTCGCCATGATCACCATCACCTCGGTTGAAGCCCAAAGCCGCTTCGGCGAACTGATCGACCGCTCCCAGCGGGAACCCATCCAGGTCACGCGCCGTGGCCGCGCCATCGCCTACGTGGTCTCAGAACACGACATGCAGGAATTGGTAGCGGTACGCAGGCGTCGTGAGGAAGCAGCCCGCTGGTATTCCGACTACCGGGCTGCCGTTCAGACCGACGCGAGCACGCTGACAGATGACGACGTAAACCGCTTCGTTCATGAGCTTCGCTAGGCGCATCGTCATCGACACGGGGGTGCTGGTCAGCGCCGCCATTCGCCCGTCTTCCGTGCCCGCCATGGCCTTCGAGAAAGCCTTGCTGCATTTCGAGGTCTGCGCTTCGGAAGAGACGATTGCCGAACTCGAAACGGTGCTGGCCCGCCCGAAATTCGACGCCTACATGACACCGGCTCTGCGCCAGACCTTCCTGACGGGTTGCCGGGCACAACTGGTAATGTTCGAGGTGAAGCTTGCCGTGTCCGACTGCTCAGACCCCAAGGACAACAAATTTCTTGCCCTGGCGGAAACCGTTGAGGCGGACTTGATTGTTGCCAGTGATCCTCACCTCACCATGCTGCACCCCTGGCGCGGTATTCCCATCATGCCTCCGGCGGCATTTCTGGTGGGCATACGCTGAACGCCCCTCGGATCTGTCATATCCGCCGCACCCTTTCCTCCCCGGATATGCTGCACCGCGCCTTGAGCACTTGCCTGCATCGGTTACAATCGCCGCTTGTCTTCGAGGAGCCGCGCGGGTTTTCGCCATCATGATCGGCATACTGCTCATCACGCACTACGGCCTGGGGGAATCCCTGGTGCAGTGCGCCGTGCATGTCCTCAACAAACGCCCGGCCCAACTGGTACAACTGGGCGTCGCCGCCCAGGATGACCCGCTGGACCTGCTGCCCCTGGCCCAGGATCTGGTGGATTTTGTGGACAAGGGGGACGGCGTACTCATCCTCACCGATCTTTACGGCGCCACGCCCGCTAACGTGGCGGCCAAGCTGCTCAAACCCGGGCGGGTCGAAGCCCTCTCCGGGGTTAATGTACCCATGCTCATCCGCGCCCTGACCTACCGGGAAAAGGGCATGGAGACCCTCCTGGCCCGCGCCACCAGCGGCGGGCGTGACGGAGTCCTGCACATGAAAGTGGATCGCGATGCCAAAGTCTGATGCCCAGATCGTAAACAAACTGGGGCTCCACGCCCGCGCCTCGGCCAAGCTGACCCAGCTTGCCGGCACCTTCCAGAGCGAGGTCTGGCTGGAACGGAACGGCCGCCGGGTGAACGCCAAGAGCATCATGGGCGTCATGATGCTGGCGGCCGGCAAAGGCTCCACCATCGTGGTGGACATCGACGGCCCAGATGCGGATGCCGCCCTGGCCGCCATCCTGAAACTGATCGCGGATCGCTTCGGCGAATCGGAGTGAGAGAAGCGTGAGGGGTGAGGAGTCAGGGGTGAGGGGAAAGACCATGCCGCTACCCGACGCTCGTCTCTGCTGCCCTGGCTGTGGCTGGACAGGCCTTCCTGTCCTTAGTTTTTCCCCCCTCACCCCTCCCCCCTCACTCCTCACCAACAAATGACCTTCGCTCTCCACGGACTGGCTGTTTCGCCCGGCATTGCCATCGGCCGTGCCCACCTGGTGTCACATGCGACCCTGGAGGTTTCCCACTACGTCATCCCGGCCAAGCACGTGGAGGCGGAGGTGGAGCGCTTCGACACGGCCATGCAGGCGGTGCGGGACGAACTGGCGGCACTGCGTCTGGCGGCGGAGGCCGGCACCTCGGCCGCTTCCGAAATCTCCGCCTTCGTGGATCTGCACGCCATGATCCTGGAAGACCCGCTGCTCACGGAAGTGCCACGGGAACTCATCGCCACCCGCCGCTGCAATGCCGAATGGGCCCTGGTGCAGCAGATGGAACTGCTGGTGGAGCAGTTCGACCAGATCGAGGATGCCTACCTCAGGGAGAGGAAGCAGGACGTGGTGCAGGTGGTGGAACGGGTGGTCAAGTCCCTCATGGGCCGGCCCGGCAAACTACCTACCCGGCGCAAAAACGACGAACCCATGATCGTGGTGGCCCACGACCTGTCGCCGGCAGACACCATCCATTTCAAGCAGAACCTCATCGGCGGCTTCATCACCGATGTAGGCGGCGCCACTTCCCACACGGCCATCGTGGCCCGCAGTCTGGCCATTCCGGCCGTGGTGGGCCTGCACCACGCGCGCCAACTCATCCGCGATGATGATCTGCTCATCATCGACGGCACCAAGGGCGTCATCATCGTCGGGCCGGACGCCAGGGTGCTGGAGGAATACCGGCTGCGGAAGAGCGAACTGGAGATCGAACGCTCCAAGCTCAAACGCCTGAAGACCGCCCGGGCCAGTACCCTGGACGGCGAAATCATTTCACTGCAGGCCAATATCGAGCTGACCCAGGATCTGGTGCAGGTGAAGGAAGTGGAAGCGGACGGCATCGGCCTCTTTCGCACGGAATTCCTTTTCCTCAACCGCAACACCCTGCCCAGCGAGGAAGAACAGTTCGAGGCCTATCGCACCGTCGCCGCCACGCTCAAGGGCAAGCCGGTGACCATCCGCACCCTGGACGTGGGTTCGGACAAGGCCCTCAACAAAACGAACCAGGGCCGCACGGAACCCAATCCGGCCCTGGGCTTGCGGGCCATTCGCTTTTGCCTGTCGGAACCCAGCATGTTCCAGACCCAGTTGCGGGCCATCTTGCGGGCCTCCGCCTTCGGCAAGGTGCGCCTTTTGGTACCCATGCTGGCCCACGCCCACGAAATCGACCAGACCCTGGTGGCCATCCGCCAGGCCAAGGAGCAGTTGCGTCGGGAAAACGTGAAGTTCGATGAGGGCATCGAGATCGGCGGCATGATCGAGATTCCCGCCGCCGCCCTGGCCCTGGGCGTATTCCTGCGGCGCCTGGACTTCCTGTCCATCGGCACCAACGACCTGATCCAGTACACCCTGGCCATCGACCGTACCGACGGGGCGGTCTCCCATCTCTACGATCCGCTGCACCCCGCCGTGCTGCGCCTCATTGCCGACACCATCCAGGCCGGCGCAAGGGCGGAAATTCCGGTGTCCGTCTGTGGCGAAATGGCCGGCGACCCCCAGTACACCCGCCTACTGCTCGGCATGGGCCTGAAATCCTTCTCCATGCACCCGGCCCAGATCCTGGAAGTGAAGCAGGAAGTGCTGCGCAGCGACTTCGCCACCCTCAGGAACCGGGTCGGCCGCCTCTTGCGCCACGACGAACCGGACCGTATCCGGGAGGCGGTGGCAAAGCTGGGCGACGCGTAGGCAGTTTTCAAAACATCAACGCGCAGACGAAAAGCGGCCGGGAAGGCCGCTTTCGCATCTTTGTGCAACCCTGACCAGCCCCCATGCCGGCGTAGGCGTTGCTGCTGCGCCTCAAGCACGAAAGAACTACGTTCGGTTCGTGCCCGTTGCGGTCATTCCCCTTTGAAAATTGGCCACCCGGAACCGGCCACGCGTGCCATGCCGCTCCCAACCCTTTGCCGCCGGTCAGGTTTTCAGTAGTAACGTCGGCAAAGTAGCGGGAGCAGTCCTTGCCGTGGATGAAATATTGAGGTTTTGGGCGAAAACTTGCCAAGTTCACCCCGCCGGCCCAACAGGCAGAATGCGATTCGGGTGGCAAGGCAATCGTGGTCAAGTCCAGTCATTTAGTCGTGTTAGCTGTTATCATATGCGGTCACAATTTATCGACGATGAGAAAGCGGAGCGCAAGGAGGGAGATATGTTTCTGTTACGTAGCTATTTTCTGCTCCTGTTTGCCGCCGGTATGTTGACTGCTCAAACGGCCGAAGCGGCTTCATGCCTAGGTGATCAGTCATCCCAAAATAGCTACTCGGTATATCTTGTTCCAAGAATTTCTGCGATCAAGTTGTATCAAGACTGGTCGCCGTTTCTTGAACGCTTGGGCAAAGAGATCGGCCTCTGTTTTGTCTTGGATATTCCGGAAGATTTCACAAAATTCGAGCAGGCGATTCAGGCCGGCAAACCAGATTTTGTTTTCCTTAATCCTTATCACCAGATCATGGTGGTACGCCAACCGGGCTATGTGCCTCTGGTGCGCGACCAACAGTCGGAATTGTCCGGTGTACTGGTGGTTCGCAAGGATAGCCGGATCAATGACGTGCGGCAGCTCGATGGCGCTACGATTGCTTTTCCTAGCCCGAATGCCTATGCAGCATCGTTGCTGATGCGGGCGATTCTTTTCCAAAAAAATATCCATATCACTGCTGATTATCTTGGATCGCATAGCAACGTTTATCGAGCGGTGGCGTTAGGCGTCTCACTGGCAGGTGGAGGCGCCAAGACTACGTTGGACCACGAGCCGACAGAACTGCAATCGCAATTACGCATACTCTTCACCACACCCAATTTCACGCCTCACCCCTTCTCAGCGCATCCCCGCGTTCAGCAGAGCGTCCGCGAAAAAGTCATTGCCGGATTCTTGGGTATGGCAGCCGATCCAAACGGCCGCGGCTTGCTGAAAGTAATTCAGATCGCCCAGCCTATTCGCGCCGATTACGCCCGCGACTATAAGAGATTAGAGCAACTCAAACTCGAGAAATTTTCCATTCGCGGAGGTTGAGTTGTTGAGAGTTGCCACCACACGATTCTTGCTCCCGGTAGTTCTGACAGCATTAGGAGGAATTGTTCTCTTGGTCGCCTCTGCTTTGTGGTTCATCCAAAGCAGCAGTGATATGGTTCAGAAATATCAACTGCGGGACGGTCATTTGATTGCGGAGGGTCTAGCCAATGCAGTCGCAACTGAGTTGGTACGTAGAGATTACGGGGCGCTAGAGGGGCGCCTGTTACAAACAGTGGCCAATCCAAATGTGAGTTCTGCTTTCGTAATTGACACCCAAGGCCAAGTGTTAGGCTATGTTCATGGCCGTTCACCCGATACTCCAGCACATCCGGCTTTCGATCTTCAGAGAGTTCAGCCTCCTCAAGCCGAGCATATATTTGAAGTGGTTCGCCCAAATATCATTGCGGTTTGGCATATCGTCGAGGTCGGAGTAAGTGTTGGCTGGGTTCGTGTTGATATTTCAGCCGACAGTTATGCCCAAGATATGGACCGGATAAGGAGGGACGTCTGGGGCTTGGCATTGGCGGTCACCGTTGCAGGCCTTTGTCTGCTTGGCGCGGCTATATTCCGCTCCCACAAACTTCTGTACCAACACGACACGGAGGTAGAAAGACGTCATAACTTTCTGGAAGACAAAGCCAATTACGATGCGCTGACGCATCTGCCAAACCGTTCGCTGCTATTTGACCGACTGACTCAAGCAATTGCCCGCAGCGCACGCAGCCAAAGTCTGCTGGCGATTTGCTTTGTCGATCTGGATAACTTCAAATCCATAAATGATACTTTCGGACATGACGCGGGTGACAGGGTATTAGTAGAAGTTGCCCGGAGATTTCAAGCATCAGTTCGTGGTGAGGATACGGTGGCACGCTTGGGAGGAGATGAATTTGTCGTGCTCTTGGGCGAAATGGGGAATACGCAGGAAGCTGAGTTGGCAGTCAGTCGCCTGCTCCATTCTCTTTTCGAACCACTCATTTTTTCGGGAAACCATATCGACTTGCAGGCCAGTATCGGTTATGCGCTGTATCCTGAAGCAAGCAGGGATGGTGAGGCCTTGCTACGCTGCGCAGACAACGCGATGTATCAAGCCAAGCGATCTGGGCGAAATGGCGTACATAAGTTTGATCCCAATGAGTTGGATGACGTGGCAACTTAGGCCACGGAGGCTGCTGCAAGGTTGAAACGGTTCAGAAAGTACCTGCTAGTCAAGCCGAGACTAGACGGCGGGTATCTAAGCGTACCGGCCATGGCTGTACAAATGTCATCGACATGAAGTCAGTCTTGCCCGGCCTGATTGCGTCAGCGGTTGAATGACTCTTCTTGGCTGTTATGAGCAGCTATCCATAACTGGGGACAGTGCATAATGGCTGCTTGCCGCCATCACCCATGCGCAGAACTGGAGGCCGGGCTGCCGGCCCGCTGAACTATAGATTTTCGCAACACCCCTGCCCCGCTTGCATTCCTCCCCGGTTTTCTGCATAGTCTCGCCCTACCGAACTTTCCCCCTGACCGCCATGAGCCGTCTGACCCTTGCCTCTCTGCTTTCTGCCCCCATCGGGCGTGGCCGGGCATTGGTCGTAGCAGACGTAATGGTCGTCGTAGGCGTCGCCGTAGTAACGGTAGCGCACGCGCCGTCGCGGGTCGGATAAGCCAGGCAGTACCGGATTCCAAACCCCCGTCGGCGCAAACCGGCGGGGGTTTTCGTTTTTGAAGCCTCCCCGGCGCCACAGAATATCCAACCGAGGAGAATTTCATGACCGAAACACTGACCGGCGCCCAGATCACCGTGCGCCTCCTGGAACGCCAGGGCATCCGCACCCTCGCCGGCATCCCCGGCGGGGCCATCCTGCCCATCTATGATGCCCTGTCCCAGTCCACCCTGATTCACCACGTGCTGGCGCGCCACGAGCAGGGCGGCGGTTTCATGGCCCAGGGCATGGCCCGGGTCACCGGCCTGCCCGCCGTGTGCCTGGCATCCTCCGGCCCCGGCGCCACCAACCTGATCACCGCCATTGCCGACGCCAAGCTGGATTCCATCCCGCTGGTGGCCATCACCGGCCAGGTGCCCCAGGCCATGATTGGCACGGATGCCTTTCAGGAAGTGGACACCTACGGCCTCACGGTGCCCATCACCAAGCACAACTTCCTGGTGTCCTCCGTGGAAGAACTGCTGAAGGTCATCCCCCGCGCCTTCGAGATCGCCGCCTCCGGCCGTCCCGGCCCGGTGGTGATCGACATCCCCAAGGACGTGCAGAACGCCAAACTAGACATCAGCGAGTGGCCGGAACCGGGCCGCGCCCGTCCGGTGCCGCCGGCCGACGCCGACAAGATCGCCGCCGCCGCCGCCCTGATCAATGCCGCCAAACGTCCCGTGCTCTATCTGGGCGGTGGCGTGGTGCATTCTGCGGCCTCCGCCCTGGCGGTGCAGCTGGCCGAGAAGGCCAATCTGCCCACCACCATGACCCTGATGGCCCTGGGCACCATGCCGGTGGACCATCCGCTATCGCTGCACATGCTGGGCATGCATGGCCCGCGCTACACCAACCTGGCCCTGGACGAGTGTGATCTCTTGATCGCCGTGGGTGCCCGCTTCGATGACCGGGCCACGGGCAAGCTGGCGGAATTCTGTGCCCACGCCCAGATCATCCATATCGACATCGACCCGGCGGAACTGGACAAGCTCAAAGCCACCAACGTGGCCATCGCCGCCGACGTGACCGAGGCTCTCACGGCCCTCTTGCCCCTGGTGAACGCCACGGACAACACCGATTGGAATGCCCGCGTCAATGGTCTGAAGGCGGCCTATCCGGTGAGCCGCCCCAACCTTGACGACCCGCTGTCTCATTTCGGCCTCATCAAGGCCGTGGCGGATTGCCTGGACGACGAGGCGGTCATCGCCACCGACGTGGGCCAGCACCAGATGTGGGTGTGCCAGGCCTACCCCCTGCGCCGGCCGCGCCAGTGGCTCACTTCCGGGGGCTTAGGCACCATGGGCTTCGGCTTCCCCGCGGCCATGGGCGCCGCCCTGGCCCAGCCGGAACGCACCGTAGTGTGCTTCTCCGGCGACGGTTCCATCCTCATGAACGTGCAGGAAATGGTCACCGCCGCCGAGGAAAACCTCAATGTGAAACTGGTGCTCATGAACAACGCGTCCCTGGGCCTGGTGCACCAGCAGCAGACCATGTTCTACGGCGAGCGCATCTATGCTTCCAAGTTCCACCACACGCCGGACTTCATCGGCGTGGCCCGGGCCTTCGGCATGGACGCGGTGGATCTGTCGGAAGCGGAAGATCCGCTGGCGGCCCTGGCGGCGGCCATCAAGAAGCCCGGTCCCTGCCTGATCCACGCCCGCATCGACATCCATGAAAAGGTCTATCCCATGGTGCCCCCCGGCGCCGCCAACCGCGAAATGATTGGAGACTAAGCCATGAGAGCCACCCAACAAGCCCATGCCGTGCTGGAAATCGACGTGAATAACCACGCCGGCGTCATGTCCCACGTGGTGGGGCTGTTCTCCCGCCGCGCCTTCAACGTGGACGGCATCCTGTGCATGCCGGTGGGAAACGGCGCCACCAGCCGCATCTGGCTGCTGGTAAACGACGACCAGCGCCTGCCCCAGATGATTGCCCAGGTGGAAAAACTGGAAGACGTGCTGGCCGTGCGCCGCCACGGCGCCGACCACCAGGTGTTCGAGAGTCTGGAGGCCTTCTTCCAGGCCTGACAAAGCGCCGTATCTACCTGTTGTGGGTCGGAACTTGTACCGACCACGGCTCATGTCGGAACAAGTTCCGACCCACAACACCGCCCCGGACCTCCGTCGGCCCTCGGCAGCAAATCAGCGGGCCGCTACGCTGCCTTGAACCTACTCCCCGATGAAATGGGCTTTGCGCTTTTCCTTGAAGGCGCGGATGCCTTCCAGATAGTCGGCACTCTTGTACACCGTGTTCCTGAGTTCCTGAATACGCTCGAAGATGCCCGGCTGCAGAGGCGCTGAGTCCCCCAGCATGCGCAGTTGCTCCTTGATGGCGGAGACGGCCAGGGGCGCCTTGGTGGCAATGCGCTGGGCCAGATCCAGGGTATAGCTCTCCAATACCGTGGCCGGCACCCGGTGGTTGAGCAGGCTCCAGCGTTCCGCCTCCTCCGCCGTGATGGGGCGGGCCGTGAACATCATTTCCTTGGCGGCGTTCAGCGGCAGACGGCGCATGAAATTCAAGGTGCCCACGGTGTTGTAGGGCAGCCCCAGGTTCACCGGCGTAATGGCAAAGGAGCAGGTATCGTCGCCGGTCACCAGATCGCAGGACAGCACCAGATCCGTGGCGCCGCCCCACACCGTACCATGCACCATGGCGATGACCGGCGCCGGAAAGTGGCGCACGGCCCGCAGCAACTGCTCCAGGGGGTCGGAATACAGCAGCGGGTCCTCCCCTTCTGGCAGCTCATTGATATCGTGCCCCGCCGACCAGACCTTGGCCTCCATGCCGGCGGTGAGGATGAGGGCGCGGACTTTCTCCGCCCGCAGGCACTCCATGGCCTCCATCAGTTCTTCAATCAGTGCCCGGGACAGGGCATTGCGTTTTTCGTGGTGCATCAGGGTGATGATGCCCACCTGATCCTTCTTGTCTGCAACGATGTACATGCGTGCACTCCTGGTAAGCCGCGTATTGTGCGCCGCCGCAGAAAAAATTTCACGATCCATGGGAAGGCCGCTGCCGTAGGTCAGGTTTCCGCAGGAAACCTGACACCAACCCTCGGCAGATGTCAGCTTGCTGCGCAACCTGACCTACGAACTACGAACGGGGTTCGTATTTTCCGGAATTCGCCTAAACTGCCGCACTTATCCAAACGGACACCACACCATGCAACTCGACGATCAGCTGCTGCTCGCCAGCCAGTGCTATATCGACGGCCACTGGTGCGACGCGGACAGCGGCGCCAGTTTCGCCGTCACCAACCCGGCCGACGGCGCCATCCTGGGGGAGGTGCCCGACATGGGCGCGGCGGAAACCCGCCGGGCGATCCAGGCCGCCGACAGGGCCTGGCCGGCCTGGCGCGCCAAAAGCGGCAAGGAGCGGGCCGCCGTGCTGCGGCGCTGGTTCGACCTGATGCTCAATCATGGCGGTGATTTGGCCCGGCTCATGACCCTGGAACAGGGCAAGCCCCTGGCGGAGGCCAAGGGTGAGGTGGCCTATGGTGCCAGCTTCGTGGAGTGGTTCGCCGAGGAAGCCAAGCGGGTCTATGGTGAGACCATCCCGGCGCCCACCGGCGACAAGCGCCTGCTGGTCCTGAAGCAGCCCATCGGCGTCTGCGCGGCCATCACACCCTGGAATTTCCCCATGGCCATGATTACCCGCAAAGTGGCACCGGCCTTGGCCGCCGGTTGCACGGTAGTGGTGAAGCCGGCGGAACAGACGCCGCTGACGGCCCTGGCCCTGGCGGAACTGGCCCACCGGGCCGGCTTCCCGCCGGGTGTCATAAACGTCATCACCGGCGATCCGGTGGCCATAGGCGGGGAACTCACCGCCAGCCCCATCGTACGAAAACTCTCCTTCACCGGCTCCACGGAAATCGGCCGCTTGCTCATGCGCCAGAGCGCCGACACGGTGAAGAAGCTGTCCCTGGAACTGGGGGGCAACGCACCCTTCATTGTCTTCGACGACGCGGACCTGGACGCCGCCGTGGAAGGCGCCATCGTCTCCAAGTACCGCAATACCGGCCAGACCTGCGTTTGCGCCAACCGCTTCTTGGTGCAGGACGGCGTGTATGAGGAATTCGCAACCAGGCTGGCGGCGAAGGTCCGGGACATGAAGGTGGGCAACGGCCTGGAAGCCGGCGTGATGCAGGGGCCGCTGATCGACGGCCAGGCCCTGTCCAAGGTGGAAGAACACATCGCCGATGCCCTCGCCAAGGGCGCCCGCATTCTCACCGGCGGCGGCCGCCACAGCCTGGGTGGCACCTTCTTTGAACCCACGGTGCTGGCGGACGTAACGGCGGACATGCGCTGCGCCCGGGAAGAAACCTTCGGCCCGGTGGCGCCCCTGTTCCGCTTCTTTGATGAAGCAGAGGCCATCGCCCTGGCCAACGCCACGGAATTTGGTCTGGCGTCCTATTTCTACACCCGGGACGTGGCCCGGGTCTTCCGCGTCGGCGAAGCCCTGGAGTACGGCATGGTGGGCGCCAACACGGGCCTCATCTCCAATGAAATGGCGCCCTTCGGCGGCATGAAGCAAGCAGGCCTGGGCCGGGAAGGCTCCCGCCACGGCATCGAGGAATACCTGGAAATCAAGTATCTGTGTCTGGGGGGGATGTAGGACTGAGTGCTGAGTGCTGAGTGCTGAGTGCTGAGTGCTGAGTGCTGAGTGCTGAGTGCTGAGTGCTGAGTGCTGAGTGCTGAGTGCTGAGTGCTG
>JAYTVW010000064.1:0-1663 GCA_043743785.1 Rhodocyclales bacterium | reverse complement strand
CCGCATGCTGGATCTGTTCGCCTGGGACCGCAATCTGGTGAACGACGAGCTGGCCAAGCTGCGTTTCGAAGCCAGCGTCCGGCCGGGCTTCCAGGAGTCCTTCTCCGCCATGTTCCCCGCCCCGCGTCAGCAGTGGGTGGACGCCATGGCAAGCCGTGAAGCCGACATCCGGGCTCTGCCTCACGAGACCCTGGTGATCCACGGCCGGGACGACCTGGTGATCCCCCTTTCCAATTCCATCACCCTGGCGGACTGGATTTCCCGTTCCCAGTTGCATGTCTTTGGCCGCTGCGGCCACTGGACCCAGATCGAACACGCCGCTCGTTTCGCCCGCCTGGTGGGGGACTTTCTGGCAGAAGCGGATGCGGGTGGAATTTGAAACTTCATTTTGAAACGCCGAGGCGCGGAGGCGCCGAGATAAAGGCAAGACGATTTTCCATAGTGCCCGGGGGCGACCTGGGCCTGGCGTACGGTAACAGCAAGGTTTTCTCGGCGTCTCGGCGCCTCGGCGTTTAGTAAATCCGGCTTACAGAGAGAGAAAAAATGGACCAGCAAAAGATAACCCAGTATGGCGACGAGCTTTACCAGGCTCTGGTGGAACGTCGCACGGTCGAACCGCTGACCAACCGGGAAGCGGACATCACCATCGAGGACGCCTATGGCATCCAGCAGCGCATGATCGCGCGCCGTCTGGAAGCCGGTGAAACGGTGGTCGGCAAGAAGATCGGCGTTACCTCCAAGGTGGTGATGAACATGCTCAACGTGCACCAGCCGGACTTTGGCTGGCTGCTCTCCGGCATGGTGTACAACGAAGGGGAAACCATCCCCATCGACACCATGATCCAGCCCAAGGCCGAGGGCGAGATCGCCTTCATGATGAAGTCCGACCTCATGGGCCCCGGTGTCACCGGCGCCGATGTGCTGGCCGCCACCGAAGGCGTCATGGCTTGCTTTGAGATCGTGGATTCCCGCATCAAGGACTGGAAGATCAAGATCCAGGACACGGTGGCGGACAACGCCTCCTGCGGCGTCTTCGTCCTGGGGGACAAGTTGGTGGACCCGCGTACGGTGGATCTGTCCACCTGCGGCATGGTGCTGGAGAAGAACGGCGAGATCGTCGGTACCGGTGCCGGCGCCGCGGCCCTGGGCAGCCCGGTGAATGCGGTGGCCTGGCTGGCCAACACCCTGGGCCGCCTGGGCATCCCCATCAAGGCCGGCGACATCGTGCTGTCCGGCTCCCTGGCGGCGCTGATCCCGGTGAAGGCCGGCGACAGCCTGCGGGTGTCCATCGGCGGTATCGGCGGCTGTTCCGTCCGTTTTGCCTGATAAAGAATTTCTCGAGGATTTCCTGACATGACCAAGAAAATCAAGTGCGCGCTGATCGGGCCGGGCAACATCGGCACCGACCTGCTCTACAAACTGCAACGCAGTCCGGTCTTGGAGCCGGTGTGGATGGTGGGTATTGATCCCACCTCCGAAGGCCTGGCCCGCGCCAAGGCCATGGGCCTGAAAGTGACTTCCGAGGGTGTGGATGGCCTGCTGCCCCACGTGCTGGCGGATGGCGTGCAGATCGCCTTCGATGCCACCAGCGCCTACGTGCATGCGGAAAACACCCGCAAGCTGAATGCCCTCGGCGTACTCATGATCGACCTGACGCCGGCCG
>JAYTVW010000063.1:0-58873 GCA_043743785.1 Rhodocyclales bacterium | reverse complement strand
GCAATCGCATGAATGTCAAAAGAATCGCCGGAAGTCCATCTCCCTCCCCTTCAAGGGGAGGGCTGGGGTGGGGATGGGTTCGGAACGGCGGAAAAAAGAACATATTTCCTTACGCACAAACCCCATCCCCCTCCTAACCTCCCCCTTGAAGGGGGAGGGATCAATGCCAACCGCATTCATGCGATTGCCTTGGCCCGGGCTGCGTCAAGCCAGGGGGCATTCCTCACCGGCACTTTCTGGGACGCTACTGTTGCGGCCTTATTGCACCCGGTAGGTGGCATGGCAGGCCGTGCACTGTTGGGTCACCCGGGACAGCGCCGCCAGGGCGGGTTTGGGGTTGTGGGTCTTGGCGGCCTTGGCGGCGGCGGCGGCAAAGTCGTTCGCCGCCTGGTGCATGTCCAGGCCCTGCTTACGCATGCCCTCCGGCATGAATCCGGACATCTGCTGCTCCATGCTGCCCGGCATCGACATGGTAGGCGCGGCCGCCCCACCCTTGCAGCCTTCTGCGGAAGGCGAATCCATGCCAAGTCGGCTGCCGGCAATCTGCGCGGCCTGGGTATAGCGGGCGCCAGCCAGGGCATCCAGGATTTCGGACAGGGCGGCCAGGTGGTCGCGCATATTGGTCAGATTGTGCCGGCGCATTTCAGGCGGAAAATTCACCAGCTGGCGCGCATCCTCCTGCATCGCGGCCATGTGGGCCTGGTGGTCCATGTGATTCATCTGGCTCATGGGCGCCTGGGCATAGACCGGGGCACCACAAGTGGCCGCAGCCAGGGCAAGGATCAGGAATTGACGCATGGTGTTCGCTCCATTGGGGGATTCGCACGGCAGTATATTAGCAAACACTGCTTTTCTGCAGGAGATCAGGGGAATAGGTCTCAACGTGAGCAGCCGGCCCCTATACTCCTGGGCAATCGCCAAATTTTCATGGGCACGGGAGGTGTTTTCATGACGAACAAGGATTATTGGGAACAGATCTACTCCACCAAGCCAGCGGACGCCGTCAGCTGGTTTCAGGAACACGCGGAACTGTCTTTGCGGCTGATACACCGCACCGGGCTGGGTCGGAATGGGGCGGTGATCGATGTCGGCGGCGGCGCCTCCACCCTGGTGGATGACCTGGTGGCGGAAGGCTACGCGGATGTGTCCGTACTTGACCTTTCGGCGGCGGCGCTGGCGGTGGCCCGGCGGCGCATGGGCGCCCTTGGGGACAAGGTGAAATGGCTGGAGGGCGATGTCACCAAAATTCCGCTTCCTGCCCGGTGCTTCGACATCTGGCATGACCGGGCCGTGTTTCATTTCCTGACCGATCCGGCGGATCGCCAGGCCTATGTGCAGCAGGTCATGCATGCCGTGCGCCCTGGCGGGCATGTCATCGTGGCCACTTTCGCCACAGACGGACCGGAGAAATGCAGCGGACTGCCGGTCATGCGCTACCAAGCCGAAACCCTGCACGGGGAATTCGGCGACGCCTTTCTGCTGGTCGAGCACCAGGAAGAAGCGCACCACACGCCTTTCGGTACCGACCAGCAGTTTGTCTATTGTTACTGCCGCAAGGGCTAGTCCCTTCCTCACATGACGACCCGTTCCCGCATGCTGGCTCCCGGCGTCGCCGCAGCCCTCGGCGCGGCGCTGCTCTTTGGTGCCGGCACGCCCCTGGCGAAACTGCTGTTGCAGGACGTGGGGCCCTGGCTGTTGGCGGGTCTGTTCTATCTCGGCTCCGGCGTCGGGCTTTCCCTCTTTCGCCTGCTGCGCCGTGCCGAAGCGGTGCACCTGGCCCGAGGCGAAGCCGGCTGGCTGGCCGGCGCCATCCTGGCCGGTGGGGTTGCCGGGCCGGTGCTCTTGATGTTCGGCCTTGCCGCCATGCCAGCGTCGGGGGCCGCCCTGCTACTGAACGCGGAAGGCGTGCTGACGGCCTTGCTGGCCTGGGTGGTCTTCAGGGAAAACTTCGACCACCGCATCGCCCTGGGCATGGCCGCCATCGCCGCCGGGGCCGTTGTGCTGAGTTGGCCCGGTGAAGCGCGCTTCGCCGGTGCCTGGCCCGCCCTGGCGGTGCTCGGCGCCTGCCTGGCCTGGGGCATTGACAACAACCTGACCCGCAAGCTCTCCCTGGCGGACGCCTCCTGGATCGCGGCCGTGAAGGGCCTGGCCGCCGGCAGCGTGAACCTGGTGCTGGCGTTCTCCCTGGGGGAGCGCTTGCCGGCGTGGCCCGTGGCCCTGGCCGCCGTGGGGGTCGGTTTCCTGGCCTACGGGGTCAGCCTGGTGCTGTTTGTTGTCGGCATGCGCCATCTGGGCACAGCCCGCACCGGTGCCTACTTTTCCGTCGCCCCCTTCTTCGGCGCCGTGCTGGCCCTGGCCGGCGGGGAATCGCTCACACCCAGGCTCGTGTCCGCCGGCCTGCTCATGGCGCTGGGCATCTGGCTGCACCTGACGGAGCGCCACGAGCATGAACATGCCCACACGCCCCTGGAGCACAGCCATGACCACGCTCACGACGCCCATCATCGGCATGCCCACGATTTCCCGGTAGTGCCGGGGCAAAAACATGCCCACCGCCATCGGCACGCCCCCCTGGTGCATAGCCACGCCCATTTCCCGGACGCCCATCATCGGGACCACGGGCATTAACGGCAAAGTCGGCATAGCCTCCCAGCATGTAGCTCGCGTAGAGTGCCATGGCGGCTTCGGGGGAAAAATTGAGGACCACCAAGCCCCGTCAATCCCCCCGGGGGGCAATGCTGAACTCCGCCACGTTTGGCAGGGCTTTGAGCTTTTCCGCCAGGGTGCGCAGCTTGTCCTTGTCCAGGGTCTTGATCTGCACCTGGTAGTCAAACCAGCGGCCTTCGCCGGAGAGGGCATAGGTGAAGCCGGAGGGGGCGCAGTCCTGATCAAGGAGCATGCGCCGCAGGTCGTCTTCCGACAGGGCGTTGTCCCGCTCGAAACGCACATGCAGATTGGCGTAGGACTCCAGCCGCAGGCGATTTTCAATGAGCCGGAAGACGTAATTGATATTGAAGGTGGCGAAGGTGGCGGCCATCGCCGCCAAGTAATAGCCCATGCCGATCATGATGCCGATGGCGGCAATCATCCAGATGGAGGCAGCGGTGGTAAGGCCCCGAATCGCCAGCCCATCCTTGATGATGGCACCGGCACCGAGGAAACCGATGCCGGTCATGATGCCCTGAGCCATGCGCGTCGGGTCAAGGAAGGCCTGCTGTTGTGCCGTCGGCAGATGCCCCACATGGTAGTCCGCCAGCAGCATGAGCATGCAGGAGGAGATGCACACCAGGGTGTGCTCGCGGAAACCTGCCGTGCGGCCGTGATAGCTGCGCTCCAGCCCCACCACGCCGCCGGCGCCCAAGGCCAGGGTCAGGCGCAGCACCGTCCCCAGAAGTTCCGATTCCATGGTGTCTCCTCCCGCTGTTATTTGCGGGAGTGTGCAGCAGAACCGAAACTTTGTCCCGCCGCAGTGCGGGAGGCGTGGCGAGTCCGACGGCAGGAGCAAATGCTTGCTTGGAAAAAAAAGAGCCTGTTTCGGGAGCACGCGTAACGTGACGAGGCTGCTACCGATAGCGGGCCAGGCGCAGACCACTATCGGCGGTGATTGATTGGTATAAGGCATGGCGCCGAGGCAGTTCAGGGAAACTGGCGCCGGACGTGCACCACGTTCAACACCGTGACCGTGGTTTCATCCTCGATGAGGATTACGACGTAATTCTCATGGGCGACCAGTTCCCGGGTGCCGGGAACCCGGCCCTTCCGCCTGGGGAAGTTGGGGTCTGCCAGTTTAGCGACCTGATCGTCAAGGTGCAGCCACAGTCGTGCCGCAGCAGCGGGGCTGTCCTGGGCGATCCAGGCTTCGATGGCGTCGAGATCATCCCGGTAGCTATCGGTCCGGATCACCTGCTTCATGGTGTCAGACGCGCCGCTTTGGCTGCCCTGAGCCGATCCCATTCATCGGCTTCGATCCGGCGGTTCGTGCCTTGGGCCAACCCTTCCAGGGAGGCTGAGACCTTGGTGTTGAGCCAATCGTTATAGGCGGCAGCCTCGTGGGCGAGGCGCATGCGTTCGGCCGAATCCGGCCTGGCATGGGCGGTGGCCGTTGGCGTGAAGCCGGTCGCGTCCACCCGGTATTCGGAGATGCCCAGGCCCTTCAAGTAGCCCGCCAGCGTCTCGAATTTCCGAAAGACGCGCACCGCGCCACGGCGTGCGGCCAGCGGCCTTTCGGTCATGCCGTACTTGACGACGACGCCCCAACCGCCGGGCTGGCCGATCACATCGACCCCGCACACCGCCCCGGCTTCAAGCAAATGGGCCACTGTGTTGTGGTCAATGGTGTCGCGATTTATTGCCATCTTGGGCGCTCCTGCTGCAGATTCAATAGATCGCAGGATGCCCGTTTATTAGATAGTTGGCAAACTCCATTTGCAGCAGCGCGGAAAAAATTCGGGGCCGGTTTCAGGAAGACACTTGTCTCCCGGAAACCGGCCCCGCAGGCCGTGCTGTCCTTCGAAAGCCTTACACCAACGCCGCCTTCGGCTTCACCCGGGCCAGGCGCCAGATTTCCTCGTTGTACTGGAGCATGGTGCGGTCAGTGGAGAACTTGCCGCTGGTGGCCGCATTGAGGATGCTCATGCGGGTCCACCGCTCCGTGTCCCGATAGGCGATGGCGGCACGGTGCTGGGCGTTCACGAAGTCATGGAAATCCGCTGCCACCAGCCAGGGATCATGGGGATTCCGGATGGCGTGGATGATGGGGTCGAAAAGGCCCGGCTCGAACTGGTTGAAGTGGCCGGATTCCAGAAGCGCCATGACACGCCGCAGGTCCGCATCCCCATTGATGATGGCGTTGGGATCGTAGTGGTGGCGGGTCTCCTCCACTTCCTCGGCGGTGAGGCCGAAGAGGAAGAAATTGTCATCCCCCACTTCTTCGCGGATCTCGATGTTGGCGCCATCCAGGGTGCCGATGGTGGCAGCGCCGTTCATCATGAACTTCATGTTGCCGGTGCCGGAGGCTTCCTTGCCGGCGGTGGAGATCTGTTCCGACAGGTCCGTGCCCGGGGCGATGATTTCCATGGCGGAAACCCGATAGTTGGGCAGGAAGGCCACTTTGAGGCGCCCGTTAATATCCTCGTCGCTGTTGATCACCTCCGCCACCTTGCAGATGAGGGTGATGATGCGCTTGGCGATGAAGTAGCCCGGCGCAGCCTTGCCGCCGATGAGCACGCAGCGGGGCGTCCAGTCCTGGTCTTCGCCGTTCTTGAGGCGGGCGTAGAGGTGGATGACGTGGAGGATGTTGAGCAGTTGGCGTTTGTATTCGTGGATGCGCTTGACCTGCACGTCGAAGAGCGCGTCCGGATGAAAAGTGACGCCGCAATCCTTCTGCACCAGGGCCGCCAGGCGCACCTTGTTGGCCCGCTTCACCCCGTGCCATTTCTGGCGGAAGACGGGGTCGTCCACATGGGCCGTCAGGCCCTGCAATTCGTCCAGGTTGGTGATCCAGCCCTCGCCGATGGTTTCCCCGAGCAATTGCCGCAGGGCCGGGTTGGCGGAGGCGAGCCAGCGGCGCTGGGTGACGCCGTTGGTCTTGTTGTTGAATTTCCTCGGCCACAGGGCATGGAAGTCGCGGAACAGGCCCTTCTGCAACAGTTCGGAATGCAGAGCCGCCACGCCATTTACCGAGAAGCTGCCGACGATGGCCAGGTAGGCCATGCGCACCTGGGGTGCCAGGCCTTCCTCGATGAGGGACATGCGGGCCAGGCGGGCGGTGTCGCCGGGCCAGCGCCGGGCCACCTCGGAGAGGAAGCGGGCGTTGATCTCATAGATGATGTCCATGAGCCGGGGCAGCAACTGGCCGAACAGGCGCACGGACCATTTTTCCAGGGCTTCCGGCAGCAGGGTGTGGTTGGTGTAGGCCATGGTGCTGCGGGTGATCTTCCAGGCCGCGTCCCATTCCAGACCGTAGTCATCCAGCAGGAGGCGCATGAGTTCGGGCACGGCGCAGCTCGGGTGGGTGTCGTTCAACTGGAAACAGTTCTTCTCGGCGAACTGGCTGAGATCCCGACCGTGGTGCAGTTCCCAGCGCTGCAGCACGTCCTGCAGGCTGGCGGAAGCCAGGAAGTATTGCTGGCGCAGGCGCAATTCCTTGCCGTTTTCAGAGGCGTCGTTGGGATACAGCACCATGGTGATGTTCTCGGCGGCGTTCTTGGCCGACACCGACTCCGGGTAGGAACCGGCGTTGAACTCCCCCAGGTCAAACTCGTCGGTGGCCTCCGCGCTCCACAGACGCAGCACATTCACCGTGTCGTTCTGGTAGCCGGGAATCGGGGTGTCGAAAGGCACCGCCAACACGTCGTGGGTATCCACCCAGCGGGCGCGTTTCTGGCCCTGGGCGTCGCGATAGAACTCGGTGCGGCCGTAATACTTGACCCGGTGGGTAAGCTCCGAGCGTTCCACTTCCCAGGGATTGCCGTCCCGCAGCCAGTGATCCGGCTCCTCGATCTGATGGCCCGCTTCGATACGCTGGCGGAACATGCCGTACTCGTAGCGGATGCCGTAGCCCATGACCGGCAGCTGCAGGGTGGCGCAGCTGTCGAGGAAGCAGGCGGCCAGGCGACCCAGGCCGCCGTTGCCCAGGCCTGCGTCAGCTTCGCTGTCGATGACTTCTTCCATGTCCAGGCCAAGCCGGCGCATCACATCTTCGGTGGTTTTCCCCAGGCCCAGATTGAGCATGGCGTTGTTCAGCGTCCGGCCCATGAGGAATTCCAGGGACAGGTAGTAGGCGTGCTTGGCGCCCTGTTCCTCGTAGGCGTGGCGGGTGCGCTTGGCCCGCTCCATGAGCCGGTCCCGCAAGGTCAGCACCAGAGCCCGGTAGGGAAACTGGGCGGAGCGGCAGTATTGGTCGCGGCCGAGGAAGTTGCCGAAGTAGCGGCGGATGTCCAGCGCCAGAGTGTCCTCGTCCATGCCCAGGGGCGGCAGTTCGAAGAGTTCATTGTTCGGCTGGGCGGTTTGCGGCGGAGTTTGCGGCAGGGCGGAGGCGTCGTTCTGAATCATCTTGGCGGGGGCGTGAATGTTGATGGATGACTTATGTCATTACCGTGAATGGGGACAAGTCTATCCCATTCACGGCGGTGGGTAGACGCCTTTGTGTTTCCGGCAAGCCGTGTGAAGCGGAAGTTTGTGCCCCCAATTTTCCGGATGATCCTGAAAAATTCAATTTGAAACGCCGAGGCGCCGAGACGCCGAGGAAAAACAAATAGCTGCCCCTCCCCGATGAGTAAGCTTCAGGAGGTTGGCGCAAATTCAACAAGGCTTTGATTTCTCGGCGCCTCTGCGCCTCGGCGTTTCATCAACTATTTTTCCCAGGATGATTCGATGGCCGGGCCGCTCCGGCCCTCGCGCCGGCTCAATACAGCCAAAATCTGCCGTTGCGGCGGGCACTTGGGTAGAATGGCGGGTTTCCCGGATTCTCCCCAGCAGGTGCCCCGTGCTCGTTACCGCCAATATCACCCAGCAGTTCGGGCTCAAGCCCCTCTTTGAAAATGTCTCCGTCAAGTTCGGCGGCGGCAACCGCTACGGCCTGATCGGCGCCAACGGCGCCGGCAAGACCACCTTCATGAAGATTCTGGCGGGCATACAGGAGCCTTCCGCGGGCAATGTGTCCCTGGATCCCGGCGAGCGCATGGCCTTCCTGCGCCAGGACCAGTTCGGTTTCGAGGACGTGCGGGTGCTGGATGTGGTGCTCATGGGCCACGCCCAGATGTGGGCCTGCATGCAGGAGCGGGACGCCATCTACGCCAACCCGGAGGCCACAGAAGAGGACTACATGCGGGCGGCGGACCTGGAGCACCACTTCGCCGAGTACGACGGCTACACGGCGGAGGCACGGGCGGGGGAACTGCTGCTGGGCGTGGATATCCCCACGGACAAGCACAACGGCCCCATGAGCGAAGTGGCACCGGGCTGGAAGCTGCGGGTGCTGCTATGCCAGGCCCTCTTTGCCAATCCGGACATCCTGTTGCTGGACGAACCCACCAACAACCTGGACATCAACACCATCCGCTGGCTGGAAGACGTGCTGAACAACCGCAACAGCACCATGATCATCATCTCCCATGACCGCCACTTCCTGAACCAGGTGTGCACCCACATGGCGGACCTGGATTTCCGCAAGCTCACGGTGTATCCGGGTAACTACGACGACTTCATGGAAGCGTCCGCCCAGGCCCGCCAGCGCCAGTCGGCGGCCAACAGCAAGGCCAAGGAAAAGATTTCCGACTTGCAGGACTTCGTGCGGCGCTTCTCCGCCAACAAGTCCAAGGCCAAGCAGGCCACCAGCCGCTTGAAGCTCATCGACAAGATCCGGCCGGAAGACGTCAAGCCCTCCTCCCGCCAGTATCCCTGGATCCGCTTCGATTACGATGAGAAGGAAAAGCTGCACCGCCAGGCGGTGGAAGTGGACAACATCGTCTTCGGCTACGAGCCCTCGCGCAACATCATCAAGGGTTTCACCACCTCCATCGAGGCCGGCGACAAGGTCGCCATCATCGGCGAGAACGGCGTCGGCAAGACCACCCTGCTGCGGCTCCTGGCCGGTGAAAAGCTGGATGGCCTGACGCCCCAGCACGGCTTCGTCAAGTGGGCCGAAAAGGCCCGTCCCGGCTACTTCGGACAGGACCACACGGCTGACTTCGCCGAGGACATGGCCCTCACCGACTGGATCGTGGGCTGGGTCCGGGCCGGCGGCTACGAAGGTGGCGACGTGGAAACCCTTATCCGCGGCACCCTCGGCCGCTTGCTCTTCTCCGGCGACGAGATGAAGAAGTCGGTGAAGGTGATTTCCGGTGGCGAACAAGGCCGCATGCTCTTCGGCAAGCTCATGCTGCTGCGGAACAACGTGCTGCTCATGGACGAGCCCACCAACCACCTGGACATGGAATCCATCGAGTCCCTGAACACGGGCCTGGACAAGTACGCCGGCACCGTGATTTTCGTCTCCCATGATCGGGAATTCGTATCGTCCCTGGCCACCCGCATCATCGACATCCGCCAGGATGGCCAGATCATCGACTACCCGGGCACCTACGAGGAATACCTGGCCTGCCAGGGCATCGAGTAAGCAGGGCCGCTCAGCGCTACCCCAGGTAGGCCGCCAGCACTTTCTCGTTCTTGTGCAGTTCCGCCGGAGTGCCGGCCACGGCGATATGGCCGCGCTCCAGAACATAGGCGTAGTCGGCAACTTCCAGGGCGCTCTTGGCGAACTGTTCCACCAGCAGGAGGGTGATGCCCTCTTGCTTGAGGCGCCGGATGATGGCGAAGACTTCCTGCACGATGACCGGCGCCAGGCCCATGGAAGGCTCGTCCAGCAGCATGATCTTGGGCCGCGCCATGAGCGCCCGGCCGATGGCCAGCATCTGCTGCTCGCCGCCGGAGAGGGTGCCGGACAACTGGCTGCGCCGCTCCGCCAGCTTGGGGAAAAGGCCGTACACCCGTTCCAGGTCGCCTGCGGCCTTGGCACGAAAGCCCAGGAAACGGGGCAGGCGGCTGTAGGCCCCCAACAACAGGTTATCTTCCACGGACAATGGCCCGAAGACCTTGCGCCCCTCGGGAGAGTGGGCCAGGCCAAGCAGGGCAATGCGGGAAGCGGGCAGGCTTTCCACCGCCTGGCCGTCCAGCAGCACCGTGCCCTTGGTCGGCCGGATCATGCCGGAGACGGCGCGCATGGTGGTGGTCTTGCCGGCCCCGTTGGCGCCGATAAGGGCCACCACGGAACCCGCCTTCACCTCAAGGGAAACCCCGGTGAGCACTTCGGAAGCGCCGTAGCCGGCATGCAGGTTGTGGACTTTCAGCATGCCGCATTCCCCTCTACTGCCGGCACGGCGTCCATGCCCAGGTAGGCGCGGATGACATCCGGGTGGCGCTTGATCTCGTCCGGCGTGCCTTCGGCGATGACCTTGCCGCCGTCCAGTACGGTCACCTGGTTGCAAAGATCGCTGACCACGTCCATGTGGTGTTCGATGAGGATGATGCTGATGCCCCGGGCGTGCACCCGGCGGATGATCTCAATGAGACGCACCGCGTCCGGGTGGGCCAGACCAGCGGCCGGTTCGTCCAGGATCAGGAGGCGCGGTTTTCGCGCCAGGCCCCGGGCGATTTCCAGCAGGCGCTGGGCACCGTAGGTCAGATCCTTGGCCTTGACCCGGCACTGGTCGGCGAGCCCCACCAGTTCCAGCAGGGCCAGGGCCGCCGCCTGGGCCCGCCGCTCTTCCTTTCGTGCCAGGCCCAGCAGGATCAGAGGCAGGGGCAAGCGGTAGGCGCCCCGCAGGGCCACCAGTACGTTGTCCAGGGCGCTGAGTTCGCCGAAGAGCTGCAGGTTCTGGAAGGTGCGTGCCACGCCGCGCCCCGCCACTGCAAACAGGCTGCCGGAGGGCAAAGGCTTGCCGTCCAGCAGCACCTGGCCGGCGGTCGGCGCGTAGAGGCCGGAGATGACATTCACGGCCGTGGACTTACCCGAGCCGTTGGGACCAATGAGGCCGTGGATGCTGCCTTCCCGAAGCGTGAGGGAGACGCCATCCACCGCCTTCACGCCGCCGAAGTAACGCTTCAAGTCCTTGAGTTCCAGGAGAACGGAACCATCCGCCCGGCCCTGGGGCAGCACTTCATCCAGCGGCGCGGCGGGCGGCAGGGGGGCCGGCGGCACGCGGAAGAGTTTGGTGAGGGCACCTGCGGCAAAGCCCATGAGACCTTCCGGCAGACCCACCACCACGGAAAACAGCATCAGGGCGAAGATGGCCTTGCGCCAGTCCTCGGTGTTCGCCACCAGCAGGCTGCCCAGCGCCAGGATGGCCATGGCGACGATGGGTGCCACTGCCTGGAAGGGCCGCATGTGCCCCTTCTTCAGGGCCAAGCCCCCCGCCAGCAAGGCAACCGCCAATCCCATGAAGGAGAAAATCTGGAACAGGCTGCGATTGGACAAGAGATTGGGCAGCAGCACGATGATGGCGGCCCCCACCAGCGCGCCCCACAGGCTCTTTCTGCCACCCAGCACCACCCCCAGGAGCAGAATCACCATCAGTTCATAGGCGTAGGTCTGGGGCTGCAGGTACTGGAAGTTGAAGGCATACAAGCCGCCAGCCAGGCCGCCCAGGGCGGAGCCGAAGGCGAAGGCAATGACCTTGTGGCGATAAGTGCCCACGCCCATGGCGTCCGTGGCGATGGGGCTATCTCGCAGAGCCTCGAAGGCCCGGCCCCACTGGCCGGAGAGCAGGTTCCTCATGCCCAGCCAGACGAAGGCCAGGAGTCCCAGGCAGGCCCAGTAGAATCCCGGCGGTCCCAGTTCCACGCCGAAGAGGGGCGGCCGCGCCACCTGCAGGCCCTGGGCGCCCTGAGTCAGGCTTTCCCATTCGTTCAGCACCGTGCCGGAGAGGGCGGAGAAACTCAGGGTTGCCAGGGCGAACTGGGGGCCTTCCAGGCGCAGGGCCGGCAGGGCCAAGAGGCCGCCAATGGCACCACACAGCAGGGTGGCGGCCAGCAGGGCCGCCGGCATGCCCCAAGCAAAATTGCCCACCATGAGGCCGGCGCAATAGGCACCGATGCCCAGGAAGGCGGCCTGGGCCAGGTTCACCTGCCCCAGGTAGCCCACGGTCACATCCAAGCCAATGAGCAGGATGCCGTAGATGGCCAGGAGGGTGAGCAAGCCCAGGGCAAAGGGATTGTTCACCGCCAGGGGCACGGCCGCCAGGAGACCCATTACCAGGATTTCAGCGCCGTGAATGAGGATCAGTCGCTTCATGCCGCATCCATCCCGAAAAAGCCATCGAACCGCAGAGGCGCAGAGACGCAGAGGAAAACCGATGCACTGCCTCGCCCCATGCGGGCAAATATTCGTGACTTGCTGCTTCTCATGCTTTTCTCCGCGCCTCTGCGCCTCTGCGGTGAAAAGAATCTATTGTTCGCGCTCATACTTTCCGAATCCCGGCCTTGCCGAAGATGCCGGTGGGGCGGATGGCCAGGGCCATGATGAGCAGGATCAGGCCCGGCGCCTCACGCCAGCCGCTGCCCAGCCAGACGCTGGCCAGACCTTCGAGGCCGCCAAGGAAGAGGCCCACCAGCACCACGCCGAAACCGGAATCCAGGCCCGCCACCACCGCCACGGCAAAGGCCTTGAGGATCAGGCTGGAAGCCATGGTGGGGCCGACGGTGGTGATGGGCGACACGAGGATACCGGCGACGGCCGCCACCATGCCGGAGAGGGCATAGGACAGCATCACGGTCTTCGTCGCGGAAATGCCCATGAGCTCCGCCGCATCCCGGTCCGCCGACACCGCCTCGAAGGCCTTGCCCAAGAGGGTCTTCCTCTTGAAGATTTCGATGAGGCCCATGATGCCCAGCACGCCGACAGCCACGGAAATCTCCAGGGGCGTCACGTCGATGCCCAGGAAATGCAGGGGATCGGCGGAAATGGGCGTCGGAAAGGGCCGGTCGTCCCGGCCCCAGATGTTCTCCGCCGTAGAGAAGCCCAGCAGCCCCAGGATGATGGTGAGCAGGATCCAGCCCTCGCTCTTCTGCTCCAGGGCCAAACGCACGCCGGCCCGCTCCACCACCAGCCCCAACATCGCACCGATGAAAAGTCCCCCCGGCACCATCAGCCAGTAGGGCAGGCCCAGGTTGGTCAGCGTCAGACTGCAGAAAGCCGAAAGCATGACCAGCTCGCCCTGGCCGAAGTTGATGCTCTTGCTGGTGGCATAGGTGAGCTGGAAGCCGTAGGCGATGAGGGCATACACCAGCCCCATCAAGGCGCCGCTGACGGCAATCTGGGTAAGGGCTGAGAAGTCCATGCGCTAAAACCGTAGGCCAAGGGTAGGTTCAAGAAACACGCTACAACAGCAAGGAATTACCCGATCAATTCCAAACCCAGCGACGCAATCCCCCTCCCCTTCAAGGGGAGGGCAGGGGTGGGGATGGGGTTCGGCAGCACGGCCGCTACCCCATCCCCCCTCCAACTCCCCCCTTGAAGGGGGGAGAGCAGGTGCCGTGTGCCGACAGCCGAGGAGTAGGCACGTCAGGAGAAAACTTCTGGCTTATTTCTTCCCGCCCGCCGCCTTGGTCAAGCGCGCCACGTCGGTCTTGTCGGCGAAGACCACGCGGCCATCCTGGACCATGCCCATGACCACTTGTTCCTCCCGGAAGGCTTCATGGCTGGGTTCGTAGTTAGGATTCCACTTGGCGTAGGGATGGTTCCAGGTGGCGATCACGCCCTTCACCGGCTCCTTCAGATCTTCCAGGGCGTCCTTGATCTTGTGGGTATCGGTGCTCTTGGCCTGCTTCACGGCGGCGGCGAAGATCAGCACCGCGTCGTAGCCCTGGGCTGCGGACACCGGCGAGGCGATGCGGGTCACGTTGTAGGCCTTGTGGTAGGCCTCGATGAAGGATTTGGCCTTCGGCGTGATGGGCTCCTCGATGAAGGTCTGGGGCATCAGGGTGCCGTTGCCGTTCTTGCCGGCGTTGTCGATGAAGTTCGACATGGACAAGGTCCAGCCGCCAATCAGCGGCACCTTGAGGCCGATCTTGGCCATGCCGTTGGCCACGGCGGCCAGCTCCGGCCCGATGCCCCAGATGAGCACGGCCTGGGCGCCGGCGGACTTGGCCTTGAGCAACTGGGCCGTCATGTCCTTGTCGCCGATGTTGAACTTCTCGGTGGCCACCACCGTGAGCTTGTTGCCCTGCTTCTTGATCTGCTCCAGCAGGTCGTCCCGGCCGGAGACGCCATAGTTGGTGGCGTCGTGCAGGACCATGACCTTGGTCAGTTTGCGCGTGGCGGCGGCGTCCACCACCATGGCGGCCTGGATGCCGTCGTGGGCGGCGAAGCGGAAGATGGACACATCCCGGGTGCCGGCCTTGGACCATTGGGTCATGGAAGCGGAGCCCGCCGCCGGGGTGATGATCTTGGTGATGCCCTTTTCCTGCAGATGCTTGTCGCCGGCCAGCACCACGCCGGTATTCACACTGCCGATGACGCCGGAAAGGTCGGACATGGCCGCCAGTTCCTGGCCGATCAGGGCGCCCCGCTCGTTCTTGGCCTCGTCGTCCCGCTCGACGACTTCGATCTTCATTTTCTTGCCGCCCACGTCGATGCCGCCGGCCCCGTTGATTTCATTGATGGCCAGCTTGGCGCCGTCACGCATGGACGCGCCCATGGGGGCCGAGCCGCCGCTGAAGGGACCGGTGATGGCGATCTTGACGGTATCGGCGGCAAAAGCCGCGGTGCAGAACAATCCGGCGAGCAATACGCCAATGATTCGCTTCTTCATGTCTTGTCTCCTGTCGTTTTTATTGACCAACCTGAAGAGAGGGATTCTACAGGCGAATTTTTCTGCGGCAGTGCAAAAAATCACCTTGCTATTGGGTCAAGGATGACCATTTGAGCTACCTGTTGGTGCTCTATCCGAAGTCGAAAAAGAATGACCTGACCGACAAGGAAACCGCCATTTTGCGCGATCAGCATGGTTTTACCCACGCCTACAACAGCGTCAAGCGCTTCCGCCAACGGCTGCGCCAACGCGAGCCTGAGCAGTTCGACCGGCTGGAGTTTTTGCCGGGGGAGGAAGCCCAGGTGGACTACGGCGAAGGCGCCTTGACCCGCCTGCCCAACGGCAACTACCGCCTTCCGCGGCTGTTCGTCATGATGGGCGGACAAACGACTACACGGTCGCGCTCGGCGTCAGGTCGAGGAGATGTTCCAGGAAGCGCGCCCGCACCTCAACGCCCTGCCACTCGAAGGCTTCCGCTACTTCACCGAGTGCATGCGCAAGGAGCAGGATGACACCACGGTCCAGGTGGACGGCGCCTGGTACGCCGCACGCCTGGCCGCTATCGGCAGCCAGGTGCTGGTGCGCTGTTTCCCTCATGAGATCGAGATTCGCCACCTCCATACCCTGGATCTGCTCCGTCGCCATGGCCGCATCACCAAGGGTGAGCGCCGAGATTCCCGAGGATAAACGCGAGTTCAATCCCTCGCGCCAGACCAAGACACTCCTCGCTCGCGCCAAGGAGGTGGGGCCGCATACCGCGGCGATGTGCCAGGGTTAGTTCGACCGGCAGGGGTGAGAGGCGCACCGGCACTTCTGGGGCATCGTCGGACTGGCCGGGCGCTATCCCGCCTGGATCCTGGAGCATGCCTGCGCTGCTGTCCAGAAGCAGCCCAATCCTTCCTACAAGGCCATCCTTGCTTTGGCCGACCAGTATCTGGCCCGGATGGCCGAGCGCCTCGACCCGCGCCAGGCCGACTTGGCCCTGGATGTACCGCCGCTGACCCAGTCCCATGAACTGATCCGCGATATCGCTAAGTACGGCCAGTTCTTCAGCCAAGGCGCCACCCATACGGAGGAAGCGCCATGACATCCCGCGCAAGCCGGCAGGCTGATGGCGGCGTGGTGCCTCGCCACCAGCCATTGCCGAGCGTATTCACTTGCAGCGAGCACCTCCGGGTTCGACGCCAGTAGAGCATCCTGTGCCGGTGACATAGAACCCTGATGCGTCACATTCTGCTGCCGCTGTCGCTGTCGCTGGAGACGGCTGCGTTCAGCGTGCTTGAAACGCCCGGCCCGACTGGCCTGGTATTGGGTCATCGAACGTCACGTTTAGCGAGGATGGCAGCACCGACCGTAAAGACCACGGGCCAGACAACATGTCCCTGCCGAAGAAAATCGTTCTCACCTTGCTGCGCACCGACACCTCCGACAAGGCCAAAGCCAGCCTACGCCCCAAACGCAAACGGGCCGGCTGGGATGACGATATCCGCATGAACATGCTCGGCATCACGCACATATGATGCGCGAGTTCGAAAGCCATGGCCGTTCACTGCCCCCATTTTTACTTGAATTCTCGATCGTTATGGTTCAGCTTGCCACCCGATATTTTGGGAACTTGCCGCATTGACCGCCAAACTTTAATCAACCCAGCGGCAACCACAATAGATCCTGGGAGCAAACTTAGTGGGTGTATTGAAAGCTCTTCAAGGATAGTATTTACGTTAAATAAGAGCCAGTTGCTTGAATAGATCAATTTAATAAACCTTGCTTTGTTAGGTATTTTTTGTGAATTTCTGAAAACAATGGGGAGTTTTCATCTGGCTGATTTTAAATTGATATCTCGGCTTGTTGCCTGCACTGAAAATTATCGGTTGAGGGCGCACCTCTCAAATAGCATTTCGCTGGGTTGGCGAGCAATATGCGACATATGTTGGATATGCTTTGGCGTTTAATGCACTATCGC
The DNA here is from genome assembly GCA_043743785.1 of Rhodocyclales bacterium. GTDB lineage: Bacteria > Pseudomonadota > Gammaproteobacteria > Burkholderiales > Rhodocyclaceae > JAQTNA01. The sequence goes on along the minus strand of JAYTVW010000063.1, from coordinate 42,601 downwards.
GAAATGCTCTTTTTTCTGCATAGTGGAGATCAGAGGACGCATCACCAAATAGTTTTTGATAGACATGCTCGACAATCGATCTTGACTAGCCATCCGTGAATCCAGTGGTATTCTTGCCAGGCCAATTCTGCAGGTTGACCTCTCAATACTTCGACTGCCATTTGTTTTCATCTTCTGGCACGTTGATTGTCAGAGATGGGGTTGCTGAAAGATTTTTTGGCATATTCGCGATTAAACATCATGCACTACGCCTTATTTTTCCTGGAAGTACTCTTGCCAATACTCAGATATGGAAATAATGCTTGGCGTCTGTTTGATATGCGTTTGCAAAGGGAGTGCAGGCAAGGTTTTTTATTGGGAGATTTAAAATATCTTTTGTTGAGGGAGAGGTTTCTTGCTGTCGGGACGGTGAATGCGACTAATTCGTGCGACGACGTGCGGTATATTTGTCAAGAATGTTCTGAATTCCGGCAATTGTGTTTTCAAACTCAATACGTTCGATATCCACCTGCCGATTTCGGTCTCCATCCAAAAGGATATAGTCGAACCTAGTCATGGCCTCTTTCAGTAATTCTTCGAGTTGTGCCTCCGCAGCTTTCGCGCGAGCATTTGCAGCGACAACAAGGTCTTCATTGGAAGATATTTTTTCGTATAGCTCGGTTGTGCTTGCTGCCAATAGCCCATTCCTTCTTATTTCCAGTCGTGACGGAGTTGTGCTTAAATCCCGTTCAATTGACTCAATAAGCATTTGCTGGGTCAATGTTGTTTTATCTCGCATAATTTATTTTTTCTCCGGTCGCGACAATTCTGCAGGAAAGGTCTAAAACCAGTTCCTTGAAGGAGTGTTCTGTCTAGGCAGCATAGAACGGCTTTAATTGCGCTGAACCCACATTCCGAAACGATGTTTATAGCATGAAATATATGGTGTATCAGGCATTCGGCACAATAGGTCATTCAGACTAATTCTTCTGTCTTGAACTACCGTGTTGCCCAGCGCGCCAAATTGGAGGGAGAAATGGACGAGGATATGCATTGCTGACGTAGATCCTGTCGTGGCGAAGCTGGTCCGGCACGGACTCAATTTCTACAGTTGCTCACGGTGCCCCGGGTGAACTCCAAGCCTTAGGGGCATGGTGTGCTCTATAGTAATTCGGCGAAGCGGTGGGGTGTCAATAGCACTTTTGGTTTAGGCTGATCGGCCCCTAATGCACAACTCTGCAATCAGATACTATTGGAGATAATCGCGTACGACTTCAGCCTCACACTTAGGCAACCCCCGCTTCACGATCCCTTTGGTCGCGTGCCAGTGATATCCGTAACGGATGAAATGTGCTTAGCCGGAGGATCTCGATAGTGGGTGGTCGGCATATTTAGAAAGGGCAAGAGCAGGATTGGGGGGGGGGGGCTTGGAAACCAGCCTTTCTCTCTAGTCCGATCTACCCCGTTGTTGTCATCGACAAGTTGAACATAATGGCCAATATTTTTCACGTTCAACTCCAGTTCGGTCAATCATCCGCCATGTAACTCGGTTTGTTTTCCGGTATTTAACGTATGGCCAATCAAAGAGGGTTAATTACTGTGGGGTGGACTGACAATATTTTTGAAACAGGTCCCGTTGCCGGTGCCCACAAAGAATTGCTGCTACGTTTGCGACGCCAAGTTTGGGAAGGTCTGTTGTCCCGCAACTATGCCGAAGTAAATATTGAGGGCGTCGTGGTCGATTTGGAAGATTACGCGCGAGCCCAGTTCTGTGAAGAGGAGGCTCTCATGGCTACCCACGACTACCCCGGGCTGGAAAGGCACAGGGCGAGCCATGTTCAGTTCGTGACGAAAGTAAACGATCTAAGCAATCTCGTTGCTGCCGGTGAAACGGTGGGGTTAAAGTTGCTGGGGTTTCTGAACGATTGGCTTACATTTCACATTGGCGTGGTCGATCTTCAGTTTTCCGACTACATGCTGGGAAAACAGGATTGAGTGATTCGAGTGGCGCTCGATGTGGTGTTTGTTCGCACTTGCCCACAGTTTGACACCGTCTTTTCGACAAGTAGGAGGGGAGCGATGCGGTCTTCCGGAGTGTCAATCGCCGCTTCCAAAATCCTTCTTTTCTTACTCGTTTTGATTTCCGTCGGCGGCGCGAGTGTGTTTGCTTCCTTCAGGTTCGGATTCGGGGCGTCGGCGCAAGGGATAACGACTATCTCCGTGCCATCAACCCGGCCCCTAAGTGTGATCGGGATCGGTATCTCACAAAGCAACAATATCCAGGACAATATCGGGAGTCTGTCTTCCAGGCGACAACGCGCAACGGAAGAAATGCTCAGGATAATGAATGTTCGCTTGACCGGAAAAGATATTAAACGCTTTCCGCCATCCCGTGATCTCTCATCCGGAAAGGAGATCGACGCGATATTCAGTTACGAGAATCTATCCAAAAAGGAAATTGTGGGCGTAATGGGAACGCTTGGCGTCATCGACCGGGATGATGAAGTTTTTTTCCAATTTTATATTTTTAACGACAAGCCCATCAAGGCTGGACAGACAGTGGTTCGTCGTGATCTGTTGTTTATTTACGATTCATTTAGAGATGATCAACTGGGTAAGTTAGATAGGGTGTCTATCGATAAGTTGAAATTTCAATGGAAGCCCAAGGTTCTGGCGTTCGCTGATGGAACTACGCTTTATTGTCCCTGACGGACACCGTCCGGGCCTGGCCGTTTGACATTTCTCGCCTCCGCCCGCGTTATCAGAGTCAGGTGCGCCAAGGTATCAAGGTGGGTGGATTCGAAAATCGACGAAAATGCGCATCCTGGTTGTTTCGTCGGGGCCAGTGAGAGCTAGTACCCATGCGATCGCTGGGACCTGGTTTCCCGGTAAACGTTCACCTCCCGGTGCTGTCGCCTTGGGTAACACGGCACCTTTACTATCAGGTGGACTGTCCTTGCGGTCACCACGGCCGCTACCAATCACCTCACGCCTCGGTGTTGTCTGATTGGCGCGGCGTCGGTGTTGAGGACCAGCAAATGCTGGGGCCGCGACTGGTGGCTCTGGTGGTCATGCTCTGAAGGTCCTGGCACAACGCGGGCTGGGATGAACGTTTCCTATTGAAGGGTACTTCGCCATATCTCGGCGTCGGCCGTAGACTGTTACAACACCGATCGCGGTGATTAACGTGGAATATGCTGCAGACTCACGCTCCGGAGCCAGTGCTTCGATTCGTTCCGGTGGCGCGTGATCCGCAGTGATTCCGAGCGCGTCATACAGCAGGCCAAGAAAATCCCGGGCGGTGCTGCAATCCGCGAGAAGCGCTGCAGAGTGGTCTGCAGACGACACAAATGTGTTTGATGTGTACTGTACAAGGAGCGAGTTTACTTGCGGTTGTAAACGATAATTGAATTTCTCATTTAGTCTGTTGTGCCAAGAATATCACGGAGTGTTTTTATCACTCCGCGTACCATGCATTCATCGGGTCAGAACTAGTCTCGATAGGAGTCGCGATAGCGTCTGTCATGGTATCGGAGAGCATCATGTGGCCATTTAGTCAGTCGAAGAATGAAGCGCAGGCCGTTGTCGATTACGTCAGTCCGAGTGTATTTCAAACTGTCAGACCCTGGCTAAAAATGCTGGAAATGTATCGGGGTATGGGCAGGAAAGCCGAGTTCGAAGTGGTTGCCTATCGTCTTCACGACGATTTCAATCTCAAACTGATTTCCTGGTTCGACGCAGAGGGAGATAGTGGCGATAACACCGACCGGCTCGAGAACTATTCGGCTATCCTGAACCGTATAATCGCCACTTGGGGGCAGCGGGAGTGCTTGGTTTTTGTCAACGGTCTTTTGGAGGGCAACGGGGAGGCCTGTCGCGGTGATTTCTCTCTGGGCGTCTTTGAAGAGTTGTTGCTGCTGGCCGAGGTGCTGGAGAACCTGGGGCGACCTGCCTGTCACACCGATGCAGTATGCAAACCTGCCGAGTCCCGCAAGCAGGCGGGCGCGCCGTCCGGTTTGCTGGACTTGATCCGGAGTGTTCTGGCGGTGGGCGCGCACAGCGCCGGATCTATTAACGCCTGAAGCGCCAGGCTTAGGCAGGGTTCGCCGGGAAGGGGCTAGCACTAGTAGGTTTTGCGACGCCTGCCCCTTGATGTCCACACCAGTTCTTCGGTGCCGCCTCTCCCGTGGCCGATAGGACATTCGCCTCCGGACTCCTTTAGAAAGCGTTCTGATCCTTCAGAACCAGCGTGACTGTCCGCGCGATGATATGGGCGTCCAGACCGAGTGACCATTTCCGCAGATATTCCAGGTCGTAGGTGATTCGGGCCTGCATTTTTTCCAGGGTTTCCGTCTCGCCCCGGGATCCATTGACCTGCGCCCATCCCGTAATCCCCGGTCTTACCTTGTGCCGGATCATGTAGCCCATGATGAGTTTTCGATACATCTCGTTATGCGCGATCGCATGGGGGCGGGGGCCGACGACGCTCATCCGTCCTTGCAGCACATTGATAAACTGGGGAAGTTCATCAAGCGAGGATTTCCTGAGGAAAGCGCCAAGGCGGGTGATGCGCTTGTCTCCCTGCTGCGCCTGTTTAATGCTGGCGCCGTCTTCGCAGACCGTCATGGAGCGGAATTTGTAGACAATGATGTCGGCCCCATCGAGGCCATAACGGCGTTGCTTGAAAATAACCGGGCCGGGGGATGTCAATTTTACGGCGAAGGCAATGATCAGCAGCAGGGGTGAAATCAGGATAAGCGCCACGACCGAAATCACGATATCGCTCAGACGTTTTATCAGTCCATTGGTGCCGGTGAACGGGGTTTCGCATACAGCCACCACTGGCATGCTGCCTACACTGTCCACTCTTCCCTGTATCAGGTCGGTCACAAACATGTCGGGCACGAAGTAGATCGAAGCCGTCGTATCACGCAGCTCATTGAGCAGTTGGATAATGCGGGGCTGGGTGGCCATGGGCAGGGACAAGTAGATGACCTGTACGCCGTGTTCCTTCACATAGGCCGGTAACATTGACAAGGGGCCAATGAGGGGGGACTGGTGATTGTGGTTCAGCCGGGTAGAAGCCCGGTCGTCAAAGAAACCGGCTAGCCTCAAGTTGGAATAGGGGGTTTGTTGCATGGCCTGGGCCAGGGCGACACCCTGGTCATTCATGCCGACAATGACCGCCGGCTTTTTCATGCCCTCAAAACCGAGAATACAAGGGGCGGACCAGCGCAGCACCAGATGACCAAGGAGTTGGGCAACGGGAACGATGGCGACCCAGAAATACAAGGCCTTGATGTGAAATCTGAAGATGTAGCCGCTGGCAATGGCAAAAACCCCGATCAGGCAGCTCAGCACCAGCCAGCTGGAAACTATGCTGAAGACCAACTGGCGGAAAGTCATCGCAAGCCGCACCGGGCCAGGAAAGGTCGCAGAGAACGCGACGACCGCAAGAATCAGATACGGAGCGGAAATGCCCCCCTCGAAATACCACGCGACGCCGAACAGGGACAGAAGTAGCAGCGTGGGGTCGATGAGGGATTCGATGAAGCTCAGGATGTTATCCTGCCCAACCCGTGGGGAAGACTGGCGGCGAATGAGCGTTGCTTGCATGGGGGCCGACTATTTTTATCTGTTTCCGCTAAGTTGATCGACTGCCTGGGCCCGACTGATAACATTCATTTTTTTGAAGATTCGCTGGAGATGGTTCTTGACCGTGAAGGCGCTGATATCCAGGATCAGGCCGATTTCATGGTTGGTTTTGCCCCCCCGAACCCACAGCATGATTTCCAACTCCCGGTTACTCAATCCAAAGGAGTTTCCTATGGATTCAGGCGGCGGCAGCTCCTCGATGGGGGGAGCGACGGGTACTGGGTACTGGGAAGGAAGGTGCGCAATGCAGCGCAAGGCCGTGTCCAGATAGGGCAGCAACAGCTCGTAGAAGCGATGGGTGTCCCGTGAGACCTCCGCTCTCGTGCTGAAGACGATGTAGAGGCAATCGTTGCGGCCCCGGTGGTCGCGCATGCCGTGCACGATGGCCGAGCGCATTGCCCGAAACGTTTCATTGACCGCGCAATGCTCGGGTTTGTCGGAAAAAGGAAACCCCCGCTCCGCGCTTAGCGTGTAAGGAATGTGATTGTACTGGCGCCATTTTTCATGCAGGCGGACAAGACTGGGGGCAATGTCCCTTTCCATGAGAGTACTGGTACGGATTGAGGCCAGGGCCGAGAGCACATCGATATGTATCTGCCCGCTTTCAAAGTCTCCCCAGGCCGCCAAGAGAATGTCGTGGGGTAGGAATTGCTGAATGTCGCCCTGCAGCCAGAGGAAAAGGTCCACGTGACGCTTGATCGCCAGTGACTGGTGCAGGGTTCGATGGAAATCTTCCATTGACAAGGAGGCTTTCGGGGTGGGCATAGAGAACGTTGGGTTCCGATTTTGCCGGCAAAGCGGGAGTGCCACTACAGCAGAGGATGCGAAAAACCGCAGTGATTTCAATCACACCCTTTGAAAAAATTCAGCCTTTCGTTTTTCTATGAGAAACATTTGTAACATTTTTTGACAATTCTCTAAAATTATAAGTACAAAATGATGTCTGTCGATTAGTCCAAATGGACTATCAAGGACTTCAGACGAATTATAAAAAAGATCCTAAATGGGTATTTTAAATCATTTCAAATAACGACAAATGTTTTTTTTCCTGCCGGAGATGAACAACTAATAACTCAATGGCATTCACTTGAACTCACACAACAAAATTTAATAACCTATTGTTTTTAAGTGTCAAAAAATAAGATTTTTTTGAATGTGCTAAGTTGCTAGAATAGCGAAGCGGTTCGGTCCCAGATTCGGCTTCAGAGAAAATATAAATTCCATTGGAGTGGCGGTGGTCGTTCAGATGGCTTTATGTGCTGCAGGGTTTAGTAGTACTTTGGTAGTAGGCATGATGCCGGTTATAATTACCTTTAAGGATGAGGAAAACGGCTATGCTGCAGCTAGTTTTTGAACAAATCCCTTCAATAACAATAAGATAAGATGGAGGTCGCCGTGGGAATGAGTAAGACGCAAGCTTGTGGAAACGTCTGTGGCGCCTCGGGCATGGCGGTTGGCGGTGCAGAAGGTGGATCGTCAAGCGAGAACTACTTGTTCATGCAGCAGGGGTTTGTGGAAAATGCATGTGGCCTGCGTCCAGGGAGCGAATGTTTCGAAGGCCTACAGGGCGAGGATCTTGGCAGCGCCGCCGAGTACCGGGAGGACATCGTCCAAATCCTGAGCGAAGCTTACTTGCTTGACGGCTTTGGCGCTCAAGATATCGCTTGTCTTTGTCAGTTCATGCAGTGCTATGGCCTACCGCGTCACGGGCGGTTATTCAGGGAAGGCACGACCGGCGACTGGCTGGTCTTCGTCCTGACCGGAGAAGTGGAAGTCATCAAGCAGGATGGCGAAGGTGCGGAGAGGGTGCTGGGACGGGTTGGGCCAGGGGAAGTTCTGGGGGAAATGTCTCTGGTGGACGGTCAGCGGCGGTTCGCAACCTGTTCGGCGGTGAGGCCATCAGATGTGGCAGTGCTGAGCCGCAGCAGGATGATGGAACTCCTTGCTGTCAATGCCGGCTTGGCAAACAAACTGTTATGGTTGCTTCTGCAGAGATTGACGGCGCGTCTGCGGGGCACCACGCTGAGCTTGTTGCCCCACCTGCCAATAATGGGCACCTGATCCGGGCTCTGCTTGGTCGGTGCTAGTGCTACCTGGCGGATGGCATTAGTCCGAATGGGCCTGATGCAAACCTAGCCGCTCCGCCGAAATACAGGTATGTTGCCGCGACTTCGGGTTAGAACGATGCACCGGGTGGCCGCGCTTCACGCTTGGGCACGGCGTTGTAAACGGGATCCGGATGTGTTCTCCCTCCTCTGTCCTGGCCTTTACATGTTCTGCTTTCTTTCCTCGACGCACCCTGGTACCGGCCGGAGAATGGCGCGATGGGGTATCTCCTGGCTGACCTTCCTTGCCGCCATGGGTGCATACGCGGCGTCCGGCGACCCCCTTACCCTCACCGCAGGCGTGACCACGCTGCAGGACAATAACCTGTTCCGCATACCGGACGGCAGCACCCTGGAGAACCGCTCCGATAGTCTTGTCGCCAGTTACGCGGGGATCAAAGTCGATAAGTCCTGGTCGCTGCAGAAGTTGCAATTAAACGCGACGGTGACGGATTACCACTACCGCACCTATTCCCAGTTGAATTTTCTTGGCAAAAACTACGCGGCATCCTGGAATTGGGCACTGACGCCCCACTTCACTGGTAGTCTCGGCGTAGAAGGTGGCAATGCCCTTACCAGCTTTGCCGACTTCAAGTCAGGCACCGATGGCAATATTCGCACGACCCAGACCCGGCGGGCCTCAGGGGACGGATGGATCGGGGGCGGCTGGCACCTGTTGGGTAGTATGAGCAGTGGAACATCAACAAACAGCCAGGTTTTCACGGCGGTCGATTCTTCAAGCACCAGGACGCTGGAAGGGGGGCTGAAATATATCGCCGCCAGCGGCAGTGTTCTTTCCCTGGTGCAACGCCAAGGACGAGGCGAGTATCCCAACCGAACGGCGAACAGTTTCTACGATAACCGCTTCGACCGGCGGGTGACCTTGGTGAGTGGAACCTGGCAGGCCTCGGGCAAGTCGGTCATCACGGCCTCGGCTGGTCGCGTTATACAGAGTTATCCCATTGCCAGCATACGGGATTTTTCCGGGGCAACCGGTTCCTTTGAGCATGTGTGGACGCCCACGGGCAAGCTGCAGATCACCACGGCCCTCAAGCGGGAGTTGGGGGAGTGGCAGGATGTCGTGGCGAGCTACACGGCCACCGATACCTTGTCCCTCAGCCCGGCCTGGTTGGTGTCCGAGAAAGTCTCGCTGCAACTTTCGGCAAAAAGGACCCGCAAGAGCTTCCGGGGCGGCATTGTGTCGGGCATACCGCTGCGGCGGGATGACACCCGCAGCCTTCAGGCCGGCCTGGCCTGGAATCCCACCCGACAGGTGTCCGTCAACTTGTCGGTTCAGAACGAGCGCCGGGATTCGGTACCGGTCGTCCTGTATTCCGCCAACCAGTACGCAGATCGCAGCGTGTCCCTGGATCTGCGCGTCAGCTATTGAGCGTCCGCGGCGCTGCCAGGCTGCGAGCCCACCCCGGGGACGGGAGTGGATACGGCTTAACCCCAGTTGTGTCTCGTGGCGAGTGACGAACTACAAGGCTGGGGGCAAGGTGACGGGGTGCCTGCCCTTCCTCATCCACAGCGTTCGCCGAAGCAGTCGGCACCTTCCAGCTTCCGCTTTAGTCTGATAGGGCTATTGGAGGACCATTTGCCCGTATGAGACTATTTCGAGCAGAAAAGCTGTAGTGGCGATTAAGGGCGAACGAAATGGGTATTAAAAATTTGTGTGTGGCCGCGATTAGCGGACTTCTTCTGTCGGTTTCTGCGGCGGCGGCAACAATTATTACTGGTGTGCCCAGCGCGACGATTGGAACCGGCGGTGCCGCGTACAACAATATTGTCTTGCCGTATGATGGCCCGTTCTCGGATACGCTCAATTTTTCCCTGGCTGCCGGCCTGAACAGATTCTATGCGGCATTTCAGACCGGGTTTTGGGGCTCGGTTATCGCGGATGCAGGTACGCTTTCCTTCGATCTGACGCAGGGCACGTCCAGCGCGGTGATAGCCCACTACAGCCCCCTCGGCGTTATTTCTGGTAGTTCGAACGATTTCTACTCCAATAGCGTTATGTTCAGCGGCCTTTCGTCCGGGGTGAATTATCACCTGGCGATTACCGGTACGGAAGCGTTTAATTTGGGCTCCCAGATTGGCACAGCCTTAAACCCAGGCACCGGGCAGACAGAATACGTTTATGCCTACACCCTTCTGGTGGCGGGTGATTCCGCATTGATTCCTGAGCCAGGATCGAAAGCTCTGTTGTCCTTGGGATTGCTCCTTGCCTACGCCACGCGGCGACTGACAAAAATGGGGGGCTAAATGAATATCAAGCTGAAACTTGCTGCATGCCTGTTCGCTGGATTTCTGCTTGATGGTGAAGCCTCAGCTAAGGATAAGTACGTTGCTCCTCCCGCTGGGATTGCTGGTGATTCCACCCCGTCGATTGTGACGACGATTACAACGATTGAATGGAATATCAGTCCTGCAACCGTGCCGGGTACTGCATTCAGTGCTTTTTTTACTTTGACGCTTCCGTCAGTTGTTAGCGGCGTCGTGGATATTCAGTTGCAGTCTCTGGGGTCGGTGTTTGGTTCGAAACTTGATTTTTCACTCTATAGCTATAGCGCAGCAACAAAGATATTTGGTGCTGCCCCCTTGCCAACGGCGAGCTATGGCATCAAGGGCGTCGCTGGTGTTTCCTCTCTTACCGAAGCCACGTATTCCAATCTGCTCGGGGGTACAGTTTACGGCCTCAAGGTGACGGGCCTAAGCAACGCAACGGGTTTGGTCGGAGCGTCATTTACTGGGAAAAATGTTGCGGCAGTGGCCCCCGTTCCCGAGCTTGAAGCTTACGCCATGCTACTTGCTGGACTGGGGTTGATCGGCGGTATTGCGCGGCGCCGGGAAAATCAAAAATCCTGAAAGTAGGCTATTCTAAATTTTGTGTGGGAGCTTCGGCTCCCTTTTTTTATTTCCGTCCAGGTGCAAATTGTGCTCCTGAACATGAATTTGTCCCGAGCTTGCCGTCTTATACCTTCGTGTTAGTCGGGTTGGACTATTTCGGATAGGGGCGACACTGCGTAGTATCCGGGTTGTCAACGAAATTCAAGGGGATTAAAAATGTTCAAGAAATTAGTGGTGGCAGGCGTGGTGGCATTGGCTTCCATGTCTTCTTTCGCAGCGGACTATGGTAGTGCTGCAACTTTGGTGGGTGCTGCGGGCTATGCATTTGCAGATACGGCCCTTCCAACCGACGGTAGCGATTTTGGGGATAATTTTACGTTCAAGCTCGCATCCGGAAGCGGGACCCAGGTACAGTTTGAAGCAAACTTTATCAATTTGTCCGTTCAGCAGGGAGATCCTTCTTACGGCGTAATGAGCATGCCCCTCGTGAGCTTTACGTTGAACAATGTGACAAAAGCCAGTCAGTCGGTGGTGCTGGGTTCAAGCGTTACCGGCACGACAGTTACATCGGCGGGGTTTTCGGGCTTGATCGCAGGTAATGTCTATACCCTTCACGTTACTGGGACAGGCCTGGCTTCACAAGGCAACGCTGGGAGTGGCTCTTATTACCTTGGGGATAAATACGCAGTTTCCATTGCGGCGGTTCCGGAGCCCGAGTCATATGCGATGTTCATGTCTGGCATTGGCTTGCTAGGTTTTATGGCTCGCCGCCGTTCTGCCAAGGTTTAAAGGGGAATGAAAATGTACAAAAAAACTGCGTTGATTGTCTTGTCGGGCTTCCTGCTGGCACCTGTGTCTTCGTTCGCCAAGCCACCCAAGCCAACACCCGTTGTGTCCCTTGAATCTGCAAAGAAAGACGTATATGACGTCCTCGGCGCGGGCTACTTTACCCAGATCGTCGATGTAACGATCGCCGCCGACTATAGCGCTGCCCAGGGCAACATCAGCTTCAGTTACCTGACCTCCCAGTTCAAGTCCCTGAGTTTCAAAGTGCTGGGTGCGACCTACGGTACAACCGTCTCAGGCAGTCTGGCATCGGGTACCTTTTCCGATGCGGCCGTAGTCCCCAGTCTGACGCCCAATACGGTCTACCAGATCCTGGTGACGGGGCAATCCAAGACGGCGAATGCCCTGTACTCGGTCAATGCTACAGGCGGAGTTTCGGCAATTGCCTACGAAAGGGCGATCCCGGCTGTGCCGGAACCCGAAGGCTGGGCCATGATGCTGTCCGGCATGGGCTTGGTGGGCTTCATCGCTCGCCGCCGCAGCGGTCAGCAGGCGTAATCGCAGGGCTTGTCGTACTTCCCGCTTAGTTGTGAGGGGAATAACACTGGGCATTAGGCCGGATGGACTAATGCCCAGTGTTCGTTTGGACCTTACACTGATCCAGCGGTTGCGCGCGGCTGCATTGTGGGGGCGCGCACGGACCGCATGCAGAAACTAACAGACTGATTATGAAGACACTTTCTCCCCGATTTATATGTCTGGCCCTGCTGGCGGCGGGGCTGTCGGCGTGCGGCAATGGTTCCTCGGAGAAATCGGCGTCCCAGGTTGTGGCCAAGGTGGGGGGGGAAGAAATTACCGTTCATCTGGTGAATGCGGTCTTGAGCAAGCTGTCCGGCGTCGATCCGGCTGCCGTGGGAGCAGTGCGCAAGCAAGTGCTGGAAAATCTGGTCAACCAGCAGTTGGCGGTGAATGAGGCCCAGGAGAGAAAACTGGATCGGTCGCCGGATGTGCAGATGGCACTTGACATGGCCCGGCGTGAAATTCTGGCCCGAGCCTATTACGAGCAGATTGCTGGTGGTGTTTCCCCCCCCGGGCGTGAGGATGCCCACAAGTACTACATGGACCATCCGGCCCTGTTTTCCGCCCGGAAAGTCTTCAACGTACAGCAAATTGATTTGAAGCCCGAGGATGGGTTGGAAGTTTCTCTGCGCCAGGACCTCGCCGCCGGCAGGTCCATGGAAGAGGTGGTGGTCGGCCTCAAGGCCAAATCAATCAAGTATTCCGCTTCCGCCGGCGCCAAGCCGGCCGAGCAGATGCCGATGGATATTTTGCCGAAGCTGGCGGAATTGAAGGATGGACAGTCCCTGGTGGTAGCGTCCGGGGATGTTCTTCGGGTTATCCGGCTGCTGTCCTCCCAGTTGGCGCCGGTGGATGAAGCCCAGGCCACTCCGATTATTACCCAGGCGCTCCTAAATGAAGCCAAAGGCAAGGCGGTTCGCGGCGAGATCGAGCGTCTAAAGTCCAAGGTGAAGGTCGAATATGTGGGCGCCGAAGCCCCCGACGCCAAGGTGCCGGCCGCGGAAAACACTTCCCCCAAGACCGGGGATGCGGCAAATCTGGCAAAAGGGCTTGCCGGTCTGAAGTAAAACATTGAGCCTCAAAGCGCTTGTTTCCAGGTTCGCCGCTGTGATCGTCGGTAGGGCGGGTTGAAACCCGAGCTACACGTGGTTCGCATTCTGCTATCGCCAGGTGTGCCGTCTTGGGTTCTCCCGGATTTGAAGATTTATTTTTTCAGGATTGCTAATGCCAAATGCGTTTATCAAAGGGCTTGTGCTGACCTGTTTGCTATTGTTGTCCATGTCAGGTGCCATGGCGGCTGGGGACAATGCGGAATATCAGCTCGGTTCGGGCGACTCGATCCGGGTAGTCGTCTTTCAGAATCCAGACCTGACCGTAGACGCCCGGGTGTCGGAAAACGGCGCCGTTACCTATCCCTTGCTGGGTGAGGTCAAGATTGGTGGCCTGACGATTTCTGCCGCCGAAAAGAAAATCGCCCAGGCCTTGAAGGAAGGGGGCTTCATTCAACAGCCCCAAGTGAATATCGTGCTGGGTCAGGTCCGGGGGAATCAGGTGTCGGTATTGGGGCAGGTGAATCGGCCGGGACGTTTTCCGCTGGAAACTGCCAACACCCGGGTGTCCGACATGCTGTCCATGGCGGGGGGGGTCGCGGCCAGTGGCACCGACATAGTCATTCTGACGGGGTTGCGAGACGGCAAGGCTTTCCGCAAGCAGATCGACATGCTCAATATCTTTCTGGATGACAAGCCGGAGGCGGATATTACGGTAGCGGGTGGCGATGTCATCTATGTCCATCGTGCTCCTGTCTATTACATCTATGGAGAAGCCCAGCGCCCCGGTTCCTTTCGCATCGAACGGAGTATGACAGTGATGCAGGCCCTGGCCCAGGGCGGCGGCCCCACTACAAGGGGGAGCGAGTGGTTTCTGCGCCTGCACCGCAGGAACGCTGCCGGGGTGATCGAAAAGATCTCGCCCCAGATGACCGATCTCATCCAGCCGGACGACGTGCTTTACGTCCGCGAAAGCATATTCTAAGGTCCGACCCATGACACTTCAGCAGCTCCTGCTCATTCTGCGTGCCCGGGTCAGGGTCGCCTTGTACGTATTCCTTGGTACCGTGCTCACCACTCTGCTGGTTAGTCTGGTGCTGCCCAAGCAATACAGTGCTGTTACGGCGGTGGTCATAGACGTCAAGTCCCCCGATCCCATCGCCGGCATGGTGCTGCCAGGCATGATTTCCCCGAGCTACATGGCAACGCAGGTGGATATCATCACCAGTGACCGGGTGGCTCAGCGAGTGGTCAAGCTCCTGCACTTGGATGAAAATTCCGCAGTCAAGGATGACTGGATGTTGGCAACCGAAGGCAAGGGCAAGTTGATTGATTGGCTGGCAAACCTGCTGCAAAAGAAGCTGGACGTGAAGCCCTCCCGTGAGAGCAACGTTATCAGCATCGGATACGCCGGTGCAGACCCAGCATTTACGGCGGCGGTGGCAAATGCCTTTGCCCAAGCCTATATCGATGTAAACCTGGAGCTCAAGGTGGATCCTGCACGGCAATCCGCAGTCTGGTTCGAGGGCCAGACGAAGGGCGCGCGGGACAAGCTGGAGGGTGCTCAAAAAGCTCTATCTGCATACCAGCAGAAGACGGGGATCGTAGCCTCCGATGAGCGGCTTGACTATGAAACGGCCAAGTTGAACGAACTCTCGACCCAACTTACCGTGGTCCAGGCCCAGACTTCCGACAGCCACAGCAAGACTGGCGGCAGTGCGGATACCATGCAGGAAGTGATACAAAATCCCCTGATTAACGGTTTGAAGTCAGATATTGCCCGTCTGGAAGCCAAGCTGCAGGAAAGCAATGTAAACCTAGGCAGGAATCATCCCCAGACCCAGCGCACCGAATCCGAACTGGCGTCCCTCAAGTCCAGATTGGTCAGTGAGACGAAACAGATTTCCAGTTCCATTGGCACTTCCTATCAGGTGGGACGGCTAAAAGAGCGGGAATTGATGGCCGCGATGGCTGGCCAAAAGGTCAAGGTGCTGGACTTGAACAAGCAGCGTGACGAAATGAGCGTGCTGAAACGGGATGTGGAATCGGCCCAGCGCACCTTTGAAGGGGTGAGCCAACGTTCCTCACAGACCCGCCTGGAGAGCCTTTCTGTGCAGACAAACGTGGTGATGCTGAACCCCGCCTCGGAACCCATCGACCCTTCCCGTCCCCGGATATTCCTTAACCTACTGGTTTCGATATTTATGGGATCGATGCTTGGGGTGGGGGTGGCCCTGATGCTAGAACTGGGAAGCCGGCGCGTACGCTCGGCCCAGGATCTGCTCGAAGCCCTGGAACTTCCGGTGTTGGCCAGCATTTCTTCAATTACGCAAAAACGCACGCGACGCCAGATTTTGCGGCAATTTTTCTCCCGCCGCAAAAAGCCCTCTGCCATGGCAGCCGTCTGAATCGGAGTCCCTGAATATGAATCTCATCGAACCCGACTTCACCGCCAAGCTCAGGGTGAGCGGCAGAGCTCGCTCGATTGGAGCAATCCTTGTCGATACCGGGCGGCTTTCGGCAGAAAACGCCGAAATAATCCTGCGACTCCAAAAACAGGAGGGAAAGCGTTTCGGTGATGCGGGGATGGAGCTGGGGCTGCTTACCCAGGACGATCTGCGCTTTGCACTTTCCCAGCAGTTCGACTATCCCTATCTGCCCCTCGGGGACGTTAGCCTGAGCCAGGAACTGATAGCTGCCTACAAGCCCTTTAGTCCGGTGGTGGAGCAACTGCGAGCTCTGCGCAGCCAGCTCATGCTGCGCTGGTTCGATACTGAGGCGGAGCGCAAGACCATGGCCATCGTCAGCCCGGGAAAGGGCGAAGGGCGCAGTTTTATCGCTGCCAACCTGGCCATCGTATTTTCCCAACTGGGGGAGCGCACCCTGCTCATCGATGCGGACCTACGATCATCCCGCCAGCATGAACTCTTCAAGCTAGGCAATAACACAGGTCTTTCTGCGCTTCTGGCTGGCCGCGCCGGTATGGAGGCCATAGTCCGCGTGCCCACGTTGTTGGCACTCTCCGTGCTGCCGGCCGGGGCGGCGCCGCCGAATCCGCAGGAACTATTGGGCAGGCCGGCTTTCGTGGATCTGCTCAAAGCCTGCCGCGTTGAATTTGATGTGATCATCATTGATAGTCCGGCGGGTGGGGATTATGCGGATGCCCAGACCATTGCCGTACGGGCTGGGGCAGCTCTCATACTGGCACGACAGGACCAAAGTTCGATCTCAGAGGTAGAAGAGCTCTCACGCAGCATCCAGCAATCCGGTGCCACGCTGGTAGGCTCGGTTCTGAACAACGTTTGAGTCACGGCCCAATGACCTTGTCCCGGCCAGTCCTATCCATGAGGACATTTCTTCCCTGGCTGCCCATCGTTGCCGGTCTTTCTTTTCTGTACACGCCTACCCTGCTGGACCTCCTGGGAGGCATCTGGAGCAGTGACGAACAGAAGCACGGCCCCATCGTACTGTCGGTGGCTTGCTGGCTAGCCTGGCGCAACTGGGGTGCCATGTGGCAGCGCAGCGAAGGCCAGGCCACTTCGGCGTGGGGTTGGCCGACATTTGTCGTTGGCCTGTTGCTCTATATCCTTGGTCGTTCGCAGGGGATATTGCTATTTGAAGTCGGCTCGGTCATCTGGTTACTGGCCGGCGTTCTGCTGCTGACAAGGGGGTCGGTTGCCCTCAAAGCTCAATGGTTTGCGCTTTTTTTCATGCTGTTCATGATTCCATTGCCTGGGCCAGTGGTGGATACGCTCACCATGCCCATGAAAATGGCCGTTTCCTGGGTGGCGGAGCGTGTGCTGTTCGCCATCGGCTATCCCATCGCCAGAACCGGCGTAATACTCCAGATTGGCCAGTACAAACTGTTGGTGGCCGATGCCTGCGCTGGACTGCACACCTTGTTTACCCTCGAAGCATTGGGCTTGCTCTATCTCAACATCGTTCGCCATGATTCCCTGTTCAGGAATGTGACACTAGCAATTTGTATTGTTCCCATTTCCTTCACCGCCAATGTTTTCCGGGTCATGGTTTTGACGCTCATTACCTACCATTTCGGCGATGCGGCAGGGCAGGGATTTTTGCATGGATTTGCAGGCATGGTTCTTTTCCTGACAGCACTCCTCTTGATAATCGGGGCGGATTCATTGCTGCGATTCAAGGTTTCTTCCGCAGGGGGCGTGTCCGTATGATTGTGCTAAGCCTTTTCGACCTCAACCCCAGAAGCAGATGTCGAGCCACCCAATGCTGAGGCGACTTTCCGGCCTGGGGGGTAGATCCGTGATTGTGGGGGCCTTGATGTTCCTCGCAGTCGCGTTGACAGTTGCGATAACCCCAACGCGGAAAATCGCTGATGTAACCCCGACAAACCTGGATCTAAATGCCTTGGTGCCCATGCAGTTTGGCGACTGGAAGGTCGATGAATCCGTGGTGCCCATCAATCCCAGTCCTGATCAGGCGCGCACGCTCAATCAAACCTACAGCCAGATGGTGAATCGGTCCTACCTCAATTCCCGGGGTGAAAGGATGATGCTGTCGATCGCCTACGGCACCGCCCAAACCCGGGAGGTGCGGGCCCATCGGCAAGAAGTCTGCTATGGGGCCCAGGGCTTCCAGATCAACGGACTGCACGATGTGACTCTCATTATGTTGGGCCGCAAGATACAGGCAACCAGGATGCACGCCGTCAGTGGTCCCCGTTCCGAGCCGGTTACCTATTGGTTCACTATGGGTGATGAAATCGTACGCAGCTATCTGGACCGGCAGTTGGTACTAATCAAGTTTGCTCTGTCCGGGTACATACCCGATGGATATTTATTCCGGGTGTCATCCATTTCGACAGTGGTGGACGACGCATATCGGAAGCAGTCTGAATTTTCCGAAGTACTGTTGTCCAATATCAAGTCTCCCCTGCAAGAAAAGCTGACAGGCCTCGCGCCTGCCAGTCACTAGTTCCATGTTTTCGGCGTTGCGCCTCGGTCTGAGTCCGTTGCGGGGGCTGCTCAGGATTAACTCTTTCCGGTTTCCGGCTGTCAATTGGCGAAAAATTGGTGCAGCCCTAGGTCTGTTGGGCTTGTCCGGCTTTTTCGGCCTGGTGGCGGCGTATCTCGGCTATTTCGCGGACATCAAGGCGCTGTATTACGTGGTAGCTCTGGGGTTCATCATCGCCGTTCCATTTGTAGTGCTAAGCAGGGAAAATCCTGCGCGGTTTACATTTACGGCCTTGCTCGTCGGTCTGCCGGCTGTCGCCTTCATCGTGCCACCCGGACGCCTGGGAATAACGGTATTCGACTATGGCATGTTGTTTTTGCTGATGGCGACCCTGTGGAAGCGTCTGGTGGCATCGAATGAGATTTCCGATCCGCTTTTTCCGACGCCGGTGTTCTGGATTATCCAGATCCTGTCCGTTCCGCTGGTAATCTTTGCCCAGTTTCCTGGCATCGCTGCCTGGGTGTTCCTGGAAAATTTTCTGATCTATACCTTCTTTCTTGCCATGCTGCAGGAACTGGCCTCGGAAGATGGGGGCGAAAGTCTGCTCCTGTTGTTCTCAATTGCCGTAATCATCCTGGCTATCGGCGGCTTGTTTGAAAAAGTAACCCATATCAATCTGAGTTTGCACGGTACCAACATCAATCAGATAACCCTTGCGGCGGGGGCTTTTATCCATAGAGCGGGCGGTTTCTTCCAGGACCCCCAGAAGGCGGCCCAATTCATGGGGTGTGCCGGGGTGCTGCTGTTTTCGGTGGCATTGGGGCGCCGCTTTCGCCATGCCAGCGGTCGCATGGTGGTGGTGCTGGCGTGCTTGGCGGCTTTTGCTGCCTTGTTGCTGACGGCCTCCCGCAGCGCCTTGCTGGCGGCGCTCCTGATGATCCCGTTTGTGATCATGTTCGGCACCCGGGGTGGCGTGGTCATCAAACTGATGGCATTCATCGTGGTTTCCATCATCGTTTTTACGGGTATTTTGGTCCCCACGGATGTTCTTGTCGGCTTGTTGCCGAAATCCGTGTCCAGTCGCCTGGGGAGTCTGGAAGAGTCACTGTATTTCCGTATACGAGTGTGGTTCGATACTTGGGAGATGTTTGCCAATCACCGTCTTACCGGCATAGGCCTGGGGGGCTTCCAGTCCTACCTGTTGAGAGAAAATCCCGCCATGCAGAGTTACATGGGTATCGGTGGTGCCCTGGGAGCAGGGTATGTGCCGGATCAGCCCGAGAGTGGCTATTTCAAGATTTTGTATGAAGGGGGCCTCTTGGGCTGTCTGGCCTCAGCCCTCCTGGTCATGGCGGCCTTGAGGCGAGCCTGGCGTGTATTGGTGTCCTCGGTAGCGCCTCCGGAATGGAAGGTTGAGGTCATAGGCTCATTGGCATCCCTGGTGGTCTTCGGGCTATCGTTTATTACGCTTTTTACGATGTCGGACGAGCGTAATGCGGTGATATTGATCCTGCCACTGGCAATAATCTGGGCCCGCTCCATGGCCCTGGATGCCGCAGTGGCCAGGCTAGGGGCAGGGAGGTGAGTACAGCGGAACGCCCTCGGGGCGTGAGTATTGCCGCCTTTGGCATGGTGTATCAGCAGGCCCTCTCCTTTGTGTCGGGTCTGGTCATTGCGAGAGTGATCGGCGCCGCCGATTACGGTATCTTCAACCTTGCCAGAAACATTCTCCTCGTGGTGGGTATCTACACGCGCCTGGGCCTGGACGTGGGTCTACAGCGCTTTATCGGGGAAGCAGGCCAGGGAACACAGGAGCAAGAGGCACGATTGACCCTCAGCCGCTACTTTCGGCTGGCGACCTTTGCCGCTTCCCTCTTGCCAATAGCCGCGGTGGGTCTGGGACTCGGGGATTGGGTGGAGGCGACCGTCTATCGCTATGAAGGGTTTTCCCGCGTACTCCTGGTGACCCTGCTGGCCCTGCCCTTTCTGTCCGACCTGGCGGTCCTGGGGGGGCAATTGCGCGGCACCCTCAATCCGGCGCCATCGGTTCTGGCGGAATATGTGGTGATGCCGACGGTGCGCCTGGTGGCCATCGTGCTCCTGTTCGCCCTCGGTTATCGGCTCTGGGCCGTGGTCCTGGGGACCTCCGGGGCCACGGTGGTGGCGGCCGTTTTTCTCCACCGACGTGCCCTTGCCGCGATACCCGCAGCATTTTCACGTTTACCCGGCGCAAGCCCGGCATCCGGGGAAGTGGGCAAGGTGATTTCCTATTCCCTGGTGATCGCCGCGGCCATGAGTGTTACGACACTCACGCGCACCGTGGACACTTTCTTTCTCGGGCGCTTTTGCAGCGCCCGGGATCTGGGCGAATATTCCCTCTCCCAGATGATGCTCCTGCTGGTGGGTTTGTTCGGATCGGCCCTGGGCCAGAGCCTGGGGGGCCAGATCGCCCACCGCTATGCGCAGCGGGACATGCAAGGCATGGAAAGCCTCCTCGCTGAAAATGTGCGCTGGATCGCCCTGGTGTCCTGCCCCCTCTTCGCAGTGTTCTATTTCTGGGGCGCCGACCTGGCCATGGTCTTTGGCGCCAGCTACCGGATTTCCGCCGGAGTAATCCGCTGGCTTGCGGCGACCTCCCTGGTGGCGACCCTTACCGCCTGTGCCGGATTCACCCTTTCCATGACCGGGCGGCAGGGGCTGGAGCTGCGAATCCTGCTGTCCGGACTGGTGGCGACCCTGGGTTTTTGCTGGTTGGGGGTCCCGGACTGGGGGCAGTTGGGCGCCGCCTGCGCGGTGTTCTCCGCCATCCTGCTGACCAACATTGCCAGGCTGTGGTTCGTCTGGCGGGAGTTCCGGATTTTTCATCTGCGACTATCGCTGTTGGGGATTTTCGCGACCGCCATGTTGTGTGGTTTGGCGTCCAGTGTTTTCGCCGGGGGGGCGGGCCTGGAGCGCATCCTGAGGGCGGTTGCCGGTTCCACGGCTTCCGTCATTGCCTATGCTTTTTTCGCCTGGTTCCTGCTATTCACCGAGGCAGAAAAACAGGCTCTAAGGCAGCGTGCCTTGCAACGCATCTCCAAGAGCTGAAACACTCATGCGCATCGCACTCATTGCCCTGCATTTCTCGGAATACGCTGCCCGGCTGGCCCTGGCCCTGGCCGAGAAGCACCGGGTATTGCTGATTTTACGGAAGGATAACGCCGAGGCCGAGCTGTCACCGGCGCTGCGGAAGGCCCTGGAAGAAAAGGTCGAACTGCATCAGATCGAACACCGCATGCTCAAGCAGCCGGGTGTGCTGGGGGCGGCCACCCGGCTGGTGGCATTGGTGCGGGCGTTTCAGCCGGATGTGGTCCATGGGCAGGAATACCTGTCGGACTACGCCGCCTGGGGCAGCCTGTGCCTGGGGCAGCTCTTTCCCATGGTACTCACCGTGCATGACCATGTGACCCACACCGGGGCCGATTCCCGCCTGCCCTGGCGCAAGCGCGTCTATCGGCGACTGTTGCGCAAGGGGGCGGACCGCATTCTGGTGCATGGGGAACGCATCCGGGCCGACATGGCTGCCGACCCGACCTACCGAGAATCCAGAATCTTCAGTGTCATGCACGGCGTGCTGGGAAACGCAGGTGGGTCAGGGACAAAAGTCAGGGCGGAGCCAGCCACCCTGTTGTTCTTCGGCCGTATTGAGGCGTACAAGGGACTGGGGGTCTTGCTCAAGGCCTTGGAGATATTAGGCAGTGAAACCATTCCGGATCTTCGGCTGATAATTGCCGGGCGGGGGAGTGATCTGGAGCCTTACCGAGCCAGGATAGGCGCGGACCCGCGCATCGAATTAATGGAACGCTACATCGCCGTAGAGGAAGTGCCTGCCCTGTTCGCTCGCAGCACGGCCGCCGTGCTCCCCTATACGGACGCCACCCAAAGCGGGGTCGCGGCCCTGGCTTTTGCCTACGGCCGGCCTGTCATCGCCAGCAATACTGGCGCCCTGCCGGAAGTGGTGCGGGAGGGAGAGACGGGATTGCTGGTGTCTCCGGGGGACCCGGTAGCGCTGGCGGAGGCAATTAAACGACTGTTCATGGACAAGGGGCTGTGGCAGCGCCTGGCTAGGGGGGCCTCCGCACTGGCTGCGGGGGATCTGTCCTGGTCCCGGATTGCAGAATGTACCGTGAGCGTTTATGCCGCTCTCCTCCAGGATAGGGTGGTTACGCATGGGAACTGAGGTCAGGAAGATGCGGGTGCTTTTCGTGGTGGGGGCGCTGGCCGTCGGCGGGGGTGAGCGGCATACGGTGGACCTGGCGCTGGCCCTGGTTGCCAGGGGACATGTTTGCCGCATCGTCTCGGTCAAGCCGGCTGAGAAGGGAGGGCTCAATGTTCCTGCTGCGCAGGGCCTGGATGTGACCTATTGCGATGCGGCGGGCTATCTGGACAGGGATGCATTGCGGTCGCTGGCGGTCATGGAGGCCGATTTTTGCCCTGACCTGATTGTCGGGGTGAACCAGTACGCTCTGATGTACGTCCACCTTGCGCGTTTATTCAAGGGCGCGGTTGCGGCCCCTATTGCGGCGGTGTTCCACACCACGGAATTACGCACCCGCAAAGACCATTGGCTGAACGTGATTTACAAGCGGTTTTTCGCCAGGTCGGCGTTGCTCGTATTCGTTTGCGACTATCAATCCCGCTACTGGCAGCAAAGGGGGCTCGCTGCAAGGCGCAATCTGGTTATCCACAATGGCATCGATGCTGGTCGCTATAGCCCGGCAAAAGACGCGGTTCGGGCGGCAGTTCGCAAGCAACATGGTTTCGCCGAGGGGGATTTCGTCATCGGCATTACCGCCGCGTTACGGCCCGAGAAAAACCATGCCTTTCTGATCCAGGCCTTGCGCCGGCTGCGGGAGCAGGGCGTTCCGGCAAAACTCCTGATGCTAGGCAACGGCCCCCTGCGGGCTGACCTGGAAGCCCGTGTCACCGAACTGGGCCTGGGAGCCCACGCAGTCTTCGCCGGTGCCCATGCGGATGTGCGGCCCTTTATCGCCGCCTTTGATGTAATGACCCTGGCCAGCACCCACATTGAAACCTTTTCCCTGGCTGTGCTGGAAGCCATGAGCATGGGAATACCCGCGGTGATCTCCGATATCGGAGGTGCCCGGGAAATGGTGTTTCCCGGGGTGAATGGATTTGTCTATCCCGCCAATGACATGGAAGGCTACCTTGAGGCGCTGGGAATACTGCTCGACGGGGGGCGTCGGCACACCATGGGCGTAGAGGCTCGGCGGGTCGTTCTCGAGAACTTCACGGGGGATGTCATGGTGGAACATTACCGCAAGGCTTTTGCCGAAGTGACGGGTACTTGAGACCATGGTAATGACCAACGCAATTGGCATGCGCAATCAGGGCGCGCCCCGGCAGATCAAGGCTTATTGCCGATTGCCGGCCAAAAGCGCGTGCTGTGATCGACGGCTGGCTGTCCGACCTTGCCAGGGATCCCTCCCTGATTCAATGCCGAGTACCTCCATACACGGCTTAGGTCCTGACATGCTGAGCCGAAACCACAAGCAGTTGCGCTATCGCACGGTGCATGCTAACGAGGCTGTACCAGCTGGCAAGCGCAAGTGCGGAAAAGGCAGCAGACCGCGGCGGACATATGCTGACGCCTTCCCTAGCCAAATCGGGACGCGCTGCTGCGTCTTTTTGCCACGGAAAAAGCGTTATGGCGATTGAGGATCGCCTTTACGGTTACCTGGGAGCCTATGGGCGGGCGCCCCAGTGGGTACGCACCCTGATCGGCGGCCTGTACGCGTGCTTGCCAAAAAGTGTCCGTCTGGGGCGGGCCTTCGGTGAGTTCGAGACCAATTTCCTGAACCTCCAAGGGCAAGGGTTGACCCAATATGCCCGGGCTCGTCTCGCGGAAACCCTGCGGGTGGCCATCACCCAGGTGCCGGCCTATGCCGGCTACCAACATCTTCTTGGCACTGTCGATACGGGTCCGCTTGGGGTGCTGGGGCAAATGCCCTTGCTGGACAAGGAACAGATCAAACAGCAACCGGCCCGCTATCTGGCCTCCGGCGCGAGGCCTGGCCGGGGACTGGAAATGTTTACGGGAGGCTCCACCGCGGTTCCCTTGCGTTTCTATCTGGAGAAGGGGCTTACCCGCCCCAGGGAGTGGGCGGCCTTTTCCGTGCTATCCGGCCGATACAATCTGGATGGCCCGGGGGTGGTGCTGGCGCTTCGCGGCCGCTCCGTCCCTTTGGCCCGGATACAGGCCGGGCAAGTAGCCTACTTCGAGCCCATCAAGAAATACCTGGTGGCGAGCAGCGACCACCTGGAACCAGCCTACATGCCCCTCTATGAGGCCGCCCTTGCCCGCTGGCGCCCGAAATATATCCACGCCTTTCCCTCTGCCCTCTATCCCCTGGTGCTCTGGCTGGCGGCCCGGGAGCGACTGGATCTGCTGGGTGACGTGCGGGGAGTGCTGCTGACTTCCGAATCCGTATTGCCTTATCAGCTGGACGCTTTTCAGAAATATTTTTCCTGCCCGGTGGTCGTCCAATACGGCCATTCGGAGAGGGTACTTTTCGCCCATACCTTGCCCGGAGATCCCCGCTATTTCTTCTGGCCTCATTACGGCCACTTTGAGTTGCTTGATTCGGCTGGGCAGCCTGTCACCCGGGCGGGCGAGGTAGGGGAGATCGTGGGCACCAGTTTCGATAACAGGGTGATGCCCTTTGTGCGCTATCGGACGGGGGATTTCGCGGTGCTCTCGGCGGGGGAAAACAGCCTGTTTCCCGGCTTCCCGGTTTGCGAACGCATAGAGGGACGTTTGCAGGAGTTTGTGGTCTGCCGGGATGGGCGCCTGGTGTCGGTTACCACCCTGGGCGCAGCCCATTTCGATGAACTGGACGCCTGCCTGCGCATCCAGTACGAACAACAGGTGGCGGGAGAGCTCCTGATGCGGGTACTTCCACTGGATACGCTGAGTGAAACCGCCTGCCGGAATATAGAGCGAGCGATCGCCGAGAAGCTGCAGGGGACGTGCCAGGTGAGATTGCAACTTGTTGATTCCATTGCCTTGACCGGCCGGGGCAAGCAGCGTCTTCTGCTGCAGCATCTTGATGTTTCCCGGTTCTTAGGGGCCGCCATGATGACGCTTGGACATGGCGAAGTGCATATTTCTGACGGAGAGTTGAACCCATGATTCAGTTGTTTCGATTTTATGCACGACTCCAGCGCTGGGGCATCCCCTTGCTGCCCCGATTTCTTTACATGCTCAATCGTATCCTGTTTGCGGTGGTGTTGCCGCCGACCGCCTCCATCGGCAAGAGGGTTACGTTCGCCTATCAGGGACTGGGGGTCATTGTTCATGCCCGGGCGGTGGTCGGCGATGATGTTTATATCGGCCCCCAGGTGATTATCGGCGGTCGGGGCGGCGAAAAAGCCGTGCCCATCATAGAAGATGGCGCTTTCATCGGCGCGGGCGCAAGAATTCTTGGTCCCTTGACGATTGGTGCGGGGGCCACTGTTGCGGCCGGAGCCTTGGTGTTAACCGACGTGCTTCCTGGACAGACGGTCGCAGGGGTCCCGGCGAAACCTATACGTTCTACTAGAAAAGAAACGCCATCCATGAAGTGATTAGTGTGCATGAACTTGAATCAGCTTCCTTGCTAAATGAATGGTGGCGCCCCCTTTCGAAATTGAGTACCAACAGAGCTTATTGACAGGAATAAAACAAATTAGTGTCGGGAAAGTCCCAATATAAAATCGGCATTGGGTTGCTGCTATTCAGGATTGGTATGAAATGGGTGATGTGTCTAATGGAAAATGTATGACGAAAAACATTGTGATGCTTGGAACCGGGTTCAATACCATGGGGGGAATATCATCCGTGGTCAACGTTTATCGCCGTGCCGGTTTATTCGACAGGTTCCCCATCGTTTATCTGCCGACCCACTGTGACGGGGGTGCGGTGGCCAAGCTGAAAATCATGATGTTCACCTTGTTGCGCTACTGGGGTCTACTGCTCGGCGGTCGGGTGGGCCTGCTGCATGTGCATGTTTCCTCCCGAGCCAGTTTCTGGCGGAAATGTTTTTTTCTATTGCCGACTTTTGCTTTGGGTATTCCAAGCATTCTGCATCTCCATGGCTCCGAGTTTGCGATCTTTTATGAACGGGAATGTGGCCCCTGGCGGCAGCGCATGGTTCGTTATGTATTCGACAAGGCCAGCCGGGTGGTGGTCTTGTCTGCCGCCTGGAAGGCCTGGATGCAGGGCATGTGCTCCAACCCCCGGGTCGAGGCGATTTACAACCCGGTGATGGTGCCGGAGGTGGTGGCGGCCGGCGAAGGTCGAACCGCGGGTACGGTGCTGTTCCTCGGGCGCCTGGGCAAGCGCAAAGGGAGTTATGATCTTCTGGATGCCGCCGCCCGGGTGGCGGCCGCGCACCCCGAATTGCGATTGTTGCTGGGGGGGGATGGGGAGCTTGACCAGATCAGGGAGCGGTCGATCGAACTAGGCATTGGCGATCGGGTTGAACTCCTGGGCTGGGTGCGGGGCGGTGACAAGGATCGGCACCTGGCGTCCGCCATGATCTATACCCTGCCCTCTTATAACGAAGGCTTGCCCATGAGTGTGCTGGAAGCAATGGCCGCCGGGCTGCCCATCCTGTCCACACCCATTGGCGGAATACCTGAAGCGGTTACGGATGGAGTCGAGGGCTTCCTGGTGGAAGCGGGCGACGTTGCCGCGCTGGCAGATCGGCTGGATCGCCTGTTGTCCGAGCCCGGATTGGCGCCCCGCATGGGAGCTGCGGCCCGGCTCAAGGTAGAACGAGGTTTCTCTGCCCAGGCGGTGTTGCCCCAGGTGGAGCGGCTATATGCGGAATTGGGTTTTCCGGCATGACGTCCCTGATCTGGAAACTTAACCGTCTGCGACTAATGGGTGTCGGGGAGATTGCCTGGCGCGTGGGCCAGGGTCTGCAGAAAAAAGCCTGCAGCCTTGGTGTGGGACTGGTCCCAAATCCACCCCAACCTGCCCTGGGCCGTTTTGGCGCCCGATTTGTTCATGAGACGGGCGTGGACGGGACCGGGACGCTGGCTGCCGCCGAGGCGATCCTGGCTGGCCGCTGGAACGTTTTTTCCCTGCGGGGGGCGAGCCTGGGTTTCCCTCCGGTGTGGAATCGGGATCCCAGGACCGGCACCCTCGCCCCCTTGGGTTTGGGCAAGGCCATTGATTATCGTAGTGAGCAGGTCGTAGGGGATATCAAGTACCTCTGGGAACCCAGTCGCCATCTGGAATTGGTAACCCTGGCCCTGGCCTGGAAATTGAGCGGTGAGCCACGTTACGCCGAAGGCGCCCGGCAACTGCTCCAATCCTGGTTTGAGCAATGCCCCTATCCTCAGGGCGTGCATTGGACCAGCTCCCTGGAACTGGCCGTGCGCCTGGTGAACTGGTCCTTTGCCTGGCAGCTGCTGGGCGGGGAATCGTCTGGTCTGTTTGAAGGTGAGGCTGGGGAGGCCTTCAGGCGCCAGTGGCTGGACGCCATCTATCAGCACTGCCATTTCATCCGGGGCTATTTCTCGCGCCACTCGTCTGCCAACAATCACCTGTTTGGCGAGTACATGGGCCTGTTTATTGCCAGTCTTACCTGGCCTTGCTGGCCGGAGAGTGCCGACTGGCAGGCCTTGGCCTTCCGGGGCCTGGAAGCCGAGGCGCAAAAGCAGAATGCACCAGATGGGGTAAACAGGGAGCAGGCAGTCTATTACCAGCATGAGGTGATGGACATGATGTTGCTGTGCCATGTGGTCGCCCGGGCAAATGGGATGGCGTTTTCGGCGCCTTTCCTCGGGTGCCTGGAGAAACTGGCCGAATTCATTGCCGCTGTGATGGATGTGGCGGGACGCCTGCCCATGATCGGCGATGCGGACGACGCGCAGATGGTTCGCTTGTCCTATGAAACGGATTGGTGCCCCTATCGTTCCCTCCTGGCCAGTTGCGCCATTCTGTTCCAGCGGGGGGATTTCAAGGCGAAGGCCCGCCAGTTTGATGACAAGAACCATTGGCTCATGGGGGCTGAGGGGCGCGCGTGTTGGGATTCCCTGGGCTTGGAGGGGGAGAACAAGTTGCCACGGGCCTTCCCGGAGGGGGGCTACTGGATACTGGGCCACGATTTCGGTACCGAGGATGAACTACGTTTGGTGGTGGATGCGGCCCCCCTTGGCTATCTGTCCATTGCAGCCCACGGTCATGCCGATGCACTGTCATTGAGCCTTTCCTGCAAGGGGAACGAATTTCTGGTGGACCCGGGTACTTTTGCGTACCACACGCAGAAGCGTTGGCGTGACTATTTCCGGGGCACCTCCGCACACAACACGGTTCGGGTTGACGGGCAGGACCAGTCAGTCATCGGCGGGAATTTCATGTGGGTGCATCAGGCCCGGGCTTGGTGCGAGAGCTGGGTCCCGGGAGACGGGAATAACAGCTTTGTTGGTGCTCACGACGGCTACAAGCGTTTATCCGACCCGGTGCTGCACCGCAGGGAGGTCAGCGTGGACCGGTCGAACCGTTTGATCCGGGTGATAGACAGTCTGGTGTGCCGCGGCAGTCATCAGGTGGAACTATTTTGGCATTTTGCCGAATCCTGTCACGTCAGCCTAAATGATGGCACCGTTCTTGCTAAATCGTCTGGTGTCGAGATAACCCTGGCGTTTTCTGGTCTGGCGTGTGATATCGAGTTGTTTCAGGGCGACGAGGATCTTCCCTTGGGATGGATTTCCAGGCGCTTTGATGAAAAGACCCCTATTTACAGTATCCGTCGCCGGGCGACTATCTCCGGCACGACAGAATTTATAACTGAAATATATTATTGACTGGTCAAGGAAGGGTATTTCATGAAAATCAGTATATTTGGCATGGGCTATGTGGGCGCTGTTTCGGCAGGGTGTCTGGCAAGTGATGGGCATGAAGTGATCGGCGTTGACCCGAATCAGACCAAGGTCGATCTGATCAACAGCGGCCAAACGCCCATTATCGAGAAGGACATTGGCGAGATGGTGGCTCAAAATGTCCTGGAGAAACGCCTGCGCGCCACGACCAATGTTCTGAAGGCTGTGCTAGCTACGGATATCTCCCTGATTTGTGTCGGTACGCCTTCCCAGTTGAATGGCAATCTGGATCTTTCCTACGTGCGGCGGGTCTGCGAGGAAATAGGTTCGGCGATCAAGGAAAAATCAGGATTCCACGTCGTGGTTGCCCGTTCCACCATGCTGCCGGGATCTATGCGCAATATTGTTATCCCGACGCTGGAAGAGTACTCGGGCAAGGTGGTGGGCAAGGATTTCGGCGTTTGTAACAACCCGGAATTCCTGCGGGAAGGCACCGCAGTCTATGACTATTACAACCCTCCAAAAACGGTCATTGGCGAAACCGACGTTCTCGCCGGCGATGTTCTGGTCAAGTTGTACGAAAAAATGGACGCACCGATGGTGCGCACTGATATCGAAACGGCCGAAATGGTCAAGTACACCGACAACAACTGGCACGCGGTGAAGGTGGCTTTTGCCAATGAAATCGGCAACCTTTCGAAAGCACTGGGTATCGATGGCCACAAGGTGATGGAGATTTTCTGCAAGGATACGAAGCTCAATCTTTCGCCGTATTACATGAAGCCAGGCTTCGCGTTTGGGGGTTCCTGCCTGCCCAAGGATGTTCGTGCTCTGGCCTACAAGGGGCGCAGCCTGGATCTGGATCTGCCCCTGCTTAACTCGATCATGCCAAGCAACCAGCGTCAGGTGCACAAGGGCCTGGAGATGGTCACTAGCTATGGCAAGAAGCGTGTGGGCATACTGGGTTTTGCCTTCAAGGCGGGCACGGATGATCTTCGAGAGTCGCCCTTGGTGGAAGTCATCGAGTCCTTGATTGGCAAGGGTTATGAGATGAAACTCTTTGATCGTAATGTAAACCTTGCTGCGCTTACCGGCGCAAACCGGGATTACATCCTCAACCATATTCCCCATATCTCGAAGTTGATGGTGGAGAGTATGCAAGAGGTTCTGGATTTTGCCGAGGTGATTGTCATCGGCAATGGCGCCCAGGAATTCAAGAGCGTTCTGGAACAGCTCAAACCTGGTCAGGTCGTTGTTGATCTGGTAAGGATTTCTCCGAACAAAAGCGAAGCGGGGCGCTACGATGGCATCTGCTGGTAAGCCAAGGCGGGTTCTGGTTATTGTCGAAAACCTGCCATCCCCGTTTGATAGGCGGGTGTGGCAGGAGTCTACAACTTTGCGTGATGCCGGTTACGAAGTCACCATCATTTGCCCGACAGGCAAGGGCTACGAGAAGAAATTCGAGATCGTTGAGGGCATCCACATTTACCGTCATAATCTGCCGTTGGAGGCAGAGGGTGCGAAGGGCTACGCGCTGGAATATTCTGCGGCCTTGTTCTGGGAATTCACGCTTGCCTGGAAGGTGTTGTTCAAGCGTGGATTTGACGTTATTCACGCTTGTAACCCCCCGGACCTTATTTTTATGGTTGGGGGATTTTTCAAGTTATTTCTTGGCAAGAAGTTTATTTTCGACCACCACGACATCAACCCGGAGTTGTACGAAGCCAAGTTTGGTCGCCGCGACTTTTTTTACAAACTGATGGTTTTGTTCGAGCGGCTCACGTTCAAAACGGCGACGGTATCGATTGCAACCAATGAATCATACAAGCGCATCGCCATTGAGCGAGGGGGGATGGATCCCAAACGGGTTTTCGTTGTGCGCAGCGGGCCGAAGCTGGATCGGTTGAAGATTGTTCCGCCAGTGGAGTCTCTCAAGCGTGGTCGAAAGTTTATGGTCGGCTACGTTGGCGTAATGGGGAAGCAGGAAGGCATCGACTATCTGCTGCGGGCGGCCGCGCATATTGTGCAGAAAATGGGGCGTACGGATGTTCATTTCGGTTTAGTGGGGGGCGGGACTTCACTTGACGAGATGCAAGCCTATGCGAAAGAACTGGGTATTGCTGATTACGTTACTTTCACGGGGCGTGTTCCTGATCAGTTGCTGCTGGAAATGCTTAACACCGCAGATGTGTGTGTGAATCCCGACGTCGCCAATGATATGAACGACAAGTCAACCATGAATAAAATCATGGAGTATATGGCGCTGGGGAAACCAATTGTGCAGTTTGATTTGGCGGAAGGGAGATTTTCAGCGCAGGAAGCTTCGCTGTACGCACTCAATAATAACGAGGTGGACATGGCGGAAAAAATCGTCGAGCTTCTCGATGACCCTGAACGCAGGCAGCGCATGGGTGAGTTTGGCCGGAATCGGGTAATAAACGATCTTGAGTGGAAATACGAAGTCCCCAAGCTCTTGGCGGCTTACAACGCGGCTTTTTCGGACTGAGCACGATATGGCAAAAGGAATGATTCTAGCTGCGGGCCAGGGAACGCGGGTGCGGCCTCTTACCAAGGACATGCCGAAGCCCATGGTGCCGATCCTCGGTAAGCCGGTGATGGAGTACCTGATCGAGCATCTGGCGCGCTATGGTGTCAATGAGATCATGATCAATGTGGCTTACCACCACCGGCGCATCGAGGACTATTTCGGCGACGGCCATCGCTGGGGAGTGCAGATCGGCTACTCCTACGAGGGCGTGCGGGACCACGGCGACATCCTGCCCCGGCCCCAGGGTTCGGCGGGGGGCATGCGGCGCATCCAGGACTTCAGCGGCTTCTTTGACGAAACAACCTTGGTCATCTGCGGCGATGCCCTGATCGACCTGGACATCGGCGCGGCGGTGCATGAGCACAAATCCAAGGGCGCCATTGCCAGCGTGGTGGCCCTGGAAGTGCCGCGAAGCGAGGTGCAGAACTACGGCATGGTGGTGGCGGACAACAATGGCCGCATCCAGGCCTTCCAGGAAAAGCCAACACCGGAAGAGGCGAAATCCACCCTCGCCAGCACCGGCATCTATCTCTTCGAGCCGGAAGTGCTGGAGCTGGTGCCCCCGGGCCGGGTTTTCGATATCGGCAGCGAGCTTTTTCCCCTGCTGGCGGAAAAGCAACTACCCTTCTTCGCCCAGAAGCGCTTCTTCAACTGGATAGACATCGGCCGGGTCAGCGATTACTGGTCCGTGCTGCAGCGGGTGCTGAGCGGCGAGGTGGCCCAGATGGACATGCCCGGCCGGGAGGTTCAGCCCGGTGTGTGGGTAGGGCTGAATACTTCGATTGCCTGGGACACGGTCAAGATCGTGGGGCCGGTGTACATCGGCTCCAGCGTGTGCATCGAGCCGGGAGCCTCCATCATCGGTCCGGCCTGGATCGGCCACGGCAGCCATATCCGCTCTGGCGCAAGGGTGATCCGCAGCGTGCTTTTCGAATATACCCGCATCGGGGTGGACCAGGCCTTCAGCGAAATGATCGTGTCCCCCCAGTATTGCGTGGATCGCAGCGGTCAGACCCTGTATCTGGGGGACGAGTCCTGCCGGCTGCGCTGGGGGGATGCGAGAGGATAGCCAATACTCATGGGGCTTGGGAGCCCCGGCATGCGGGTGCTGGTTTCACATTTAAATATACAATAACCAATTGCTGCTGCAGATCGCGGAGGGGCTGAAATAATTTTAATGTAGAAAATCGTGATGTAGTGCTCGGTATTGCTCTATAGCAAGTAGCAAAATAGGCTCGTATCGATGGCACACCCGGAGTGATCCGGGGTCGCAAAGCCTCCGGTCCAGGTTACGACTTGGATAGCGGGGTTGCCCAGGATCCGATTTTGGATCCTGGTAGCAACTACCTCTCTTGTCGTGGCCTTCTTCTCACTCGAAAGGAAGAAGCCATGAACTCTACAGCCAAAAAAAAACGGTCTCGTGCTGCAACGCAGTCGGGAATTTCAGCAGTATTGCTGGCCACGCTTTTGACTTTGCATTGTCCAGCCTTCGCTGCACCAGAGAGCACGGATATGTTTTTGTCGGCCAACCCGGCCGGATCTGCGCTCTCTGAGGTTGTCGTTAACGGGCAGTTCTTAAAATCATGCAAACCTGGTCAAGTATTTCGGCTGTCCCTGAACCATTCTGTAACCCATGACGTAGTTTGTGATGGACTTGCAACCACCCAAAATGGCTACTCCTGGTCGGGGCACATAAAACTGCACTCTCAATACAGAATTAGCTTTACGCAAGGGGTCGAAGGCCTGAGAGGTGAAATTTCCATGCCGGAAGGAAGATATACGCTGGGTTATGCTAACAAAAAAAATTGGCTGAGCAAGGTGGTAGTCGCCAGTTATGAAGATAATTCCTCAATTAAACAGGATTCGTTGTGGGAGTCCAGAGAATATTTTTGGGGGCCGCGCCATGACAAGGCTAATTCTTGATTGTTGCGTAATTAGCTGGCCAGTTAAATATCGGTTCGTTGGATTGTTGTGGACGGAGGTCGGATCATGATTAATAAAATATTGGGGATGCTGTTAGTTTGTTTAATATCATCAGCCATCCCGGAGGTCTCTTTTGCTGTGCAGGTGCCGCAGGGATTTCCTCATCTCGCGGGAATGGATATAGGTGGAAACGTAAAGGCATATAGTGACCCCGTGTACCAGCGGGGGGCCTCCAAGTTTGATATGTATTTTGTACAATATTACCCGATGTCTCCGAATTTACAACTTGACATTCAAACAATGCGTACCGCCTTGGGTGGGGTAAAAAAACTAAACCCCAACATCCTGATAGGGCAGTATACAATTTTGAATGAAGCGCAAGATGACATCCGTCTTTATGTGGCCAATAGAGACATAGCGCTTAAATTAAACGCGGAGAATTGGTGGTTACGCAAGTCTGATGGAAGTCGCGTGCAATGGACTACAAATTACAGTGCTTGGGACATAAATATTTCCACCTGGGCCCGGCCGGATTCAAATGGAATGCGTTATCCTCAATGGATCGCCAAACGGGATTACGACCATTTCTTCGGGCCTGTCCCGGAGATTGATATCTGGTACCATGATAATGTATCGAGCAAATCGTATGTTGTCAGCGCCGACTGGAATTTGGACAAGGCTGATGAATTGAGCAGTAGTCCTGCAATCCAAACTGCGTTTCGCAACGCGCAAGTTTCAAACTGGAATGCCTCCAAGGGGCTGGCGCCAGCCAGACTACAAATGGGAAATGCAGATAATGACTTGTCGTCTCCCGAATACAAAGCGCAGTTGCATGGGGTCTTTCTCGAGGGTTTGATGGGGAAGTCATGGTCGCTTGAGACTCTTCAAGGGTGGCCCGCAATGATGGCACGCTATCATGCGGCATTCACTAATTTGCTTCAGCCAAAGCTTGTTGTATTCAACACTTGGGGTGCTGCATCAAATTATTCGTTTTTCAGATACGCTTATACGTCGTGTCTGCTTGATGATGGGTATTTTTCCTATACAGACTTGTCGAAGGGGTATAGCGGTGTCCCCCCTTGGTTCGATGAGTATGGGGTTAAACTGGGCAAGGCGATAGATCCTCCACAGGTGTTGCCGTGGTTGGGAAATGTGTTCAAGCGGGCGTTTGAGAATGGCATGGTCGTTGTTAATTCTGGATTGAAGCCCGCAACAGTTTCCGTTCCCGCTGGATATAAGTATTTCCTCGGGACGCAGGACCCTGTAATAAATAATGGCAGCCCAGCTATTGCTATTAGTCTACCCGGAAAGTCAGGGGTTGTTTTGGTAAAGCGCTGACTAATTTTGTGGGCTTTGAGCCTGTCGCAATAGACTTTTGGAACGGTTTTTTGCGGCAGGCTAGGGATTTTTATTCGCTCGACTGCGTCTCCTTGATGCGCGTTTTTGTGGAATGGCCCGTTTATGTTATTGTTATTATTTTGAGCAGTGCAAATATTCAAGATATTAACGGTTGGCTTGCGAACGCACTGGGTCGGAGGCCCTGTTCTGTTGGTCGTTAATGATTGCAGGTGACGCTGATTCATCCGAATTTAGAACTGAGTAATGACATGAGAAAAATTCTTGTAACCGGCGGTGCCGGGTATATTGGTTCGCACACGGTGGTGGCCTTGTTGGGGGCCGGGCATGGGGTGGTGATTCTGGACAACCTCTCCAATAGCTCCGTGGACGTGGTGGACCGGATCGAGCGCATCGCCGGCATCCGGCCGGGTTTTGTAGAGGGGGATATCCGGGACAGGGACGTGCTGGCTCGGGTGTTCGGGGAGCATGAGGTGTCGGCGGTGATTCATTTCGCCGGCCTCAAGGCTGTGGGGGAGTCGGTGGCCGAGCCACTGCGCTATTACGACAACAATGTGACGGGTACGCTGCGTCTGGTGGAGGCCATGCAGGTGGCGGGGGTCAGGAGCCTGGTCTTCAGTTCCTCCGCCACGGTTTACGGCGATCCCCATGCGGTGCCCATCCGGGAGGATTTCCCCCTCTCCGCCACCAACCCCTACGGCCGCAGCAAGCTGATGGTAGAGGAAGTCCTGCGGGACGTGGCCAAGGCGGACGACTCCTGGCGCATTGCGCTTTTGCGCTATTTCAACCCGGTGGGCGCCCATGAGAGCGGCTTCATCGGCGAGGATCCCCAGGGCATTCCCAATAACCTCATGCCTTTCATCACCCAGGTGGCGGTGGGGCGCAGGGCCGAGTTGTCCATCTTCGGCGGCGATTACCCGACGGTGGATGGTACCGGCGTGCGGGATTACATCCACGTTGTGGATCTGGCCCGGGGCCACCTGGCGGCCCTGTCCCGCATTGCCGAAACGCCAGGTGTGCTGACGGTGAACCTGGGGACGGGCCAGGGGTATAGCGTGCTGGAGGTGCTGCGGGCGTTCGAGCGGGCCAGCGGGCGACCGGTGCCGTTTCGCATGGTGGATCGTCGGCCCGGGGACATCGCCCAGTGCTACGCGGACCCGACCCTGGCGGCGGAGCTTTTGGGCTGGCGGGCAGAAAAAGGTATCGATGAAATGTGTGCGGATTCCTGGCGCTGGCAACAATTCAGGACTGAGTAGATACAGGACTGAGGACTGAGTAACGGTAGGACTGAGGACTGAGAAACTGCAGGGATGAGTAGCGGAAGGACTGAGGGACGGGTGCTGGGGACTGAGGGGGAGGGGACATGAGGGCGGAGAGGTTTGAGGAGTTGGTGCGGGCTATCTACGGTGTCACCCGGGAAGGCGCTTTCTCAAAGGACTTCGGCTTGCGGGACCAGATTCAGCGGGCGGCAGTGTCCGTCATGTCCAATATCGCTGAGGGTTTCGAGCGGGGGAGCCGGGCGGATTTTCACCATTTCGTGGTGATTGCCAAGGCTTCCTGCGCCGAGGTCCGCAGCCAACTTTATATCGCCTTCGATGTTGGTTACCTGGATGAAGATACTCTCGGCGGGCTTCTGGAACAAACTGGCGAGCTGGGCAAAATTCTCGGGGGGTTGAGGGCATCTCTTAGTAAGGACAGGACAGAGTAAAGACAGGACTGAGGGCTGAGTAAAGGCAGGACTGAGGGCTGAGTAAAGACAGGACTGAGGGCTGAGGGCTGAGTGGGATCACAGGTGTTTTGGAGAGGTGGCTGCGTGGAAAAGATCGGGATTCGGGCGGTAATGGCGCAAAGCGGCGTGGGGTTCGGCACGAGCGGGGCCCGGGGGCTGGTAAGTGGCATGACGGACCAGGTGTGCGGGGCCTATGCCACGGCCTTCGTTCAGGTGCTGCTGCAGTCTTTTGCGTTCGAGCGGGTGGCCCTAGGCATGGACCTGCGTCCCAGCAGTCCGCGCATTGCAGCGGCCTGCGCGGCGGCGATGCGGGCGGAGGGCATCACGGTGGATTGGTGCGGCGCCCTGCCGACCCCGGCCCTGGCCCTGTACGGTTTGAGCGAAGGCATTCCCGTGGTGATGGTCACCGGCAGCCATATTCCCTTCGACCGCAACGGCATCAAGTTTTATCGACCCGACGGGGAAATCAGCAAGGCGGATGAACTGGCCATCGCCGACAGCGTGGTGACTCCCCTGTTAGACGGGGCCAGCGAGCCCCTGGGTGAGCCAAACCCCCGTGCCCTGGCGGCGTATGTGCAGCGTTATCTGGGGTTTTTCCCTGCGGGGGCCCTGTCCGGCCTGCGCCTGGGCCTCTACGAGCATTCCAGCGTGGCCAGGGATGTGTTTCGCACCATTCTGGAGGGGCTGGGGGCCGAAGTGGTTTCCCTGGGGCGCACGGAGGCCTTCGTGCCCATCGATACGGAAGCGGTGGCCGCGGTGGATATCCAACGGGGGCGCCAGTGGGCGGCGGAGTATAGATTCGACGCCATCATGTCCACCGATGGGGACGGGGACCGGCCCCTCATTTCGGACGAAACAGGCACCTGGCTGCGGGGCGATATCGTCGGCCTGATCTGCGCCCGCTACCTGGGTGCCCGGCATCTGGTGGTGCCGGTGAGTTGCAATACCGCCATCGAGTTGTCCGCGGCCTTCGCGTCCGTGACCCGCACACGCATTGGCTCGCCCTATGTCATCGCCGGCATGGACGCAATCCAGGGGGAGGGCGTGGTCGGATTCGAGGCCAACGGGGGCTTCCTGGTGGGGTCCCGCTTCGAGCGTCAGGGTCGTGTGCTGGCGCCCCTGCCCACCAGGGATGCGGTGCTGCCGGCCCTGGCGGTGCTGGTCGCGGCCCGTTCCGGCGGTTGGCGCGTCTCCGACTTGCTGCGGGATCTGCCGGCGCGTTTCACGGCCAGCGATCGCCTACAGGATTTTCCGACCCAAACCAGCCTGGCGCTGATCGACGAGTTGCGGGAGGATCCTGCCCGTTTGCAGCAGTTCATGGCTGGTGCCAGCCCGGTGTCCCTGGATACCACGGACGGGCTGCGGGTGACATTCGATAACGGCGAGATCGTGCACCTGCGCCCCTCCGGCAATGCGCCGGAGTTGCGCTGCTACGGCGAGGCCGCCAGCCCCGCCCGGGCTGTCGCGCTGAGCACAGAGATCTTGGCCCGCATCGCCCCGTTGCGCCCCTGAATTGCCGCCCGATACTGAGAACCCGGCAGATTTTTCACGCTTAGAAGGATTCCAGATGTTTCCAGTCGTGTTGTGTGGCGGTAGCGGTTCCCGTTTGTGGCCCCTTTCCCGCGAAACCTATCCGAAGCAGTTCCTCTCTCTTACTGAGAAGGATTCCCTGTTGCAGGCGACCCTGAAGCGGGCTGCCGGCCTGCCTGGGTGTCAGGACGCGTTTCTGGTTTCCAATGAGGTTCACCGTTTCCTCGTGGCAGAGCAGGCCCTGCAGGCGGGCATCACGACAGCCGAAATCATTCTGGAGCCCCTGGCCCGGAACACGGCCCCCGCCATTTGTGCTGCCGCCCTGCGCATTCATGCCCGGGACCCGGACGCCCTCATGCTGGTGATGCCCTCGGACCAGATCATTCGGGGCCAGGGCGCCTTGGAAGCGGCGGTGGCCGTGGCCGCCGAGGCTGCCCGTGGCGGAAACCTGGTGACTTTCGGTATCAAGCCCGCCTTTCCGGCCACGGGCTACGGCTATATCAAGGCCGCGGCAAGCGCCCAAGGTTGCGCAAGGGTGGCGCGCTTTGTCGAGAAACCCGATGCTGCCCGCGCCCAGGCTTTTCTGGATGCGGGGGATTACTACTGGAACAGCGGTATGTTCATGTTTTCCGCCGGGGTCTTCCTGGCGGAAATGGCACTGCATGCCCCAGCCATGCTGGCGGCGGTGACCAGTGCCGTGGCTTCCGGCAGGGGGGATCTGGATTTCTTCCGCCTGGACAAGGCGGCGTTTGCGTCCTCCCCCGCCGATTCCATCGATTACGCGATCATGGAACATACGGACCGGGCGGTGGTGGTGCCCCTGGATCTGGTGTGGAGCGACGTGGGATCCTGGGACGCGGTGTGGGATGTCTCCGAACGGGATACTCAGGGCAATGCGACCTGGGGTGACGTCATTGCGGTGGACTCCAGTAACTGCCTGCTTCATTCCGGCTCCCGCATGGTGGCCACAGTGGGGGTGAGCGATCTGGTAGTAGTGGAGACGGCGGACGCGATTCTGGTCACGTCCAGGGAGCGCTGCCAGGACGTCAAAAAACTGGTGGAGCAGCTTCGCGGGGATCTACGCAACGAGCCCCTGCATCACCAGAAGGTGTTCCGCCCCTGGGGTGCCTACGATTCCGTGGAAAATGGCGAGCGCTTCCAGGTCAAGCGGATCACGGTGAAGCCGGGCGCACGCCTGTCGCTGCAAATGCATCATCACCGTGCCGAACACTGGATCGTCGTGTCGGGCACGGCGAAAGTCAGAAACGGCGAACAGGAAATTCTGCTGACCGAGAACGAATCCACGTACATCCCCATCGGCAAGGTGCATAGCCTGGAAAATCCCGGGAAGATTCCCCTGGAGTTGATCGAAGTGCAGTCAGGCGCTTATCTGGGTGAAGACGACATCGTGCGCTTCGAGGACATCTACGGCCGCGTGTGAGATCCT
Organism: Rhodocyclales bacterium; assembly: GCA_043743785.1. Taxonomy (GTDB): domain Bacteria; phylum Pseudomonadota; class Gammaproteobacteria; order Burkholderiales; family Rhodocyclaceae; genus JAQTNA01. The sequence continues at coordinate 3,264 of JAYTVW010000063.1, read as the reverse complement.
CGATGCCGGGAAACCACCTTTCCGTCCCTCCGGCCACCTGCACCAAGCGATACGCGGATGTTGGTGGGGGCGATGGCGAGCTTGGCGCTGGGGCGTTGGCTGCCGCCGGTGGATTCGTCTCCTCCGGGGATTTCTCGGGCGTGCGCGAGTTTGCCTCGTCGATGGCGGCGGGATCTTCTGGGATTGAGGGGGATTTCCGCTTTGTGGACTACATGTGCGACCTGACCATGCGTTTCGGACATCGACTGGTCAGCTCTCTTGGTGATAGCGATGCAGCCTTTTTCCACTTTGACACGGGATTATCCCTGCTCTTTAGCGAGGGGCCTTCCGGGGACGTCGCTTATCAGTGGTTCTGGTGCGATGCCGGGCGAACCGGCTCTCCGGTTAGGCTAGTGCAGGAAGGGGCTCTACTTGGCCGTTGCGAGAAATGTGAGCCCCGCCGCTGTACTATCGGCGAACCAAACCTTTCTTCACGGGTATTTCTTGCGGAACTGCTCGATTTTGTATTCGGCGGATCGGCACAAGCGGCCAATCGCTCGTGATGCGCGCAGCCGGATCTCGGCTGACAGAAATTGCTGGCATGGCAGGATTCAGATGTCGCTCCGGAATGACTTTTTTGGGGGGCTACCGTCGCGCAGGGTGACGGCGGTACCTCGCCTTTACGCACCACGGACCGAGGCGGACGTCTGCATGCGGAGCCCTGGTTGCCCCCCTGCCTGAAGTGGGTTATGGACACATTGCGCGAAGCCCGGCAGGCGATCGACACTCCCTTGTCTTACGGCCAGGTTTCCACCCGGTTGTGCGCCTGCCCGCCCCTGGAAAACGGCCGTGCCATGGATTTTCCGCTCTGACATGCTTTTCTGGAATTTCCTGACCGACTTCGGTGATACCGCGGTTACCTTACCGTTGGCCGCCATGACCCTCGCGCTATTGCTGGCGGGAGGCGCCCGGCGTGCCGCACTGGCCTGGGTGCTGGCCGTCGGGCTGTGCGGCTTGAGCATGGCTTTGCTAAAGCTGGCCTTTGGTTCCTGCGGAGCAGGCCTCAATGTCCGGCCATTCAGCCCCAGCGGACATTCGGCACTGAGCGTCATGGTCTACGGCGGGATGGCCCTGCTGTTCAGCACGACCGCGATGCCCCGGCGCTTGATATTCCGCCTGCTAGCCATGTTGTTTGCCGCCGGCATCGCCCTGTCCCGGATAATGGTTTCCGCTCACACTCCCGTCGAGGTCGTAGTGGGGCTGCTTATAGGGCTGGGTGCCCTGGTCGTTCTTGCGCAGGGGTTGCGGCGTGAAGTGCTGGTGCTGGCATGGCCTGCTTCCCGGGTCGTCGCCCTGACGGTTCTGCTGGTCACGCTCATGCATGGTTTCCGTTGGCCCATAGAGAGCAATCTGCTGCGCTTTGGCTTCAATTCGCGGCCGCTGGAGAGAGTTTGCGCCCTGACGGAAAGCCTCAGGCCTGCATTGGCCTCGGGGCACCGAAAATTGCCCGGAGGAGGGACTGAAGATCCGACCAGGTGATCAGGCCGGGCTCCGTCAATTTGTCTCCATGACAGGGAAGTACGTGACTGTCCTGCGTCTCGATAGCGCCAGAGCACCGGTGTTGCTGGTCTGCGCTGCACCTCCCATCGCAGAGCAACCAGTTGAGGTGCAAGCTCCCACCTTCGGCCGGACGGAGTTCCAGGGATAGGCCGGTATCAAACTTCGCAATCAGCCAGTCCTGGCCCAGCAAGGGTTCCCCCATCAGGCGAAAGCCGTAGTTGTTGCGAATGAACTCGCCAATGCTACTACCGTGATCCCAGGACCACCTGCTGTTTTGATTCGTCTGGTTAAGGCGGGACATTCCGGTTTCACTCCTTTTGAAGCACCCCAGGTGCCCATAGATCTTGCATGGACCGCCGTTATCCAAGCATGTCTCTGCATTTTGCAAGAAACGGGATAGCCAACGGAAACGCCTTCCTGCAAGCTACGTCCGCCCCGATTCAAGATCCCGGATCAACAGCTTTTGTCGGGATTGGCGCTTCGTAAGCTGACCTCTTTGGGCCTCCCTTTGAAGCCGTGCCTCATCCCGCATCGGACCACTCCGGCCAATTCATACAGAGAGTTGGTTCGGGGCGTGATTTTATCCAATTATCCTCGCTCCCTTTCGGGTACAAATAGTCCGAACTGACCATTGTGCTTTCGGATGTTTTGAGTACATCCTGGTTTTAATCAAAATGGAGATGTTCGACGTTATCGATTTCACAGGCTGGGTACGCGTAGTCTATGTGCGTTTTAGGGCCTTCTCCACTTGAAAACTTCCATTCCTGTGCGACCACTGATCCTCTCGGACTATTTTGGGTTTTTGAAAAAGGCCTAAAATTCGCCTCTATCGGTCATGTGAGGGATGCCTATTTTTGGCGCCCACATGAATCGGACCATCTTCTATCTTTACCTGGCGTACGATTGGCTCAAGTGCAGATTGCCAAGCGTTATTGCGGAGTGATGAAAAAATGTTCGGTATAAAATTTCTTCACGACGACAGATCCGAATCTTCTGCCGGATTGCAACGCGACCTTGGGTTAACAGACAGTGGTAGTGTGGTTTTAGACTGTCTTGGAAATGCGAAAGATTTCAAGGACGATATTTTTGATGTGCTGAGGGGGGCGCCTTTTCTTGAAGATTTTCAAACTGAAGAGATCGCCTATCTTTGCCAATATATGACATGCTTTGCGGCCAGTACATTTGCCAATATCTTCTCGGAGGGTGAGTCGGGTGACTGGTTGGCAATTGTCCTGACCGGCGAGGTTGCCGTCGTGAAACTGGATGCGGATGGTCAGGAACGCATATTGGCCCATGTAGGTGCGGGAACCATCATTGGTGAGTTATCCCTGCTGGATGGAAATCCGCGATTTGCTTCTTGTATTGCAGTAAAACCCACGGATATCGCAGTTCTCGGGCGAGATTCTGTGTATAAAATGCTCAAAGACCGTCCCCTTCTGGTTACAAAGTTCTTCTGGGTACTGTTGCAAAGGATGGCCGTGCGTCAACGCAGTACATCCATCAATCTGCTACGCCATTTACCTGTTCTGGCCACCTGAAGCACGCTTGTCGCAACCTTCAAATTCTTTTGGTTATTGCGGCACAGCGCCGTGAAATGTTGTTTTGGTGGAACGCAGCTTGTCTGCATGCGTATTCCACGCCAACCTGGACACGGATTCCACGGCAATCTGGACAGTGATTCCAGGCCAAACTGGACACTGATTCCAGCACAATCTGGACAGCCAA
>JAYTVW010000062.1:0-17046 GCA_043743785.1 Rhodocyclales bacterium | reverse complement strand
TGGTGGGGCGGGTTTTTCTGGCGCCCCCACAACAGCGTACTCGACTGAAAGTGGCTGCTCTTGGAACAGCAGATGAAGATTAGCGCTAATCAGCTCCCGACATGAGCGGCTGGATTCAAAACCGGCAGTAATCCTGAGCGGAGACCCGACGTGGTTTTCCTCTGCGCCTCTGCGTTTCAAACTGCTTTTAAATATTTCACACCCGCTCAACGCAAGCCCAGAACATCCTGCATGTCGAAGAGACCGCTCTTCCGACCGGCCATGAAACGCACGGCCCGCAGGCTGCCGGAGGCGTAGGGCATGCGGCTGGCGGCCTTGTGGGTCACTTCCACCCGCTCGCCGGTGCCGGCGAACAGCACCGTGTGGTCGCCGACGATGTCGCCGCCGCGCACGGTGGCAAAACCGATGGTGGACGGATCCCGCTCGCCGGTGACGCCTTCCCGGCCATACACGGCCACCGCCTGAAGGTCGCGCCCGAGGGCCTGGGACACCACTTCCCCCATGCGCAGGGCGGTGCCGGAAGGCGCATCCACCTTGTGGCGGTGGTGGGCTTCGATGATCTCGATGTCGTAGCCCTGGCTGAGAATGCTCGCCGCAGTTTCCAGCAGCTTGAACACCACATTCACGCCAACCGCCATGTTGGGGGCGAAGGTGACGGGAATGTCTCGGGACACGTCCTGGATTTCCAGCTTCTGTTCCGTGGAAAACCCGGTGGTGCCGATGACCGCCGCCACGCCATGCCGACGGCAGGCCGCCAGATGGGCCAGGGTTCCCTCGGGGCGGGTAAAGTCGATGAGCGCGTCCGCGCCGGCCAAAGCCGTGGCGAAGTCGGCGGTGATGGCGACGCCGGTGGGCATGCCCAGGGCGTCACCGGCGTCCTTGCCGATGAAGGGGCTGCCCGGTTGATCCAGGGCGGCGACGAGCTGCATGTCCTCGGACTTGAGGACGGCTTCGATGAGGGTGCGGCCCATGCGGCCGGAGCTGCCGGCGATGGCAATGCGAAATTTGGTCATGTCACAGAAGGGGCTAGAGACTAGGGGCTGGGGCAGGGAGAGCGCTGAACCCTCCCCGGGCTTGCCTACCAGGGCCAGAGGGAACTGAACCAGGACTTGCTGGCGGGCTTGGCCGATTCGGCGGCAGCCTTTTCCAGGCTTCCGGCGGGGGCAGTGATCTCGACCACTCGACTGGCCTGGGCGGCGGGCTGGGCGGCACTGTCGGCCTTCGCCGGCACCACATCGCCCGCCAGGCGAATCAGCTTGCCCTGATCGAAATAGATGGTGAGCTTGCGCTCCTCGACCTTGCCGTTGCCCGACTGCAGGCGATAGACGTAGTCCCAGCGATCCGCGTGGAACATGTCGGTGATGAGGGGCGAACCCAGGGCATAACGCACCTGGTCCTTGCTCATGCCGGGCTTCAACTGGGAAACCATGTCCTGGCTCACGTAGTTGCCTTGGCGCACATCGATCTTGTAGGGCGTCAGCCAACCCGAGACATTGGGCATCGACGGCATTGAGGGCATCGACGGAAGGGACGAGCAAGCGGCCAACAGGGGCAGGAGAACGAGAGGAATACGCTTCATGGGGCCGGGCGGAATTTTCAAGGATGAAGGAAAACTATATCATATCCGGCTTGTCTTCCACCGGAGCGGTGTCGGGGGCATGGACTTGATCCATATTTGCCTACGTCGCCCGTTCTACCACGAAAGACCCAATGACCAATTCCCAGAACCTCAAGAGCATGGGCCTGAAGGCCACCCTGCCGCGCCTGAAGATCCTGGAACTCTTTCAGACGACGGATCTGCGGCACATGACGGCGGAGGACGTGTACCGCCAGTTGCTGGCGGAAAACATGGACATCGGCCTGGCCACGGTCTACCGGGTGCTCACCCAGTTCGAGCAGGCCGGCCTCCTGGAGCGCCACTACTTCGAATCCGGCAAGGCGGTCTTCGAGATCAACGAAGGCAAGCACCACGATCACCTGGTGTGCCTGCAGTGCGGCCAGGTGGAAGAGTTCTTTGACGCAGAAATCGAGCGCCTGCAGGTCCAGGCGGCGGAACAGCGCGGCTTTCGCGTCAAGGAACACGCCCTCTATCTCTACGTGGACTGCCTGAAGGACGCCTGCCCGAACAAGAAGGCGGTGCCGCGCTAGGGGCCGGGATGTAGGGTGCGCAGCGCCCCACCACCCAAGCCGCCCCATTGCTAACACGCCATCGGCGCCATCGAGCATCCGATGCCACGCGCGGCGATTTTGCACAACGCATTGTCGGCGAGGCACAATGGCGCACCGCCTTCTCTGGATTAACCATGCTCAGCCAACAAGCCATAGAGGAAGCCGTCAGACGCGCCGTCGGGGCAGCCCACACCCCCCTGTGCGTCATCGTCTTCGGCTCATATGCGAGGGGCGATGCCGACGAGGGCTCCGACCTGGATCTCGTGGTCATCGAGCGGGAAGTCTTGGAGAAGGGTGAGGAAATGCTGCGGCTCAACCGCGCCATCGGCTGGGTCGGCAAGGGCGTGGATGTGCTGGTCTATTCCGAGCAGGAGTTCGAGCGCCGCAGTCAGGTTCCCGGCACCGCGCCCTACTGGGCGCGCACCGAAGGCAAGGTCATGTATGCCGCCGCTGCTTGAGGAAGCGCGGAGGCTGTTGGGCCTGGCCCGGTCAGACCGGGACGCATTTCTTTGGTTGCTGCAAGGTCCCGGCCTGCGGCCCGCATCGGCCTATTTCTTCGCCCAGCAGGCGATGGAAAAAGCCTTGAAGGCCGTCATGATCGTCCGCCACCTCATTCCAGGCCGCACCCACAAGGCGATTGCCGGAAATAAATGCACCCGAAGACGCCGGATTTTCGTTTCCCTTCAAGGCGCGGCCGCCTGCGCATAGCGAGCTATGTAATGGCGGACGCAACGCCGCAGGGGAAGGAAAAGACAAGTCAGCGGGGGCATTTATTGACAGAAATCGCCACACCTCCTGGCGCTCGCCGCCGAACTCAACACCGCAGGTATCGCCACACCCCATACCCCGGATGCACTCGCAGTTCTGAACCCCTACGCGGTCACCTTGCGTTACGACGACGACGACCTGCAACTCGTTTTGCCCGAACAGGCCCAACAGATGGTGGATGCACTGCTGGAATAGGCAGAGCGGGAAATCGGCTGACAGGCAAAGGGGACGAAGCACCGTGTATGCACCACCCACCCCACTCACATCACTCTGTCAGTGAACACGTAGCCCCACCTATCAAACAGCGACCGGGAACGGGTCGCTGCTTACATCAAGTACATCCGACAAGGAACCGCTCCACAGCCGTAGAGCGCAAGGTGCGGAACTTCCGCCGCGTCAGCAAGAAGGGGCGCCGCAGCGCCCCTTCTGATTTACACGTTTCACTTTTCACTTTTCACCGCCCGAAAGCATCTCCGCCGCATGTCGCCGTGTGGTTTCGGTGATGTTCACCCCCCCCAGCATGCGGGCGATTTCGTCGATGCGGCCGGTCTGATCCAGGAGCGTGACGCGGGACAGCACCTCCGCACCCACATTTTCCTTGGAAATGTTCCATTGCCAGTCGGCGCACGCCGCCACCTGGGGCAAGTGGGTCACGCACAGCACCTGGCGCTCCTTGCCCAGTTCCGCCAGCAGGCGCCCGACGATTTCCGCCACCCGGCCGCCGATGCCCACGTCCACTTCGTCGAAGAGCAGGGTCGGCGTGTCGCCGCTCTTGCTGGTGATGACCTGGATGGCCAGGCCAATGCGCGAGAGCTCGCCACCGGAAGCCACCTTGGCCATGGAGCGCAGGGGCTGGTTGGGGTTGGCGGCGACGAGGAATTCCACGTCTTCCAGACCATGCAGCGCCCCCTCCGCCAGGGGCGTCAGGCCCACCTCGAACTTCCCGCCCGCCAGGGCCAGTTCCTGCATGGCCGCCGTCACGGCCCGGGAAAGTTCGACCGCTACGCGCCCCCGCCCGGCGGAGAGTTCTCCCGCCACGGCCCTGAACGCGGCCTGGGCCTGGGCTTCCCGGGCCGCCAGGGCTGCCGGGTCGGCGCTTACCTGCAAGTCGGCGAGGCGCGCTTCCAAGCTGGCCAGCAGGGCCGGCAGTTCCTCGGCGGGCACCCGGTTCTTTTTCGCCAGGGATTCGACCGCGTCGATGCGCCGCTCCAGCTGGGACAGGCGTGACGGATCCAGGTCCAGCCGGTCCTGGTAGCGGCGCAGGGTGTGCAGGGCCTCGCCCAGTTGGATCTGGGCGCCTTCCAGCAAGCCTCGGGCATCCTCAAGGCTGGCGTCAAAGTCACTGAGCGTAGCCATGCGCCCGGCCACGGCCTCCACCCGGGAAAGGACCGCCGCCTCGCCTTCATCCAGTACCGAGCAGGCCATGGCGACGCCTTCCAGCAAGGTGGCGGCATGGGCCAGGCGATTGAATTCCTGGTTCGCCTCCACCCACTGGGTCGGGTCAAAGGCCAGGGCCTTCAATTCCTGCACCTGCCATTCGAGCATTTCCCGCTCCCGGGCGCTGCCAACGGCGTTCTTTTCCGCCGCCTCCCGCGCTTCCCGCAGGCTGCGCCAGGCCCGGAAGGCCTCCGCCGTCTGACGGGCTTCCAGGGACAGACCGCCGTGGCTATCCAGAAGCTTCCTTTGGGCCTCGCTTTTCAGGAGGGCGTGGTGCTGGTGCTGGCCATGGATGTCCGCCAGCAGGGCGCCAGCTTCTTTCAACTGGGCCAGGGTCGCGGGCGTGCCGTTCACGTAGGCGCGGGAACGTCCGCCCCCATCGACGACCCTGCGCAGCAGGCAGGCGTCCGCCGCGAAATCGTTGTTTGCGAGCCACTGCGCCAGGGCGCCGCCGGGGGGCAGATCGAATTCGGCGGAAATTTCCGCCCGCTCCCGCCCCTGGCGCACCACCGACGAATCCGCACGCTCCCCCAAGGCCAGGGACAGGGCATCCACCAGGATGGACTTGCCCGCGCCCGTTTCCCCCGTAAGGGCGCCTAAGCCGGCGGAAAAATCCAGTTCCAGGGTGTCAACGATGACGTAGTCGCGAATGAGTAGTCGGCGGAGCATGGTTGGCTACGAATTGAAAATAAATGGTAATAAAAAAAACTTACTAAACGCCGAGACGCAGAGGCGCCGAGAAAACCTGAAAAGCGGGAGAAATTACCGAAATGCCAATCAGGCTACCGCCGCCAAGCTTTTGCCTTCCTCTGCGTCTCGGCGCCTCGGCGTTTCAAAGTGCTTTTTCCAGCCTCAATGCCGCTTCGGCGGCTCAGACCAGTGGAGCTTTTCCCGCAGCATGTCAAAGTAGCTGTAGCCCGGCGGATGCAGCAGGGTGATGGAGCACTTGGAGCGCACGATGCGTACCGTGTCGCCGGCCCGGGCATCGAAATGGGTCTGTCCGTCGCAATGTACCCGCGCATCGTGGGGATGCACCAGGGTGATGTCGATGATGCTCTGGTCCCCCAGTGTGATGGGCCGGTTTGAGAGGGCGTGGGGACACAGGGGCACCAGGGCGATGCCATGCACCGAAGGGTGGAGGATGGGTCCATTGGCTGACAGGGCGTAGGCGGTGGAGCCGGTGGGCGTGCACACAATCATGCCGTCGGAGCGCTGGTTGTAGATGTACTCCCCATCCACGTGCAACTGGAATTCGATCATGCGCCCCAGGTCGCCCTTGTTCACCACCACGTCGTTCAAGGCCAAGTTGTGGAAGACCCGCTCGCCGCCCCGCAGCACTTCCGCGTCCAGCATGAGGCGGTGTTCCTCCACGTAGCGCCCCTCCACCACGTCCCCGACCTTTTCCAGCATGTGGCCCCGGGCGATGTCGGTCATGAAGCCCAGGCGGCCCTGATTGACGCCGACCAAGGGCACGCCGTAGCCGGCCAAGCGCCGCGCCGTGTTGAGCATGGTGCCATCGCCCCCCAGCACCACCGCCAGATCAGCCCGGGAACCGATCTCTTCGTACGGTGCCACCACGTAGCCGGCGGTGCCGGTAGAACTGGCGGTGCCCTGCTCGATCAGCACCTCCATACCCCGCTCCCGCAAAAAAGCCGCCAGGGAGGCCAGTGCTGCGGCCACTTCCTTGCTCTGGTATTTGCCGACGAGGGCAATGCTGCGGAAGGTCCGCGTCACCTTGTTTTCCATGGGTCGAATTAAACCATAAAGCCTGTTACGCGGGAGGGACGGGAACTTTTTACTTGTGCGCCGGCCCTTCTGTCAAAATCACAGGCTGCCCGGATTCTTATATGATTCGGCCGAACCCTGGAATGCCCGACCATGTTAGACCGCCGCGCCCAAATCCTGCTGAAGACGCTGATCGAACGGTATATCGCCGAAGGGCAACCGGTGGGCTCCCGCGCCCTGTCGAAATACTCGGGCCTGGACCTGTCCGCCGCCACCGTCAGGAACGTCATGTCGGACCTGGAGGAAATGGGCTTCATCAGCAGCCCCCACACTTCCGCCGGCCGCATCCCGACGCCCCGGGGCTACCGCATTTTCGTGGACAGCCTGCTCACCGTGCAGACCATGGACCAGGTGCGGATCCACGAACTGGAAGACCAACTGCAGCGCAATCATCCCCAACGCCTCATCAGCTCCGCCTCCCATTTATTATCCCAGCTCACCCAGTTCGCCGGGGTGGTGATGGTGCCACGCCGGGTCGCACCGCGCATCCGCCAGATCGAATTTCTCAGCCTCTCCGACCGGCGCATCCTGCTCATCATCGTCACCCACACCGGCGACGTACAGAACCGCATCCTGTTCACCGAACGCAACTACCGCCCTTCGGAACTCATCGAAGCGGCAAATTTCCTGAACCAGAATTTTGCCGGCTTCGATTTCGAGGAAATCAAGAGCCGACTCAAGGGCGAACTGGAGCAATTACGCTCCGACATGACCTCCCTCATGACCGCCGCCATTGAGGCCGGTACGGAGGCGGTCAGCGCGGACACCCAGCCCTACGTCCTCACCGGCGAAAAGAACCTGCTGGAAGTGGAAGACTTGTCCTCCAACATGCGTCGCCTGCGGGAGCTCTTCAATCTCTTCGAACAACGCACGGGCCTGGTAAATCTGCTGGAACTCTCCAACCGAGCCGAGGGCGTGCAGATTTTCATCGGCGGCGAATCGGGCCTGGCGCCCCTGGACGAATGCAGCGTGGTGGCAGCACCCTACGAAGTGGACGGCCAGGTAGTCGGCTCCGTCGGCGTCATCGGCCCCACCCGCATGGCCTACGAACGGGTCATCCCCATCGTGGACATCACGGCGCGACTGCTGTCGTCGGCACTGTCATCAGATTCGTAATTCATTCAAATGCGTGAGGAGTGAGGGGTTAGGAGTGAGGAGTTGAAATCAGCGCGCCTACGGGCGCGAATTAAAAACACCACCGCTGCCCCTCCGCTGTTACTCCTCACCCCTCACTCCTCACCCCTCACGCTCTTATGACCTTCCTCCCCGAACCGCCCCACACCCACGGCCAGCCTTACCGTACCGGCATTCTGCTGGTGAACCTCGGTACGCCGGAGGCGCCAACGGCACCTGCCCTGCGGCGCTATCTCAAGCAATTCCTGTGGGATCCACGGGTGGTGGAAATCCCCCGACCGGTATGGTGGCTGATTCTCAACGGCATCATTCTGAATACCCGGCCGGCAAAATCGGCAAAGAAATACGCGGCCGTGTGGATGACGGAAGGATCGCCCCTGAAGGTGCACACAGAGAGCATGACCAAGCTTCTCAAGGGCTACCTGCTGGACCAGGGGCACCCGGACCTGGTGGTGGCCTGGGCCATGCGCTACGGCCAGCCTTCCATCGGCAAAACCCTTGATGAGCTGCGAGCCGCCGGCTGCCAGCGCATCCTGGTGCTGCCCCTGTATCCCCAGTACGCCGCCAGCACCACCGCCAGCGTCATGGACGACGTGGCGCGAAGCATGCTGGCCTGGCGCAACCTGCCGGAGCTGCGCTTCGTCCGCAATTTCCCCGGCAACACGGCCTACATCAACGCTCTGGCCGCCTCGGTACGGGAGCACTGGCAAGCCCGGGGCCGGCCGGACCAGCTGGTCATCAGCTTTCACGGCCTGCCCAAGCGCAGCCTGGAACAGGGGGACCCCTATTTCTGCGAATGCCACAAGACCGGCCGCCTGCTGGCCCAGGCCCTGGGCCTGACAGCCGAACAGTACCGCATCACCTTCCAGTCCCGCTTCGGAGCCGCCGAGTGGCTGCAGCCCTACACCCAGCCGACCCTGGAAGCCCTGGGCAAGGAAGGCGTGGGGCGGGTGGATGTCATCTGCCCGGGCTTCGTCGCCGACTGCCTGGAAACCCTGGAAGAGATTGCCATGGAATGCAAGGCAGCCTTCCTGGCGGCGGGCGGCCGGGAGTTCCATTACATTCCCTGCCTGAACGAGCGCCCCGACTGGATCCATGCTTTGTGCGAATTGGTGCAGGCCCATCTGGCCGGCTGGCTGGACGCCCCGGCCCCAACAACGGAAGAACTGCTTCAGCAACAGGAACGGGCCAAGGTCCTGGGTGCCAGCGCCTGAACCTGCCCCTGTGCAAGAATCGCGCTTGGAAAAAGAGATGACTAAACGCCGAGGCGCAGAGGCGCCGAGAAATCGATGAGGGGCATCGGTTGTCGCTTCTTCAGACAGAACCTCATGCCTCTACATCCTTGTCCTTCCTCTGCGCCTCGGCGCCTCTGCGTTTCAAAATTGCTTTTCCAATAAAAAACACCCGGCCACCTTACGGTGGGCCGGGTTCTCTGAGGGTTGGAGGTGCGGCTACATTGGCCGCCATCTCTCAGCTTTCGCTACTCTCGGCGCTCTTCGAGGCACGGGCTGCGGCCTTGCGAACGCGCTTGACCGTGGCGGTACGCCGCTCGGCACCTGGATCAAAACTCCCTTCCAAGCCCTTCAGGGCATCCTTGCGGGCTTTCAGGGCCAACTTGAAGGCCTGTTCTTCGCCGTATTTCTTCACCGAAAATTTGACGCGTTTGCGCTTGCCGTCCGGCGTCGGCCAGGAAGCCACCCAGAACCAGCGTTGTTGTTCTTCCGGCAGATCGCGGGTTTCCGACGCGCAATAACGGCAGACCCCCACCACACCGGAGCGGTTGCTCTTCTTCACGATGCTGGAGTACTCCCGCATGGAGAAGGGCGGGTATTTGGCGACGATCTCGTCGCGGAAACCACGGGCCGCCGCCAAGGACTGCTCCTTGCCGCCGCAGGTACCATCGCTGAAATGGCGGCGGTGGATGACGCCGCGGCGCTGCACCGTCACCAGCCAGCCGTGGGTACGACTGCGCTCGTTATCAACGCGGCTGATGCCGTATTCCGATTTCGGGTTTTTCATATTCTTCTCCTAACTCTGTTGGTCGCGCGTTCAGGGAGTGGCCGACCCGGTATTTCTCAACCGTGTCGTGGCCGATAGCCGCTGCAGACGCCCCTGGCATTAACGGCCAGCCCGAAAGTTTCTGTAATTCCGGGAAGCTTGTCGGTACGCCTTGCAGATGGCACCAATTATCCGAACGAGCCATTTTGGCGACTGTGAAGTGCATCACGCTTGGCGCTGTTTCGTTGCCTTTTTGCCGTAAAACCCTAGACACCCCGAGACACGAAGCAGTTCCAGGAAAGGGATGCATAGTACTTTCGGGTTAGAGAGCCGCCCCGTCACCGAAGGGGCCTTGAGGCAAATCGACGCCCGAACGAGGCTCCGCCGCCCCCGGAATGGCAGGGCGGCGGAAACAGACCAGTTCAAGTTGGATGGTGCTCCGTCAGACTGGCGGTGGCGACGCGGAGGGCGGGGTGGTAAGGAAATCCGCCTCCAGCTGCAGCGCCAGGCTGAAGGCGGGGGAGAGGCCCGACACCGGCTCGACGTCCATCAACGGTGGCGACACGGCGGGACGTGGAACAGGGGACTCCAGCGCAAGCTGCAGCGCCAGGCCGGAAGAAGGGTACGCATCCGACGCGGGCACGGCGTCGATCGGTGGCGGCTGCTGCTTGGCAGGCGATTTTGACGGCAGTTTGAGCGCTGCGACGGGTTGGGGCGCGGCCGGTGCCGGCACATAATCGTCGTCTATGAGGGACAGTTCCAGGCCGGCAAAGGGATCTCGCGGCTTGACCGCCACGTCGCCGGAACGAGCCAGGATGCGCTGCGCCGCCGCCAGGCGCCGGGCAGCGGCAGAAATCAGGCGCTGCCGGAATTTTTCCAGGCACTCGTCGGTGGCCAGGGCCAGGGCCGCCGGGTTGAACTCCAGGTAGGTAGTGGGAGCCAGGGTAACGGCGGTCACATTGCAGGAGGCCACATTGGCGTCCGGCAAGGCATCCAGGTAGGCCAGTTCCCCAATGGAATCACCGGCCCCCAGCACCGCCAGGCGCCGCCCCTCCAGGGAAACTTCCACCTCCCCTTCCACGATCAGCCAGATGCGCTTTTCCACCGCACCTTCACGGCAGATCTGTTCCAGTTCCCCCAACTGGCGCCAGGCCCCCATGCGCAACACTTCCCACAACTCGATGTCGTCGAATTCCGTCAACTGGGGCAGCTTGCGCAGGACATTGAAACGGGTCGTATCCATGGCGACGAAGCTGTCGTCTACGATACGGTAACGCACCGCCGACAAGTCCTTGGCCATGTCGGCGCCGTTCTTGTAGCGAGAGTACAGATCCTTTTCCAGCGACTTCCTGATGATGACGTCCATTTGCGCCGGCACTTCCGGGTTCAACTTGCTGGGCATGGGCGGGTCGGCGTTGATGATCTTGTAGATCAACTGGGCCGGTGTCTTGGCGCGGAAAGGCAGGCGCCCGGTGAGCATGTGGAAGAGCACCACGCCCAGGGAATACAGGTCGGTCTTCTGGTTGAGGGGATAGGCCTTGATCTGTTCCGGCGACATGTAGGAAGGCGAGCCGACCCCCATGATGAAGGTTGAATCCGAGTCCTTGTTCCGTCCCAGGTTCAGCGCCAGACCAAAATCGGTGAGCTTCACGTTATCAAACTCGTCCACCAGGATATTGGCCGGCTTGATGTCTCGGTGCACCACACCGTGCTGGTAGGCGAAGTCCAAGGCCAGGCAGACCTTGAAGATAATGCCCACCGTGCGGTGGATGGGCAGCAACTTGTCGAAGGTACAGAAGGGCTCCAGGGTCGTGCCTTCGATGAACTCCATGACCAGATAGGCGAAATCCTCCTCGATCACCGTGTCATAGATGCGGATGATATTGGGGTGATTCAGGGTGTGCACCACCGACCACTCGGCGCGCAGGAGTTTCTTGAGGCGACGGGACCACTGGCCCCCGTCCTGGGCCTCGGTCTTGAAGGAAATGTACTTGAGGGCGAGCTTTTCTTCCGGCTTGGCCGGATCGAAGGCAAGGTAAACCGTCGCGGTGGCGCCCTTGCCCACTTCGCGCACGATGCGATATTTACCTATTGTCTCCATCGCCATCTGGTCTGTGCCGATACCTGTGAGGGCCAAATGCTACACCAAGCCGCGTATTCGATGCATATCCCCTGCGTATTGTTAGCGACATACAGCCCGCCCTGGAATATTTTTCGATTTCCTCTTGAACTTTCCCGCCCCGGCCCCATTGAATCGAAGTTGAATCACGAAAATGAGCCCTTCCCATGCCAGATACCCAGCAAACCTCAGAACAAAACTTGCCGGAACAAGCGGCCGCAAACCCTGCCACCAACATCCCGGCCACCGACACCCAGACCGTGGAAACCGTAGCCCCCACGGTGGATGTCATGCCCAGCCTGGAAGAACTGCTGCGCGGCGCCGAACTGAAGGCCGCCGAGCACCACGACGCGTGGCTGCGCGCCAAGGCCGAAACGGAGAACCTGCGCCGCCGCGCCCAGGACGACATCTCCAAGGCCCACAAGTTTGCCGCCGAGAAGTTCGCCGAATCCATGCTGCCGGTTAAGGACAGCCTGGAAGCGGCCCTCAACACCGGCGAACAGACCGTGGAAGCCCTCAAGGCCGGCGTCGAGCTGACCCTCAGGCAACTCGTCTCCGCCTTCGAAAAATCCAATGTTAGCGAAGTGAATCCCATCGGCGAGAAGTTCGACCCCCATCGCCATCAAGCCATCGGCATGCTCGAGGCGGCGGGCGAACCTAACCACGTGGTCAATGTGCTGCAAAAGGGCTACCTGCTCTCCGACCGGGTGCTGCGCCCCGCCCTGGTCATGGTTTCCAAGCCCAAGGCCTCTTGAAATACCGGCGAATAGCCCTATTTACCGCAAAGACATCGTAGGTCGGGCCTCAGCCCGACGCGTCGGGCCGAAGCCCGACCTACCCTCAACAATTTTAAAAGGAATTAGAAATGGCAAAGATCATCGGCATTGACCTGGGTACCACCAACTCCTGCGTCTCCGTCATGGAAGGCGGCAAGCCCAAGGTTATCGAAAACTCCGAAGGCGCCCGTACCACCCCCTCCGTCGTGGCCTACGCCGAAGACGGCGAAATTCTCTGCGGCGCCTCCGCCAAGCGCCAGGCCGTCACCAATGCCCGCAACACGCTGTACGCCGTCAAGCGCCTGATCGGCCGCCGCTTCCAGGAAAAGGAAGTGCAGAAAGACATCGACCTGATGCCCTTCTCCATCGTCAAGGCCGACAACGGCGACGCCTGGGTGGAAGTGCGCGGCAAGAAGATGGCCCCGCCGCAAGTCTCCGCCGAAGTCCTGCGCAAGATGAAGAAGACCGCCGAAGACTACCTCGGCGAGGAAGTGACCGAGGCCGTCATCACCGTGCCGGCCTACTTCAACGACAGCCAGCGCCAAGCCACCAAGGACGCCGGACGTATCGCCGGCCTGGAAGTGAAGCGCATCATCAATGAACCGACGGCGGCAGCCCTGGCCTTCGGCATGGACAAGAAACCCGGCGACTCCAAGATTGCCGTGTTCGACCTGGGCGGCGGTACCTTCGACATCTCCATCATCGAAATCGCCGAAATCGAAGGCGAGCACCAGTTCGAAGTGCTGTCCACCAATGGCGACACCTTCCTGGGCGGCGAAGACTTCGACCAGCGCCTCATCGACTACATCATCGACGAGTTCAAGAAGGAAGCCGGCGTCAATCTGAAGGCCGACGTGCTGGCCCTGCAGCGCCTGAAGGAAGCTGCTGAAAAGGCCAAGATCGAGCTGTCCTCCAACCAGCAGACCGAAATCAACCTGCCCTACATCACGGCGGACGCCACCGGCCCGAAGCATCTGGCCCTGAAGATCACCCGCGCCAAGTTCGAATCCCTGGTGGACGAACTCATCGCCCGCACCATGGAACCCTGCCGCATCGCCATCAAGGACGCCGGTGTCAAGATCACCGACATCGACGACGTGATCCTGGTAGGCGGCATGACCCGCATGCCCAAGGTGCAGGAAAAGGTAAAGGAATTCTTCGGCAAGGAACCCCGCAAGGACGTGAACCCGGACGAAGCCGTGGCCGTGGGCGCCTCCATCCAGGGCGGCGTGCTGCAGGGTGAAGTCAAGGACGTGCTGCTGCTGGACGTGACCCCCCTGTCCTTGGGCATCGAGACCCTGGGCGGCGTCATGACCAAGCTCATCACCAAGAACACCACCATCCCCACCAAGACCAGCCAGGTCTTCTCCACCGCCGACGACAACCAGAACGCCGTGACCATCCACGTGCTGCAGGGCGAGCGGGAAATGTCCGCCGGCAACAAGAGCCTGGGCCAGTTCAACCTGTCCGACATCCCGCCCTCCCCCCGCGGCATGCCGCAGATCGAAGTCACCTTCGACATCGACGCCAACGGCATCCTGCACGTGTCCGCCAAGGACAAGGGCACGGGCAAGGAAAACAAGATCACCATCAAGGCCAATTCTGGCCTCTCCGACGAGGAGATCAACAAGATGGTGAAGGACGCCGAAGCCCATGCCGACGAAGACAAGAAGCTGCATGAGTTGGTGAATGCCCGAAACGCCTGCGACGGCATGATCCATTCCGTCAAGAAGGCCCTGGGCGAGCATGGCGACAAGCTCGAAGCCACTGAGAAAGGCGCCATCGAAGCTTCCATCAAGGAAGCCGAGGAAGCCATCAAGAGCGGCGACAAGGAAGCCATCGAAGCCAAGACCGAAGCCCTGGCCACCGCCTCGCAAAAACTGGGCGAGAAGATCTACGCCGACCAGCAAGCCGCCGCGGGTGCGGGCGCAGCTCAGGCCGGCGCGGGTGCCGGTGGTGCCAAGTCCGACGAACCCGACGTGGTGGACGCGGAATTCACGGAAGTCAAAGACAAGAAGTGAGGGGTGA
The DNA here is from genome assembly GCA_043743785.1 of Rhodocyclales bacterium. Classification (GTDB taxonomy): domain Bacteria; phylum Pseudomonadota; class Gammaproteobacteria; order Burkholderiales; family Rhodocyclaceae; genus JAQTNA01. The sequence goes on along the minus strand of JAYTVW010000062.1, from coordinate 2,832 downwards.
GGGGTGAGGAGCGAGGGGTAAAACCCTCCTCCTCCCCTTTGCTTTTCTACCCCTCACTCCTAACTCCTAACTCCTAACTCCTAACGTATCATGTCCACCAAACGCGACCTGTACGAAGTTCTCGGCATCAACCGGGATGCTTCCGACGACGATATCAAGAAGGCCTACCGCAAGTTGGCCATGAAGCACCATCCGGACCGCAATCCGGACAACCCGAAGGCCGAAGAGCATTTCAAGGAAGGCAAGCACGCCTACGAAATCCTCTCCGATGCCCAGAAGCGGGCTGCCTATGACCAGTACGGCCATGCGGGCGTTGACCCGCAATCCGGCATGGGTGGCGGCGGGCGCGGCGGCGAAGGCATGGGTGGCTTCGCCGATGCCTTCGGCGACATTTTCGGCGACATCTTCGGTGGTGGTCGGGGCGGTGGTGGCGGTGGACGCTCCAACGTCTATCGCGGCGCCGACCTGCGCTACAACATGGAAATCAGCCTGGAGGAAGCGGCCCGCGGCACGGAAAAGACCATTCGCATCCCCACAGCAGAGGAATGCGGTGGATGCCACGGCTCCGGAGCCAAGAAGGGCACGGAACCCAAGACCTGCCCCACCTGCGGCGGCGCGGGCCAGGTGCGCATGCAGCAAGGCTTCTTCTCCATCCAGCAGACCTGCTCCCGCTGCCATGGCTCCGGGCGCATCATCCCCAGCCCCTGCCCCGACTGCGGCGGCGCTGGCCGGGTGAAGAAGCACAAGACCCTGGAAGTGAAGATTCCCGCCGGCATCGACGAAGGCATGCGTCTCAGGCATAGCGGCCACGGCGAACCCGGCGTGAATGGCGGCCCGTCCGGCGACTTGTACGTGGAAATCCACATCAAGGCCCATACGGTGTTCCAGCGGGATAACGACGACCTTCACTGCGAGATGCCCATCAGCTTCACGGTGGCGGCCCTGGGCGGCGAAATCCACATCCCGACCCTGGACGGCATCGCCAATCTGAAGATCCCTTCCGAAACCCAGTCCGGTAAAGTATTCCGGCTGCGCGGCAAGGGTATCAAGGGCGTCCGCAGCCACGCTGCTGGCGACCTCATGTGCCACGTGGTGGTGGAAACCCCGGTGAGCCTGACGGAGCGCCAGAAGGAACTGCTCAGGGAACTGGAAGCCATCAACACCACCGACCACCGCCACAACCCCCGGGCCAAGGGCTGGATGGATAAGGTGAAAGAGTTCTTCAGCGGCTGAGCGCGCGGCCTTCCTCACTTTGGAAACCCCGGTCTCCGACAAGGACACCGGGGTTTTTCTTCGGCTATTGCGCCACGCCAGCGACGGCCACACCCGACAAACCTTGCACAGGTCTTGCATGCCTTGTCATACAGGTGTATTGATGCCCTTTCATTGAAAGGGTCATCTAGCCCATCGAGCTTGGGGCACGACCCTTGCGGACAAGGAGAGCATCGTGAAGACCCGGCAATGGATTCTGCTGTTATCGACGTCCGCCGTTCTTGGCGCCTGTGTCGTCGTCGAGCCACCACGACGGGGCGTCATCGACCCGCCGCGACCGGTCGTCGTCGATCCCTATTACGCCTCGTCTTACATGAATAATGGCGGCCTCGACATGGGCACCCCGGTGTACGTGGCGGCGTATCCGGATTACGTTTTCTACCACCGCTACGATCCCAGATGTGATTGCATCCGCATCGTCCGGCTGGTGGAATTCGGCGGAACGCGGTATTGGGTAGATCACACCGGGCGGCGGATACGCGAAGGCTACTGGGAGCCCGCCCGCCCGAGTCCCCATGCCCTGCATGATTACCGGGAATGGTCCCATCAGCACCGCACCGAGTTCCACCATGCACAGCCTCCGCGCCGGGTCGAGCCCCCCGCGCCCCGGCCGCCCCAAGGTTCGCCGCCGGCACCCCGTCCCTTTGTCACACCGCCGGCCGCCGGCCCCGTTGTCGCTCCGGCGGCCCCCCAGCCTCTGGTCGGGCCGGACGGCAAACGTGAGCGGCATAGGGATGGCGAGAACGGTGCCGGGATCCGGAGGGTGGAGCCGACACCGAAAGCCGACGTAGCGAAGCCGGAGGACAAGGCTTTCACCCCAGACCCGAGGCACCGTCGCAGGGACGGGGGCAAGGATCTGCCGCCCAAACCCGCCCCGGCCCCCAAGCCGGCGGACATCAAGCCAGCGCCGACGCCCACTCCGGCCCCAGCCCCCAAGCTCCGCGAAAAACCCGCAGACAAGGACGACCACGAACACCAACACGCCGACAAACCGGAAGGCGCTCAGAAGTAGATTCGGGCAGTATTTGAAGGCGGCGGATCACGCCGCCGCCTTCCACTTCGAAGACCCCGGCCAGGCGCCGGGGTTTTTCTTGGGCCAGGGAGACGCGGGAACAGGCCGGAACGCCAAGGCTGGCGCTTGCGTCGCTGGCCGGCAATACATATACTTTCGATTGCTGCATCGCACCATTACTTGTTGCGACCATCCTCAGCCTATCGAAAGAGAACAATCATGCCCCATACCCACGCCCCCACGAAAGCCGCCGCCTGCCATGACGCCGTCGTGCACTTCGAGGAAGAACATCACCACAGCCCGGACGCCCACGAAAAGGCGCGCCTGCTCTCCGACACCATCAAGGAGTGGGAGCACGAGCAAGTGGCGGAAACCCATCCGTCGGCAAGCGCCTGATAGCCTGACACCCCAGAGGGAGGCCTGCCCAGGCCATCCACTGCGCCCCACGCTTAGGAGGCGAGAAAGAATAACTTGGACAGATGGCCGCTTGCAGACGAGATGCCAGGCAAGGCGCAAAACGCGCCATGTGGCTGGCCACACAAGCGTTT
>JAYTVW010000061.1:0-2513 GCA_043743785.1 Rhodocyclales bacterium | reverse complement strand
TGTCCTACCTGCCCCAGGAAATGTCGGTGTTCAGAAAGCTGAACGTGGCCGACAACATCCGCGCCATCCTGGAGTTGCAGGAGAATCGGAGTCCGGAGGCCATCGAGAACCGCCTGTCGGAACTGCTGGAGGAACTGCACATTGCCCACCTGCGGGACAACACCTCCATGTCCCTGTCAGGGGGCGAGCGGCGGCGGGTGGAGATCGCCCGGGCTCTGGCCACCAATCCGCGCCTGATCCTGCTGGACGAGCCTTTTGCCGGCGTGGACCCCATTGCGGTCATCGATATCCAGAAGATCATCCGCTTCCTCAAGGAGCGGGGCATCGGCGTGCTCATCACCGACCACAATGTGCGGGAAACCCTGGGTATCTGCGACCGGGCTTACATCATCAACGAGGGCGAGGTGCTGGCCGCTGGTCGCCCGGATGAAATTGTTTATAATGAGTCCGTCCGCAAAGTCTATCTGGGCGAGCATTTCCGACTCTGAATAAGGCCCCGGCACCTGCGAGACACGGCTTCACCCGCCCCCCCATGAAACAAACCCTCCAGCTCAAGCTCTCCCAGCATTTGGCGCTCACGCCACAGCTGCAGCAGTCCATCCGGCTGCTGCAGCTGTCTACGTTGGAACTCAACCAGGAAATCGAAAAATTCCTCGTCGAGAACCCGCTGCTGGAACGCACGGAGCACGAGATCGAGGCGCCGGTGTATGCGCCCGGCGCGGATACCCTGGGGGCACCGCCGCCCACCAGCACCACCCCCGAAACGCCGCAGCGAGAAGCCGAGCCGGAATCGACCCGCGAAACCTATGAGGAGTTCGGCGGTGCCGGGGACTGGCTGTCGGACGGCGGCCATTCCTCCCAGCGCAAGGATGACGACGACGACACGGATTTCCAGGAAATCCAGGCCGCCACCACCTGTTTGCGGGACCACCTTTCCGACCAGTTGGCCCTGATGCCCCTGTCGGAGCGGGATAGCGCCCTGGTGCGCTTTCTCATCGAGGCCCTGGACGACGACGGCTACCTCACCCAGCCCCTGGATGAGTTGCTGGAGATGCTGCCGCCGGAACTGGAAGTGGAACTGGAAGACTTGCAGATCGCCCTGCATCATCTGCAGCATCTGGACCCGTCGGGTATCGGCGGTCGCACCCCCCGGGAATGCCTGGCACTGCAACTGAAAAATTTGCCGGAATCGCCGGAACAGCGGCTGGCCCTGCAGGTGGTGGAACATCACCTGGAGCAACTCGCCGCCCGGGACTTCCTGCGCATCAAACGCGCCCTGGCCTGCAGCGACGACGAGTTACGGGAGGCCCACGGCATCATCCTGGCCCTGAACCCCCGGCCCGGCGCCCAGTTCGGGACGACGGATACCCGCTATGTACTGCCGGATGTGGTGGTGAAGAAAATCCGCGACCAGTGGGTGACCATGTTGAACGGCGACGCCATGCCGCGTTTGCGGATCAACCGCCTCTACGCCAGCATCCTGCAGGGCCAGCGAGGCAGCAGCTTGGCAGGCCAGTTGCAGGAAGCCAAGTGGCTGATCAAGAACGTGCAGCAGCGTTTCGACACCATCCTGCGGGTGTCCCAGGCCATCGTGGACCGGCAGCGCCAGTTTTTCGAGTTCGGCGAAGTGGCCATGCGCCCCCTGACCCTGCGGGAAATTGCCGAAACCCTGGGCCTGCACGAATCCACCATCTCCCGCGTCACCACCCAGAAGTACATGGCGACGCCGCGAGGCATTTTCGAGTTGAAATACTTCTTTGGTAGCCACGTGGCTACCGAAACCGGGGGCGCCTGTTCGGCGACGGCGATTCGCGCCCTCATCAAGCAGCTGGTGGGGGCGGAGGATACGCACCGTCCCCTTTCGGATTCCCGAATCGCCGAGATTCTCGGCCAGCAGGGTATTGTGGTGGCCCGACGTACGATTGCAAAGTATCGCGAGGCACTGAATATTCCGCCGGTCAATTTGCGCAAGTCCATCTAACAAAGGAGGCAACATGAACCTCAATATCACTGGGCATCACGTGGAAGTCACGCCGGCCCTTCGCGAATATGTCACCTCCAAGCTCGACAAGGTGATCGCCCATTTCGATCACGTTACCCGCGTGGCAGTCATCCTGTCCGTGGAGAAGCTGAAGCAGAAGGCGGAAGTCACGGTCCACGTGAGCGGCAAGGACATTTTTGTCGAGGCCGATGATGCAGACCTGTACGCATCCATCGATAGCCTGGTGGACAAGCTGGATCGGCAACTGCAAAAGCACAAGCAGAAGCTAACCGACCATCATCACGACGCACTCAAGCATCAAGTCACTGAATAAGAATCTGTCCGGGAGCGGGGGCCGGATTTCCGGTCCGAAGTCCCTGGACGCCTGCCGGGCACCTTGGCGGTATAATCCCGCCGCGTGCCCCGGTGCGGTTCGTCCGGCCTGATCCACGGGATCCCGGCCGGATACCGCTGATGCCAACTCTTTCCGGCGTGGGGGGGGGGGGGGGGGGGCCCCCCCCACAGAAAAAAA
>JAYTVW010000060.1:0-95522 GCA_043743785.1 Rhodocyclales bacterium | reverse complement strand
GCCCTGACTTTCATTAATTGGAGTGGCCTTCGCCATGTCCGTTAGTCTTTGTGTTCAGGCCGCCCGCTTCGCCATGGACATGGGGATGTTCGGGCTTATGGGATTCACGGCCACCGTTTGGCGACTCGGGACGATGACCAGGTCCATATCCTCCATGGGGATCGCGCCCAGCAAAGCTTCGTCGCCCAGTACCATGGCCCCGGTAAAACAGCGTCGATTACCGAAACGTGCCTCCACCGGCCCCATGTAAGGCACGGTGGTCCGCTGACCGTTCGCCAGCGTGACTTCCCGGCGTTCCAGTTCTACCAATTCGAGTTGAATTGCCATGTGTTCGGGGATGCACAGGTGCACTGCGCCCGTATCCACCAGAGCGTCAATTTCAATCGCGGCCAGTGCCAGCCCCCGGGAGGGATTACGCAGCGTCAAATGCGTTCTAATAATGCCCATGGCCTCTTCTCCTTCGCACTTGTTTTTCCGGTCAATCCTGGTCCAGTACCCGCTGCTGGATTTCCCGCAGGCCGGCCGGCATTTTCAGGGTGATCAGATCCCAGCCCTCGAGCTTCAGGGTTTCGGACAGGCAGGCCTCCAGGATGTCGTGGGCCTCCCGCGCCGCCTCGGCGATGCGCTGATGTACTTCCAGCATGGTTTCCCCCTTGGTGATGCAGGCCTGCTGGTAGGTATAGAGTTCCCGCAGCCGCAGAATCTCCACCCCCAGCTGGGCCGGACAGGCACAGGTGTACAGCATGGCCTCTTCGATGACAGCCTGGACCTGCCGGCTTTCAAAGTGGTGGGCGAGGGAGTGGTGGGTCATGGGATTCCTTTTCTATCCGATTTGCCGGGCGGTGCCGGGTGCCCGATATTCTATGAAATCAATAGGCCAGGACTTCAATTTTCCCCTCGCGTTTCCATCATGATTTCGTCTGTCGAAAGACCGGCTTTGCTAAACCCGTTCTGAAGGTGCATCAGTAATGCCTGCCCCTGCGACGGCCCTTCTGCTTGCAGTTGAGGGCTAGCCGGCGCCAAGCTTGTCCCTCCATCTTCCTTCCTCAAATCGCTGGCAAGCCAACCGGAGGCGGGCGAGATCAAAGGTAAATTTGAATCCAGCGGATGCATGGGGCAAAGATTGTATTACAGCGCCGGAGCCCGGCTATGCCAGTCCGTGGCCAGCTGGTACTGGTGGGCCACGTTGAGCATCTTCGCTTCGTCGAAATAGTTGCCGATGATCTGCAGGCCCACCGGCAGGCCGCCCGCGCCGGTACCGGCCGGGATGGACATGCCGGGCAGGCCCGCCAGGTTGGTGGAGATGGTGTAAATGTCCGACAGATACATTTGCACCGGGTTGGCGCTCTTGGCACCGAAGGCGAAGGCCACGGACGGCGAAGTCGGTCCCATGATGACGTCGCAAGTCTCGAAGGCCTTCGCAAAATCCTCGGCGATGAGCCGGCGCAGGCGCTGAGCCTGCAGGTAGTAGGCGTCGTAGTAGCCGTGGGAGAGCACGTAGGCGCCAATCAGAATGCGCCGCTTCACCTCGGCGCCGAAGCCCTGGGCGCGGCTCTTCTCGTACATGTCCTTGAGATCCGTGTATTCCGGCGCCCGGTAGCCGTAGCGCACGCCGTCGAAGCGGGACAGGTTGCTGGAGGCTTCCGCCGGGGCCAGCACGTAGTAGGCCGGCACGGAGAGGCCGGAGTTGGGCAGGGTGATTTCCACGGTGACGGCACCGAGCTTGCGGTACTCATCCAGGGCCACCTCGACCGTGGCGCGCACGTCGGCATCCATGCCTTCGCCGAAGAATTCCTTCGGCAGGCCGATTTTCAGGCCCGTGAGCGGTTTGTCCAGGTCACGGGCGTAGTCTTCCGCCGGCCGTTCCAGGCTGGTGGAGTCCCGCTCATCGAAGCCGGCCATGGCGTTGAGCATGAGGGCACAGTCTTCCGCCGACTTGGCCATGGGGCCGGCCTGGTCCAGGCTGGAGGCGAAGGCGATCATGCCGTAGCGGGAGACCACGCCATAGGTGGGCTTGAGGCCCGTCAGGCCACACAGGGCCGCAGGCTGGCGGATGGAGCCGCCCGTGTCCGTGCCGGTGGCGGCGGGGGCCATGCGGGCGGCGATACAGGCGGCGGCGCCGCCGCTGGAGCCGCCGGGCACCCGGCCCTGGTCCCAGGGGTTTTTCACTGGGCCGAACCAGGAGGTTTCGTTGGAAGACCCCATGGCGAATTCGTCCATGTTGGTCTTGCCCAGGCTCACGGTACCGGCTGCCTTGAAGCGCTGGATCACCGTGGCGTCGTAGGGGCTGACGAAATTCGACAACATCTTCGAGCCGCAGGTGGTGCGCCAGCCTTCGGCGCAGAAAATATCCTTGTGGGCCACCGGGATGCCCGTCAGCGGCCCGGCGCCGCCGGCTGCCAGGCGGAGGTCGGCCAATGCCGCCTCGGCCAGGGACTTTTCCCGATCCACGGTGATGAAGGCGTTGATGGCCGGGTTCAGGGCCTCGATGCGCTCGAGGAACAGGCCGGTCAGTTCGACGCTGGAAATCTGCCGGGCCGAGAGGGCGGCGGCGAGTTGCTTGAGAGAGGAATTGAGCATATTGGTAAGCGGTTAGGGGTGAGCGGTCAGCGGGTGCGGTGGCCGGCGCGAGGCACGCTCACCGCTTACTGCTTACCGCTCACGGGGTCATTCAATAACCTTGGGCACCAGATACAGGCCGGCTTCGGTTTCGGGGGCGACGGCCTGGAAGGCGGCGCGGCGGTTGGATTCGGAGACCCGATCCTCCCTGAGGCGCAGGGCCAGATCCTGGGCGTGGGCCATGGGTTCCACGCCCTTGGTGTCTACCGCCTGCATATCCTCAATGAGTTCGAAGATGTGGTTGAGTTGGGTTTGGGTCGTTTCAGCCTCGGCGGCGGAAATTTCGATGCGCGCCAGGGTGGCGATGCGCTGCACCTGCTCCAGGGTAAGGGACATGAAGGGCTTCCGTAACTAAGAGTGATGGCCGGGGAAATCGGCAATTATGGGCTAGACTGTCGGCTTGTGTTGCCTGGTGCTGCGGATATTGCCTTACTTTGCTGTCTGCAAGTGTTTGTGCAGTGCAACAAAAAGCCGTTTCTCCGCTATAATTGTGCCGCGTTTCCAAAGCGTTATAGGGTATCATACCGCCCCAAATTTCCGAATGCGTGGCACCTCTGTTTGCCGCGCCTCACTGAAGGCTTTTCCGCGATGCTTGGACTTTTCCGTTCCTATTTCTCCAACGATCTGGCGATCGACCTTGGCACCGCCAACACGCTGATTTACGTGCGCGGCAAGGGCATCGTTCTGGACGAACCGTCCGTGGTGGCCATCCGCACCGAAGGCGGTCCCAACTCCAAGAAGACCATCCAGGCGGTCGGCATGGCCGCCAAGCAGATGCTGGGCAAGACCCCGGGCAACATCGTTGCCATCCGCCCCATGAAGGACGGCGTGATCGCCGACTTCACGGTCACGGAACAAATGCTCAAGCAGTTCATCAAGAAAGTGCATGATTCCCGGCTGTTTTCCCCCAGCCCGCGCATCATCATTTGCGTACCCTGCGGCTCCACCCAGGTGGAACGCCGCGCCATCCGCGAATCCGCTCTGGGCGCCGGCGCCAGCCAGGTGTACTTGATTGAAGAACCCATGGCGGCGGCCATCGGCGCCGGCATGCCGGTGTCGGATGCCACCGGTTCCATGGTGGTGGACATCGGCGGCGGCACCACGGAAGTGGGTGTCATCTCCCTGGGCGGCATGGTGTATGCCGGCTCCGTGCGCGTCGGCGGCGACAAGTTCGATGAAGCCATCATCAACTACATCCGCCGCAACTACGGCATGCTCATTGGTGAAACCACTGCCGAGTCCATCAAGAAGTCCATTGGCTCCGCCTTCCCGGGTTCCGAAGTGAAGGAAATGGAAGTCAAGGGCCGCAACCTGGCCGAGGGCATCCCGCGCAGCTTCACGATTTCCTCCAATGAAATCCTCGAAGCCCTGACGGACCCGCTGAACCAGATCGTTTCCGCCGTGAAGATCGCCCTGGAACAGACCCCGCCGGAACTGGGCGCCGACATCGCCGAGCGCGGCATGGTGCTGACCGGCGGCGGCGCGCTGCTGCGAGACCTGGACCGGCTGCTCATGGAAGAAACCGGCCTGCCCGTGGTGGTGGCCGATGATCCCCTCACCTGCGTCGTGCGCGGCTCCGGCATGGCCCTGGAAAAGATGGACAAGCTCGGCAGCATCTTCGCCAGCGAGTAGATTGCACTGCGTGAGGGGTGAGGAGTAAGGGGTGAGGAGTTGAAGTTTGCGCGCCTGCGGCGCGGGAACAATTGACACCCCTTCCCCGGTTTTACCCCTCACTCCTCACTCCTCACCCCTCACCCCTCACCCCTCACCCCTCACGCCCCTCCAGAAATGTCCGTCTCCGGTCATCAGCCGCCAGATTTCTTCAAGCGCGGACCGGCGCCCCTGGTGCGGCTGGTGTTTTTTGTCGCCCTGTCCCTGGCCCTGCTGTTCGTAGACCTGCGTTTCCGCTATCTGGAAGTGTTGCGCCAGGTATTGGCGGTGGCGGCCTATCCCCTGCAGAAGGTGGCCTATGGTCCGGTGTCCCTGGCGCGGGGCATCGGCGGCTATTTTTCCAGCGCCGACAGCCTGAAGGCCGAGAACCTGCGACTGCGCCGCCATGCCCTGGAAGAGTCTTCCCAGGATTTGCGCCAGGACCATCTGGATCGGGAAAATCAGCAATTGCGCGCCCTGCTGGATATGAAGCAGCGCCAGCCGGTGAATGGCACCGTGGCGGAAATCCTCTACAGTGCCCGGGATCCCTTTGGTCGCAAGGTCATCATCGACAAGGGCGCGCAGCAGGGCATCAGTGCGGGCCTGGCGGTGGTGGATGACCTGGGGGTCATCGGCCAGATCACCCGGGCCTACCCGCTGCAGTCGGAACTTACGCTCATCAGCAGCAAGGACCAGGGCGTGCCGGTGCAGATCGTCCGGAACGGTCTGCGTTCGGTGGTCTTCGGCAGTGGCGACGGTCTGCTGGAACTGCGTTTCATGGCCACCAATGCGGACGTCAAGGAAGGCGACTTGCTGGAAACTTCGGGGCTGGATGGGGTTTACGTGCCGGGCCTGCCGGTGGCCAGGGTGCTGAGTATCCGCCGCGACGTGGGCTACTCCTTTGCCCGCATCGTCTGCGTGCCCCAGGCCGGGGTGGAAAAGAACGGCCTGGTGCTGGTGCTCGGCAAGCGCGAGCAACCGCCCCCCCCGCCGGTCGAAGCCGAGGCCGGCGAAAAACCTGCCAAGGGCAAGCGGCCGCGCCGCTAGAATCCACATGCAACCGACACACAGCTCCAGCCGCATTCTCCTGCCGGTCCGGCCCTGGTTCATCGCCTTCAGCCTGTTTTTGGCGCTGCTGGCGAATTTCACGCCCGTGGGGCAGTTGCCCGGACTGCCGGACTGGGTGGCCATGGTCATTATTTTCTGGTGCGTGCGGGAGCCGCAGCGGGTCGGCATGACCTGGGCCTTCGTGCTGGGCCTCCTGATGGACGTGGCGGACGCCAGCCTCATGGGCCAGCACGCCCTGGCCTATGTGCTGGCGGCCTACGGCGCTTCCTCCCTGAGCCGCCGCATCCTGTGGTTCCCCCTGGCCCAGCAGGCCATGCACCTGTTCCCCCTGTTCCTGCTCATGCAGATACTGACCCTGCTGGTGCGCATGGCGGCGGGGGCGGGTTTCCCCGGCTGGATGTTTTTCCTCGCCTGCATCACCGAAGTGCTGATCTGGACGCCCCTCACCTATCTCCTGCTCATGCCCCAGTTCCAGCCCGTGGAAAAGGACGACAACAGGCCCATTTAGTGAGCAGTCAGGGGTGAGTGGTGAGGGGTAAAACCAGCACTTGATGACATCTCGCAGCTCTCCGCTCTCCGCTCGCCGCTTACTGTTCACTGCCCCAATGGAATTCAACCACCCCGATGATCTGATCTATCGCTTCCGCCGCCGCTTGGCGGTGGCGGGGGGATTTGTGTTGCTGTGTTTCGTGATCTTGCTGGGGCGTTTCTTCTGGCTGCAGGTGGTCCAGCGCGCCTACTACATGACCCGGGCCGAGGAAAACCGCATTTCCCTCCTGCCCATCGTGCCCAACCGGGGCCTCATCGTGGACAAGAACGGCCTGGTGCTGGCCAACAATTACTCTGCCTACACCCTGGAAATCACCCCCGGCAAGGTGAATGGCCTGGAGGCCACCATCGACGCCCTGGCCCAGGTGGTGGAGATTCAGCCGAAGGACAGGAAGCGTTTCAAGCGCCTCATGGAGGAAAGCAAGAACTTCGAGAGCCTGCCTATCCGCAACCGGCTCACCGACGAGGAGGTGGCGCGCTTCATTGCCCAGCGCTACCGTTTCCCCGGCGTGGACATCAAGGCCCGCCTGTTTCGCAACTATCCCCTGGAAATTACCGCCTCCCACCTGGTGGGCTACATCGGCCGCATTACTGATCGGGATCAGGACAAGATCTCGGATGACGACCAGGAAGACAACTACCAGGGTACGGAACATTTCGGTAAATCCGGCCTGGAACAGCGCTACGAATACGCCTTGCATGGCGAAACCGGCTTCGAGCAAGTTGAAGTGGATGCGGGCGGCCGTGCCCTGCGCTCCCTGGCCCGCACGCCGCCAATATCCGGCGCCAACCTGCACCTGACCCTGGACCTGAAGCTGCAGGAAGTGGTGGAGAAGGCCTTCGGCGATAACAAGGGCGCCCTGGTGGCCATCGACCCGGCGACGGGGGGCATCCTGGCCCTGGTATCCATGCCCGGCTTCGATCCCAACTTGTTCGTGGACGGTATCGACCCGACCAACTGGAAGGAACTGAACGAGTCGTCGGACAGACCCATGATCAACCGTGCCCTGAACGGCGCCTATCCCCCCGGCTCCACCTTCAAGCCCTACATGGCCCTGGCGGCTCTGGAACTGGGCAAGCGCACCCCGGGCCAGACCATTTCCGATCCGGGCTTCTTCGACTTTGGCGGCCACAAGTTCAGGGACGACAAGCCCGGTGGGCACGGCACCGTGGACATGTACAAGTCCATCGTGGTGTCCTGCGATACCTATTACTACCGCCTGGCCAACGACCTGGGCATCGATGCCATCGCCGGCTTCATGGAGCCTTTCGGCTTCGGCAGCCCGGTGGGCATCGACATCGAAGGGGAAAGCCGCGGCATCCTGCCCTCCAGCGCCTGGAAAATGAAGCGCTACAAGCAGAAATGGTATGCGGGGGAGACGGTCAGCGTGGGCATCGGCCAGGGCTACAACTCCTATACGCCGATCCAGCTGGCCACCGCCGTGGCGACCCTGGCCAACAACGGCGTGATGTTCCGGCCCCACCTGGTGGATTACATCGAGAACAGCAAGACCGGCGCCAGGACGCCGGTGGCGCCTCATCCCATTCGCGCCATTCCCTTGAAGCCCGAGAACCTGGAGTTCATCAAGAACGCCATGGCCGGGGTGAACAAGGAGGGCACGGGGGCCCGGGCTTTTGCCGGCGCCGAATACACCTCCGCCGGCAAGACTGGCACGGCCCAGGTGATCGCCATCAAGCAGGGTGAGAAATACTCCGAGTCCAGGACCAAGAAAGAACACCGGGACCACGCCCTGTTCATCGCCTTCGCGCCGGTGGACAAGCCGCGCATCGCCCTGGCCGTGCTGGTGGAGAACGGCGGTTTCGGTGCCGCCTCCGCCGCCCCTATCGCCCGCCAGGCCATCGACTATTACCTCTTGGGCAAGCTGCCCAAGGATCCGGCGCTTGCTGCTGCGGCAGCGGCCAAGGCGGCTGCCGCAGCCCCGGTAGCTGACGACGACCAGGAGAGCGATTGATGATATTCCGTTTCTGGAAGCGCTTTGCCGCCGGTCTGGACGGTCCTTTGCTGACCATCGTCGGCTTGCTCATGGCTTGCGGCTTGGCCACGGTGTTCAGCGCCAATGCCGATAAATTTCCTTCCCAGATCGTCAGTCTGCTGGTGGCCTTCACCATCATGTGGCTGATCGCCCAGGTGCCGCCCCAGAAGTTGCAGAACCTGGCCCTGCCGGCCTACATCATCGGCGTCGCCCTGCTCATCGCCGTGGCCCTGTTCGGCGACGTCTCCAAGGGCGCCCGGCGCTGGCTGCATGTGGGCGTGACCCGCATCCAGCCTTCGGAAGTCATGAAAATCGCCATGCCCCTGATGCTGGCCTGGTATTTCTCCCAGCGGGAATCGGCCCTGCGCTGGGGGCATTTCCTGATTGCGGCCCTGATCCTGCTGCTGCCGGTGGCCCTCATCGCCAAACAGCCGGACCTGGGCACCGCCATTCTGGTGGCCGCCGCCGGCTTCTACGTCATCTTTCTGGCGGGCCTGCCGTGGAAGGTCATGGTTGCCTTGGGTGCCGCCGCCGGGGCTATCGCGCCCATCGCCTGGTCCCATATGCACGATTACCAGCGCCGGCGCATTCTGACCCTCATCGACCCCACCTCGGACCCCTTGGGCGCCGGCTACCACATCATCCAATCCACCATCGCCGTGGGCTCCGGCGGACCCTTCGGCAAGGGCTGGCTGAACGGCACCCAGGCCCACCTGGAGTTCATCCCGGAGCGCCACACAGACTTCATTTTCGCCGTGTTTTCCGAGGAGTTCGGCCTGCTCGGCAATGTCATCCTGATCGGCCTCTACACCGCCCTCATCGTGCGCGGCCTCATGATCGCCTCGGAAGCCGGCACCTTCTTCGGCCGCCTGCTGGCCGGCGCCATCACCCTCATTTTCTTCACCTACGCCTTCGTGAACATGGGCATGGTGACCGGCATCCTGCCGGTGGTGGGGGTGCCCCTGCCCTTCATCAGCTACGGCGGCACGGCCCTCGTCACCCTGTTCCTGGGCCTGGGCATCCTCATGAGCATTCAGCGCGGGCGCATGCTGGTGCAGAAGTAAGCCGCGCTCCACCCAGTACACCTGGCCGGCGTGTCGCCGGCTTCACACGCTGACCTACCGGGTGACTCCACCATCACCACAAGCATCGAGGAAATCGCGGAGAAGCTTTCGCGCACGGGCTACATCGTTCTGGATCAACCGCTGCTGGCTAGCCTGGCCCTGCTGCTGCTGGGGCGCTGCCAGGAGGAAATGCCTTCCCGGTTTCTGCCGGCCCGCATTGGCCGGGGGGCGGAAAGACAGCAAGTCCAGGCCATTCGCGGCGACGTCATCAGCTGGCTGGACGACGCCAACGGCACCGACCATGCCTATCTGGCCTGGATGGAAGCGTTGCGCACCGGCTTGAACAGCCTGCTGTTTCTGGGCTTGTTCGACTACGAATGCCACTACGCCATCTACGGCGCCGGCACAGGCTACGGCAAGCACTCGGATGTGTTGAATGGCCAAAATAACCGCATTCTGACCACCGTGCTCTACCTGAACGAAGACTGGCAGGCCCGGGACGGTGGCGAACTGGTCCTGTTCGGGCCTGCCGGCGAGACCGCCATCGCCACGGTCAAGCCGACCTTTGGCACCATGATCATCTTCCTCAGCGAGGGTGCTCCCCATGAGGTGCTCATGGCCCACCGCACACGCCGCAGCATCGCCGGCTGGTTTCGTGGCCGGGCCGCCTGAAACCCGCGGGCTTGAGCCAGAGAAAATGCAGTTGATTAAACGCCGAGGCGCAGAGGCGCCGAGAAAAGCATTGCGGAGGGCCGGCCTCAGCCAGAAGAGTCGCTTTGATCCTGCGGTTCCCTCAAGTTTGTTCCTCGGCGCCTCTGCGCCTCGGCGTTTCAACCTGGGTTTTTCAGGATTCCTCCTGCAGCCCCGCGAATTCCAGCAGTTCGTCCAGGTAGTCGTCGAAGCGCGTAAAGCTGTGGTTGCCGCCGGGCAGGACCGTCTGACGGGCGCCAGCGTAATGCTTCACTGCGGCGGCACAGTCCAGCACCTCGTCGCCTTCCTCCGCCAGCAGCCAGTAGCGTTCGGGCCGGGTGATGGCGGGCACGTCGAGGGAGCACAGTTCGGCCACGTGGGCGTCGGTGAACAGGAAGCGTTCCCCGCTGTGGAAATGCACCTGTTCGCCGAGAAAGAGCTGCGTGTCCAGGGCCGACCACACCACCGGATTGATCACTGCGGCCTTGAGGCCGTGCTTTTCCGCCAGGACGGTGGCGTAGTAGCCCCCCAGGGAACTGCCCATCAGGGTGGGCGGGGTGTCGCAGCGAGCAATGACCGCCTCCACCATCGTCATGGCTTCCGCTGCCGATACGGGCAGTTGCCCACACCAGTACTCCGCCTCCAGGCCCCACGCTTCCATATGGACCCGCAGCCGCCGCGTCTTGGCGGAAGCCGGGGAGGAACAGAAGCCATGGAGGTAGAGGAGCATCAGCCGGGATTGCTCCAGCTGACAATGCCGAATTGCCAGGTGGCCAGCACGACGATGCCGAAGACAATGCGATAGATGGCGAAGGGGATGAAGCTATGGTGGCTGATGTAGCGCAACAGCCAGCGCACGCAGAAGAAGGCGGAGATGAAGGACGCGATGAAGCCGACGGACCACATGCCCAGGTCCCCCGTGTGCAGCAGGGCCCGGTTCTTGAAGATCTCGTAGCCGCTGGCGGCGAACAGGGTGGGAATGGCCAGGAAGAAGGAGAATTCCGTGGCCGCCTGGCGACTCAAGCCGGCGAACAGGCCGCCGATGATGGTGGCGCCGGAACGGGAAGTGCCGGGCACCAGGGCCAGGCACTGGGCCAGGCCCACCAGCAGTGCATCCATCCAGCCCATTTCATCCACCGTATGCACCTGCACGTTATGCTCCCGCTTCTCCGCCCAGATGATGAGGAAGGCGCCGACGATGAAGGCCATGGACACGCTCACCGGGTTGAATAAGTGGCTCTTGATCATCTTGCCGAAGAGCAGGCCCATGACGGCGGCGGGCATGAAGGCGATCATGAGGTTGATCACCAGCTTGCGGGCCTTGGCGTCAGAAAACATGCCGCCCAGAGTGGAGCCGATGCGTTGCCGATACTCCCAAACCACCGCCAGCAGGGCCGCCGGCTGGATGACGATTTCGAACAGCTTGCCGCGCTCGTCATTGAAATTGAGCAGGTCGCCCGCCAGGATCAGGTGGCCGGTGGAGGACACCGGCAGGAATTCGGTCAGGCCCTCGACGATACCGAGGATGAGGGCCTTGAGCAGGATGAGATAGTCCATGAAGGGGAGGCGATAAGGGGAAAGGCGGCATTATAGCCGCCCCCACCTTGCATCCATGTTTCACCCGGCCAGAGCTGTAGGTTGTGCCGTCAGGCACAACTTCGGGTCGTTGCGCCTTTCGGCGCAACCTACGTTGCGGACCCTCAGTGCGCCTCGTCCCAGTTGGCACCCACGCCCACTTCCACCAGCAGGGGCACGGCCAGTTTTGCCACGGTTTCCATGAGGCGGGGCAGGGCCTCCCGGACCGTGGGCAGTTCCGCCTCCGGTACTTCCAGCACCAGTTCGTCGTGCACCTGCAGCAGCAGGCGGCTGGCGAGGCCTTCGTCATCCAGCCAGTTCTGCACCGCGAGCATGGCCAGCTTGATGAGGTCCGCCGCCGTGCCCTGCATGGGGGCGTTGATGGCGGCCCGCTCGGCGCCCTGGCGGCGGCCCACGTTGCTGCTCTTGATGTCCGGCAACCACAGGCGGCGGCCGAAGACGGTTGTAACGAAGCCCTTCTGCTTGGCCTCCTGGCGGATGCTCTCCATGTAGCGGGCCACGCCGGGATAGCGGGCGAAATAGCGGTCCATGTAGGCCTGGGCCGCCCCCCGTTCCATGTCCAGAGCCTTGGCCAGGCCAAAGGCCGACATGCCGTAGATGAGGCCGAAGTTGATGACCTTGGCGGCCCGGCGCTGGTCGCTCGCTACTTCCGCCAGGGGCACACCGAAGATTTCCGCTGCCGTGGCCTTGTGCACGTCCTCCCCTAGGGCGAAGGCTTCCAGCAGGCGCTCGTCACCGGAGAGGTGGGCCATGATCCTGAGTTCAATCTGGGAATAGTCGGCGGAGACTATGACACTGCCCGGCGGGGCGATGAAGGCGGCACGGATGCGCCGGCCTTCCAGGGTACGCACCGGGATGTTCTGCATGTTCGGGTCAGAGGACGCCAGTCGGCCGGTGACGGCCACGGCTTGCGAAAAACTGGTGTGCACCCGGCCGGTGAGCGGGTTGATGCTGCGGGGCAATTTGTCCGTGTAGGTGTTCTTGAGCTTGGCCAGGCCCCGGTATTCCAGGATGAACTTGGGCAGGGGGTAGTCGAGGGCCAGTTGCTGCAGCACTTCCTCGTCGGTGGACGGGGCGCCCCCCGGGGTCTTCTTCAGTACCGGCAGCTTTTCCCGCTCGAAGAGAATCTCCTGGATCTGCTTGGGGGAGTTGATGTTGAAGGGCTGCTTGGCCGCCGTATAGGCCAGCTGTTCCACTTCCATCATGCGTTCGCCCAGTTCCCGGCTTTGCACGGCCAGCAGGTCGGCGTCGATGAGCAGGCCGTTTCGCTCCATGCGGAACAGCACTTCCGCCACCGGCAGTTCGATGTCCCGGTAGAGAGAAGCCAGGGCGGGTTCCGCTTCCAGCCGGAGCCACAGCACCTCATGCACCCGCAGGGTCACGTCCGAATCTTCTGCCGAGTATTCGGCGGCCTGTTCCAGCGCCACCTGTTCGAAGCCAATTTGCTTGGCGCCCTTGCCGGCCACATCGGCGTAGGCGATGGTGGCCATGTCCAGGTGGCGACTGGCGAGGCTGCCCAGGTCGTGGCTACGATCCGACTCCAGCACGTAGGATTCCAGCAGGGTGTCGTGGGCGATGCCCTTGAGTTCGATGCCGTGGTTGGCCAGCACGTGGCGGTCGTACTTCAGGTGCTGCCCCAGTTTCAGGTGGTCTTTCGATTCCAGCCAGGGGCCGAGCTTCGCCAGCACTTCCGCCAGGGGCAGTTGATCCGGCGCACCGGCATAGCAATGACCCACCGGCAGGTAGGCGGCCTCTCCCGGCGCCACGGCAAACGACAGGCCGACGATGCGGGCGGCAAAGCTATCCAGGCTGGTGGTTTCGGTATCGAAGGCGGTCAGGGGCGCCGCGTTGATCTTCGCCAGCCAGGCGTCGAAGCTTTCCCAGGTGAGGATGGTTTCGTAGCCGGCCCGATGGGCGCCGGGTTCGCCTTGAATATCAGGCAAAATCTGTTCCGTGCGCTCCCCGCTCTCTGCTCTCCGCTCCTCCAGTTCTTTCGCCCAGCTCCTGAACTCCAGGCGTGTGTACCATTCCGCCAACACGGCCTTGTCCCGTGGTCGGCGCGCCAGGGTTTGCGGGGATTCCGGCAAGTCCAGGTCGCAAACCACGGTGACGAGCTTTTTGCCCAGGGGCAGGAAGTCCAGGGCCTTCTTCAGGTTGGCCCCCACCACGCCGCCGATTTCGTCGGCGTGGGCTACCACGCCGTCCAGGCTACCGTATTGGTCCAGCCACTTCAGGGCGGTCTTGGGGCCGCATTTCGCCACGCCGGGCACGTTATCCACCGTGTCACCGATGAGGGCCAGGTAATCCACGATCAGGGAGGGAGGCACACCGAACTTGGCCAGCACGCCGGCCTCGTCGAGGATTTCTTCGGTCATGGTATTCACCAGGCGCACCCGGCTATCCACCAGCTGGGCCAGATCCTTGTCGCCGGTGGAAATGACCACATCCATGCCCAGGGCCGAGGCGCGCCGGGCCAGGGTGCCGATGACGTCGTCCGCCTCCACGCCCGGCTCACAGATCAGGGGCCAGCCCTCAGCCCGCACGCAGGCGTGCAGGGGCGCGATCTGGGCCACCAGGTCTTCCGGCATGGGGGGGCGGTGGCCTTTGTAGTCGGGATACCACTCGTCGCGGAAGGTGGGGCCCTTGGCGTCGAAGACGCAGGCCAGGTAGTCCGCCTTGTAGTCACCGAGGAGGCGGCGTAGCATGCCCAATACACCTTTAACGGCCCCCGTGGGTTCATTGGCCTGATTGCGCAAATCGGGCAGGGCGTGGAAGGCGCGGTACAGGTAGGACGAGCCGTCCACCAGCAACAGAGTCGGCATACTGAAAATCCAGGATAAGAAGCGCAGAAACGGCGGCCTGCAGGGCGTGGGCCGGAACGCAGCGCCGGAGACAAAAATGAGCGCCAAGGACAAGCTACCCCGAGTGACCGACCCCAGTCTGGCGGATCGCCCCTACACGGCCCGGGAATCCTGGCGCATCTTCGGCATTATGGCAGAATTCGTCGAGGCTACTGAGCGGCTGGCTGCGGTGCGCCCGGCGGTGAGTATCTTCGGTTCTGCCCGCATTCTGCCTACGCACCCTTACTACCAGAAGACGGAAAAAATCGCCCGCCTGCTCTCGGATGCGGGCTTCACGGTCATTTCCGGTGGCGGTCCGGGCATCATGGAGGCGGCCAACAAGGGCGCCTTTTTCGGCAAGAGCCTGTCCGTGGGGCTAAACATCCAGCTGCCCATGGAGCAGGCCGGCAATCCCTACCAGGATATCTCCCAGACTTTTCAGCACTTCTTCGCGCGCAAGTTCATGTTCGTGAAAATGGCCACGGCCTACGTGGTCATGCCCGGCGGCTTTGGCACCCTGGACGAGTTGCTGGAGGCCCTGACCCTGATCCAGACGGGCAAGAGTCCGAAAATCCCCATCATTCTGGTGCATAAACCCTATTGGGCGGGCCTCTTGGACTGGTTCCGGGAGCGCCTGGTGGACGAGGGCATGATCAACCCGGACGACCTGGATCTCATTCAGGTTATTGACGAGCCTGAAGCAGTGGTGGAAGCCATCTTCAAGTACTACGAGACCCGGGGCTTCATGCCGCTGCCGGAAGAACATGAGCTTCTGCTCAATCTCTAAAAATCTGACTCGGGCCTTCGGTTAGAATTGCCCTTCAACCACTGAGGAATATGCCATGCGCCGTCTCCTAGTTGCTCTCTGCGGCCTTGCCTTACTGGGCCTGGCCGTGCCTGCCGCCGTCGCCGCCGACCAGCCCGCCGGCCTGCAACCCCTGCCGGAACCCCCGCCGCCGCCCCCGGGCGTGCAGACGGATGAAGCACCCCAGGTCACCATCACCAAACGAGGCGAGGATCAGGCGGAGGAATTCCGCATGAACGGCAAACTCTACATGGTCAAGGTGACGCCGCCCCACGGCGTACCCTATTACCTGGTGGATTCCCGTGGCGACGGCGTGTTCTCCCGCATGGAAAGCCTGGACAGCGGCCTGCGCGTCCCCATGTGGGTGATCAAGCGCTTCTGAGGGCGGGATCCAGGAGTCAGGATTCAGGAGTCAGGGAGTTCAGCGCCGCCAACGGCGGCGGATTCTTTGCTGAATCCTGAATCCTGCTCCGGATGGGATACCATCCGTTCCCATGAATTCTTCCATCATCGACATGCACAAGCTCCCGTTCCGCACGGTGGAGGCGGGCCGTGGGCTGGTCTGGCTGCAGCAGGGCTGGAGCTTCTTCCTGCGCACCCCGGGCGCCTGGATCGCCATCGCCGTGCTGCTCATCGTTATTTACGGCCTGCTGTCCATCGTGCCCATCCTTGGTCAGATCGCCGGCCACCTGCTGGCGCCCCTGTTCGCCGCCGGCCTGCTGCTGGGCTGCCGTTCCCTGGACAACGGCGGTGGCTTGTTTGTTGACCAGCTGTTCGCGGGCTTTCGCCAGAACAGCAGCAACCTGATTTTGGTGGGCATCTTCTATCTGGTGGGCGTGGCGGCGATTTTTTTCATCGCCCTCCTGGTGGGCGGCGGTCTGGCGGTTGGCGGCGGCCTCCTGGGCATGGGCCGTGGCCCCATGATGGCCGCAGGCATGTTCACCGGCGCCCTGTTGGCGGTGCTGACTTTCGTCGTGCTTTCCTTGCCCTTGCTCATGGCCTTCTGGTTCGCCCCGGCGCTGGTGTTGTTCAAGGATGCGGCACCCCTGCCAGCCATGATTCTCAGCTTCCGCGCCTGCCTGGCGAATACCTTGCCCTTTCTGGTGTACGGCGTCCTCGGCTGCGTCCTCATGGTGCTGGCGGCTATTCCCCTGGGCTTGGGTTTCCTCGTCCTCATCCCGGTATTCATCGGCTCCTTCTACTGGTCCTACGTCGATATTTTCGAATAAGCGAGAAGAAGACTAAACGCCGAGGCGCAGAGGCGCCGAGAAAGCAGTGCGTGTTTCTGGTTTGGCAATGCCCGGATGGCGGTACTTGTTTGCTTGAAAAGCATTTCCTCGGCGTCTCGGCGCCTCGGCGTTGCAAAATGCTTTTCTCAGGGTAGGCACGCTGCGAC
Organism: Rhodocyclales bacterium; assembly: GCA_043743785.1. Taxonomy (GTDB): domain Bacteria; phylum Pseudomonadota; class Gammaproteobacteria; order Burkholderiales; family Rhodocyclaceae; genus JAQTNA01. Next base: position 79,251 of record JAYTVW010000060.1, on the reverse strand, counting down.
TGGCCTATCCGGTATCATTGCGGACTTCCGGCGCCCCCGCCCCTGTCGCCTGTGTAGCCAGGGCCAGGCTGGCGCCGCTGACCTGACTAAGGCGATTTCTGTCAATAAATGCCCCCGCTGACTTGTCTTTTCGTTCCCCTGCGGCGTTACGCCCGCCATTACATGGCTCGCTTAGTGCTGCCGGCCGCGCCTTGCAGGGAAACGAAAATCCGGCGTCTTCGGACGCATTTATTTCCGACAATCGCCTAATTCTTATGCAAGCTCAACGTCTTTCCGCCGCCCGTGGCGGGTACTGGATCGTGGACGGCTTTCGCCTGTTCCGCCGTAATCCGCCCCTGCTCGGCTTTCTGGTCTTCGGCTACTGGTTTCTGTTGCTGCTGATCGACATGGTGCCGCTCATCGGTCCGGTGGCCGCCTCCCTGTGTGTGCCGGCCCTGTCAGTCAGTGTCATGAACGGCTGCCGTGCCATTGACCGGGGCGAGCGCACCGACCTGAATCTCTTGCTCTCGGGTTTTCGGCGCCACCCGCGCATGCTGGCGGCCCTGGGCGGGCTGAATTTCGTCTGCTGGATGGTGGTGCTGGGCATCGGTGCGGCGATTGACGGCGGCACCCTGACCCAGGCCCTGACCAGCGGCCAGGTGCTGGATGCGAACACCCTGGGGGATTCCCGGGTCCAGTTCGCTGTGCTCACCACCCTCTTGCTGATGGTGCCGGTGCTCATGGCTTTCTGGTTTGCGGCCCTGCTGGTGGCCTGGGACAACTGCCCGCCCGTCAAGGCCTTGTTCTTCAGCTTCATTGCTTCCTGGCGCAACGGCCGGGCTTTCTTCGGCTACGGCATGGGCATCATGCTGCTCTCCGGCGTGCTACCGGGGCTGCTGCTGGGCATCGCGGCGGCCTTCTCCGAGACACTCTTCAGTCTTGCCGCCGCTGCCTTCACCGTGCCCCTCATGCTGGTCTTCGTGCCGACGCTCTTCGCCAGTTTTTACGTGAGCTACCGGGACGTTTTCGAGTTGCCGCCAGAGGCGCCCGTTGCCGAAACGCCGGCCGCACCCGATGAAGGCAACGCCTGAACAGCTGCCGCTGGGGCTCATCGGCGGCACCTTCGATCCGGTGCATTACGGGCACCTGAGGCTGGCGGAAGAGGCCCGCACGGCCCTGGGACTGTGCGCTGTGCGCTGGATTCCTGCCGGTCGTCCACCCCACCGGGACGCCCCGGCGGTGCCGCCTGAAAGCCGCCTGGATATGGTGCGCCTGGCCATTGCCGGCAACCCGGCATTCGAACTGGACGACGGGGAGGTGCGTAGCGCGGCCCCGAGCTACACCGTGTTGACCCTGGAGCGCCTGCGGGCCGAGCTGGGGGACACGCGCCCCCTGGTGCTGCTGCTGGGGGCGGACGCCTTTCTCGGCTTGCCGACCTGGAAGCGCTGGCGGGAGATTTTCGAACTGGCCCACGTAGCCGTCGCCAGCCGGCCGGGGGTCGAATTGTCTACGGCGCAGATGGTCGTGCCCCTGGCGCAGGAATTCGCGGCCCGGCGCCTTGGGGACCCGGCGGCACTGGCCGGGCTACCTGCCGGCGGCATCATCCCTTTTTCGATCACGCCCCTGGCTATTTCCGCTACCGGAATCCGGGAGCTTGTGGGCCGGAACGGCAGCCCCCGCTATTTGCTGCCTGATCCGGTTCTCGCTTATATTCAAACGTACCAACTTTATTGCTGAGGCTTTGTAACAACGCATGGAACTCTCGAAACTGCAGGCCCTCGTGGTGGACGCTCTGGAAGACGTCAAGGCACGGGACATCGAAATTATCGATACCCATCATCTCTCCACCCTCTTTGAGCGGGTCATCGTCGCCAGCGGCGACTCGAATCGCCAGACCCGGGCCCTGATCAAGCATGTGTTCGATAAGGTGCGGGATGCCGGCGTCGAAGTCGTCGGTACCGAAGGCGAACGCACCGGGGACTGGGTTCTGCTGGACCTGGGGAGCATCGTGGTGCATGTCATGCAGCCCGCCGTGCGCAGCTATTACAACCTGGAAGAACTCTGGCAAGGCAAACCCTATCGCCAGCGGCCGGGCGGCATCGGCCCCGGCGGCTTGCCAGCGGCATCCTTCGCCTCTGAACCTGCGTAAAGAAAATGGTAAGCGGTGAGCGGTAATAGGTAAGCGCTCACCACTCACTGCTTACCGCTAACACTATGAAACTCCTCATCGTCGCTGTCGGCACCCGCATGCCGGACTGGATCGAGGCCGGCTACACGGAATTCGCCAAGCGCATGCCGCGGGAGCTGCCCCTGCACCTGGTGGAAGTCAAGGCGGAGCCGCGCACCACCGGCAAGCCGGTGGAGGCTCTCATGGCGGCGGAGGCGCAACGCATCACGGCGGCCCTGCCGGCCCGCTGCCGTCGGGTCATCCTGGACGAGCGGGGCGCGGATCTGACCACGAAGCAACTGGCCCAGCGCCTGTCCGGCTGGATGGAGGGTGGCGACGACGTGGCCATCATCATCGGCGGGCCGGACGGCCTGGCGCCCGATCTCAAGGCGAGCGCCACGGAGACCCTGCGCCTGTCCAGCCTGACCCTGCCCCATGCCCTGGTGCGGGTGCTGCTGGCGGAGCAGATCTACCGGGCCATGAGCCTCTTGAAGAACCATCCCTATCATCGGGAGTGATGACATGAGCGAATCCCGCATCTTCCTGGCTTCCCGCAGCCCCCGGCGGCGTGAACTGCTGCACCAGATCCACGTGAAATTCGAGGTGCTGCTGTTCCGTGCCGGCAACCGCTCGGATGTGGACGTGGCCGAGGATGTGCTGGCGGGGGAGGATGCCGTGAGCTATGTGCAGCGGGTGGCGCGGGCCAAGGCTCTGGGCGGCATGCAGCGCGTTGCCTGGCGCCACCTGCCGCGGCGCGCGGTGCTGTCGGCGGACACCACGCTGGAGGTGGATGGCGAGATCATCGGCAAGCCGGAGGATGACGAGCACGCAACCGAAATCCTGCAGCGCCTGTCCGGCCGCAGCCACCGGGTGTTGACGGCAGTGGCCATGGCCGACACCGAACGCCTGGAATCCCTGCTCAGCGTCAGCCAGGTGAGCTTTCGCCCCCTTTCGGTGCAGGACATCCGGCACTACATCGCCAGCGGCGAGCACCGGGACAAGGCCGGGGCCTATGGCATCCAGGGCCGGGCAGCCCTTTTCATCGATGAAATCCGCGGCAGCTACAGCGGCATCATGGGCCTACCCCTGTTCGAAACGGCCCAACTGCTGGAGAAGTTCGGCATTCCGGTCTGAGAAAAGCCGGATTCGGGGTCTCGAATCCCGTTCCTGCCCCATAATCTGCCCTGGCCCGTAGGGTGGGCAAAGCGTAGCGTGCCCACCTGTACCCTGCCTTGCGTGGGCAGATGAAACCTGCCCACCCTACGCACTAACCGTCTCCCCAATACAATGAACGAAGCCTTCCTCATCAACGTCACGCCCCAGGAAACCCGCGTCGCCCTGTTGCAACAGGGGGTGGTGCAGGAACTGCACGTGGAACGCAGTGCCAGCCGGGGCCTCGTCAGCAACATCTACCAGGGCAAGGTGGTGCGGGTACTGCCTGGTATGCAGTCCGCCTTCGTGGATATCGGCCTGGAGCGAACCGCCTTTCTGCACGTGGCGGACATCTGGGAAGGCGGCAGAACCGGCGAAGGCCCCCGACCTATCGAGAAAATCCTCACGGAAGGCCAGCGCCTGATGGTGCAGGTGCTCAAGGACCCCATCGGTACCAAGGGGGCACGCCTGTCCACCCAGGTCAGCATCGCCGGGCGCCTCTTGGTGTACCTGCCCCAGGAAAAGCATATCGGCATTTCCCAGCGCATCGAGAACGAGAGCGAGCGGGAGGCCCTGCGCCAGCGCCTGACGCGCCTCGTGCCGCCGGACGAAACCGGCGGTTTCATCGTACGCACCGTGGCGGGCAACGCCAGCGACGAAGAGCTGGGCAGCGATATTGCCTACTTGCGCAAGTTATGGACGGACATCAAGGCGGCGTCCCGCACCGCCAAGCCGCCGGCCCTGCTCTACCAGGATCTGAATCTGGCACAGCGGGTGCTGCGGGACCTGGTGAGCCGGGAGACCACCCGTATCGCCATCGATTCCCGGGAAAATTTCGCCAAGCTGAAAGCCTTTGCCGCCGAGTACATGCCCCAGGTGGAACCCCTGCTGGAGCATTACACCGGTGAGCGGCCCCTCTTCGAGCTGAACGCCGTCGAAGATGAAATCCAGAAGGCCCTGGCTCGCCGCGTCGAGCTGAAATCCGGCGGCTACCTGATCATCGATCAGACCGAGGCGATGACCACCATCGACGTGAATACCGGCGGCTTCGTCGGCATGCGCAATTTCGACGACACGATCTTCAAGACCAACCTGGAAGCATCCCAGACCATCGCGCGGCAACTGCGCCTGCGGAACCTGGGTGGCATCATCATCCTCGACTTTATCGACATGGAGAACGAGGAGCACAAGACGGCGGTACTGGATGAATTCAACCGGGCACTGGCCCGGGACCATACCCGCATGTCGGTGAATGGCTTCACCCAGCTGGGCCTGGTGGAAATGACCCGGAAACGTACAAGGGAGAGTCTGGCCCACGTGCTCTGCGAGCCTTGCCCCACCTGCGGCGGCCGCGGCCAGCTGAGGACTTCCCGGACGGTGTGCTATGAAATCCTGCGGGAGCTGCTGCGGGAGGCCAAGCAGTTCAATGCCCGGGAATACCGGGTACTGGCGTCTCCTGCGGTGATCGACCTGTTCCTGGACGAGGAGTCCGCGTCGCTGGCCATGCTCTCCGACTTCATCGAGAAGCCGGTGTCCCTGCATGCCGAGTCCGGCTACACCCAGGAACAATACGACATTGTTTTGTTGTAAGACGGCCTGCAGCTGTTCCCGGGCGGCGCTTTCCCTGCGCGCCCGGGGTACTCGCGGCTTATTCCGGTTGAACTACCCGGACGGAACCGCTAGCATGGCCGGCTGACGATTTACCGCTTCCTGAACATGCCCAACACCATTCCTTCCGGCACGGATCTGCGCACCGAGCATCCTGTCGACCGGCGCAGCCTGCGGGGTGCCCTGGGCACCTTCGCCACGGGGGTGACGGTCATCACGACGAAGACCGCGGGCGGCGACTATGCGGGCTTTACGGCCAATTCTTTCAGCTCCGTGTCCCTGGACCCGCCCCTGGTGCTGTGGAGCCTGGGCCTGCACTCGCCGAACCTGGCGGTGTTCGAGGGCTGCAGCCATTTCGCCATCAGCATCCTGTCGGCGGAACAGGCGGACATCTCCCAGCGTTTCGCCACCTCCGGCATAGACAAGTTCGCCGGCCTGGCGGTGCAGGAAGGCCTGGGGGGGGCGCCCCTGATTCCCGGCTGCTCTGCCTGGTTCGAGTGCGCCAATGAAGCCCGGTACCCGGGGGGCGACCATTTGATCTTCATCGGCCGCGTGCTGCGTTTCGCCCGCCAGAACCACGCGCCTCTGCTTTTCCATGCCGGCCAGTACGGGCGGCTGGCCGAACCCTCCGACGCCGTCTGAAAGGCTGGCGCAGGGCACGGGGAGTATCATGCCGCCTTTGCCGTCCGTCCCCGGAGTCCGTCTTGAAAGTCGCCCTCAGTGTCATTGCCGCCGTCCTGGCAGGCCTCTTTTACTTCACGTTTTCCGGCGACAAGTGGAGCGGCTATCACTGGAATGATTACCTGCTGCAGAAGGCCTGCATCCCGGCCAAGGTGGCCGGGGGGCGGGGGGCGGACGGCAACCGGCTGGACCTGGCGGGGGAGGGCGAAACCGCACCCTATGTGCATACCCTGAGCCTGTGGTCCTGCACCGATGGCCGCATGGTGCTCATCTACGAGGGCCTGCCGGAGGCGGTGCCGCCAAAGGTGGCGAACAAGGATGCCTTGCGCTATCGCCACGGCTTCTGGGTGGACGACGATTCCCATCGTTTCGTGACTCCGCAGGATCTGCGGGGGCTCAAGACCATTCGCGACTGGGACGCCTTGGTGAAAGCCCGGTCCCGCTGATCCCTCGACCGGAGCAAGTTGCGATGGCTACCCGGCAGTAGGGCTTTACCCTTATGGAAATGATGGCGGTAATCGCCATCCTGTCCATCCTCGCCCTCATGTCCTTGCCCAGCTATCTTGACCGCATCGTACGCCAGAAAATCGAAGCGGCCTTGCCCCTGGCGGACATCGCCAAAAAGCCGGTGGCGGAATGGTGGGCGGTGACCCAGACCTTTCCGCCGGACAATGCCGCGCTGCTGCTGCCGTCGCCGGACAAGATCGTAAACAACTTCATCGACCGGCTCACGGTGCAGGATGGGGCCATCCATATCAGCTTTGGCAACCGGGCCAATGGCGCCATTGCCGGCAAGACCCTCTCCCTGCGTCCCGCCGTGGTCCCCGACGCTCCCGTGGTCCCCATTACCTGGGTCTGCGGCATGGCGGAAGCGCCGCAGAAAATGCTCGTGCAGGGCAGCAACCAGACCACCGTGTCGGAAACCTTCCTGCCCCTGGACTGCCGCAGCCTGAAACGGGGATAGGCAGCGCACCCGAAACCATACGGGCTTAACCGCCATGGTGTTGGACGCCACCCCTGAGCATGAAAGCCATGGCGGTTTCCCTCACCCTCAGTCCCTCTCCCGGGGGGAGAGGGAAGCGTCGTGAGTCGGCTACGCCGACTTCCACGGTAAATGAAGACGGCCGACAATGTCGGCCGTTTTGCCTGCCGGGCGGGACAAGCCCGCGCCGCTCAGTTCTTGACGAAGTTCTGGTTGGTCTGACTGGTGAGCAGGAGCGTCGGGAAGCTCAGGGAAGTCGGCGTGAAGCTGGCGCCAGTGAGTGTCGGCGTGATCGTGCCCTTCCAGTTCAGGGGCACCGTGCAGGTGTAAGTGCCGTTGTTGGCGCTGGTGGTGCAAGAGCCTCCGGTGCCGCTGGGCGTGAAGTTGACCCCGGCCACAAGCGCAGTACCCTTGGACACCAGGCCGGTGATCTGCACCGTCGCCGGTACTACGCTGGCCAGGAAGCCGGACACCGCTGCGGCGGTATTGGTGAGGGAGGTGGCGTTGTCGGCGCTATTGCTGGCGGTCGCCGCCACGCCGCAGGCCTTGCTGCCGCCGCAGGTGGAAATGCGCGGGTTGGAGAACTTGCCGACCACCGGCGAGATGTAGCTCATGATGGTGCCGAAGCTGCCGGAGCTGCCGTAGCCGAAAGCGTACGGGTAAGCCCCCGTGCCGCCACCCTGGGAAGTGACCGTGGCCCGGTCGTGCATGGAGCCCATGTTGTGGCCCAGCTCGTGGGTGAAGGTGTAGTCCGTGCAGTAATAGCCGGACTTCAGCACATCGGTGCCGTCGCTCACCACCGCATAGCCGTAGCTGGAGTAGCCGGAAACGCTGCTGCCGCCGTAGCCGCTGATATAGCCCACGCCGCAATTCTTGCCCTGTGCCACCATGTAGAAGGGCCGCACCAGGGTTACCAGGTCGGCACCGTATTTCTTGCGCAGGGCCGCCACGCTGGAGAAGGCGCCGCTGCTGCTCGTCAAGAGGGACAGGGCGGTGGAATTGGTGGTGGTATCCGCGTAATTCACCTGTTCCACACCCACCAAGCGGATCTGCTGTGGTACGCCGCTGTCGATGTAGGACTGGTTGGTCAGGGCCACCAGCTGGTCTATGCGGGTACGCCAGTTGGCCCCCAGGCGGGTGACGAAGCCCGGGGTGGTGATCACCAGCACGTCGATCTGGGTGGCGGTGCTCGTGGTCGTACCCGTCGCGGTGGTCTTGGTTACGGTGACGGTCGTGGCGGCCGCCGGCTTGGTGGTGCCGCCCATGGCCACGCCAGGCAGGTCGCCGCCGCCCGCCTGGGCGATGGTCGGGGGCACGCCGTCCGTGTGGTCCGGATGCAGGGTGGTCCAGCCGGAGGCGGAGCGGTCGATGAGCCACTGGTTGCCGGAAACCGTGGTCAGTTCCAGTTCGCCGGAGGGCGTCAGGATGTTGCCCAGGCTGCCCTCGGCACCGGTGGTGATGATGACCCGGAAGTCATCGCCGTAATCCTTGAGATAGCCGACCCAGGTGCTTGATCCGCTGTCGTTGGCGCGGGTTTCCTCGTACACCACCGGGTAGCTGCCCATGCCCGGGATGGGCAGGGAAACTTCCGCGCCCGGCTTCAGGTTGGCCATGGTCACCAGATTGAAGTTCACCGGGTAGGCCACAGCAGCGGGGGCCTTGCCACGGGACTTGCCGCCGGCAGTGCTGCTGTCTGCGGCCGCTACGCTGAACATGCTCGGTAATGCGGCAACGCGGGCGCTGTCGGCGCCGGCCACGCCCTGGCGGGCCAGCCATTCCTTGCCGTTGGCGTGGCCCAGGCGGAAGGCCCCGTTGGGCGTGCGGATGTCGCCGGTGACGCCATCGGCGGTGGTCAGCAGCACCACGCTGTACTGCACGCCGTCCTTGAGGTGGCCCAACCACTGGCTACCATCGCCCTTGGGCAAGCTGCCATCGAACACCACCTGGAAGTTGCCGACCCCGGGCAGGGCCAAGTCCACGACCTGACCGCGCTTGGCGGACCGTAGGGTAGCGACGCTGAGTTTCACTTCCACCAGGTACTCGCCGGGGGCGTTCCCCGATACACGCTGGGCGGAGGCGAACAGGCTGGTCCCGGCAGCAGCGGCCAGGGCGGGAACGGAAGCCCCCAGGCAAGCGGCCAATACGGCGGCGGCCATCAGGGAACGGGTAGGGTGAGCGGTATGACGGTGAAACATGGACATGGCAGTTCCTTCATGAAATCTGAAAGGGCTCCACGACGGGAAGGAAAGGTGTCCGGAATAAAGTTCCACCGGGCGACCCCGCTATCCAGAGCGTGACCTGGACCGGAAGCTTTGCGACGCCGGATTACTCCGGGTGTGCCAAGGCTAGATCGGCAACATTACATCTGCACGGCTGGTCAGTAAGTCTGCCGGCCCCGTGCGCCGACCAGCAAACCACGATGTTTCGAATCCTACTCAGCCTGTGCAGGCAGGGCAAGTCTCTTTACGATACTTTGCAGTTTGAACAGTGAATTAGTTCCTGCCCCGCGCCATTTCGCGGGCCTTGGGGCCGCTTGCCACCCCGGGCCGTTTGACTTTTTCACGTCGGCCGGGTAGTTTCGTCACTTCGGCGCCGATTTGAACCATCTGCTTGCGGGCGCCTTACAAATATCGCTAAAGAGAGGCCGACCCGGTCCTGCTTTAACATGGCCGGGTTTTTCATTTTCGGGAACGAGTTGATAAGCGTGAGTACTCCAGCCGCCAGCGTCGGCGCAGTCGAATCCCGGCGCGCCCATTTCGACCAGCCGTTGCTTCTACGCAGCGGCGGCATCATGCCGGCCTACGATCTGGTCTATGAAACCTATGGCACCTTGAATGCGGCAGGCTCCAATGCCGTGCTCGTCTGCCATGCCCTTTCCGGCTCCCACCACGTGGCTGGCTACTACGCCGACGAGCCAAAAAATGTGGGCTGGTGGGACAACATGATCGGCCCGGGCAAGCCCATCGACACAGACCGTTTCTTCGTCGTCGGCGTAAACAACCTGGGGGGCTGTCACGGCTCCACCGGCCCGTCTTCCATCGATCCGGCTACCGGCAAGCCCTGGGGTGCCCGCTTCCCCATGATGGCGGTGATCGACTGGGTGCACACCCAGGCCCGCCTGGCGGACCTGTTGGGCATTGGCGCCTGGGCGGCGGTGGTGGGGGGCAGCCTGGGGGGTATGCAGGCCCTGCGCTGGACCATCACTTATCCGGAGCGGGTGCGCCATGCGGTGGTCGTCGCCGCAGCCCCCTTTCTCACGGCCCAGAACATCGCCTTCAACGATGTGGCCCGCCAGGCCATCCTGACGGACCCGGAATTCCACGGCGGGAATTTTTACGACCATGGCGCCCATCCCTGGCGCGGCCTGCGCCTGGCCCGCATGCTCGGCCACATCACCTATCTGTCCGTGGACCAGATGGCGGAGAAATTCGGCCGGGAGCTGCGGGATGGCAGCCTGTCCTTCGGCTACGACGTGGAATTCGAGGTGGAATCCTACCTGCGTTACCAGGGGGACAAGTTCGCCGAATTCTTTGATGCCAACACCTATCTGCTGATGACCAAGGCCCTGGATTATTTCGACCCGGCCCGGGAGGCGGATGGCAATCTCGCGGCGGCTCTGGCGAAGGCACAGGCGGCCTTCCTGGTGGTGTCCTTCACCACCGATTGGCGCTTCGCCCCGGAACGCTCCCTGGAAATCGTGCATGCCCTGGTGGCCAGCGGCAAGGAAGTCAGCTACATGGAGAGCGACTGCCGCTACGGCCACGACTCCTTCCTCATGGATGACAAGCCATACCAGGATGTGGTGCGGGCCTACATGGAGAACATCGTCCTATGAAACCCGTACTGGATCGGCCTGACCTGGCCCTCATTGCCAAGTGGATCAAGCCCGGGGAATCCGTGCTGGATCTGGGCTGCGGCGACGGCGCCCTGCTCAAACACCTGGCCCAGACCCGGGGTGTGCATGGCTATGGTGTGGATGTCAGCGCTGACAACGTGAAGGCCAGCATCAAGAACGGCGTGAATGTCATCCAGATGGACCTGGAAAAGGGCCTGGTTGGCTTCGGCGACCAGGCCTTCAGCCACGTGGTGCTGTCCCGTACTCTGCAAACCGTGCGCCACACGGAAGGCATCCTGCGGGAAATGCTGCGGGTGGGTAAGGAGGCCGTGGTCAGCTTTCCCAATTTCGCCTACTGGAAGAACCGGGTGGCGGTCATGGACGGCCACATGCCGGTATCCGAAGACCTTCCCTACGCATGGTTCAATACCCCCAACCTGCGCTTCTTCACCATCCCGGATTTTGAGGATCTGTGTGCCCACGTGGGCGTCACTATCCGGGAGCGCCAGGTGCTGGACGAAAAGGGCCTGCTTGTCACCGAAGAGCCGAATTTCCTCGGCAGCCTGGCGGTCTATCGCCTGAAACGGCAGGCGGGGTAGAGATGTAGGGTGCAATAAGCGAAGCGCATTGCACCTGAGATTTCGCCCCAAGGTCGGCGCAATGCGGCTTCGCCTTATTGCGCCCTACGCTCCTCCCACCAGCGCGGGCAAGCCCGCGCCTACCACCCACAACATGCCCCAACCCGCCTGGCTGTCCGCCTTGCTCACCCGCCGCATGCTGGCTTGCGTGTTCACAGGCTTCGCCTCCGGCTTGCCGCTGTATATCCTGCTGAACCTGCTGCCGGCCTGGCTGCGCACCGAGGGCATCAGTCTGAAGGCCATCGGGCTTTTCGCCCTGATCCAGTTCCCCTACACCTGGAAATTCCTCTGGTCCCCCTTCCTGGACCGCTACGCCCTGCCCTGGATGGGGCGTCGGCGTGGCTGGATGCTGGGCACCCAGATCGGCCTGCTGGTCGCGGTGGCCAGCATGGGCGGACTCTCGCCCAAAACCGATCTGAACCTCATCATCTGGCTCGCCGCCGCCGTGGCCCTGCTCTCCGCCACCCAGGACATCGCCATCGACGCCTTCCGCCGGGAACTTCTGCATGAGGAAGAGTTAGGCTTCGGCAATGCGGTGCATGTGAACGCCTACCGGCTGGCGGGGCTTGTGCCCGGGTCGCTTGCGCTGATCCTGGCGGACCATCTGCCCTGGCAGCAGGTGTTCTGGATCACCGCCGCCTTCGTCATCCCCGGCATGCTCATGGTGCTCTCGGTGGCGGAACCGCTACGGGCGGACCTCACGCCAAAAACCCTGCGCCAGGCGGTGGTGGAGCCTTTTCACGAGTTCATTACCCGCAAGGGACTGGGCTCGGCCCTGACGATGCTGGGCTTCATCTTCCTTTACAAGCTCGGCGACAGCATGTGCACGGCCCTGGCCACGCCCTTCTATCTGGACATGGGCTTCGCCAAGTCGGAAATCGGCCTAGTGGCCAAGCACGCAGGACTCTGGCCCGCAGTTATCGGCGGCTTGCTGGGGGGAGCGTGGATGCTCAAGATCGGCATCAACCGGGCTTTATGGTGGTTCGGCCTGGTGCAGTTCCTGTCGATTTTCGGCTTCGCCTGGCTGGCCTGGATCGGCCCGGCCCCGGCCAACGCGGAGCGCTTGGCCTGGCTTGCCGGCGTCATCGGTTTTGAAGCCCTGGGCGTGGGTCTGGGCACCGCCGCCTTCGTCGCCTACATCGCCCGGGCTACCAACCCGCTGTACACCGCCACCCAGTTCGCCCTATTCACGAGCTTGGCCGCGGTGCCGCGCACCTTCGCCAACGCCGCCACTGGCTGGCTGGTGGAATCCTTCGGCTGGAGCGGCTTCTTCCTGCTCTGCGCCCTGCTGGCCCTGCCTGGCATGGCCCTGCTGCCCTGGGTGGCACCGTGGGTTGAAAAGCGGCCAGGGGCTAGGGGCGAGTGACGGCCACCGTCAGGGGGCGTCGCCCAAAGGCTCGCGTGTCGCTGGATGGGCTGCCCGCCGGGAAAACGAGGCTACAAAAAAAGCCAACGGACTGGACGCCAGTCGTCGGCTTTTTTCACTAGCGATCATGGGGTGCTGGTAAAGGCCTCGCTGCGGGGTGCTTCGGCCACCGATGTCTGTCAGCCCTTCTTGCTCATCTTTTCCAGGCGGGCGATCTCCGCCTTGATCTGGGCAATCTGTGCATGAATGGACTGTTGCTCCGTCATCGGGAGAAAGTTGGCCTTCTCCAGCCTGTCTTCGAGCTGGTGAATCTTCTCGAAGAGTTCTTTGACTCTGCCGTAGGGCGCAAATGCCATAGCGCATGCCCGGTTAGGAACGGCCGAAGCCGGTTACAAGAAAGCCGGCGATGTCGCCGGCCTGCGCCAGGTGCCGACATTTTATTTGGCACCCTCATGAATCATTTTTGCACAAGGGGCCGGATTATACAGCCTTCACTGCTGCGTCGTGCTGTGTGGCTGCGCTTTCCGGCATCCTGCGTTCAGACCATGTTTTGCGAATCATGCAGATGCATGGACATCATCGTCGTGCCCATGATGTCCGTGGCGCAATCTTCTTCCCAGGGGCGGGGAGAGTAGCCTTCCTCTTCAAGATGGTCGAGCACGGTCTCGACGAATTCCTGAGCGCCCTGGTGCACCTTTTCAAGGTGGAGGCGTAGCAGGACGGCCGGCGCATTGACCCGGGGACAATTCTTTGGGGGGCCTGCAGTCTCGAAACCAATGATGCGTTGGTAATAGGCAACGTGGCGGGGGTTGACCTCGATGAAGGCGTCCGTCATGCCGTGGATCAGGCGCAGGCACAGGTAGGCCATCTGAAAGAGGCTCAACAGGACTTGCTTGGAATCCGAGCCGGGCTCCACCGCCAGGCGCACGAGCTCGCAGGCCCGCTTGCCTTGGTGGCGAAAGACATCCACCTCCTCTTTGTACATGTCGTCCACCATGAGCCCGGCGGGGGAGTCCAGCCCCAGCGTGAGGGTACCCACAAGGCGGCCATCCGGGCAGGAGGCAAGTATGGTGAAGTAGGACGGGTTCCGCATGATGGGGGCGGGAACCTCATAGCCGCGCCAGCCGTAGCGGTCCGCCACCAGTCGGGCGCAGGCATCGAACTGATGCTTTTCCCTGGCCACGGCGATGCGGATATGACCCTGCACCATGAACGGCGTGGTGCCGAGCACATTGGTAATGACTCCGGTCGCGGAATGGAGCGCGGTAGTGGACGGGAGGTGTCCGGCTGGGTAGCGCAGGCGGCCGAACCGCGCCATAGGCATGTCTGGTGAGCCCCCGCTCATGAATTGCTCCTACCACCTTAGTATTGGATTGAGCACTATACGCCTTCAGGTCGGAAATTGCGTCGACATTCGTTCCCATGCCCAAGTCCTAAGATTTTCTCGGCGATAGGCTTGTTCCGCCCGGACGGCATTTAAAAGTGTTCTTCTGCTTTGTGGTGAGGCGAGTTTGCAGCGGGACGCCTGGCTGGTCAGCTTGCGGGCTTCCTTGCCAGGACGTTGTAGGTGTTTCCGCTGACCAGCTCCTGTTCGATGCTGAAACCGGCACGCAGGATGCGCTCGCGAATGTCTTCCTGCGTGTAGGGTTTGAAGAGGATGCCCTTCTTCATGCCCCAGACGTTGATGCGTTCGGCCAGACGACGCAGGAAGCCGGGGCCCGCCGTTGGTTCCAGCAGGACGTTGGCAGCCATCCGCCCGCCCGGTTTCAGCACCCGGCAGATGTCCCGCAAGGCCCCGTCCACATCTGGAAAGCAATGCACGGCATTGGCGATGTTGGCGGTATCGAACTCGCCAGCTGGGTAGGGCAGGGCTGCGGCATCGGCATGAGCCAGTTCCACTTCCGGCCGGAAACGGAAGCGCCGGAAAGCGCCCCCCAGCATGGGCAGGGCGTAATCGATGCCTGCGATGCGGCAAGCCGGAAGGCCTTTCCAGCTGCGCCAGCGCAGGATGATATCGGCCAGGGAGCCGGAGCCGATGGCTACTTCCAGATGCCGTGGCCCCATGTTGTTGCCGAAGAAACGCACCTGAAATCCCAGGCCGCTGCGATAGGCAAAGGTCAGGATAAAGAATCCGCGAATGTCATACCACAAGGGCGGGGAGTCATAGGCCAGCGCGATTTGTTCGAGAGATTTCGTCATGACAGGCGCCTTATTTTGTGTGCTTGCCGCGTAGTGTCGCGCGTCCACTTGCGGCGCGTCAATCGCCATGGGCACCGATGGCACGCCTCAGACCGGATTTTGTGTCTGGGGTAGGTAAAAACAGGCGCCGAATACCTGCACTGTCGAAAAATTTTACACTGCCGCTCTAGATCGAAAGTCATAAAAATGGGCGGGTGGCGGGGGTTTGGGTAGCGGTCAGTCGACAATTCTCAGGATTGTGCCCAAGGAATGAGCAGCATCAGGAGGTGTAAGCGTGGCTATCGTCGCTGGCGGGGCGGTGTTTCGGCGTGAGAGAGGTGGTTTGTCGGGATTTTTTACACATTGTGCCGGTGGGTCGGGAGGCGAATTTTCAACCCATTGTCAGGAAAGGACTTTTGTGTCCTGGCACAGCGCGTGCTTATAGCTTTCCATCGCGAGGCGCCACGCCTCCCACGGAACACTAAGAATTGAGCAGGGAAAAATCATGACCAAGATGAAATTTGTGAAGAAACTGGCAGCGTTGGCAGTTGTTGCTGCGGGGTTCAGCGGCGCGGCGAACGCGACGTATCTTCCCTTCACCGTGACGGAAACGCCTTATGTTACGAACTATCAGGTCTATCCCACGTACGGCAACTACACCACGACCCCATCGAATATCGCGAACAGCTTCACGGCTGACGACTTGAATGGGCATTACTACGAGAAGTTCTCGATAAGCCCAACGTCTGCGAGCACGGGAACTTTTGCCACGGCTGCCTACTTCAATCTGGGTAACTATGTGGACATGTCCACTGGTGGGAGTTCATATTTGAACGTCCAGACGACGGTTCATCACGACGCGCAGACAATCCCGCAGTTTTGTAACAGCCCGACGCCGCCGTTTCTGCCCTATCAATGTGGCACCCAGACCATTCCGGCCTATAACGACGTCACGAGTGGTTACAAGATCATTGGCTTGTTCTCCACAAGCGGGACTTATTCAGTGGATGCGTTCGGCAACGAGACTTTCAAGGGTGGCACTACCGGCAACCTCAGCATTTATTTGACGAAGGATATGAGTGCGTCTGGGGTGCTCGGCGCGAATGGCACCGTTGCACCGAGTATTACCAGTAGTATCGCGCCCATACTGCTGGGGTCCAGCAGTTCTCCCAACTCGGCAATGAATGGGGGGCACTCGGCAGTTTCGGGGACCAGTTATGGCGATTTCAGTATTGAATTCACCAATTTCACGTTGACCAATGATGGCAAGGCACTTTTCACCGCCCCCACCAATTTCTACCCGGTCATCGATTTGAAAGGACAATTCAATCAAAACCCGCTGACGAACAGTGTCTTGGATGGCTCAGCAAATGCGTACTTTGCCGCGACTGCCGCCGTCGCGGCTGACAACTTCGGCATTCCTGAGCCCACAACCCTGGCGCTGGCGGGTCTGAGCATCCTGGCTGCCGGTGCCGCCGCACGTCGCCGCAAGAACTGATCGGTTTCTGATCCGCTTGCACTACAAAACCCCCGGCTTCCGGGGGTTTTGCTTTTTTGACGACGGCCATGGCAACTTTCGACTACTCCACTGCTTTCTCCCGCAATATCGGCTGGCTGACGATTGCTGAGCAGCAGCGGCTTTCTACTTGCCGGGTGGCCATTGCCGGCCTCGGCGGCGTTGGTGGCTCCCATTTGATGGCCTTGGCGCGGCTGGGTGTCGGAAAATTCAACATCGCGGATTTCGACAAGTTCGAACTGCAGAATTTCAATCGCCAGGCCGGGGCCACGCTTTCAAGTCTCGGCCGGCAGAAGTCGGACGTGCTGGCGGAGATGGCCCGGGACATCAACCCCGCCCTTGATATTGGCGTTTTTCCCGAGGGCGTGCAGTCGCACAACCTGGAGACCTTCCTGGACGGCGTGGATGTGTACGTAGACGGGGTGGATTTCTTTGCCGTGGAGGCGCGCCGCCGCCTGTTTGCCGCCTGTGCCGAGCGCGGCATTCCGGCCCTGACTGCGGCGCCCCTGGGCATGGGCGTGGCCCTGCTCTACTTCAGGCCGGGGGGCATGACGTTCGAGGAGTATTTCCAGCTGGAGGGGCAGCCCCGGGCCGAGCAGTTGGCGCGTTTCATGGCGGGGTTGTCACCGCGCATGCTGCAGCGTAGCTACCTCCAGGTGGCGGAATCCGTGGATTTCAAGGCGGAGCGTGGCCCGTCCACCGGCATGGCTTGTGAATTGTGTGCCGGGGTGATGGGAACGGCGGTGCTGAAGGTGCTGTTGCAGCGTGGCCCCCTGAAGGCGGCCCCCTGGGGCATGCAGTTTGACGCCTATCTGCAGAAATTTACCCACACCTGGCGGCCGTTCGGTAATTCCAACCCCCTGCAGCGCCTGATCCTGGCCCTCATTCGCAGCAAGCTGCAGCGGGGGTAAGAGGCCGTAGGTCGGGTTCTAACCCGACGCATGGGGCGGGGTGTTTTTACCCCATGGCCGGCTGAATCCGGCCCTACCGTCAGCCCTGATTCCAGGGTAGGGCGGCCTGGCGCCAGCCGCCGACCTTGTTGCGCTGCCCCGTGGCATCCTTGTCGCCTTCGAAGCCTTCCAGGATGTTGTAGCAGTCCGGGTAGCCGTTTTCGCTTGCCAGCTTGGCCGCAGCATTGGACCGGGCGCCGCTCCGGCAGAGGAACAGCACCAGGGATTCCGGATTCACTTCCCGTTTCAGCTGGGCCAGGAACTGGGGATTGACATGCATGCCCGGCCAGCTCGACCACTCGATTTCTACGGCACCCGGGACGCGTCCCACCCAATCCCACTCCGCCCGGCTGCGTACATCAACCAGGCGGGCACCGGGGGCGTGCTGCAGAATTTCGTAGGCCTCAAGAGGCGTCAGGGCGCCCTCGTAAGGAAGATTGGCGTCAAGGGCACGCTTTTGCGCCAGTGCCAGAATGCTGCTGATTTTGCCCATGGTGTGGAAAAGCCTAGAATCACGAGTTTTCGAGTATAAGCCTTTCCCATGAGCGGAGAAAACCTCCCTACCGAAGCCCCCCTGGAAGGGGCACGCTACCGCCAGGCCCAGCGCGTCACCTGGGTCAGTGCCGGCGTGAATGTCTTGCTGACCATCGCCCAGGTCGCCATCGGCCTGCTTGCCAATGCCCAGAGCCTGGTGGCCGACGGCATGCATTCCGCTTCCGATCTGGTGGCGGATTTCATGGTGCTGGTGGCCAATCGCAAGGGCGCCCATCCGGCGGACTCCCAACACCCCTATGGCCATGGCCGCATTGAGACGGCCGCCTCCCTCATTCTTGGCGTGCTGCTGGCGGTCACTGGCGCGGCCATGCTGGTGGCGGCCGGTTCCCGCCTCCAGGATGTGGAACATCTGCCCCCCGTGCAGCCCCTGGCCCTGTGGACCGCCCTGGCAACCCTGGTGGCCAAGGAAGGCCTCTTCCGTTACATGCTGGCAGTGGCCGAGAAGCTGCGCTCCCCCATGTTGGTGGCGAACGCCTGGCATGCCCGCTCGGACGCGGCCTCCTCTCTGGTGGTGGCGGTCGGCATCGGTGGTGCCCTCATGGGCTACAAGTTCTTTGATTCCCTGGCGGCGGCTCTGGTGGGCTTTCTCATTGTGCGCATGGGACTGCGCTTTGCCTATGACGCCCTGCAGGAATTGATTGACACCGGCCTTTCGGCGGACGAAGTGGCGGCGATACGCACCACTCTGCTGGCGACCCCGGGGGTTGTCGGCGTACATGATCTGCGCACGCGGCGCATGGGCCACCAGGGGCTGGTGGATGCTCATGTGCGCGTGGATTCCCATATCAGTGTTTCGGAAGGCCACCGCATCGCCGAGAGCGCTCGGCAGGCCGTGGTGGATGCCCACGAGGATGTGCTGGACGTGCTGGTGCACGTCGATGTGGAAGACGACATCCTGTGGACTGTGGGCCAAGCGGCGCCGCTGCACAGGGCGGATGCCCTCGCGAGGCTGACTGCGCTGTTGGGGACGGATGTGCCGGTGGCGGAACGGGCGCTGCTGCACTACCTGGGAAACCGGGTGGAGGCGGAATTGTTCCTGCCGGAGGCGTTCTGCCTTGATCCGGCCAGGGTCGCCGAACTGGAACGCCGCATCAAAGCCCGCCTTCCCATGGATCCCCATTTCAGTGCGATTTCCATCAACTGCCAGGTGTCACCAAAATGAGGCGTTGCTTTTGCAATATGCACCTAAATGGTGCGTATGTTCCTCTTGCGTCAGGTAATAGTCCTTGTGGCACAATAGCAATATTTTCTTGAATGGCTGGCATGGAAACTGCTAATTTGTGCCAGTCAAAGGCGTCCGGCGTCAGCCCTCCGGAATCGCCCATGGGTAAAACGGGTTCAATGCGGCATGCCGCACCACGGTTTCAAAGCTTAACCGCTTCATTCGCTAGGAGATAACATGTCACCGCAAGACGTCCTGAATCTGATCAAGGAAAAAGAGGTCAAGTTTGTTGACCTGCGCTTCACCGATACCCGTGGCAAAGAGCAGCACGTCGGCGTGCCGTCGCGTGTTGTCGATCTCGACAAGTTCACCGAAGGTCATGCCTTCGATGGTTCCTCCATCGCCGGTTGGAAGGGCATTCAAGCCTCCGACATGCTGCTGATGCTGGACCCGGCTACCGCCTACATCGATCCGTTCATGGACGAGACCACCCTGGTGATCACCTGTGATGTCGTGGAGCCGACCGACGGCAAGGGTTATGACCGGGATCCCCGCTCCATCGCCAAGCGCGCTGAAGCCTACCTGAAGTCCACCGGCATCGGCGACACCGCCTATTTCGGTCCGGAACCCGAATTCTTCATTTTCGACGCCGTGCATTGGAACGTGGACATGTCCGGCTGTTCCCTGAAGATCGTCTCCGAAGAGGCCGCCTGGTCCTCCAACGACACTTTCGAAGGCGGCAACACCGGCCACCGTCCCTCCGTCAAGGGTGGCTACTTCCCCGTGCCCCCGGTTGACAGCCTGAACGACATCCGCGCCGCCATGGTGCTGGCCTTGGAAGCCTGTGGCGTGCCCGTTGAAGTGCATCACCACGAAGTGGCCACCGCCGGCCAGTGCGAAATCGGCACCGTCTTCAACACTCTGGTGCGCCGCGCTGACCAGACCCAGGTTCTGAAATACATCGTGCACAACGTGGCCCATGCCTACGGCAAGACCGCCACGTTCATGCCCAAGCCCATCGTTGGCGACAACGGTTCCGGCATGCACGTTCACCAGTCCATCTGGAAGGATGGCAAGAACCTGTTCGCCGGCAACGGCTACGCCGGCCTGTCCGAAACCGCCCTGTTCTACATCGGCGGTATCATCAAGCACGCCAAGGCCCTGAACGCCATCACCAATCCGGGCACCAACTCCTACAAGCGTCTGGTTCCGCACTACGAAGCCCCGGTCAAGCTGGCCTATTCCGCCAAGAACCGTTCTGCTTCCATCCGGATTCCGCACGTCAGCAGCGACAAGGCTCGTCGTATCGAAACCCGCTTCCCGGATCCCCTGGCCAACCCGTACATGTGCTTTGCCGCCCTGATGATGGCTGGTCTGGACGGCATCCAGAACAAGATTCACCCCGGCGATCCGGCTGACAAGAACCTGTACGATCTGCCGCCGGAAGAAGATGCGCTGATCCCGACCGTCTGTGCCAGCCTGGACGAAGCCCTGGCTGCCCTCGACAAGGATCGCGAGTTCCTGACCCGTGGCGGCGTGTTCTCCAACGACTTCCTCGATGCCTACATCGAACTGAAGATGACGGAAGTGAACCGCACCCGCATGACGACCCACCCGGTCGAGTTCGAAATGTACTACAGCCTGTAAGGTGTTCGTAGCGCCGGAAGCCGCTTTCGCGAGGGGCTTCCGGTAACAAAAAAGACGGCTGCGGCCGTCTTTTTTGTTATGAACTTGCCCATCCCGCGGCCCATTCCTGCTTGTTCTTGGCGTACACTTCGCGCGTCCTTCTGATGGCATAAGCACCATGAAACTTCGGCGAAAAATCGGTTTGGCCATGCTCTTGCCCCTCATGGCATGGGCAAGTCCGGGCTTTGCCGACAGCATCTGGAAATGTGTGGATGCCGAGGGACATGTGCTGTTCACCAGCACCCGGGATCCGAACATGAAGTGCAAGGTGCTTATCCAGGATAAGCCCCAGGCCACCCAGGCGGCCCCCAAGCCCCGCCAGGCCTCCGCGGCCGCCAGCCCGACGCCGCAGGACTTCCCCAAGGTAAACGGCGACACCCAGCGCGGCCGTGACCAGACCCGCCGCCAGATTCTCGAAAGGGAGTTGACGGAGGAACAGAGCCAACTGGAAAAGGCCAAGCTGGCCGAGCAATCCGTCGGCGGCGACGAGCGACAGCGCAAATCCCTTCAGGATCGGGTCGCAGAGCACCAGCGCAACATCCAGGCGCTGCGCCTGGAGATGTCAAAACTGAAGTAAGGCATACCGGGTTTCAGTGGTCTGTTTCTTGCTAGACTGTCCGGCATGAAGCCTTCCGACCCCAACCAGGATTTTGCCGCCCTCGATCTGCTGTCATCCGCCGTGCTGCTGCTCGACGGCGAACTCTGCGTACGCTACATCAATGCGGCGGCCGAGAATCTCTTCGCCATCAGTGCCAAGCAGGTCTGCGGACGTCCCCTGAGCCTGTTGCTCGGAGAGCCGGTGGTGCTTGGCACGGCCCTGGAAAATGCCCTGCGCAATAACTGGAGTTATACCGGTCACAACCTGACCATCCAGCGCCAGGGAGAAGAAAAGCTCAATCTGGATTGCACGGTGACGCCGGTGGAAACGTCTTCCATGCGGGTTCTGCTGGAATTCCGTCCCATCGATCAGCAACTCAAGCTGGCTCGGGAAGAGCGCATCGTGGAACAGCAGCAGGCCAATCGGGAACTTATTCGCAACCTGGCCCACGAGATCAAGAATCCCCTCGGCGGCATCCGCGGCTCCGCCCAGTTGCTGGAGCGGGAACTCAACGACCCGCTGCTCCGGGAATACACCGACGTCATCATCCAGGAGGCCGACCGGCTGCAGGACCTGATGAACCGCCTGCTCACCTCCCATCGCATGATGCAGCCGGTGCAGGTGAACATCCATGAAATCCTGGAGCGGGTGCGCCGCCTCATCCATGCCGAATTCCCTGCGGTGACGGTGCATCGGGACTACGACACCAGCCTGCCGGACCTGATGGGTGACCGGGAACAACTCATTCAGACCATACTCAACATCGCCCGCAATGCTGCTCAGGCCATGCACGGGGAAGGCGAGATCATCTTCCGTACCCGCGCCCAGCGCCAGGTGACCCTGGCCAAGCGTCGGCACCGCCTGGCCCTGGAAATCAAGATCATCGACAACGGCCCGGGTATCCCAGAGGACATCCGGGAACGCATCTTCTATCCCCTGGTCTCCGGCCGGGACGACGGCAGCGGCCTGGGCCTGACCCTGGCCCAAAGCTTCATCCAGCAGCACCAGGGCACCATCGAGGTGGATAGCAATCCCGCTGGCACCTGCTTCACCCTGCTGCTGCCCTTCAAGGCCAAGCGCGACTAGCGTCTAATTTCAGGAAACCACACATGAGCTCCGTCTGGATCATCGACGACGACCGTTCCATCCGTTGGGTGTTTGAAAAGGCCCTGGCCCGGGAAGACATTTCCTTCAAGAGCTTCTCCAGCGCCGGTGACGCCCTCGCCGCCCTGGAAACGGGGGAACCGCCCCAGGTGCTGGTGTCCGACATCCGCATGCCCGGGGAGTCGGGCCTGTCCCTGCTGCAAAAGGTCAAGCAGCGCTACCCCCAGTTGCCGGTCATCATCATGACCGCCTACTCGGACCTGGATTCCGCCGTGGCGGCCTTCCAGGGCGGTGCCTTCGAATACCTGCCCAAGCCCTTCGACGTGGATCACGCCGTGGAACTGGTGCGGCGGGCCTTGGAAGAGAGTGGGCACCAAAATGGTGCGGACGAGGCCGCCAGCATTTCGCCGGAAATTCTCGGCAAGGCCGCTTCCATGCAGGAGGTGTTCCGTGCCATCGGCCGGCTATCCACCTCCCATGCCACGGTGCTCATCAACGGTGAGTCCGGTACCGGCAAGGAACTGGTGGCCCACGCCCTGCATCGCCACAGCCCCCGGGCCGAAAAGCCCTTCATTGCCATCAACACGGCAGCCATTCCCCGGGACCTGCTGGAATCCGAACTCTTCGGCCACGAGCGGGGCGCCTTCACCGGCGCCGCCGCCCAGCGCCGCGGCCGCTTTGAGCAGGCGGAAGGCGGCACCCTGTTCCTGGACGAAATCGGCGACATGCCCTCCGAACTGCAGACCCGCTTGCTGCGGGTGCTGTCCGATGGCAACTTCTACCGGGTCGGTGGCCAGAGCCCCATCAAGGCCAATGTGCGGGTCATTGCCGCCACCCACCAGAACCTGGAAGAGCGGGTCAAGCAGGGCCTGTTCCGGGAAGACCTGTTCCACCGCCTCAACGTCATCCGCCTGCGCCTGCCGTCCCTCAGGGAGCGCCGGGAGGACATCCCGGTGCTGGCCAAGCATTTCCTGCAGAAGAGCGCCCAGGAACTGGGGGGCGAGACCAAGCGTTTCTCCGAAGCCGCACTGAAATACCTCAGCACCCTGGACCTGCCGGGCAATGTGCGCCAGCTGGAAAACCTCTGCCACTGGATCACGGTCATGGCCCCCGGCCAGACGGTGGATGTGGCGGACCTGCCCCAGGATTTGCGCGAAGGCGGCGCCAAGGAAAGCGGGCGCGGCAGCCAGGGGGACTGGATCAGCGCTCTGGCCCTGGAAGCGGACCGGCTACTGGTGGACAGCCAGGGCACGGTGTTCGATGTGCTTTCCCAGGATTTCGAGCGTACCCTCATCCGCCGCGCCCTGGCTGCCACCGGCGGCCGGCGCATCGAAGCCGCTCATCTGCTCGGCATCGGTCGCAATACCATCACCCGCAAGATCCAGGATCTCGGCATCGACGACGACAAGGGTCACCACACCGCGGAGCACGGCGAGTAAGGCGGCATGAAGGCGGTACTGCCCTGACAAAGCCTTTTTTCACCGCAGAGGCGCAGAGGCGCGGAGAAAATCCGGGTTCATGAAATCAGGCAGTTGTCCGGAGAGAGGCTAAATGGTATGCAAGGACGCCTTGTTTTTCTCTGCGCCTCCGCGCCTCTGCGGTTCAATTGAATTTCCGGGATAATTCGCGCTTCTGAATTCCCGGGAACGCCCGTGACCGATTTTGACTACCCCGCCCTGCGCGCCCACCTGGGCGCCATGGCGCCCCGCTTCGACGTGGATTGTCTGCCGGTCTGCACCTCTACCAGTTCCGAACTCCTGCAAAGGGCCGAGGCCGGTGCGCCCTCCGGCAGCGTGGTGGTGGCCGATCGACAGACCGCCGGCCGGGGGCGGCGCGGCCGGGTCTGGTTGGCGCCGGAAGGCGGCAGCCTGGCCTTCTCCCTTTTGTGGCGCCTGGCCCCGGACGCCAAGCCGCCCCTGGGCCTTAGCCTGGCGGTGGGTGTGGCCGTGGCAAAGGCCCTGGAAGGTTTCGGCATGGCCGGCGTATCCCTGAAGTGGCCCAACGACATCCTGCTGGCCGGCCGCAAGCTGGCCGGCATCCTCATTGAGCTGGCCCCCGTGCGCGGGCGCGGCCTGGCGGTGGTCATCGGCATCGGCCTGAATCTCCGTCTGCCGGCGGACTTCCCGGACGGCCCGGAGATTTTCGCCACGGACCTGGCCGCTCATCTGCCTGGACTGCCGCCCCGGGAAGCCGTGCTGGCCGCCGTGCTCACTCAGCTGGCGGAGATGCTGGGCGCTTTCGATGTGGCTGGTTTCCCTGCCCTGCGGGACGACTGGATGCTGCGTCACGCCCACCAGGACCAGGCGGTGCGCCTGTTGGACGAGCACCGCCCGGCTGTCGAGGGCATTTGCCGCGGCGCCGACGTGGATGGCGCCCTGTTGCTGGAAACCCCCGAAGGCCTGACGCGCATCCTGGCCGGGGAAGTGTCCCTGCGTCCGGCATGATTCCGAAAAAGAAAGCGCTTAAACGCCGAGGCGCAGAGGCGCCGAGAAAGGCGAATGGAATTAGCCGGGAAGCGGCACCTGGCACGATGGATCACGTTGAAGGCATCTCTCCTTCAAGAGATTTTCCTCCGCGCCTCGGCGCCTCGGCGTTTCAAAACGGGTTTTCAACATGATCCTCTGTCTCGACGCCGGCAACACTCGCCTGAAATGGGGTCTGTTCGATACCGAACTGAAGCAGTTGGTGGGTGGAGCGCTGGCCTACGGGGAACTGGAGACACTGAGCCTGCCCCCGGCGCAACTGGCGGTGCTGGCCAACGTGGCTGGGCCTGAGGTCGGCAGCCGCATCGAGGCCCTGCTGGGGTGCCTTGGCATTCCCCTCTGTCTCGCCGCTTCCAACACCAGCCAGTGCGGCGTTACCAGCGCCTACGACAATCCGAGCCAACTCGGCGTGGACCGCTGGGCAGCCCTCATCGGCGCAAGGGGCCGGCACCAGGGGGCGTGCCTGGTGGTCATGGCCGGTACCGCCACCACGGTGGACAGTCTGGACGCCAACGGCGTTTTCTGCGGCGGCCTCATCCTGCCGGGGCTGGACCTCATGCGCGCGTCCCTGGTTAAGAACACTGCCCAGCTGGGCGCCGAGGCGGGGGAATTCCGCCCTCTGCCGACAAACACGGCAGACGCCATCATGAGCGGCTGTCTGAATGCCCAGGTCGGCGCCATTGAACGCCAGTTTGCCGCCATCGCCCATGTCCCCGGCGCCCTCTGCCTCCTCGGGGGCGGCGCTGCGCCTGCCCTGGAAAGCTTGCTTGCCATACCCTTCCGGCGGGCGGACAGCTTGGTGCTGGAGGGCCTGGCGCGCATGGGGCAGGTGTCAGGGATCAGGAATCGGCCGTAGGGTGGATAAGCGGCGCGCATCCTCCATCCGCGCTACATCCCGCCCATGCCCTCGCGGTTCTTCCTGCTCTGCCCCTGCGTCCTCGGTGCCGGGTGCGGCGCCTTGCTTGGTCCACCATTGCCGGGCTTCCTGCGCAGCCGGTCCACCGTGCGCAGCAGCCAGCCTTCGAAATCATCCACATAGGTATAGGCCGCCGGCACCACCAAGAGGCTCAAGAGCGTGGAGCTGACCAGGCCGCCGATGACGGCGGTGGCCATGGGGGCGCGAAAACTTGGGTCGGCTCCCAGGCCCATGGCGATGGGTAACATGCCGGCGCCCATGGCCAGGGACGTCATCAGGATCGGCCGGGCGCGTTTGCGGCAGGCGTCCACCAGGGCTTCGAAGCGTGACAAGCCCACTTCGCCCGGCTGGCCCCGGCCTCGGCGGGCGCCGATGGCGTATTCCACCAGCAGAATGGAGTTCTTGGTGACGATGCCCATGAGCATCAAGAGACCGATCAGGGACGGCATGGAGAAGCTGCTCTTGGTCAGCAGGAGCGCCACAAAGGCGCCGCCGATGGACAAGGGCAAGGCCGAGAGAATGGTGAAGGGCTGGGTGAAGCCGCCAAAGAGCAGCACCAGCACCATGTAGATGCACAGCACGCCGATACCCATGGCCAGGCCGAAGCTGCCGAAAAGCTCCTGCATCATTTCCGCGTCGCCGGTTTCCGCCATCTTGACGCCCGCTGGCAAGTGGAGGAAGGCCGGCAGGGCCAGGGCTTCGGCATACACTTCGCCCAGCTGCCGCTGGCCCAGCTCCACTTCCAGGTTTACATTGCGGCTGCGGTCCAGGCGGTTGATCTGGGCCGGGCCGGATTCCATGGCAATGGTGGCCACGTTGGCCAAGAGCACCGGACCGGTTCGACCCGGCACGGTGAGGCGGGCGATGGCCTCCAGATCGGCGCGCATGCCATCCGCCAGCTTGACGCGGATGGGCACCTGGCGCTGGGTCAGGTTGAGCTTGGCCAGATTCACGTCGTAGTCGCCAAAGGTTGCCACCCGCACGGTTTCGGCGATGGCCTCCGCCGTCACCCCCAAGTCGGAGGCCCGGGCAAAGTCCGGCCGCACAATGATTTCCGGCCGCACCAGGCTCGCGGTGGAGTTGATATTGCCGATGCCTTTGAGGGTGCGCAGATCCCTCTCTGCCTTTTGCGCCGCCTCGGCCAGGGCCAGCGGGTTGTCGCTCTGCAACACCAGGATCATTTTTACGCCGGTATCCGCCGGCCCCACGGTGAGGCGCACGCCGGGCTGATCCGCCAGGGCGGCCCGCAGTTCGGTTTCCACTGCCTGCTGATTCATGGGCCGGTCGTCCCGGTGCTTGAGCACCACCGTCAGCACGGCCCGGCGCACTTCCGCCGCCGCGCCGGGGTTGAAGCCGTCGCCGCTGGAACCGCCGCCGACGGAGCTGAAGACGGATTTCACATTGGCATTCTTCATGAGCACGGCTCTTGCGCTCTCCGCAGCGCGCCAGGTTTCCGTCAGGGGCGTACCCGGCGGCAGTTCCAGGTTCACCAGGGTCTGGGCCCGGTCCGGCGCCGGCACGAAGCCGGTGGGTAACAGAGGTATGAGCATGAGGGAGCCGACGAAAAAGACATTGGCCCCGAGCATGGTCAGGCCCCGGTGGTTCAGGCACCAGCGCACCAGAGCCAGGTAGCGGCCCATGAGGCGGCTTTCTGGTACTTCCCGGTGGGTGCCGGGCTTCATCATGTAGGCGGCCATCATGGGCGTGAGCAAGCGCGCCACCACCAGGGAGGCCAGGATGGCCAGGGTGGCGGTCCAGCCGAACTGTTTGAAGAACTTGCCCGGGATGCCGGCCATGAAGGCGGTGGGCAAAAACACCGCCACCAGGGCGAAGGTGGTGGCCACCACCGCCATGCCGATTTCCTCCGCCGCCTCCAGGGCCGCCTGGAACGGGGTCTTGCCCATGGCGATGTGGCGGGCGATGTTCTCGATTTCCACGATGGCGTCGTCCACCAAAATGCCCACCACCAGGGCCATGGACAACAGCGTCACGGTGTTCAGCGTGAAGCCGAACCACAGCATGCCGATGAAGGTGGGGATGATGGACAAGGGCAGGGCCAGGGCGGAGATCAAGGTGGCGCGCCAGTCCCGCAGGAACCACCACACCACGATCACCGCCAGCAGGGCCCCCTCGTAGAGCAGGTGCATGGAGCCGTCGAAATTCTCCTGCACCGGGCTGACGTTTTCATAGCCCACGCCGAAATGCACGCCCGGTTGGGCCGCCTGCAGTTCCGCCACGGCCTTGGCGACATTCGCCGCCACGGTGATTTCGCTGGCGCCCCGGGAGCGGGACACCTCGAAGCCCACTACCGGCTTGCCGTTTTCCAGCGCCACGGAACGCCGTTCGGCGGTGGTATCCGTGACCAAAGCCACGTCCCCCAGGCGCACGCTGCGGCCGTCTGCCAGAGGAATGTCCAGTTTCAGCAGAGAGGCTGCGTCCGCCAGGGTGGCGATGGTGCGCACCGCCTGTTCGCCGCCACCGACGTCGCCGCGGCCCGCCGGCGCTTCCATCTGCACCCGGCGCAACTGGTGGGACACGTCGGCGGCGCTGACCTTGAGGGACGCCATGCGGGCCGGATCCAGTTCCACCCGCACTTCCCGATTCAGGCCGCCCATACGGCGCACAGCGCCCACGCCCTTGATGGCCAGCAGGCGCCGGGAGATGGCGTCATCCACCAACCAGGAGAGGGCCTCCTCGTCCAGGCTATCGGAGGATATGGTGTAGCCGGCCAGGGGCTTGCCGGCAGTCGTGACCTTCGATACCACCGGATCTCGCACGTCTGCCGGCAGGTCGGCCCGCACCCGGGCCACGGCGGCGCGCACCTCGGTTTCGGCGTCGCCGACGTTCTTTTCCAGCTCGAATTCCGTGGCGATGCTCACTTCCCCATCCAGGATGGTGGTGTGCATGCGCTTGATGAGGGGCACGGTGGCGATGCTGTTTTCCAGCTTCCGGGCCACCTCGGTTTCCAGGGTGCCCGGCGCCGCGCCGGCCAGGCTGGCGGAGGTGTTCACCACCGGCAGTTCAATGTCCGGGAAGTCCTGTACACCGGAAATCTTGAAGGAGATCAGACCCGCCAGGGTCAGCAGGATGAAGAGCAATATCGCCGGAACGGGATTGCGTATGGAGAGGGAAGAGAAGTTCATCCTTTTAAACCTTGAATTGAAACGCCGAGACGCCGAGACGCCGAGGAAAAACAAGAGCCAACACGTACTGCCACGGCCATGGATACATTTCCGCCAGGTTTTCTCGGCGCCTCGGCGCCTCGGCGTTTAATCATTGCTTTTGTCCCGCTACTGCGGTTGGCGCCGCGACGACCTTTACCAGGTCGCCATCGTTGAGGAAACCGGCGCCTGGGCCGGCAACGGTGGCGGCGGCATCCAGGCCGGTGATTTCCACCCGGTCGCCCACACGCCTGCCCACCTGGACCTTGACCTGCACGACCCGGCTATCGGCTTTCACACGGAAGACATAGCTGTTGCCATCCCGCAGCACCACCGCCTCCTGGGGCAAGGTCAGGCCGGCGCTCTTGCCCAGTTCGAATTCCCCCCTTGCGAACATGCCGGCCTTGAAGGGCGCGTTCTTTCCCGCCCCGGCGGACGCGGGCAGATCCACATAAACGAGGGCGTTGCGGGTCTGGGGGTCCACCGCCGGGGACACGGTGCGCAGGGTGCCCGTCACCGTGGTGCCGCCGGGGGTGGAAACCTGAACCCGCTCGCCGGGCTTCAACTTCTCCAGCTCGGCGGCGGTGACTTCGGCGCGCCATTCCAGGCGCTGGCGACGAATCAGGCGAAAGAGTTCCTGCCCCTGCGCCAGCACTGTGCCCACGGCGGCGGCCGGGGCGCGGGCGGAGATGATGCCGTCGTCCGGCGCCAGCACAAGAGTGTGCCTGAGGCGCAAGGCCTGCAGGGCCAGGGCGGCGCGGGCGGCCTCGGAGCGGGCCTGGGCCGTGGCTTCCGCCGTCTGGTACTGGGCCTGTTGAACGGAACTCAGTGCCCCGGAGGCTTGGATGCTGCGGGCCCGGGCCGCGTTGGCTTTCGCATCAGCCAAGGACGCTTCCGCCTCCGCCAGGGACGCCTTGGCCTGGGCCATTTCCGCCGCGGGGGTTTCCTGGGCGAACACCGCCAGCACCTGGCCTTTTTTCACCAGGTCGCCCACATCGGCGCGCACTTCCGCCAGACGCAGGCCGCCGGTTTCCGTGCCTACGGCGGCTTCCTGCCAGGCGGCGATGCTGCCGTTGGCCGCCAGGCGCCGGGGCAGGTCGGCGTTTGTGGGCTTCACCACCGTGACGCTGAGGGCGGGCTTGGGGCCTTCGGCGGGGGCGTTGGCCTTGCCGTGGCCCATGAAGGCGAAGCTGCCGAGGGTAGCCAGGACGCCGGCGATGGCCAGCAGTTTGGGATTTGTTTTCATGAGTGTGAAGGAATCAAGAAAAGACAGTTTGAAACGCCGAGGCGCCGAGGCGCAGAGGAAAACCAAAACTTCTGAACACCCATCATCAATTCCGTAATAGCCCGAGAGGCAACAACACTCTCTTTTCTCGGCGTCTCGGCGCCTCGGCGTTTAGCTCTTGGCATTTTCAGCACTCCAGCCGCCGCCGACGGCACGGTAGAGGGCGATCCAGGCGGCCACTTGTTCCTGTTCCCAGGCGGCCACGGCGATATCGGCGTTGAGCATCAGGCGGCGGGATTCCTCCAGGTCCAGCAAGGCGGCCAGGCCAGCCCGCTGGCGCGTTTCCATGGCCTGGAAAGCGGCGCGGTAGCCTTCCGCCGCCAGGCGCACGTCGCCGGCCCGGTCGGCAGCAGCGGACAGGCGCAGCATGGCCTGTTCCACTTCCTTCACCGCGTCCCGGGCTTTCTGGCGATACGCGGATTCAGCGGCGACATACTGGGCACGGGCGGCCTCCACGCCGGCCGCCAGGCGCCCACTGTCCAGCAGGGGCAGGCTGATGGAGGGGCCGAAACCCCATGTGTTGGTGGACAGCGGAATGTGGTCGGTGACAAGACGATTCGCCGTCAAGCTGCCGGTCAGGCTGATTTTCGGGAAACGCAGGGCCTGGGCTTGGCCGATGGCGGCGCTGGCGGCAGCAAGATCCCGCTCTGCCGCCGCCATATCCGGCCGCTGGGCCAACACCGCCGCCGGCAATTCGTCCACGCGAAAACCAGCGGGCACCGGGAAACGACCGCTCCTGGCGGCCAGACGAGCCTTCAGCTCGGGTTCGGTGAGGCCGCTCAAGGCCACCAGGGCCTTGCGCTGCATGTCGCGGCGGGCAAGGAGGTCCGTCAGGGTGCTGGCCGCCTCGGCGGCGCTGCCGCGGCTGAGGGCCACGTCGGCGGAAGACTGGAAGCCGGCCCGGCCCAGTTCCCCGCTGAGGCGAGCGCTCTCCTTCCTTGAGGCGGCGTCCGCCTCGGCCTGGGCCACGCGGCGTTCCAGGTAGCGGTAATCCAGGTAGGCCAGGGCGGTTTCCGCCGCCACCGACACCCGGGCGTCGTGCCAGCGGGCCGCCGTGGCATCCAGGCTGGCCTCGGCGTTCTCCTTCTGCCGCGCCACGCCGCCGAACAAGTCGATTTCCCAGGAGGCCTGCACGCCGGCCTGGCGGGAGCGCTGGTGCACCAGGGTACTGCCCATGGCCAGGGTGCTGCGCCGGCTCGATGCATCCAACTCAAAAGAGGGCAAGCCGGCCGAACCGGCCGCCACCGCATCCGCCCGGGCGGATTCGATGCGCGCCCGGGCCTGGGCCAGGCTGGCGCTCTCTTTCTCCGCCGCCGCCACCAGCTCCGCTAGCAGGGGGTCGTCGAACTGGCGCCACCAGTCCACCAGCCCCGTCACCGTGCCGCCGTGGGGCAGGGCCGTCGCCTGCCAAGCCGCCGCCACGGGCAAGGCCGGTTTGGCGTAGTCCGGCCCGACCTTCATCAGGCCGCAACCGGAGAGAGCGAGGCAGGCAAGAGCGGAAGCAAGAAACCGTGATTTGAACCGCAGAGGCGCAGTGGCGCAGAGGAGCGGCGAGTTATTTTGCATCTCTGATCGATCTTCCATGTAAGGCAACAGACTCTGATCTGTATTGCTTTTCTCAGCGCCTCTGCGCCTCTGCGGTGAGAAAAAAGACTTGTTCATGCGCATGCGGCAGTTCCATCGGCCCGCCGGCCGGCTTCGGCCTGCACCATGCCCAGGGCGTAGAGGGCAAGCCGGTCCGCCAGGGTATCCACTGCTTTTGCCGTGGCGGTTATCTCGGGAGCCAGCACGGCCAGGGTGTCCTGGGCGAGGAAAAAATAAACGCCCATGCCCTGAATGGCCAGGGCCAGGCGCACCAAGTCCGGCTCGTCATTGGATACCTGAAAGTGTCGGGCCAGCATGCCCCGCATGGCTTCGTGCAAGGGGCGGATGAGGGTGTCGCAGAAGTCTTGCATGAGTCCGCTAGGCTCGACGATTTCGCGGAAATGCAACTTGGTGACGAGCTTTACCTTCTCCCCCTGCTTCAAGGGCTGCAGGAAGCCATGAAAAAAATCCTTCATCGCCTGATTGATGTCAGCGGCGACGAGCATGCCCCCGGCGGCACAGCCGACTTCGGCGTCCCCGCCCGCGCCATCGCAGATGGCCTCGGTCAGCACCGCCTGGTAGAGGCCCCTCTTGTCGCCGAAGTAATAGTTGATGGCCGCCAGGTTGCATTGGGCCGCCTCGGCGATTTCCCGGGTGGACGCCTTGGCAAAGCCTTTTTCGGCGAACAGCGCGAGCGCCGCCTGCAGCAGCCGCTGCCGGGCCAGGGCGCCATCGGCTCTCACCGGGATGTGGGGACAAGCATTCATGCTAAACCTTAATTAAGTCAATCGACCGACTTATTTATTGTCCCCGAACTTTCGCCGGGGTGCAAGCGCTACGCAGCAGGGCGGCGGCCTTGCCGTAAGAATGCTGGTGCGCCGACATTGACACCCCCGGGGTGGCCGGTAGAATGGCCTGTTCCCACAAATCAACCCGGCGTCATGAACACTGATGACATCCCGCCACGGAAGCGGCAAAGCTGCGTCCCTTTCTCCCCGGCCAACGGTCCCTATGGGCTGTCCGCCACCCCGGAGCACGCACCATGAACCGCCGTCTGTCCTGCACCATCCTGGCCCTGGCCCTGGCCGCCTGCGGTAGCAAGGAGGAGGCGGCGCCGACATCCCTCCGTCCGGTGCTGACCCAGGTGGTAGGCCAGGCCGCGGAATCCGCCGCCGCCAGCTATTCCGGCGAAGTACGTGCCCGTTTCGAGACGGCCCTGGCCTTCCGTGTGCCGGGCAAGATTCTCAGCCGCAGCGTGGATGTCGGCGCACGGGTGAAGCCCGGACAGGAACTGGCCCGGCTCGATCCTGCCGACCAGGCCCTGGGGGCCACCGGCGCGGATGCCCAACTGGCGGGCGCCCAGGCCGAACTGGCTTTCGCCAAGGCGGAACTGGCGCGCTACACAGACCTTCGGGAAAAGAATTTCGTCAGCCAGGCGGCCCTCGAACAGAAAAAAGCCGTGTTCGACGGCAGCCGCGCTCGGGTCGAAGTCCTCAACGCCCAGGCCCGATTGTCTCGTCACCAGAGTGACTACACGGTGCTGCGGGCTGATTCCGCCGGCGTGGTCAGCCAATTGGCGGCGGAAGCCGGCCAGGTGGTGGGTGCGGGGCAAGCCGTGTTGCGCCTGGCCCGGGAAGATGACAAGGAAGTGGCCATCAACGTGCCGGAAAGCCGCATGGCCGAATTGCAAAAGGCCGGCCGGACCGAGGTGAGCCTGTGGTCCCAGCAGGGTACGGGGCGCACTTTTGTCGGGCGTGTGCGGGAAGTGGCTCCGGTGGCGGACCCGGTCACCCGCACCTACCCGGTGCGGGTCGGCATCCAGGGCGCAGATAGCTCGGTGTTGCTGGGCATGACCGCCACCGTGAACTTTCGGACGCAGGACGCGACCGCTGCCATCTGCATTCCCCTGGCCGCCGTGTTCCAACAGGAAGGCAAGCCAGCAGTCTGGGTGGTGGGCGCCGACGGCAAGCTCGGCCTGCGCGTCGTTACGGTGTCCCGCTACGTGGAAGGCGGCGCCCGCGTCAGCCAGGGCCTGAAGCCCGGCGAACGCATCGTCACCGCCGGGGTGCACAAGCTGATTGCCGGCGAAGTGGTGAAGATTCTGGAAGCGAAATGAGATCGGGAAGCGTGTTGGAACCCCCCTTCGCCGCGGGCCGCACTCCTCACCCCTTACTCCTCACCCCTCACGTCCGATGAAAACTCCCAACCTCTCCGAATGGGCCATCCGCCATCAGTCCATGGTGGTCTACCTCATGGCCGTGCTGATGCTGGCCGGGGTGTTCAGCTATTTCAAGCTGGGGCGCGCCGAAGATCCGGATTTCACGTTCAAGGTCATGGTGATCAACACCCCCTGGCCCGGCGCCACGGCCCGGGAAGTGGAACAGCAAGTCACGGAAAAGCTTGAAAAGAAACTCCAGGAAGTGCCCTGGGTGGATGTGGTGCGCAGCCGTTCCACTGCAGGCCAGTCCCTGATCTTCATCCAGTTGCGGGACACCACGCCGCCCCGGGAGGTGCCCGGCACTTGGTACCAGGTCAGAAAGAACGTCGGTGACATACGCCACACCCTGCCGGCGGGTGCCGGCGGCCCCTTCTTCAACGACGAATTCGGCGACGTCTTCGGTAGCATCTATGCCCTCACCGGCGACGGCTTCGACCTGGCGGAACTGCGCCGTCGGGCAGACCGCATCGCCCTGGCGCTGAAATCCTTGCCGGAGGTGAAGAAGGTGGAGTTGCTCGGCGTGCAGGACGAGAAGATCTACATTGAGGTGTCCCACGCCAAGCTGGCGACCCTCGGCCTGAACCCCCAGGCCCTGTTCAGCGCCCTGCAGACTCAGAACGCCATGACCCCGGCAGGCTTCTACGACACGGACTCGGACCGGGTGACCCTGCGGGTTTCCGGCGAGTTCGACTCCCCGGAGGCCATCCGCAAGCTGGGCATCCAGGCCGGCGGTCGCCTGTTTCGCCTGGGGGACATCGCCACCGTGCGTCGTGGCTATGTGGATCCACCCGCGCCGCGCTTCCGTTACAAGGGCAGGGAGGCCATCGGCATCGCCGTGGCCATGACCAAGGGGGGTGACATCATTCACTTGGGAGAACGCCTGCAGCAGGAGATGGCGAAGATTGAGGCCACCCTGCCCCGGGGCATCGACATCCATTCCGTGTCCGACCAGCCCCGGGTAGTGCGGGACTCCATCCGGGAATTCACCGCCTCCCTGGCCGAGGCGGTGGGCATTGTGCTCATCGTCAGTTTTCTCAGCCTGGGCCTTCGGACCGGCACGGTGGTGGCCCTGTCCATTCCCCTGGTCCTGGCGATCACCTTCCTGCTCATGAAGGCCTTCGGCATCGATCTGCAGAAAGTTTCCCTGGGTGCCCTCATCATCTCCCTGGGCCTCCTGGTGGACGACGCCATTATTGCCGTGGAAATGATGGTGGTGAAAATGGAACAGGGCTGGGACAGGGCCAGGGCTGCCACCTTCGCCTATACCTCCACCGCCTTTCCCATGCTCACCGGCACCCTGGTGACGGTGGCCGGCTTCCTGCCTGTGGGGTTCGCCAAATCCGACGCCGGGGAATACACCTTCTCCATTTTCGCCGTGGTCACCATCGCCCTCCTGGTGTCCTGGGTGGTGGCCGTGATATTCACCCCCCTCATCGGCTATCGCCTGCTGGATGCCGCAGCATTGGTGGCCGAGGCCCAAAAGCATGGCAACGATATGTACGCTTCACCCTTCTACCGCCGCCTGCGGGGTTTGGTGGGGGGGTGCGTGGCGAATCGCAAGAAAGTCATCGGCCTCACCGCCGTTGCCTTCGTGCTGTCCCTCGTTGTCTTCAATATTGGCGTACAGCGCCAGTTCTTCCCCTCCTCCAACCGCCCGGAATTGCTGGTGGATCTGTGGCTACCCCAGACCGCCTCCCTCAAGGCCACGGATGCGGAGGTCGTCAAGGTGGAAGCCCTGCTCAGGGACGACCCGGCGGTGGCCCAGTTCGTGGCCTATGTGGGCCGGGGCAGCACCCGCTTCGTGCTGCCCCTGGACCAGCAACTGGATACGAATAATTTCGCCCAGTTCGTTGTGCTCACCAAGGGCACGGAAGAGCGGGAAGCGCTCCTCAAGCGCCTCAAAGCTATCTTCGCCGCCAGCTTCACCAACTTGCGGGCCCACGTGCAGCGCCTGGAGAACGGCCCGCCGGTGGGCTATCCGGTGCAATTTCGTGTCATGGGTAGCGACCTGAACGTGGTCCGGCGCCTGGCGACCCGGGTGGCGGATACGCTGCGCGCCAATGGCGACACTCGCAGCGTGCACCTGGATTGGAACGAAATGACCAAGGCCGTGCACCTGGATATCGACCAGGATCGGGCACGCGCCCTGGGCGTCAGCTCCCAGGAACTCTCCTCCATGCTGAACAGCCTGCTGGCAGGCACCGCCGTCACCCAGTTGCGGGAAGACGACCAGCTCATCGATGTGGTGGCCCGGGCTGAAGAAGGCGATCGCCAACACCTGTCCTCCCTGGCAGACCTGAATGTGCTGGTGGGGGGCGCTACCGGCGCCGGGCGCTATGTGCCCCTGTCCCAGGTGGCCACCCTCTCCTACGGCCTGGAGGAAGGCATCATCTGGCGCCGCAACCGCCTGGCCACCATCACCGTGCGGGCCGAGGTCCGGCCCGGCATCGAAGCGCCGGCGGTGTCGAAGGCCATCCAACCCCTGCTGGAGAAGCTTGCCGCCGACTTCCCGCCGGGTTACCGCATCGAGACCGGTGGCGCCATCGAGGAAGCGGCCAAGGGCGAGAACTCCATCATGGCCGTCATGCCCGCCATGCTGCTGACGGTACTGACGCTCCTCATGATCCAGTTGCAGAGCATGGGCCGCACCCTCCTGGTGCTGCTCACTGCGCCCCTGGGCCTCATCGGTGTGGCCTTCATGCTGCTGGTGTTCGGCATCCCCTTTGGCTTCGTCGCCAACCTGGGGGTGATCGCCTTGTTCGGCATGATCATGCGCAACTCGGTGATCCTGGTGGACCAGATCGAACAGGACCGGGCCGCCGGACATTCCGTCGAGGAATCCATTGTCGGCGCCACCGTACGCCGCTTCCGCCCCATCATGCTGACGGCCGCCGCCGCCATCCTGGCCATGATTCCCCTCACCCGCAGCATCTTCTGGGGCCCCATGGCCTGGGCCATCATGGGCGGCCTCTTGGTGGCCACGCTGCTGACCCTCCTGGTGCTGCCGGCGTTCTACGGCGCGGCGTATTTGCGGCAGGATTCGGAGGGCAGGATCTAGGATTTTGGATTTAGGGAAGGACAGGGCGCTTCGCGCCGAAATATCACCAGATCCTAGATCCGAGGTCCTAAATCCTTCCCTGCCTTCCTGTAAAATCGCCACTTTTAAATTCTGGGCACGCTGGTAGGTATATTAGTGCGTGCTAATATTACGGTCCTGGAGAATTCAATGAACCTCGAAAAAGCGCGCTTCAACATGGTCGAACAGCAAATCCGCCCCTGGGATGTGCTGGACACGGACGTGCTCGACCTGCTCATGGCCGTGAAGCGTGAAGATTTTGCGCCGGCCGCCCACCAGGCCCTGGCCTTCGCCGACATCGAAATTCCCCTGGGCCATGGCGCCGCCATGCTGGCCCCCAAGATCGAAGCCAAGATGCTGCAGTCCCTGCAGGTAAAGAAGTCCGACAAGGTGCTGGAAATCGGTGCCGGCTCCGGCTTCCTGACGGCACTCCTGGCCACCAAGGCTGATCAGGTGCATGCCCTGGAAATCGTCCCGGCCCTGGCCGAGCTGGC
Source organism: Rhodocyclales bacterium (assembly GCA_043743785.1). GTDB lineage: Bacteria > Pseudomonadota > Gammaproteobacteria > Burkholderiales > Rhodocyclaceae > JAQTNA01. The sequence continues at coordinate 41,877 of JAYTVW010000060.1, read as the reverse complement.
GCGTCAGAACCTGAGCAAGGCTGGCATCGTCAATGCCACCGTGGAAACCGGCAACGGTGCCCATGGCGCAGCCACCCAGGGACCCTTTGACGTCATCGTCTTTGGCGCCAGCCTGCCCACCGTGCCGGCCGATGTGCTGGCTCAGCTGAAACCCGGCGGCCGCCTGTTCGCCGTGGTAGGTAGCGCCCCCTGCATGTCCGCCCAGCTCATCACTTGCACGGGCCCCGGCCTGTTCGAGACCGTGCCCGTCTTTGAAACCCTGCTCCCCCCCTTGACCAACGCGGTCCAGGCCGAGCGTTTCGTTTTTTAAGGGCGCTAGATGCAACACGCAACACCGCAAGGCCTGCAGGCATGGTTGACCGACCCGGCCCGCAAGAACCCCATCCTGCTGGACGTCCGGGAACCCTGGGAATTCGAACTCTGCCATCTGGACAACGCACTGCCCATGCCCATGCGTTCCGTGCCCGCCCGCTATCCCGAGCTGGACAAGAACGCCGACACCGTGGTGATCTGCCACCACGGTGCCCGCAGCATGCAGGTGGCCATGTTCCTGGAACAGCAGGGTTTTACCAAGCTCACCAACCTGACGGGCGGCGTCGCCGCCTGGGCTCGCGACGTGGCCCCGGCCATGCCAACCTACTGAAGCTGAAAAAAGCATATAAATAAACGCCGAGGCGCCGAGACGCCGAGGAAAAACAAGAGCTTGAAAGGCAAGATTGCTTCACCTCTCAGGTAAGGCTTCACTTGCAGTGACTCTCTGATTTCTCGGCGCCTCGGCGCCTCGGCGTTTCAAAGTGATTTTTCCAGATTGAATGAAATCTGTGTAACGAGAGGGAATCGACGTGAAGGGCAAGATTGTACTGCTGGTAGCCGGGCTGTTCGCCGGTAGCGTCCAGGCCGCCGACCTGTTGCAGGTCTACCGGGACGCCATAGGCTATGACGCGCCCTTCGCCGCCGCCCGCTTCGCCGCCGAGGCCGGCAGGGAAAAACTGCCCCAGGGACGGGCGGGCCTGCTGCCCAGCATCGGCCTCAGCGCCAACAGCACCTGGAACCAGCAGGACATGAGCACCCGCAGCACAACGCCGGGAAATTATTCGTTCAGGTACAACAGCACCCTCTACGCCGTGCAGCTTTCCCAGCCCTTGTTCCGCTGGCAGAACTGGGTGCTGTACGACCAGGCGAAGCTGGCGGTGGCCCAGGCCGAGGCGGCGCTCAGTGGTGCCGGCCAGGACCTCATCCTGCGCAGCGCCCAGGCCTATTTCGACGTGCTGCTGGCCCAGGACTCCCTGGCCTTCGCCCAGGCCCAGAAGAAGGCTATCGCCGAACAGCTTGGCGCCGCCAAACGTAATTTTGAAGTCGGCACCGCCACCATCGTGGACAGCCACGAGGCCCAGGCCCGCTTCGACCTCGCCACCGCCCAGGAAATCGCGGCGCTGAACGATCTGGACGTCAAGCGTGAGGCCCTGCGCCTGCTCACCGGCAAGGCGCCGGAGACCCTCAAGCCCCTGCGTGCCGGGGTGCAGATCGGCCGCCCGGTGCCTGACGACATGCAGAAGTGGGTGGAATCCGCCGAACAGGGCAATGTCGGCGTTCAGATGCAGTCCCTCGCGGCCGAGATCGCCGCACGGGACGTTTCCCGCGCCCGGGGTGCCCGCCTGCCCACGGTGGACCTGGTGGCCACTTACGGCCGCAGTTCGGCGAGCAACGGCAACAACCCATTACTCCCCTACGGCAACGACACCACCGCCTCCACCATCGGCGTCCAGGTATCCATGCCCCTTTTTCAGGGTGGTCTCATTTCATCGAAGGACCGGGAAGCCACGGCCCTGAAGGAAAAGTCCCGCCAGGATTTGGATAACAGCCGCCGTACCGCTGCCCAGTCGGCCCGCCAGGCCTATCTCGGCGTTACCAGTGGCTTGGCTCAGGTCAGGGCTCTTGAAGCCGGCCTCACCTCCAGCATCAGCGCCCTGGATTCCAACAAGCTGGGCTACGAAGTGGGCGTGCGCATCAACATTGACGTCTTGAACGCCCAGCAGCAGGTCTTCTCCACCCGCCGCGACCTGGCCCGCGCCCGCTACGACACCCTCATGGCCCAGCTCAAGCTGAAGGCCGCCGCCGGCAACCTGACGGAAGAAGATCTGCAGCAGGTGAATGGGCTGCTGGAACCGTAACCGATATTGCCTGTAGGGGCGAACTTGTTCGCCCTGCCGCTTTCGGTCAGATTCCACGGGCGAATGAATTCGCCCCTACAAATCGGGCAAGCCGGAGCCTACGCAACCTCGATCACCGCGATCAATTCCCCCTCGGTGATGGGTTCGAACTGGGTCAGCGCCACTGACACCACCACCCCGGCCCAAGGGGAGGGAATGTCCAGGGCCACCTTGCCGGTCTCCAGCACGATCAGGGTATCGTCCCGCGCCACCACATCCCCCGGCGCCACCAACACCGCATCCACCGTCACGTCCCCCTGAGCGCAATTCCCGCAGGACTCCCAACATTCGGGAAACTTCGGCACACGGACTTCACGCAACATGGCAAGGACTCGCAACAGGGAGGCGGCAGCTTAGCACGCCGCTGCGGCGCTGGAATTGAAAGCCGCAAGCCCAAGGCCGATGGCAAGGGCGCGGGGCCTATCCTGCTGATCCGGAAAATTCGTGCTCCCGGCGTGCCCCTTTCAGCGCGTCGTGACGAGCAGGCCTGCCCGGCAGCATTGCCGGGCTACCGCCATGGGCCGCCATGCATCGTTCCGACAGAATGTCAGCAAGTGTCAGGCTTCCTCAAGAGAGTAGACCTATGATTTAAACCCTGCGAAGAACCCTCTGTGCTTGCCAGCACAGCCTCTTTCCAGAAGGGGCGACCTCAATCGCCTATGGGCTGAACAACTTTGACGGAGTGCATGGCATGGATAACAATCGGCGCAAGATGCTGAAGAATACATTGATGGCGGCGGCGGCGGCGGGTGTCGCCAGCGCGTTCGGGTCTGCCATGGCGGCCACACCTACGACAACAAAACCTCCGGTTTTAACACCTCCGACGACAACCCCTCCGGCACCAACGCCGCCCACGACGCCACCGCCCACGATGCCCGCCCAAGCGATGCCCCCGACGACAAATCCTTCGACGACGAGAATGCCGACAATTCCATCTCGGCCGGCCCCAAAGTAGGGGCAGGTCCCGTCGGGGTGCCCGCTTCTCTGACGCCAATGGTTTTCCCGGTGATGCTTTCTGAGGGGGCGCTGTGCTCGTGAGTCTGATTCTGCCCTCGCTCAACGAGGGCGAGCGATTGCAGCAGACGGTCGTCAGCCTCCTGCGGCACACCGATGTGCCGTTTGAGATCATCGTTGTCGACAATGGCTCCACGGACGGCAGCAGCCAGTTTCTCCGAGGCGATTTTGACAAGAGGGTAGGGCTGCTGCACTCAGAGCAGCGCTTGGGCGTGGTTGGTGCAAGACACGCCGGTGCAGCACATGCCAAGGGTGAAGTTTTCGTTTTTTCGGACGCCCATATTCTGTATCCCGAAAACTGGCTGGCGCCCCTGTTGTCCGAACTGGTCGATGACGTGGCGCTGGTCGGGCCGGGGCTCACAAACTGGGGGGATCCTGACGGCCCCATGGTTGCGGGCTATGGATGGCGGGATCTGGGCCTGGAAGTGTGGCCACTCCAACCGGCCGCCGAGGCCGCTTACGATGTTGGTATTATTGGCGGGGGCTGCCATGTCATCCGCAGAGACCTGTTCGAGAAACTCGGTGGCTACGATATTGGCATGGTCGCGTGGGGGAGCGAGGATCAGGAACTCTGTCTGCGGCTATGGTCTCTGGGATACCGCGTGCGGGTTGTACCCTCAGTTCGGGTTCAGCACTATTTCCGGGAATCCGTGGAATACGCCACCTGGCCGCATGTGAATTACAACAAGCTACGGCTGATATTTCAGCATTTCTGCCCGAAGCGGGTGGAGCAAAGCTTTCAACGCCTGGCCAATGAGCCCGGTTTTCAGGAAGCGTTTGCCAAAATCGAATCGAGTGATGTCTGGGACCGGCGTTGCCTGCTTGATGAAAAGCGCGTCCGTGACGCCGAGTGGTTCTTCCGGGAATTTGTCCCCGGAGTCCAGCTGTCACTCGGACCTGGGTCCGAGTGATAGCGCCGCGGGCATGGACGCCTGGTTTGCCGGCAAAAAAGCCCGACTGGAAGCATCGTCAGGAAGGGCGAGCGTCGGAGGAACCCAGATTCGCCCCCGGATACCCCTTTACCGCCCGCCTCCCGTCACTCGTACTTCCTTGTGTCGTCGATAACCTTGCCGTCGTTGGGCAGGGTGGCAACGAACACGACTTCGCCGCGCAGCTTGGTGAGGTCCCGCAGGCTCACCGCCACGGCCTTGGCTAGGCTTTCCGAGCCGGCATCGGTTTCGCAGTGCAGGGTCATGCGATCGTTCAGGTCCGGGTTGTCCACCACCAGGCGGGCGCGGCGGATTTCCGGGTGGCGTTTCAAGACGTCGGCCACCTGGGCGGGATGCACGAACATGCCCTTTACCTTGGTGGTCTGGTCGGCGCGGCCGAGCCAGCCCCGAATGCGCTGGTTCGTGCGTCCGCAGGGCGAACCGCCAGGCAGGATGGCGGAGAGATCGCCGGTGCCGAAGCGGATGAGGGGGTATTCGGTGTTGAAGGTGGTCACCACCACTTCGCCCACCTCACCGTCGGGCACCGGGTCGCCGGTGCCGGGACGCACGATCTCCACTAGCACGCCTTCGTCCAGGATCAGGCCCTCCCGCGCCGTGGATTCGTAGGCGATGAGGCCCAGGTCCGCCGTGGCATAGGCCTGGTAACCATGAATGCCGCGAGCCGCCCAGGCATCCCGCAGGGCGGGCGGGAAGTACTCCCCGGACACCAGGGCCTTGGTCAGAGACGGCAGGGCCACCCCGGTTTCATCGGCTTTTTCCAGGATGAGGCGCAGGAAGGAGGGCGTACCCAGGTAGCCGGCGGGTCGCAGTTCCGCCATGGCCTGCACCTGCTGGTCCGTCTGGCCCGTGCCGCCGGGAAATACCGTGCAGCCTATGGCGTGGGCAGCGGTTTCCATCATGGAACCGGCGGGGGTGAAGTGGTACGAATAGCAGTTGTGGGCCAGTTCGCCCCGGCGGAAACCGGCGGCGTAGAGGGAGCGGGCCATGCGCCAGTAATCCGGCCGCCGGCCTTCCGGCTCATAGAGGGGGCCGGGAGACGAAAAGACCCGCAGGCAATCCCGCCCCCAGCCCACGGCGGAGAAGCCACCGAAGGGTCGGGCGGCCTTCTGCATGTCCAGCAACTCGGATTTCCGCACCACCGGCAATTGAGCCAGAGCCGCCCGGCTGTCCACTTCCATCGGCTCCACGTCCGCCAGCAGGCTATGGTAGGCGGGGGTGCAGAGGCGCGCCAGGGCCACCTGGGCCGGTAGCCGGCCAAAATGATCCCGTTCCCGGATCTCCGGGTCGCGGGTTTCCAGCGAATCGTAATGTTTACGCATCAGGTGACTCCAAGAAGGGAGCTCGGTTTAGTAGGTCAGGTTTCCAGCGGAAACCTGAAAATTGAGGCACCGGTTAGAGCGTCAGGTTGCGTACGCAACCTGACCTACGGAACGGCTTCCTTATGCGAGCCAGCGTTTACGCCTGCGATAGTGTTTGACGTCCTTGAAGCTCTTCCTGCCGGCCGTGGACAGGCCCAGGTAGAACTCCTTGACGTCCTCGTTGGTGGCCAGCTCGCTCGCGGCGCCTTCCATGACCACCCGGCCGTTCTCCAGAATGTAGCCGAAGTCGGCGTAACGCAGGGCCACCATGGTGTTCTGTTCCGCCAGCAGGAAGCTCACGCCTTCCCGGCTATTCAGATCCTTCACGATCTCGAAGATTTCCTCGACGATCTGGGGCGCCAGGCCCATGGAGGGCTCATCCAGCAGGATCATTTCCGGCTTGGCCATGAGGGCCCGCCCAATGGCCACCATCTGCTGCTCGCCACCGGAGGTATAGCCGGCTTGCGAGCTGCGGCGGGTCTTCAGGCGCGGGAAGTAGTGGTACACCTTTTCCAGGGCGTCCTTCAGCTCGGTCCGGGAAATGGCCCGGGTGTAGGCTCCCGTCAGCAGGTTTTCTTCCACCGTCAAATGCTGGAAGCAATGGCGGCCTTCCATGACCTGGATGACACCCCGCTTGACCAGGTCTGCCGGCGTGAGCTGGTGCACCATGTCGCCGCGAAATTCCACGCTGCCCTTGGTGACGTCGCCCCGCTCCGCTCCCAGCAGGTTGGAAATGGCCTTCAGGGTCGTGCTTTTTCCTGCCCCGTTGGCCCCCAGGAGCGCCACGATCTTGCCCTTCTCCACCTGCAGGGACACGCCCTTCAGCACGAGAATCACGTGGTCGTAGATGACCTCAATGTTATTAACGGTGAGGTAGTTCGAGGCCGCAGGCGCGGCAGTCGCTGGTGTCATGGCTTTGAATATCCGGAAAGGTCGTCGGGTTGCCGGCGGCAACCCGACCTACGCGAAGGTGGAAGGAGGGGCTTACCCCTCACTCCTCACACCTCACTCCTCACGCTTTATTTCTCTTTCGAGCAATCCCGCGGCGTGATGCCCTTTTCCTTGGCATATTGCTTTGCCGAGGCCTGGAACAGGGGGTGGATCAGGGCCTTGTTGCCTTCGATCCAGTCGGACACCAGCACCCACTTGGCGCCATCCCACTGCTGAATCTTCACCTTGCCCGAGCCTTCGTGGTTGGAACAGGAGGTCTTGATCTCCGGCAGGAGGCCGGTGGCGCCCAGGGCCTTCAGCTTGGCATCGGTGATGTCCAGGTTTTCCAGGGCCCAGCGCACTTGCTCGCCAGTCATGGACTTGCCCTTGCCGTACTTTTCCTGGGCCTTCTTGAGGGCTTCCACGGACAGCACGGCGGCGGACACGCCCCGGTTGTAGAGAATGGAACCCAGCTTGGACTTGTCCTGCAGGTTACCCTTGCCGGCACCGTATACCGTCTTCTCGATATCGGCCACCAGGGGCACGGCCTTGCCGGAGACGTTCCAGGTAGCGGACATGTAGCCCTTGGCGGCCTCGCCGGCCGGCAGCACGTCCTCTTCGGAGCCGGCCCACCAGGAACCGACCATGTGATCCCGTGGGAAGCCCATCTTCTGTGCCGTCTTGAGGGCGGTGGAGTTCATCACGCCCCAGCCCCAGAACACCACATAGTCAGGCTTTTCCTGACGGATGCGCTGCCATTGGGCGCCCTGCTCGTTGCCCGGGTGGGCCACGGGGATCTGCACCAGGCTGAACTTGCGGATGCGGGACTCGGCTTCCAGGGCCAGGATGGGTTCCTTGCCGTAGGCGGAGTCGTGATAGAGATAAACGATCTTCTTGCCCGCCAGATTGCCGCCTTCCTTGCCGTCAATGAACTTGATGATAGCGGAGGCCTGCATCTGGTAGGTGGTCACCAGGGGGAAGGCATAGGGGAAGACGGAGCCATCCACCGCGTCGGTGCGGCCGTAGCCCATCATGGCCAGGGGCAGCTTGTCGTTGGCCACCTTGTCGATGATGGAGTAGGAGATGCCGGTGGACATGGTGTGAATGGGGCCGGAGGAAATCTTGGCCTTGGCCTTCAGGCGCTCGTAGCACTCCACGCCCTTGGTGTTGTTGTATTCCGTCTCGCACTCTTCCCAGGTCATCTTCACGCCGTTTACGCCGCCCTTCATGTTGACGTAGTTCAGGTAGTCGATGAAGCCGCCATAGAAGGAGGTACCGTTGGCGCCGTAGGGGCCGACCCGGTAGTCGATGAGCGGGAAGAACTGCTCGTCGGCCAGGGCCGGGGCGGCAGCGAAGGCACTGGCGGCGAGGGCCAGGGCGGCAATGACGGGTTTCAGCTTGTTCATTATTTTGTCTCCTCTAAGTGCGGTACGGGTGCGGCAGCCTCTGCGTGCTGCCACGGTAAAAATTAATGCGGGAACGGCCACAGGCGCAGTTTTTCCTTGGTGATCTGCCACAGCCGCGCCAGGCCGTGGGGCTCCACGATCAGGAAGAACATGATCAGGGCGCCGAAAATCATGAGTTGGATATGGGACACGGAGGCGTTGTCGAAGGGCAGGTGCAGCAGCCCCGAGATGGCCGGCATGGTGATGTCCAGGAAAATGGGCAAGAGCAGAATGAAGGCTGCCCCCAGGAAGCTGCCCATGATGGAGCCGACGCCGCCAATGATGATCATGAACAGGATCTTGAAGGACAGGTCCAGCGAAAAGCCGTCCGGTTCCACCGAGCCCAGGTAGCAGAAGGCGTAGAGCGCGCCAGCCACGCCGCAGTAGAAGGAACTGATGGCGAAGGCCAAGAGCTTGGTGGGCAGGAGGCGGATGCCGATGACCGAGGCCGCCACGTCCATATCCCGCACTGCCATGAAGGCACGGCCGGTGCTGGAGCGCACCAGGTTCTTAGCCAGGAGAGCCAGGACGCTGACGATGGACAGCACCAGCAGGTAGTTTTCCCGGGGCGAGGCGAAGGTATGGCCCAGGATGGTCACGCGCTGGGCCGAGATCACCCCGGAGGAGGAGTTGTTGGACAGCCAGTTGAACTTGGTCAGGCACCACAGGATGAAGAACTGGGCCGCCAGGGTCGCTACCGCCAGGTAGAAGCCCTTGATGCGCAAGGACGGCAGACCGAACAGGATGCCCACACCCGCCGCCGTGAGGCCCGCCAGGACGAAGCTCACCAGGATGGGAATGCCCTCGATGCGCAACTGGAAGTTATAGGCCGCATAGGCCCCCACCGCCATGAACGCCGCCGCCCCCAGGGACAGCTGGCCGCAATAGCCGGTGAGGATATTCAGGCCCAGGGCCGCCAGGGCGAAGATCAGGAAGGGAATCAGGATGGCCGAGAACCAGTATTCGCTGGCGAAGAGCGGCACCCCGAGAAAGGCCACGGCCAACAGCAGCAGCATGCCGATGCGGTCCTGGCGGATGGGGAAAATCTGCTGATCTTCGCCGTAACTCGATTTGAACTGGCCGGCTTCTCTGTACAACATGGGTATTCCTTTATCGTATTGAGCGGCAGAGGGTGAGCGGTGAGCGGTGAGCAGAGAGCGCGACTTGGCGCTTACCGCTCTCCGCTTGCTGCTTACCGCCTCTTAAACGCGATCTATGTGTTTCTCGCCGAACAGCCCTTCCGGGCGCACCAGCAGGAACAACAGGGCCATAACGTAAGGGAACCAGCCTTCGATGCCGCCGTAGTTGCCGCCGAAAAGCTCCTGCATGAACGGGGGGATGTAGATTTCCGCCAGCTTTTCCGAGGCGCCGATGATGAGGCCGCCGACGATGGCGCCGGGCACCGAGGTGAAACCGCCGAGGATCAGCACCGGCAGGGCCTTCAAAGCCGTGAAGGTCAGGGCGAACTGCACGCCGTTACGGGCACCCCACAACATGCCGGAGACCAGGGCCACGAAACCGGCCACGGCCCAGACGATGGCCCAGATGTGCTGCAGCGGGATGCCGATGGAGAGGGCGGCCTGGTGGTCGTCCGCCACGGCCCGCAAGGCGCGGCCGATGCGGGTCTTCTGGAAGAACAGGGCCAGGGCGCCCACCAGCAGGGCGGCGATGCCGGCGGCGGTCAGGTCGAAGCTGGATATGACGATGCCGGTCTTGTCCAAGATGGCGGCGATCGGCTCATCCACGATGCCCAGTTCCAGGGGGCGCACGGAGTCGCCCCACAGCATGGGCGCCAGGCCCTCGATGAAGAAGGCCAGGCCGATGGTGGCCATGAACAGGGTGATGGGGGGCTGGTTCACCAGTTTCCGGAGGACCAGGCGCTCCGTGGCGATGCCCAGCACCGTCATGACGGCGAAGGCCAGCAGGAAGGCCAGCCACAGGGGCGCGCCCTTGCCGATGAAGCCCACCATGGTCAGGGCCGCGAAATACACCATGGCGCCCTGGGCAAAGTTGAACACCCCGGAGGCCTTGTAGATCAGCACGAAACCCAGGGCCACCAGGGAATACATCACCCCCGAAAGCAGCCCGCCGATCGTCGCTTCAAGAAAAAATTGCATGGTTCGCTCCGCTCACGGTGAGCGGTAAGCGGTCAGGAGAAAGCGGCCAATTCACCGGGCGCGAAGCGCCCGCAAATCCCAACCCCTCACCCCTCACCGCTCACCGCTTACCCATTTCAATGTCCCGCACCCAGATACGCCTTGATCACTTCCGGATTATTCTTCACTTCTTCCGGGGTGCCGTCGCCGATTTTCTTGCCGTAATCCAGTACCACCACCCGGTCCGAAATGTCCATCACCACTCCCATGTCGTGCTCGATGAGCACGATGGTGGTGCCGAACTGGTCATTCACATCCAGGATGAAGCGGCACATGTCCTGCTTTTCCTCCACGTTCATGCCGGCCATGGGTTCGTCCAGCAAGAGGAGCGAAGGCTCCGCCGCCAGGGCACGACCCAGTTCCACGCGTTTCTGCAGGCCATAGGGCAGGCGCCCCACCGGGGTCTTGCGGATATGCTGGATTTCCAGAAAGTCGATGATTTGCTCGACCTGTTGGCGGTGTTCCATTTCCTCCCGGCGGGCCCGGCCGAAGAACAGGGCCTGCTCCAGGAAGGTGGCCTTCATTTTCGTGATGCGGCCAGTCATCAGGTTGTCCAGCACGCTCATGCCCTTGAACAGGGCGATGTTCTGGAAGGTGCGGGCGATGCCCTGGCCGGCGGCGAAGTGGGGCTCCATGCGTTTACGCTGCTCGCCCCGGAAGATGATCTTGCCGTCCTGGGGGTGGTACACGCCATTGATGACGTTCAACATGGAACTCTTGCCCGCACCGTTGGGACCGATGATGGCGCGAACCTCATGCTCCCGCACGTCGAAGGAAATGTCCGTGAGTGCCTTGACGCCGCCGAACCGCAGGGAAATGTTCTGCAGGTCCAGGATGACGTCGCCGATCTTTCTGCCGCTCATGCCTGCCTCCCTGCGAAAGAAGGAACTAACCGCAGAGGCGCAGAGGCGCGGAGAAAACCCGTTGCCTGTTGGCGAAACAACGCCCCTCTCGTATTGATAGCCAAAGAATATCCGCCGACGAATTCCAGTGCCCGGCCGGGCATGGCAAGGACAGCTTTCATGCTTTTCCTCTGCGCCTCCGTGCCTCTGCGGTTCAATTTGTTTTTCATGGCTGTTTCTCAGGCAGCCTTGCCCACGAGGGGGAAGGTCTTCACATTCTGGATTGCCAGGTTGGCGGACACCTTGCCGGTGCGGCCATCCTCGAACTTCACCTGGGTCTCGATGAACTGGCTGGTCTTGCCGGAATACAGGGCCTCGATGAGCACCGCGTATTTCTCGGCGACGAAGCCCCGGCGCACCTTGCGGGTACGAGTCAGCTCATCGTCGTCCGGGTCCAGTTCCTTGTGCAGCACCAGGAAACGATGGATCTGGGAATCCCCCAGCATGCCCTCAGCAACCAGCTCGGCATTCACCTTCTCCACACATTCCGCCAGGAGCTGCAGTACTTCCGGCTTCCCGGCCAGGTCCGTGTAGCCGGCGTAGGCCATGCCGCGGCGCTCCGCCCAGTTGCCCACGGCCCCCATGTCGATGTTGATGAAGGCGGTGACCATGTCCCGCTCGCTGCCGAAGCACACGGCTTCCTTCACGTACTGGAAAAACTTGAGCTTGTTCTCGATGTAGTTGGGCGCGAACATGGCGCCGTTCGACAGCTTGCCCACATCCTTGGCCCGGTCGATGATCTTCAGGTGGCCGTCTTCGTCGAAGAAACCTGCGTCGCCGGTGTGGAAGTAACCCTCCGGGTCAAGGGATTCCGCCGTGGCGTCGGGCCGCTTGTAGTAGCCCTGCAGCAGCATGGGACCACGTACCAGCACCTCGCCGGATGCGGCGATCTTCAGTTCCACGTTGGGTGCCGCCTTGCCCACCGTGTCCAGCTTGATCTGCCGGTCTGGTTGCAGGCAGACGTAGGCGCAGGTTTCCGTCTGGCCGTAGAACTGCTTGAGGTTGATGCCGATGGAACGGTAGAAGCGGAACAAGTCCGGGCCGATGGCGGCGCCCGCCGTGTAGGCCACCCGGACGCGGGAGAGACCCAGCACGTTCTTCAAGGGGCCAATGACCAGGAGCGTACCCAGGAAGTATTGCAGGCGGTCCACCAGGGACACGGGCTTGCCGTCCAGGATGTCCGCGCCGCAGCGCCGCGCCACGTCCATGAAATAGTGGAAAATCTTGCGCTTCACGGCCCCCGCGTCTTCCATGCGGATCATCACCGAGGTCAACAGGCTCTCGAAGACCCGGGGCGGCGCGAAGTAATAAGTGGGGCCGATCTCCCTGAGGTCGGTCATCACCGTCTCGCCGGACTCCGGGCAATTGATGGTGAAGCCCCCCACCAGGGCCTGGGCATAGGAGAAGAGATGGTCGCCGACCCAGGCCATGGGCAGGTAAGAGAGGATGTCGTCCTCGGGCCCCAGCTTGTCGGTCTCCATGCCGCCTCGGGCGGCAGCAATAAAGGCGGCGTGGGTCTGGCACACGCCCTTGGGCTTGCCGGTGGTACCGGAGGTGTACAGCATCACGCCCACATCGTCGAAGCGGCCCTGCTGCACCTCGTCGTCGAGGAAATGGGGGTGGTTCTTGTCGTGTATGCGCCCCATCGCCATGAGTTCTTCGATGTGGTGCAAAAACGGCTGGTTATAATGCCGCATGCCGCGAGGGTCGTCGTAGATGACGTGTTCGAGGTGGGGCAACTGGCCCTTGATCTCCAGCACCTTGTCCACCTGCTCCTGGTCTTCCGCCAGGACAAAACGCACGTCGGCATCCTGCAGCACGAAGAGCATTTCGTTTGCCACCGCATCCTGGTAGAGCGGAATGGGCACGCCGCCGAGGCATTGCACGGCGGTCATCATCATGTACAGATGGGGACGGTTGTCACCGATGATGGCGAGATTGTCACCGCGCTTCACGCCCAGCTCCGCCAGGCCGCAGGCCATGGCGCGCACATCCTCGGCAACCCGGGACCAGGACCAGGTCTGCCAGATGCCCAGATCCTTTTCCCGCATGGCGGGATGCTTGCCCCTTGTGCTGGCGTGGTGGAACAGCAGGCGCGGGAAAGTATGCAGTTCCCGGGAAAGGCCGTTGTCGGACATGGTCCGTACTCCTCCCTGTGTTTGGAAGCGGGACAGCAAGCCCTCCCGGGCACCAGTCCCGGGCGGCTGTCCATCTGCTTCCTGTCGGCCGCTTTGCGGCTCGTTTGTCGTGCGGTCAAGCCGCTCTTGTCGCCCCGGCCCCAAGGCGGGGTGGCGGGACGGTCTCCTCCGGCAACGGACGGCAATCACACCGCTCGCTGCCTACTCAATTCTGGCGATGGCCCCTGGGGCCTGCCGCGAACTACGCTGGAGCGGAACTTTAGTCAGCCTGTGGCAAGATGACTGTCATCCGCTCGACAATCCCAGCATTTATTTCGTTTGGTCATAGCAACAATGCATGACCGGCACAGGGAAGGCACCATGAACCCCAATTCTTACTCCACGCTTACCGGCAAGCCACCGGGAGAAGAGGCGCCCCGGGCAGGCACCCGGACCCTGCGGGAGCTGCTGCGCTCCGCCAGCTGGGCCCAGTCCATGGGGGAGCCGGCACTGCTCCGCCTCGAAGCGGGCGTCATCGAGAAAGCCGTGCCGGCCGGCGGCTATGTCTGCCACAAGGGCGAGCCGGCGGAGCAATGGGTGGGCGTCATTGACGGCTTGGTGAAGATTTCCAGCGTATGGACCACCGGCAAGACCGTCACTTTCACCGGCGTGCCGCCAGGGGGCTGGCTGGGGGAAGGCTCCCTGCTCAAGCATGAGCTGCGCAAGTACGACGTGGTGGCCCTCAGGGACAGCCGCATCGCCTACATGAACCGCCAGACCTTCCAGTGGCTGCTGGACAACTGTCTCACGTTCAACCAATACCTGCTCACCCAGATCAACGAACGCCTGGGGCAGTTCATCGCCATGGTGGAACACGAGCGCCTGCTGGAACCGGATGCCCGGGTGGCCAGGAGCCTGGCGGCCCTCTTTCACCCGGTGCTCTACCCGGGCCTGGGCAAGCAACTGCAGATTTCCCAGGAAGAAGTGGGTTTCCTCGCCGGTGTCTCCCGCCAGCGTGCCAACCAGGCCCTGAAATGCCTGGAAGAAGCCGGCCTCTTGAAGATCGAATACGGTGGTATCACGATTCTTGACGTGTCGGGACTGCGGACCTACGGAGGCTAGGAGCCTGTCGAACTTAGGGCTGATCTATTGCGTCGGTGGGATAGCGGTCCATATTTCCCCGCTTTTTCGGCACATGGAATCCACCAAGTACCTCAAAATCGTGAAGACGTAGTTTCAGCGAAGCTAAAATCCGTCCTCGCTCTCCCTCTCGGTTCGCTACGATCGCTCAAGCCCGACAGGTTCCTGGGTTTTGGCACGTAGGTTAGGTTTAACCCGATACACTGTGCGTCAGGTTCAGCGCTGGCGCCCCATCTGGGAGCGCTACGCCGCGCCAGGGGACGCCTGCCGCGGCAGATCAACCGCATCCTCCTCTGGGTGGGATGTATTCAAGCATCCTCGGGCTTGAGATTAAATAACTCCTCGCATTCGGGCGGGGGTTCCTCCGCAGGAGTGGTGATGGGCCTAGCAGTCAATGGGGTATCCTTAGTTGCGTCTGCTTGTGGGTGGCTGTCATAAAAGCTGGTCAAAAAACAGTCCATTACATGCGCCACACCGCGCTCCGTTACTTCGCGTAAATCTGAGGCAAGATACTGTCCAAACGACGCTGGGTGGCTAATTATTTCGTAAGATGGAAAATAGGCGACATTGTCGAATATCGCCGCAATCTCGCCTACCGCTGCGCGCAGTACAGATTTCGAATAGCTTGACGCAACCAGTACATTATTACCTGTATGTGTGGCTACCAGAGGTACCGGGGATACGGTAAGAACGATTTTAATCCCCGCGTTAACTGCAGTTAAGCCACTGATCAAAGCACAGAGGTCTGAGATCACCTCGGCACAGCGAAAATTGTGGAAATGGTGTTCATCCGGAACATGGGTTCCATGCACAGTGCCTGGGCAGGCAGGATAAGCGTATCCGGCTTTTGTATTTAACCAGCACTCAGTCAACCCTAGCGTAAAGATAAAGACGTCAGTGGTCTCAAACATGACCTTGACGCGCTCAAGATGATAGCTTCTGTCCGATTGCGCTTCATGCAAACTGGAATAGCCCCCCTTCTCGACGTTTGGCCGCAGCAAATCAAACCACTTGCCGTCCTCTTCAACAAAATCCTCGATAATCGGAATTATTTCAAATGCTTGATTGAATAGTTCAAGGCATTGTCGGGAGGTGTATATATTGCCGTAGCGGGCAGAAAACGCACTGTAACTTTCCAGGACATCGCCAGCCTGCTGCATCAAGACATGCGCCGGTTCCGCAATATACGGTGCCAGCCCAACCCTTTTCATGTAGCGCGAAATGTGCTGTGCGAAACAACTGCCAGCTGTTGCCACTAGGTCATGGGCTTGAAATTTGAATTTTGGTGAGTCGTTCAACCCCAGGTCGCGCCATGGGGAGTCCGATACAAACTTCCGCCAGAAGCTCCGATCCGGCATTTGTGAATATGGATGCATCAACCGCACCTCGTTTGCAAAAGTTCATTTATTTGCGCCAGAACCTCTTTGCCAAAAAGTGTGTTGCCATGAATGTTGTCATTCATGTACTCTGGCTTGGCCATTCCGTTGTTGTCAATTGCAATAGGCGGTGGCATTAAGGACTTTATATTTAATCTGGATGTGGCCTCGGTCAAAGTCTTTACATAAAGATGATAACACTTCAGACGAAAAGAATTCTCTTGTACAGAATTTGGAATGCCATCAACCTTATGCAGGAACTCTTTCGGTAGTGGGGGAGGGCAGATGACATTAAAAATCTGCATGTCAGGATTCAATGCACGTATTGCGGTAAAGTTGTCTATGGATTTCTTGAGGCAAAATTCAACGTGTTTTTCAATGGCATGCAGTGGGATAACCTGTCGCTTTGGCAATATTGGCAGAGTTGAGTGCCAAGGCATATAAAAATCACAAGGCGGCTGATAGTCAGTCATGCTCATGTTGAAATATTCCTCGCCTCCCATGAATACAAACATCACGCTTCGTCCGCTCTCCCGGTCTATTGAATTTAAAAAATCAGCAAACCCGGGGGCCATGCCTATTACCGCCGCTTCCGTTTGTCTGGCCAACTCGGCTCCCCAATATGGCGCCACGTGCCCAATATAAATGCTGGCGGCCCTTACGCGATATGGCAATACGCCCTCGTAGACATCCACATCGACGAACGCTGGGGCATTCTTGCAAAACCCCTCCAGTAGAGCGTCAATGTTGGGGGGGGCGCAAGCTCGAAGGATACAAACAATATGACTCATTCCGAGTAAATATATCACCTTTTCGATTCCCCCTGAGAAGATGCGCACTTAATGAGCGCTCCGGATTGTGCGAACAATACTTCAGCCACAAAACAGCCCGAAAAGAATTAGCGTGGCGTCTGTGCATGATTTCATGACGATATTGCAATTCAGGATTTAAGCTGTCTATATATTTGTTCCAGTTTTTCGCTGATTGAATAGTCGCGCCTAATGCCGTCAATGATGTTTATAACGTAATCTTTTTGGTTGCGGAGAAGTTTTTTATAGACTGGATTCGGATACAGTATGCAAAAATCCTGAAGTAATACGACCGCTTTTAAAGGAACATTGACCATGTTTATAACGGAAGTGTTGAAATTAGGGCTTCCGTGTCTAACTTTTAGCAATGGCTCCGGCATTATAACGCCTGAATACTTTTGAAGTACATGGAGCACCTTGTACACTTGAATGTGCATGGTTTCAAATGCGTTTTCCGAAGGGGTGCTTAGCCAACTTTCACGTCTAAACATCAAGGATGAAGTCTGTCCATAACGAGCCTTTACTTTTGTCAGGAACTCCTCCGTGTCTTCATACAATCGATCGCCCGCATCCCCGATAGGGGTGCTGTGTAAAACTTTTGTCATTTCCGAGTTGTACACATCAAAATTCGTAACAAAAACGCCTGCAAGGGGAAAGTTTCTAGTGGCATCAAAAAGTCTAGCTAGTCCAAAATCCATCAATTCATCATCGTCACACAATATTTTTACAAATACACCACGCGCACGGCTAAAAATGAGATCGATATTTCTATCGTATCCCACGTTGGTTTCATTTCTAAAGTAAGATATTAAATCGGGATGTTTGTCTGCGTAAATTCGGCAGACTTCCGAAGTTCCATCGTTGGAGCAATTGTCCGAAATAACTATTTCAAAGCACCTCGAGTCTCCCAGCTTAATAGCCTGGCTTAAGGCACTTTCGATAGCTGCAGATACGGTCCTGCTCCCGTTGAAAGTTGGAATTGCAATGGATAAGGTGATGTTGTTATTCATCCCGATTTCCTTCATCGCGATGAAGTATGTCGGCAAGGCCCGATTCAAGGTCGAATTCCGGAAACCAGCCGAGATTATTTAACTCGCTCGCATCTGCAAAAGAGCTCATTATCTCGTCTTTTCTGTATGGGATAGCTCCAAAATTCAAAACAGTCGGAGATTTTGACAGACGGCTAATAATCAGTGGAACATCCCGAATCTGCTTGACATCCCCGGTGCCAACTCCGTAACTTCGAAATCGAAAATTTTTCTTGTAGGATTCTTCAAGCACACACAGGCAGGCCGAAACAACGTCTTTGACATAAATAAAATCACGCATTTGATGCCCGTGGGTTAGGTCAACCTGCGCATCTTTGCGGAAAGCAATCTTCCTGAGCAACATTGCTACAAATTTTTCTTCCCCATCTCTAGGTCCATACATGTGCTCCAGCACAAGATTGGCCACCTTCAATCTACTCGAGTAATATTGCAGCCATACCAAAAAAGATTTTTTTGATACGGCATAATTTAAAAGATGACTATACGCCATGTTTTCCTTGTTGAAATAGGAGTCCATGTTGACAAATAGCCGCAAGCCATGCGTCAAACCTTCTTCAATTAAATTAATTGGGAAGGTCAGGTTGGTGGCAATAACCTCGGAGTTCTTTTCTCCACTCCGTCCATAGCAAATCGCACAATTAATAATTGTATGAATCGGATAGCGTGAATACAACGCCTCAACGCCGCCATCCTCGATGTCGAATGTCTCATATAGGCCTCTTTGCAAGTGCGCTATTTTATTCAGGCCACTACGCTTTCTCTTAAGGAGTACAATCTCGTTCGGGTACGATTGAATCAACCCCTCCAGGATGTGCGATCCTAAAAATCCGGTTCCACCAGTCAGCAATATCACACAACTTCCTTTGGTAAAAAACAGTAAAATAGATATTTTTAATTAGACATTCGTTATCTTTCGCGTCTTCTCTTTGAGATCTAAAGCAATTATTGTTATTGCATAAAAACCTCATGCGTTCGCCACTACATGAGGTTTATTGTTTTTCCTCTGCGCCTTTGGGCTGCTGCGGTGCAACTAGGTTTTCCAGCGTCCAACTGTCGATGGCCAGGCGCACTTCCAAGTTGCCGCGCTGCAGGAACAGTCGCGTGGGCAAGGCGTCGGGCGCGTCGCTCTCGAAGGCCTGGTAGTCGATCTCCCAGCCCTGATCCACCAAGTGCGCCGGGCGCTGCAAGGCATCCCGGGCTAGCCGACCTTCGGCGGTGGCCCGGCCCAGTACCCAGATGGGTAAATGGGAGAGGGGCATGCGGGCGCCAAACACCTGCTCGGAGAGCCCTTCCACGTCCGTCGCTGTATAGCTGCGATGGTCCGCCAACTCCAGGCGTGCCTGGTGTTCATCGCCGACCAGGGATGCGATGCCCTGGCCGAGGGGCGTGGACAGCATGATTTCATCCCGTCCCCCTCTGTGCTGCCAGGAAACCAGGCCAGCGTAGTTCTGGCCTTCACGCTTCACCGACAGGCGCCCTTCCAAGGAGAAGTCCGCCAGGCTTTCCCGCAAGGGTCGCTGAGGCGGAGGGGCCTTCGGCGGCAGGCTGGCGCAGGCGCCCAGGGCCAGCAGCCCGGCCAAGCCCAGGCGGGCCAGCCAGCGGCGGGTGCTCATGGGCTCCCGGCAGGGAGAAATTTCTTCATGGTGGCCGTAAGCAAGCCATTGGCCGGCGTGACACGGGTCGCCTCCCGCCAGGTACGCTCGGCCTCGTCGTGGCGGCCGAGTTGCCACAGGACTTCACCCAGGTGGGCAGCGATTTCCGGATCGGCCCGTATGGCCAGGGCCTGGGCCAGCTTCTCCCGGGCCAGCTCCAAATCTCCTTTGCGGTAGAGCACCCACCCCAGGCTGTCCAAGATGAAGGGATCCCCCGGCGCCAGTTCAACCGCCTTGGTGATGAGTGCCAGGGCCTCGTCCAGGCGCTCGCCCCGCTCCGTGAGGGAGTAGCCCAGGGCGTTGTAGGCGTGGGCAAACTCCGGTTTGAGCTTGATTAGCTGGCGCAGGCGAGGCTCCAGCAATTCCTTGTGCCCCACTTTTTCAGCTTGCAAGGCCGATTCGTAGAGCAATTCCGGCTGCCCCGGATGGGTCTTCAGGCCCTTGTCCAGGGTCTCGAAGGCATCCTTGTCCCGGCCCGCTTCACGCTGCAACTGGGCCTGACTGATGAGCAACTGGGTCCGCTCGGCGTCGTTCGCCGCCGGCACACCCCGCAAGTAGGCGAGGGCCGCATCCAGCCCCTTCTGGCCAGACAGAAGGCCGGCATGGCGCAGCCGTGCCGGTAGCTTTTGCTCCCCGGCGTCAATGGCGTCATACCACTTCATGGCCGCGTCCACCTGATTGCGGCCCTCGGCAATCTGCCCCAAGGCCAGGCGAAATACATTGGTATCGCCTTGCCCCAGGTCGACGAGGGCTTTGAAGCGGGTTTCCGCCGTGTCCACATCCCCCAGTTGCAGCGACAGGATGGCCACGGCGTGCAGGGTTTCCGCCGAGTCCGGCGCTTCCTTTTCCAGCGTCATGAACTCCTGGCGCGCCTCCCCAAAATGTTTTCCCGCGGTAAGCGCCTTCGCATATTGCGTGCGTACCTCGCGGGCATGGGGGTAGCGGCCGAGGAAGTCCTTGAGCACCGCCATGGCCTCCGGGAAGCGTCCCATCTCCTGCAGCAGCTGAGCACGGAATAGGGCGGCCTGCTCCCATTCGGGCCGCTTGTTCAATGCCGCAATCACCTCGGACAAGGCCCGCTCCCGCTCTCCGACGAGCTGGGCGGCGTAGGCACGCACGAAACTGGACTCCGCCAGGGCAGGGCGGGTGGCCGCCAGACGCTCCAGCATGGCCGAGAAGCGGGCCTGGTTCCGGGTGCTTGCCACCGAACGGGAAAGGCGCAACAGCAGCTCCCCGGCATGGAGCGGATCCCGCTGCAACATCAGGGCCACGTGGGGTTCCACCTCATCCACGCGATCGGCTCCCACCAGGGCACCGACCAGCATCTGGCGCGCCCGCAGGGACTCGGGTTCCACCTCGGTCCACAGGCGCGCAAGCTCCAGCACCATGTCGTTCTGGCGTGCGAACAGGGCCACTTCGGCGGCCCGGCGCACGATGCGCGGGTCACGGGTGGTCTTGGCCAGGTCGGCATAGGCGGCCACGGAGACATTCATTTGCCCCCGCTGGCCGGCAATTTCTGCCAGCAGCAATTCGTAGACGATGCGGGGGGTCAGTTCCAGCCCGGGCAAGGGCGTAGCCACAGCGGTTTCACCGCCGACGGCCTTGCCCCGGCTCAGCGCCGGAGTCCCGTCCCGGGCCTCGGCTTCATCGATGGGCTTGGCGGTGGTCGCACAGCCCGACAGCAGGCATAACAGCAAACCCCCCGCACAAGCCAGGCGGGCAGTTGGCAAGAGCCGTCGCAAGGACCCGGCTGGAGTAGGCAGAATGGCATGCACGATGAAGGAGAGCCTTGCTTTAGAATTTGGTTCGGTCGATCTTAGGCAGTTTTCCCGACCGCAGCAAGCACGGACTTGATCTACCTGACCGATTCAAAAGTGCGGCGAAACGCCGAGGCGCCGAGACGCCGAGGAAAAACAGCCGGAGCGAGCTTGCTCGCGATCCAAACAACCAGAAGTGCCACGGCGTCCAATCGCCAGCAAGCTGGCTCCTACAGGGACACACCTGCTTTGGTTTTCTCGGCGCCTCGGCGCCTCGGCGTCTAATCATTTTTCAAGCTCGGAACCGCCATGCCCGAATTGCCAGAAGTCGAAATCACCCGCCGGGGACTCGCCCCCGGCATCGAAGGCCAGACCCTGACCGGGGTAAGCGTACGCCAGCCCCGACTGCGCTACCCGGTGCCGTCGGAGGAGCTGGCGGCCCTGATTGGCCAGCCGCTACGGACCATCGGCCGCCGGGGCAAGTACCTGCTGTTTGATTTCGGCACCGGGCAAGTGCTCATCCACCTGGGCATGTCCGGCAGCCTGCGCCTCTTGCCCGCCGGAACCCCGGCGGAAAAGCACGACCATGTGGACCTGGTTTTTGGCGAATACCTGATGCGCCTGAAGGATCCGCGGCGTTTCGGCGCCGTGCTGTGGCACGGGAGCGGCCCGCTTGAACATCCCCTGCTGGCAAGCCTCGGCATCGAACCCCTGGCGGGCACCCTCGATGGTCCCTGGCTGCATCGCATCACCCGGGGCCGGGCCACGCCCATCAAGCTCTTGATCATGGACAGCCATATCCTGGTGGGCGTGGGCAACATCTACGCTTCCGAAAGCCTGTTCCGCGCCCGCATCGATCCGCGCACCAAGGCCGGCACCCTGGGGCCGACCCGCTCTGCCCGGCTGGCCGAGGCGATTCGCGACACCCTGGAGGCGGCCCTGGCGGCCGGCGGCAGCACCCTGCGGGATTTCATCCATTCGGATGGTAGTTCCGGCTATTTCCAGATGCAGCATTTCGTCTATGGCCGGGCCGGTGAAGCCTGCCGCCTGTGCGGCACCCCCATCCAGAGCCTGGTCATGGGCCAACGCTCCACCTTCCGCTGCCCCCGCTGCCAACGCTGAAGTAAAGATGTATTCAGCCTCCACAAGGCTGTTTCCCGCTCCTGGAAACATGCTAGAGTCCTCCTTTGTTTTTGTTTGCAACACGGGAGCATCAATGGGTCTCATTCAGCAGTTCTCCGCCTACAGCAACTGGCGGGCCGGGCTCTCAAAGAACATCCAGCTTCTGCGCGAGTGGCTGCATGTCAGCGAGCTGGCCGATGCCCAGACAGATGAACGCCTGGACCTGCTGCTGGAGCGCCTGCGGGGCGACAAGCTCACCATCGCCTTCGTCGCCGAGTTCTCCCGGGGCAAATCCGAACTCATCAACGCCCTCTTCTTCGCCAACTACGGCCAGCGCATCCTGCCGTCCAGTGCCGGCCGCACCACCATGTGCCCGACGGAACTGGAATACGATCCCAGCAAGCCGGCCCAGATCGAACTCCTGCCCATCGACACCCGGGCCAGCGCCGGCACGGTGGGCGAGTACAAGCGCGTGCGCCAGGAATGGAGCATCGAATCCCTGGATACCGCCTCCGCGGACGCCATGCACCGCACCCTGCAGAGAGTGGGTGAGCAGAAACGCGTCAGCCTTGAGGAAGCCGAGCGCCTGGGTTTCGATATCGACAAAACCGCGGAAAATGGCCTCAAGCCCGACGCCAACGGCCAGGTCGAAGTGCCCGCCTGGCGCCATGCGGTCATCAACTTTCCCCATCCCTTGCTGGAGCAGGGGCTGGTGGTACTGGACACCCCGGGCCTGAACGCCATCGGCGCCGAGCCGGAATTGACCCTGTCCTTGCTGCCGAACGCCCACGCGGTCTTGTTCATCCTGGCGGCCGACACCGGTGTCACCCATTCCGACCTGGAGGTCTGGCACAACCACGTCTCCAGCGCCAGCCAGCGCGGGCGCATGGTGGTGCTGAACAAGATCGACGGCATGTGGGACAGCCTGCGTACGCTGGACCAGATCGATGCGGAGATTGAAAAGCAGGTTCATTCCTGCGCGGCCACCCTGGACCTGACGCCGAGCCAGATTTTCCCGGTTTCCGCCCAGAAAGCCCTGGTGGCAAAAATTCAGCACGACCCGGCCCTGCTGGCCCGCAGCCGCATTGCCGCCCTGGAAGACGCGCTCTCCAGTGAAATCATCCCCGCCAAGCGGGAAATCGTCACCGCGAGCGTGAAGGGCGAAGCCAGCGAGATCGCCTCCCGGGTCCAGGAACTTCTCCAGTCCCGGCTCGCCAGCCTCAACGAGCAGAGCACTGAACTGGCGGACCTGCGCGGCAAGAACCAGGGTGTTATTCGCTACATGCTGCTCAAGGTAAAGGGCGAGAAGGACGAATTCGAGCAGGGCTTGCAACAGTACTACGCGGTCCGCAGCGTCTTCTCCACCCTCACCAACAAGCTTTTTCAGCACCTCGGCATGGATGTGCTGCGGGAAGACACCCGGCACGCCCGGGAGGCCATGCTGGCCAGCACGTTCTCCCGCGGCCTGCGCACCGCCATGGCCCAGTTCTTCAACACCGTGCGCAGTCGCCTGCACGACTCCGTGGCGGACATCAACGAAATTTCCACCATGCTGGGGTCCATGTACAAGCGCTTCGGTGTGGAGAATGGCTTTTCCCTGGAACTGCCCCAGAGCTTTGTCATCGGCGGTTACGAGAGGGAACTGGACCGGCTGGAAAAGAGTTTCAACAGCCATTTCAATATGCTCGCCATCATCACCCGCGAGAAGCGCGCCCTCACCCAGCAGTTCTTCGAGACCGTGGCGGTGCAGGTTCGCCGCACTTTCGAGAGCGCCAACCGGGATATCGAGACCTGGCTGCGGGCTGCCATGGCGCCGCTGGAAACCCATGTGCGGGAACACCAGCAGCAATTGAAGCGCCGACTGGAAAGCGTCAAGCGCATCAATGAAGCGACCGACGACCTGGAAGACCGCCTGGCCGAACTGAACCAGTCCAGGAACGCCATCGCCGCCCGCCTCGCCGACCTGGCCGGCATACAGGCCAGGATGGAAGACTCCTTTGCCCCAGCCGCCCTCGCGGAGCACATCGAGGCGGAAGCCGCGTAAGCAAACACGCCAGGATCCGCCGCAGCGGGTCCCGGCCAGCCAGTCCCCTGCTACAATCCGTCCTTTCATCTTTCCACAGGAATAGTCCCGTGCAGATTGTCTGCCTCGACCTCGAAGGTGTGCTCGTTCCCGAAATCTGGATCGAGTTTTCCAAACGCACCAACATCCCGGAACTCTCCCGCACCACCCGCGACGAGCCGGATTACGACAAGCTGATGAAGTACCGCCTGGATATTTTGGCCTTGCACAAGCTGGGTCTGCCAGACATCCAGGCCGTCATCGCGGAAATGGGCCCCATGGCCGGCGCCAAGCAATTCCTCGACGAGTTGCGCGACGCCTACCAGGTGGTGATCCTCTCCGACACCTTCTACGAATTCGCCAAGCCCCTGATGGAACAACTGGGCATGCCCACCCTGTTCTGCCACAAGCTCGAAGCGGACGCCACCGGCAAACTGGTGAATTACCACCTGCGCATGCCGGACCAGAAGCGTGCCGCCGTGAAGGCCTTCAAGGAGCTTGCCTACACGGTGTTCGCGGCCGGTGATTCCTACAACGACACCGCCATGCTGGGGGAAGCCGACGCCGGCATCCTCTTCCACCCGCCGCAGAACGTCATCGACGAGTTTCCGCAATTCCCGGTGGTGTACGACTACGCCGCCCTACGCGCCGAAATCGACAAGGCCCGGGTGCGTATCGTCGGCGCCTGACACCCCGCGAAGCGCCCCATAAAACGCCGCCCGGATACCCTCCGTGCGGCGTTTCGTATTTTGCACGAGCGTGAACAAGCTCACGGTCGGCGCCCGCTGCTTCGGGTAAGATTCCCCCTCAATCAGACCCCGCCCGCCTGACACCACCACCCATGCCTGTCCCGCAACCACACCAGCGTATCCGGACCATCCGGGGCAATAGTGGCATTTTGTATATCGGCACAGCCTTCGTCGTCCTTGGCATCACCCTGGCGGCGCTGCTGACGCTGTGGAACCTGCGCAACGAGGCCCTGGAGCGGGTCGCCCTAACCACCCGGAACCTGGCCAAGTCTGTGGATCAGACGGTCCTCGGCATGCTGGACGCCATGGACTACGCCCTTCAGGTATCCGCTGATGAAATCGGCCACCAGATAGAAGGAGGGCAGGTAAGCCCGGCTGCCGTCGCGCGCTTCCTGGCCCGCCAGCAGGATCGCTTCCCTCATCTGGACCTGCTGCGGGCCACCGATGCGGCCGGTAATGCCATCTACGGCGTCGGCGTACCCATGCCGCCGGCCAGTGTTGCCCCTCGAGAGTACTACCGGCGGCTGCGGGACGACCCCAGACTTGGTATGGTCATGGCGGAACCCATCATCGGCAAGATTTCCCAGAAGTGGATCTGGCTCGGCGCCCACCGTATCAACAACCCGGGCGGTGGCTTCGCCGGGCTGGTGTATGCCTCCATCTTCGTCGACGACATGGTGAAGATGTTCGAGGACCTGAGGCTGTCCCCCGGCAGTTCCATCGCCCTGCGGGACAGCAGCATGGCTCTGGTGGCCCGTTCCACCTTCGACAACAGCCCCCGTCTGGCTATCGGCAACCGCCAGATATCCCCCGTCCTTCGGGAGGCCCTGGCTAAAAGCCCCCAGGAAGGCACTTACTACAGCGGCGCCGCCAGCCCGGACGGCATCAACCGGGTCTATTCCTACCGGCACAATGCGAAGTACGGCTACACCATCCTGGTGGGCATCCCCATGGATACGGCCATGGCCGAGTGGAACCAGCAGGCTGCTTTGGTTGGGGGGGTGCTGCTGGTCTTCCTCGCTGGCACCTTCAGTTTTGCCCGCTCCACCCGGCGTGCCTGGCGGCTCCAAGAGGAAAGCCTGGCCCGACTGGAGGAAACCCAGCACGCCATGGATCAGGCCGGTATCGGCATTCACTGGGTAGACACCCGGGATGGCCGCTTCATGTATGCCAACGCTCACGCGGCGGCCATGCTCGGCTATTCCGTGGAAGCCATGCTGACCCTCCGGGTACAGGACATTGACCCTAATTTCCGGGACGGGGACTTCCAGACCACGACCGCCGCCATGCGCGGCGCGGAGCCGGTACGCATCGAGACCCTCAACCAGCACCGGGACGGTCACCTGATTCCTGTGGAGCTGCTCAACTACTACGTGGCCGACGACGGGCGCACCCCGGCCCACTTCATCAGCTTCATCATGGACATCCGCCAGCGCAAGCAAGCCGAGGAGGCCCTGCGCCAGGCCCGGGACCAGGCCAACGCGGCCAACCGGGCCAAGAGCAGTTTCCTGGCCAACATGAGCCATGAAATCCGCACCCCCATGAACGCCATCATCGGCCTGACCCACATCCTGCGCCGGCAGATCCGCATACCGGAGCAAACAAGCAGGCTTGATAAGATTTCCGCCGCTGCCGATCACCTATTGGGCGTCATCAATGACGTGCTGGATCTCTCCAAGATCGAGGCGGACAAGATCGTCCTGGACAAGAGCGATTTTGAGATCGAACAGGTTCTGTCCCGCATCTGCGCCATGCTGGCGGAGCGGGTCCGGGAAAAAAATCTGGAACTGATCATCGATGTGGAACCGGACCTGGGCATTCTGAACGGCGACCCCACCCGCCTGGGCCAGGCGTTGCTGAACTACCTGGGCAACGCGGTCAAATTTACCGAAAAAGGCAGCATCACCCTGAGTGCCCGGTTGCTGGAGCGGGACGAGAACCAGCTCCTGGTACGCTTCGAGGTTCGGGACACGGGTATCGGCATCCCGCCGGAGGCCATGGCCCGGCTGTTCCAATCTTTTGAGCAGGCGGACAACACCACCACCCGGCGCTACGGTGGCACGGGCCTGGGACTGGTCATCACCCGTCGACTGGCAGAACTGATGGGGGGTGAAGCCGGCGCCGAAAGCACCCCCGACGAAGGCAGCACATTCTGGATGAGCGCCCGCCTGGGCCGCGTTTCGGCCACGACGACCCAGGCCCAGCCCCACCTGCTGGGCCTGCGCGCGCTGGTGGTGGACGACACGCCCGTCACCCGTCTGGTACACACCCAGTTGCTGCGCCTCTCGGGGCTGGAAGCGGAAAGCGCTGTGTCCGGCGCCGATGCCCTGGAGAAAGTGATCCGGGCAGACTGGAGCGGCACCCCCTTCGACCTCTTGCTGATCGACCTGCTGATGCCGGAGATGGACGGCTTTGAAACCCTCGCCGCCCTGCGTGTCTCCCCTCTGGCCAGCCAGCCTGTCGCCTGGCTGGTCACCGCCTCGGGAGATCCGGCGATTCTCGACGATGCCCCCCGCGCCGGCTTCGTCGAAGTGCTGCTCAAGCCCTTGTCCACCAATCTGCTGCAGGAGGCCCTGGCGCGACACCAACCCGCTCTGGAAAATCCACCGACCCACGCCGCGGCAATAGGCCCGGCCCTGATCCTCCAGCGGGACTACGGCCATTTGCGCCTGCTGTTGGCGGAAGACGAGCCCATTAACCGGGAAGTCGCCCTGGAAATCCTGTCGGACATCGGCTGGCAGGTGGCGGTGGCGGAAAACGGCCAGGAAGCCGTGGAGCAGGTCGCCGCTGGCGCATTTGATCTGATTCTGATGGACATGCAGATGCCCGTCATGGGGGGGCTGGAGGCTACCCGATTGATCCGGCAACGCCCCGAATACCGGCACATACCCATCATCGCCATGACCGCCAATGCCTTCAATGAAGACCGGGACGCCTGCATCCAGGCCGGCATGAATGATTTCCTCACCAAGCCTGTCATGCCCGACACCCTCTTCGCGTGCCTGCTGAAGAACCTGCAGTGAACCTAAGCGCCCCGTCGCGGCGCAAAAAAACGGCGGTGCTTGTGGCCACCGCCGTTTTTTGTTTCCTGCCAACGCCGCCTTACTTGATGGCGCTGAGCTTGAGGAACTTGGCTTGCAGCTGGTCTTCGGTTTCTTCCCGGTCCGGGTTCTTGGGGATGCAGTCCACCGGGCAGACTTCGATGCACTGGGGGGTGTCGAAGTGGCCGACACACTCGGTGCATTTGTCCGGGTCGATCACATAGATCTCTTCACCCTGGGTGATGGCGCCATTCGGGCATTCCGGTTCGCACACATCGCAGTTGATGCATTCATCGGTGATCATCAAAGCCATTTTTGTATTTCCTCGTCAGTTGCATTAGGAGCCCGGCAGGCTCTTCCATTCCCTTTGCGGACGGCCGCGCCGCCCCTGTTTACTTCCGCGCCCCGACCTTGAGCGCCAGCCGTTCCTCCACCAGCGGCTGTACGAACTTGCCGATATCGCCGCCGAAGCGGGCAATTTCGCGCACGATCGTGGCGGAAACAAACATGTACTGCTCGCCCGGGGTGAGGAACACCGTCTCCACCTCCGGATACAGATTGCGATTCATGCCCGCCATCTGGAATTCGTATTCAAAGTCCGACACCGCTCGGAGGCCCCGCAGAATCACCTTGGCGTTCTGCTCATGCACGAAATCCATGAGCAGGCAGGCAAAACCCGTTACTTCCACGTTCGGATATACCGACAACACCTGCCGGGCGATATCCACCCGCTCTTCCAGGGTGAACAGCGGGTTCTTGGAACGGCTGTCCGCCACTCCGACCACCACCCGGCGGAACAGGCCCGCAGCACGCCGCACCAGATCCTCGTGGCCCTTGGTCAAGGGATCAAAGGTGCCGGGATACACTGCCACGTCATTCTTCATGTTGGCTTCCAAACAAGTGGTAATGCACCTGGCCGGCGCGCCCCTGGCGCAGGAGCGTATAAGCGGCAAAGGCACTGTCCGTGCCCAGATCCCGCTCCGCTTCGGCGTAGATCAGGGCATCCGGCGCCAGCAATCCGGGCAGCATCGGTACGACCTTTTCCAAAAAACCCTTGCCATAAGGAGGGTCAAGGAAGACCACGTCGTACTGCCGACCCGGGCCGGCGGCGAATTTTAGCGCATCCCCGCGCAGCAACTCCAGCCGATCACAGCCAAAAGTCCGCGCATTCTGCGCCAATTCAGCAAAAACTTTTTGATCCCGCTCAAGCAGCGTGGACAGCGCAGCTCCCCGAGAAGCTGCTTCAAAGCCCAGCACACCGCTGCCGGCGAAAAGATCCAGGCATTTCAATCCCGTGAGATCCTGGCCCAGCCAATTGAAGAGCGTCTCCCGCACCGCGTCCGGCGTGGGCCGCAGGCCCGGGGCGTCGTGAAAGGTAATGAAGCGGCGGCGCCATTCGCCGCCGACAATGCGCACGCGACTCAAGGCGTATCGCCTGCCACGATCACGGTAACGAGGTGGGACGGCTGCACGTGGCGCGTAAAAGCGTCGCGAATCTGCGCCACCGTGACCTGATCCACCTTCTTCTGGAAGGTCTCCAGGTAGTCCAGGGGCAGGCCGTAGAAGCCGATCACCGCCAGGTATTCGAGGATCTTGCGGTTGCTGTCCAGGCGCAGGGCGAAGCCATCCACCAGATTGCGCTTGGCGGCTGCCAGTTCCTTTTCCGTCGGCCCCTTGTCGAGAAAGTTCGCCAGGGTTTCCCGCACCACCTTGAGGGCCGCGTCCGCCTGGCTGCGCTTGGTCTGCAGGCCGATCTGGAAGGGGCCGGGTTGGCGCATGGGCATGAAATAGCTATACACGCTGTAGGCGTAGCCCTTGGCGTCCCGCACGTCCTTCACCAGACGGGACACAAAACCGCCGCCGCCCAACACGTAGTTGCCCACCAGCAGGGGGAAGTAATCCGGATCGCCCCGCTGCACGCCGGGCAGGCCCACATAGATATGACTTTGGGCCGCCGGATGGGGAATGCGCTCGACCTTTTCTGTCGGCAGCGTTACCGCCGGCAAGACCTGGCCGGCTGCGGAGTCGGCTGCGGCGGGGGGCAGGGCACCACTGAGGTTCTGGGCCAGGGCCTCCGCATCAGCCCGGGACAGATCGCCGACGATGGAAATCACGGCACGGCGGGCGCCGTAGTGGCTGCGATAGAAGGCTTCAAGGTCGTCCCGGCCAATGGCGGCCACGGAGTCCGTGCTGGCCTGCACGCCGTAGGCATGGCCCCCATAGACTGCGGCGGAGAAGCGCTTGGCGGCGATGGCATCGGGCCGGGTATCCGCTTCCTTGATGGAGGCGATGAGCCGGGCCTTTTCCCGCTCCAGCACGGCCTGGGGGAAGGTCGGGGAAGCCAGCATGAGGCGTAGCAGTTCCACCGATTTCTGGCGCTCCGCCGCAGAAGACAGGGTGCGCAGACTCAGGCCCGCCCGGTCAGAATCCAGGGTGCCGCCGAAGTGGGCGCCGCTGTCCGCCACCCGCTCGGCGATCTTTTCCTCGTCCAGGTCGCCGGCCCCCGCATCCAGCAAGCCCTTGGTCAGGCCCGCCACGCCGGACTTGCCGGCCGGATCATAGGCGGCGCCGGCAGCGAAATCCACCTGCACGTCCACGATGGGCAGCACATGGGTCTCGACGAAAAACACCTGGGCGCCGGAGGGCGCCACCCAATGCTGGATATCCACCGCCGCCGAAGCGGCCACGGCCCAGAGGAAGACCGCGACGCCAATCAAATTCTTCTGCATGTTTATCGCCATCCTCAATGGGTATGCCCGCCGGCCGCTGCCGGGCGCGGCTTCTTGCCCTCCAGGGGCTGGGGTTCCAGCACCGCCACGGTCAGGCTGTCGTCGCCAAAATACTTCTTCGCCACCGCCTGCACTTCGTCGGCGGTAACGCCCTTGACGCGGGCCACCATGCGTTCCAGGTCGCGCCAGGAGAAACCAATGACTTCGGCGCTACCGATTTCCATGGCCTGGCCGAACATGGAGTCGCGCTTGAAGACCTGGTGGGCCACCACCTGGGTCTTCACCCGCTCCAGTTCCTGGGCCGAGATGCCGTCCTTGGCGATGCGCTGGATTTCCTCCCGCAGGGCCTTTTCCAGCTCCGCCACCGTATGGCCTTCCGCCGGCTGGCCGTCCAGGGTGAACAGGGACAGGCCCCGGTTGGTAGGGTCGTAGCCGGAGCCGGCGCTGACCGCCACGCGACTGCCGCGCACCAGGCTCTTGGGCAGGCGGGAGGCGTCCGATCCGTCCAGCACGCCGGAGAGCACTTCCAGGGCGTAGGGCTCCCGGTCTTTCTCCACGTTTTCCAGCTTGGGCACCTTCCAGCCCATGACCAGGTAGGGCAGCTCCGCCGGTGCCTTGACCACCAGGCGCTTGATGCCCTCCTGGGGCGGCTCGCCGACGAACTTGCGCACAGGCAGCTTTACCGCCTTGACGGCGCCGTAAGTCTTTTCTGCCAGACGCCAGACCTCATCCTTGTTCACATCGCCCACCACCACCAGGGTGGCGTTGTTGGGCGCGTACCAGCGGTGATACCAGTCCTGGGCATCCTTCGCCGTCATGTGCTCCAGATCCACCATCCAGCCGATGACCGGGCGCCGATAGGGATGGGCCGTGTAGGCCGTCGCCATGAGCTGCTCAACCACCTTGCTCTGGGGGTTGTCGTCGGTGCGCATGCGCCGCTCTTCCATCACCACCTGGATTTCCTTGGCGTATTCCTTCGGGTCGATCTTCAGGTGGGCCATGCGGTCCGCTTCCAGGGCCATCATTTCCCCGAGTTTGGCCTTGGGTACCTGCTGGAAATAGGCGGTGTAATCCAGGTTGGTGAAGGCGTTGTCCCGGCCGCCGGCCTCCGCCACCCGGCGGTTGAACTCGCCGGGGCCGACCTTGGCCGTACCCTTGAACATCATGTGTTCCAGCAGGTGGGCCACCCCCGTGGTGCCGTCCACCTCGTCCACCGCGCCGACCCGGTACCACACCATGTGGGCCACGGTGGGCGCCCGGTGATCTTCCTTGACGATGAGCTTCAGGCCGTTGGGCAGGGTTTTCTCGAAAGTGCCGTCGGCCAGGGCCGGCAAGGCGGCCACCGACAGGACGCAGGCCAGGCAGACAGTTCTATGTTTTAGCTTAATCATGGAGAGTGAGGGCTTCTGTTAGAATTCCGCATCTTGGAACCCGGTGTCGATCCTGGAACACGGCATCTTAATGGGTTTGCGGCCTGCACGTAATACTTGTTCGGCTCCCTATACCATGTGGTTCTGATGACGCACGACTGCCAAGCCGTTCGGCATAGCCTTCACTTGACCACGGATACCCATGTTTAGTTTCTTCAAGAAATCCGGAAAGTCTGAAACATCTGCGGAAGTGCCGCAGGAAACCCCCGCCACGCCGGCTACTGCTGCCGCCGAAGCTCCCCCCGTCAAGCTGTCATGGACCGAGCGCCTCAAGAAGGGCCTGGCGCGCACCCGGGAGCGCCTGGGCACCCCCATCGTGGATCTGTTCCGTGGCCGCAAGATCGATGACGAGCTGCTGGAAGAACTGGAAGCCACCCTGCTCATGGCGGATTGCGGTGTGGATGCCACCGAATTCCTGCTGTCCGAACTCAAGGCCAGGGTGAAGAAGGAAAAGCTGGAAAGCGCCGAACAACTCAAGGTGGCCCTGACGGACATCCTTACCCGACTGCTGACGGTGCTGGAAAAACCCCTGTCCGTTGAAGGCCGGAAACCTTTCATCATCATGCTGGCCGGGGTAAACGGCGCCGGCAAGACCACTTCCATCGGCAAGCTGGCCAAGCACTTCCAGAGCCAGGGCAAGTCGGTGCTGCTGGCGGCTGGCGACACCTTCCGCGCGGCGGCCCGGGAACAGCTCATGGAATGGGGCGCCCGCAATGACGTCACCGTGGTGGCCCAGGAAAGCGGCGACCCGGCGGCAGTGATCTTCGACGCCATTAACGCCGCCCGCGCCCGGGGCATCGACGTGGTGCTGGCGGACACCGCCGGCCGTCTGCCCACCCAGCTGCACCTCATGGAGGAAATCGCCAAGGTGAAGCGGGTCATCCAGAAGGCGGATCCCACCGGCCCCCACGAGGTGCTGCTGGTGCTGGACGCCAACATCGGCCAGAACGCCGTCACCCAGGTCAAGTCCTTCAATGCTTCCCTGGGCGTCACGGGCCTGGTGGTCACCAAGCTGGACGGCACGGCCAAGGGCGGCGTTATTGCCGCCATCGCCCGGGTCCAGCCCATTCCGCTGCGCTTCATCGGCGTAGGTGAAGGCATCGACGACCTGCAGCCCTTCAAGGCTCGGGAATTCGTGGACGCTCTCTTCGCACCCATCCAGTAGGCTTTAACGATCATGGTCAAATACGCAAGGCGCAGGGGCCCGGAAAAAGGTTACGCCGGTTCCCCAGCCAGTAATCAGCAGGCCTGCGCGAATCGCCGCATGGCCTGGTACCATCTCTGCGCCGTAAAAGAACTCCCGCAGAAAAAATTCACGCCGCCGTGATCCGCTTCGAAAAAGTTTCCATGGAGTACGAGGACGACAACCCGGTGCTGTCGGACCTGTCCTTCCTCGTGCCCAAGGGCAGCTTCGCCGTGCTCACCGGTCCCTCCGGGGCGGGCAAGAGCACGCTCTTGAAGCTCGTCGCCGCCCTGGAACGGCCGGACGACGGACGCATCGTGGTGAACGGACAGGACATCACGGCCCTGCCCCGGGCCACGCTGCCCTACCTGCGGCGCAGCCTGGGCCTCATCTTCCAGGAAAAGAAACTGCTCTTCGACCGCTCCGTCTTCGACAATGTGCTGCTGCCCCTGGCCATCGGCGGCGAACCCACCCGGGATGCCGCCCGGCGGGTGCGTGCGGCCCTGGACAAGGTAGGCCTGCTGGCCCGGGAAGACGACAATCCCGCAGCCCTTTCCGGCGGTGAACAGCAGCGCTTGGCCATCGCCAGGGCCATCGTCAACCGCCCCGCCATCCTGCTGGCCGACGAACCCACCGCCGGCCTGGACGCCGCCTACTCCCGGGAGATCGTCGCCCTCTTGTCTTCCTTCCACAAGGCCGGCGTGACCGTGCTGGTGGCCACCCACGACGAGGCACCTTTCACCGCCAGCGAAAGCCTGCGCCTGCATCTGGAGAAAGGTCGGCTGCTTCCATGACGTCCTGGCTGCGCCACCACCGGGACGCCCTGAGCACGGCCCTGCGCCGCCTCAAGGATGCGCCGCTCAATGCGCTGCTTGGCGCCCTGGTGCTGGGCATCGTGCTGGCCCTGCCCGCCACGGGCGAGATGCTCATCAGCAATTTCCTGACCCTGGCGGGCCTGGTGTCCACCCGGCCCCAGGTCAGTGTGTTCATGGTAGTGGATGCCCCCGCAGGGGCCGGCGCCGCCCTGGCGGAAACCCTCAAGCAGAACCCGGCCGTGCAGGAAATCCATTTCGTGCCCCGGGCCGAGGCCCTGGCACGCCTGAAGACCAACGAAGGCCTGGCGGAAGTCATCGACAGCCTGCCGAAGAATCCCCTGCCGGACGCCTTCATCGTCACGCCGAAGAACGACACGCCGCAGAAACTGGAAGCCCTCAAGAGCGAGCTGGCCAAGCTGCCCCAGGTGGCCCAGGTGCAACTGGATTCGGCTTGGGTGAAGCGCCTGGATGCCCTGCTCCAGGTAGGGCGCACGGCCCTGTCCATCCTGGCCCTGCTCCTGGGCGTGGCGCTACTGACGGTGAGCTTCAATACCATCCGCCTGCAGATCCTCACCCAGAAGGACGAGATCGAGGTCAGCCGCCTGCTGGGGGCCAGTGACGACTTCATCCGCCGCCCCTTCTACTACGCGGGCCTCATCCAGGGACTCTCCGGCGGCGCCATGGCCTGGCTGCTGGTATTTGGCGCCACCCTGGCTTTGCGCGGCCCCTTGGGCACCCTGGCTGCCGCCTATAATCTGAACCTCAGCCTGCAATCCCTGCCGTCGGAGGAGACGCTGCTGCTGTTCGTCGTTTCCGCCCTCCTGGGCCTGGCCGGCACCTGGCTATCGGTACGCCGCTTCCTGCGGGATTGAGCGCCGCCGCCCCGGCTTCCCGCGCCTGTTTGCAGGCATATTGCGTAGTGTCAGTTTCGTGCTATCGTAGCCGCCCACCGTCCCACACGAAAACAATCAGGAGACACCATGAAGACCGTCAGGCAACTCTTGGCAGCGAAGAATTCCAGGATCATCAGCGTGCATCCGGAGGAGTCCGTGCTGGATGCGTTGAAGGTCATGGCGGAAAACAATATCGGCGCCGTGCTGGTGCTGGAAGAAGACATGCTCGCGGGCATTTTCACCGAGCGCGACTACGCCCGCAAGGTGGCCCTGCAGGGCAAGACTTCCAGCGACACCAGGGTGCGGGAGATCATGACCTCCAAGGTCTTCTATGTCTCCCCCGACCGCACCACCGAGGAAAGCATGGCCCTCATGACGGAAAAGCGCTGTCGCCACCTGCCGGTGCTGGATGCGGACAACAAGGTTCTCGGTATCGTCTCCATCGGCGACCTGGTGAAGGAGGCCCTCGACCAGCAACGCTTCATCATCGAACAGCTGGAGTCGTACATCGCACACTGAAACATCCCCGCACAAACGAAAACGGCCGCAAGCGAAAAGCTCGCGGCCGTTTTCGTTCACCATCCTTCGTAGGTTGTGCCGCCAGGCACAACATCGTTGTGTTGCGCCTCACGGCGCAACCTACACCTTTACCGGGATTCCTTGATGAGCCGGCCCAGGGCTTTCTGGATGGGGCGGGTGTTGTTCTTGTAGAGCTTCGAAAACACCGCCACCTGCTCGGGAGAAATCTGCACCGGGTTCTTCATGACCATCCACAGCACCCCCTCGGTGCAGGGCGGCGTGGTCAGGGAGCCCATGTAGGTGTAGTAGCTGCGATTTTCCGGCAGCAGTTTGCCCAGTTCGATGGCTGTATCCGGCGGTGAAACCTCCGCGTTCTGCTCCAGGGGCAGGTTGTTCCACAGGGTCTGGATGAAGGGATTGTCCTTGCCCCGCTCCATCAGCACCGCCACCACCGCCAGGTGGCCATCATCATCCTTGTGCACCAGATGCACCACCATGTCGTAGGTCTTGCCGTTGATGCGTTCCTCGCTGGGCTTGTGGAAGTGGAATTGCGCCAGTTCATAGCGATTGCCCTGCACTGTCAGGGAACTGCCCTCGCCATAATTCACCTGGATGGTGTGGCCGTTGTCCACAATGCGGAACAGGGACGGCTTGTAGTCGAAGCGGATTTCCGGCAGATCCACCTTGACGCCTTCCCGGATATCGATGGGGGACTGACGGGTGCCGATGTCGCAGGACATGTTGGCCGGGGACAGCTTGCCCCAGGCGGCCGGACCGGCCTCGCCCTCATAGCTCCAGTGTGGGGCATGGGGCACGGCATGGGCCGCAGCGGCTACCTCGGGCTTGTGGGCTGCCGGGTGAGCCTTGCGCACCTTCTTCTTCGGCGGCGGTGCTTCCAGATCATGCTCGGGAGCCTCCGCTTTCTCCGCCTTCTTGTGGGGCGCGGGAATCTTCTCCGGATTCACCAACTGGCGCTTGATCTGGGCCGGCAATTGCTCGGGATTGATGGGTTTCCTAATGGCCTGGGGCAGTTTCTCCGGCGCGGCCTTCTCCGGCACCTTTTCCGCACCCTTTTCAGCGGGCTTTTCCGCCTTGGGGGCCGCGTGTTCGTCGTTTGCGGCGATGATGCGGCCGGCAAAGGCCTGGTTGAAGTCCGCGTGGCCGGCGCGGGCCTTCACGCCGGCATCCGCCTGGCGCACCAGAGCCTCCTTGCAGGCCATGCCGAACAGGCGCTCGTCGGCGCCGGCCTCCACGGCAGCTTCTCGCGGCGCCACCAGGCGTTCATCCCGCAGGGCTACGCCGTTCTCGTCCCGGTAAACCCGCTGCAGGGTAGCGACGCGCCGGCCTTCGCAGTCGAAGCGGCTGAGCATTTCCACGGCGGCGAAGGAACGCCCGGTGAGAGGATCCACCGCCGGACTGGAGAGCGTAAGGCGGCTCCAAAAGGTTGGGCGCCCGGAATCGGCGGCCCCCCGGGCGGGGTCTACTTCGACCCGCCGGGTGCCTTCCTGGACGAGGGGCTGCCAGGCCGCCTGGGCGAGGGGCGCCGCACACATCAGGGCGGCAGCAAGGGCGATCACGGTCTTTTGCATGGTGGAACTCCATTCGTCATTGCCCGGCGGACGGCAGGGAAAGCGCGTGCTGGCGGGCGGTGCCATGCTCCTGTTTTCGGAAAGATGCTGGAGAACTTGAGGGTCCGCCGCATAAACCCGTGTTTTTTGCAGCGAGGGCAGCACGGTCAATGCGCCGCATCATGTTAGAATTCCGCCCCTTTCTCTTATTTCTCCAGGTACTTGCCATGTTTTCCAAGCAGAACACCCTGGCCAAGGTCGATCCCGAACTCTGGCAATCCATCCAGAGCGAAACTCGCCGGCAGGAAGATCACATCGAACTGATCGCCTCGGAAAATTACGTCAGCTGCGCGGTGATGGAAGCCCAAGGCTCCCAGCTCACCAACAAGTATGCCGAGGGTTATCCCGGCAAGCGCTACTACGGCGGCTGCGAGTACGTGGACCAGTCCGAGCAACTGGCCATTGATCGCCTGAAGAAGCTCTTCGGCGCCGAAGCGGCCAATGTTCAGCCCAATTCCGGTTCCCAGGCCAACCAGGCCGTGCTGATGGCCTTCGCCAAGCCCGGTGACACCATCATGGGCATGAGCTTGGCCGAAGGCGGCCACCTCACCCACGGCATGGCCCTGAACATGTCCGGCAAGTGGTTCAACGTGGTGTCCTACGGTCTCAACGAGCAGGAAGAGATCGACTACGACAAGATGGAAGCCCTGGCCCGGGAGCACAAGCCCAGGATCATCGTGGCCGGCGCCTCCGCCTACTCCCTGCGCATCGACTGGGAACGCTTCGCCAAGGTGGCCAAGGAAGTCGGCGCCATCTTCTGGGTGGACATGGCCCACTACGCCGGTCTCATCGCCGCCGGTTTCTACCCGAACCCGGTGCCCCACGCCGACGTGGTCACCTCCACCACCCACAAGACCCTGCGGGGCCCCCGGGGCGGTGTGATCCTGATGAAGGCCGAGCACGAAAAGGCCCTGAATTCCGCCATCTTCCCCGGCCTGCAGGGCGGCCCGCTGATGCACGTCATCGCCGCCAAGGCCGTGGCCTTCAAGGAAGCCGCGACCCAGGACTTCAAGAATTACCAGGAACAAGTCATCGACAACGCCCAGGTGATGGCCAAGGTGCTGCAATCCCGGGGACTGCGCATCGTCTCCGGCCGCACCGAGAGCCACGTCTTCCTGGTGGACCTGCGCCCCAAGAACCTGACCGGCAAGGAAGCGGAAGCCGCCCTGGGCCGCGCCCACATCACGGTGAACAAGAACGGCATCCCGAACGACCCGCAGAAGCCCTTCGTGACTTCCGGCATC
Source organism: Rhodocyclales bacterium (assembly GCA_043743785.1). GTDB lineage: Bacteria > Pseudomonadota > Gammaproteobacteria > Burkholderiales > Rhodocyclaceae > JAQTNA01. Next base: position 3,597 of record JAYTVW010000060.1, on the reverse strand, counting down.
CGTATCGGGTCGCCTGCCATGACCACCCGGGGCTTCACCGAGATCGAAGCCGAGAAAGTGGCCCACATGATCGCCGACGTGCTGGACGCCCCCACCGACGAAGCCGTCCTGGCCAAGGTCCGCGAGCAAGCCGCCGTCCTCTGTGCCAAGTTCCCGGTGTACGGCTGAAATGCGTGAGGAGTGAGGGGGGAGGAGTGAGGGGGTGAAATTTGCGGGCGCTTCGCGCCCGGTGACTTTTACTCCTCACCCCTAACACCTCACTCCTCACGCCTTATCCAACATGAAATGCCCCTACTGCGCCGATCCCAATACCCAGGTAGTCGATACCCGGGAGAATGAGGACGGCGATACGGTACGGCGGCGGCGGCGCTGTCCCGCCTGCGACAAGCGCTTCACCACCTACGAGCGCGTCGAACTCAAGCTACCCCAGATCGTCAAGAAGAACGGCAGCCGTGTCGAATTCGAGCGCGCCAAGCTCAGGGCCAGCATGAGCCTGTCCCTGCGCAAACGCCCGGTCGCCGCAGAAGCCATTGAAGCCGCCCTGGACCGCATCGAGGAACGCCTCATGACTCTGGGGGAGCGGGAAGTGGCCTCGGATCGCATCGGCGAACTGGTCATGCGGGAACTCAAGAAACTCGACAAGATCGCCTACATCCGCTTCGCCTCCGTCTATCGCAACTTCGAAGACGTGGACGCCTTTTCCGAAGCCATCCGGGAAGTGCGTAAGTAGGATGGGTTGAGCGCAGCGATACCCATCATCGCCGGAAGATCCGCTTCGCTTCCTCCAACACGCCCAGCCCAAAATGAGCTTCTCCGCCTCAGATCACCTCCATATGGCTCGCGCCCTGCAACTGGCGGCGCTGGGGCTGTACACCACTTCGCCCAATCCCCGTGTCGGCTGCGTCATCGTCAAGGATGGCTCGGTGGTGGGTGAGGGCTGGCATGTGCGGGCCGGTGAGCCTCACGCGGAAGTGCATGCCCTGAAGGCAGCGGGCGACAAGGCAAGGGGCGCCACCGCCTACGTCACTCTGGAACCCTGCAGCCACTTCGGCCGCACCCCGCCCTGCGCCGACGCCCTGATCGCAGCCGGCGTCGCCCGGGTGGTCTGCGCCATGCAGGACCCGAATCCGCTCGTCGCCGGGCAAGGCCTGGAAAAGCTCCGCGCCGCCGGCATCGACACCGCCGCCGGCCTCCTGGAAGCGGAAGCCAGGGAACTCAATATCGGTTTTGTGTCCCGCATGAGTCAGGGCCGGCCCTGGCTGCGCCTCAAATCCGCAGCCAGCCTGGACGGCAAGACCGCCCTGACCAACGGCACGAGCCAGTGGATCACCGGGCCGGATGCCCGCCGGGACGGCCACCGCTGGCGCGCCCGGGCCTGCGCCATCCTCACCGGCATCGGCACCGTACGGGACGACGACCCGCAACTCAATGTGCGGGACGTGGACTGGGCCGGCCAGCCGCCGCGCCAGCCCCTCAAGGTGGTGGTGGATTCCGGACTGGAAATACCGCTCACCGCCCGCATCCTGCAGGGCGGCAAGACCCTCATCGCCTGCGCCGTGGACAATCCCTCCCGCCGGGACGGCCTGGCCAACCTGGGGGCCGAGGTGGTGGTGCTGCCCAATGAAAGCGGCAAGGTCAGTCTGCCGGCCCTCATGGCGGAACTGGCCCGCCGGGGCATCAACGAAGTCCATTCCGAAGCCGGCATGAAACTCAACGGCAGCCTCATCCGGGAAGGCCTGGCGGATGAACTCCTGCTTTACCTGGCCCCTACGCTGCTTGGCGACACCGCCAACGGCCTCTTCCGCCTGCCTGAACTCTCCGACCTCAGCCAGCAGCGCCGCCTGAAGATCAAGGATGTGCGCCAGCTTGGGGAAGATTTGCGGATACTGGCCCGGTTCGGCTGACAAGCGCTGGACGATCCCTTGTCGGAAGAAACTCCGAGCCACAACAAGATCATTCCCAGGGATTGACCACAACAAGCCCTTCCACGCCCTGGAAATCCTTGCCGTTGCGGGTTGCCAGGGGCAGGTCATGGCACAGGGCGATGGCGGCAATCTGTCCATCTTCGGTGGACATGGGCTGGCCGCGACGGGTACGCCCGGCGACGAGCAGCGCATATTCCGTTGCACAGCGCGCATCGAAGGCCAGGCACTTTCCGGCGAAGTCCTCAATGAACATCTGCTCCGCAGCAGCAGCGAGGCTTTCGCGGCGTTTGCCGGCAGGCAACAAGGCGATACCCAGCAGTATCTCCGCGCGGGTAATGGCACAGATCAGAAACGAGATCCCCTGCTGCCGCTCAAACCAGTCCAGCACTTCGACGGCCGGACGGGGGCGCATGAGCTCGGACAGCACGTTGGTGTCGAGCAGGATGCGGCCCATGCTCACTCATCCCCGTCCGGAATGAGGGGCAGGCGCGCCGCCTGACGCTGCGGAATCGGCAAGTCATCCGCCCCCAGCTCGGCGAAGCGCCGCTGGATATTTTGTGCAAAGCCGACGCCGGCAGGGCGCTCTTCCACCGCCCGGCGCAGGATGTCCCGAGCCTCTTGTTCCATCGAGCAGCCATGGCGAGCCGCCTGCATACGTAGCAGCGTCTTCAGCTGGTCGTCCAAATTACGAATGGTGAGGCTGGCCATGGCATGGACTCCGGTGATTGCACTGCCTGCAGTGTAATCATGGCGAGGTGATGCGACAAGCGCCGAAGGCGTTTGGGCGCTGCATCTGCTCGCTTTCCACCTTCCTCAGCTTGACGTACAATTGACCGCTCAAGCGTACGTCACGAGGTCCGCCGTGAACACAAAACTTACCCTTCGACTTGACGATGCGCTCATCCGCAACGCCAAGCGCTACTCCGCCGTGTCCGGCAAGTCCGTTTCGAAATTGGTTGCGGACTATTTCGCCCTGATGGATGCAGGTGCCCCAACTACAGGGGGCGAACTCACGCCCAGGGTGCGCTCGCTGCTGGGAGCGCTGGCGGGGTCGGCCGTCTCGGAGGATGACTACCACCAGCACCTGGAGGAGAAATACCGGTGAAGGTGCTGTTCGACACCAACGTGGTTCTCGATGTACTCCTCGCCCGGGAACCCCACGCGGAGGTGGCCGCCCGCCTGTTTTCGCTGGTGGATAGCGGGACACTTCAGGCCTCTATCTGCGCCACCACGGTGACCACCATTCACTACCTCGCCACGAAGTCGGTCGGCAAGGTCCTCGCGCAGAAGCACCTGGAAGTGCTGTTGGAAATGTTCGATGTGGCGGGCGTGGATCGTGACGTGCTTGCGCGGGCGCTCAAGCTGGATTTCGCCGACTTCGAGGATGCGGTGCTGCATGAAGCCGCCGTCGTTGCCGGCATGTCGGCCATCGTCACCCGTAACGGCAAAGACTTTACCCGCGCCACCCTGCCTATCTTCGCCCCCCAGGAGTTACTTGCGGCGGTCGGAGCGGCTTCATAGGCCATGAGCTTACTTCCCCGAGGCTGCATCCCTTGCTGGCGTGCGTGGCGAGGCTAAGTCGCCGAGAAAGAATAACTTGAACATTGTCCATCTTGCATACGAGCGCCATGCTGCGTTGCAAAGCGCTTGTGTGGCCAGCCACATGGCGCGT
>JAYTVW010000059.1:0-57827 GCA_043743785.1 Rhodocyclales bacterium | reverse complement strand
GCTTCGCTTCGTGAAGCCTCTCCCGGGCCTCCGCCAGGGTGATACCGCCGCTTCCATAGCACCCAAAGGTCACCGTCTCCTGGCGGCCGTTCAGCGTGTTTTGTAACGGAACGATATTCCCCACTCTATTGTCAACAATACAAAAAACAACAATAATAACAGTTAGTTGAAGTTGACACGCTCGTTCGATGCCATGAAAAATACCATGTAAAAAATTTTGTTGCTTGTTTACTTCTGGGTGCGTGCTGTATTCCGTAAATGCCACCCTATCTACCGCTTTCACCGGGATACGGCTAACCCACACCCGATCGATCAGGCTGAAATCCATTGGCTTCGACTCGGATGGCACCTATTCTCCCGCAAAGAATTCGAGCGGCGGGAGCCCAATGTCGTGGGCGCACATCCACCGTCTCGCCGCCACGATCAGGCATGTACATCTTTACGCCCCAAACCTTCGGCAATAAAGGCGAGAACCAGGGTATTCAAGCTGACACCCTCGGCCTTGGCGCGCTCAGCCAACTTGGCGTGGATTGACTTGGGCAGGCGAGTGACAAAACGACCTGAGGCCATCGGTACAGGTTCAGGTTGATAGGACGGTGCCGGAATCGACTTGCCAGCATCGGCTCTGGCCGAAATCCACGACGCGAAGGCATCACGCCCATTAACCACGGCTTCTGTTTCAGTTTCGCCATCGGACATGCAACCGGGCAAATCCGGAAAAGTAATCAGATAGCCGCCACCATCCTCCACTGATAGAGGACTGACGATGTGGGCGTAGGCCTCGAACGGATGCGCAGGCTGCACCTGGGCGACTTGCTTAATGGTGGCGTTAGTCATGATTGCAACTCCTTGACGCTATCGATCAGACTCAAAAACTGCCGGATATATATCGGCTTGATCGGCCGGTGCGCTGGCACGGACACATCGCTTTCCACGCCGTGGTAGCCGAAAACATGATGACTACCGCCATGATTGCGGCACTCGATCCCGTCCAGCCCTCTCACCATGTCAGTTGCCCTTTCAGTTCGTCCAGCGCGAGTTGGATGCGCTCATCCACGTTGTCTTGCAGGCTGAGTATCAGCGAGAGCGGGTCAACCGTGGCAGCGCCTGGCAACAACGCCGGGCTATAGCTCCACAACTGCCATTCGCGCGCACCGGCAACGGGTTCGGGCAAATCTTGAAGGCCTGCGTCTGTCGCCGCCTTCCATTCCGTGGCGCTTAGGGCGTACACCGGCCACCTTGGCTCGGCCAGCATTGAATAGTGCGCCAGCGCGCTCAGGCCGGCCAATCGGCCCAGTTGCTTGGCCATGGGGTCTTCAGCAAGCACCCAGACGGTCCGCTTGACCGGACTTCGCAACACAGGCTTTGCCCGCTCCCATGTCTCCTGGGGAGGCTGCTCCATGCGCAGCCAGCGAGACCGGCCCACGGTGTACGCGGCGGCAAGTCCGGCCGCAGTCAGTTCCTTGACCACGCGCGACTGGGTCATCGGCGTATAGCCCAAGGCGACCGCAACCGTCGAAGGTTGCCATTCGGCCTGCCAAGGCTGGTGCAGCAGGGCCGTGATCAGCATGGCCTGCGCAGAAGGACTCAGTGCAGACTCCGCCGTTGGTGAGCGCTGCCGGAAGTATTCACGAAGGTCGAGGCCCAAGTCCGGCAAATAGAGTTGGTTGCCTGGAACGATGAACGGGACTTTTTGCTCGATCAGCCGTCGACGTTCGTAGGAGGCCAAGGCATCTGTGACGTAGACCGCCGGCTGTCCGGCCAACACCCTTACCTTGTCCAACCACGTTCGGACCTCGCTGAGAGACTGTTTTTGTTCAGCACGTCCCATTGCCAGCACAATGGAGTGTCCCAGTAGTTCGATCTCCCCGAACTGAAAGGTGTCCCGCAGGAAGTACGGTAATTCGTTTTCTCGCGCCCACGGCTTCACACTGGACGTAGGAATACCCAAGACTTCGTGGAGGTAGTGTCGAACGGTGGTAGCGAGGGCTAACATGGATAAGCCACCAAAGTAACTAATATTTCGCACGATAACATGCGTAATGTTATCGTGCGAAAATGAGTTATGAAAGTCCTCTATCCCCTCCACGTACGCGGGAAATAAATGTTCGCCAAGCAAAAGCATTGGCTACACGTTTCAATGTCTCACCAGCCGTATTCATGTAGAACCGACGACGGCGCCTGTGACCTCGGCGTGCGCTCATGGCTGTTTAGTCCGCGCGCCGCCCTCAAGAACCTTCCCCACCTTCTCCAGATCCATGCCCTCGGTCGGGGAACTTCCGTCACGGCAGAGGTTCAGGCCGTAGTCGACGCCGAACTCAGCCAGCTTTCCTTCCTTCGTCGGCACGTTCGCTTGCTTCAGACGCACGTTGAGGCGCTTGCAGCCCTCCTGCTTGAAGCGCTTGAGGGTCGTTACTTCCACCACGACCGGGGCCGGTGATCCCGTGGAGGCAGAGAATTTGTCCGCAATCGGCCCCACCAGAACACCATTGGCCACACCGCCAGGTGCATCCAGGGCTTCCAGCATCACAGGCTTGACGCTCGTGTATTCGGTAGCGGCAGAGAGACCCGGCGCCACCGCGAGAAGGATCAAGGCGACAAGGGCTGCACATCGGACTGTTCTCCGGGGTAACTTCGGCTCTCTGGCTCTCATTCTGCGCTCACTTCTGGTAGTAACTCTGCACCTTCTGATGGACCGACGACTGGGTTTGCTGGCTCATTGCTCCCACGTTCGGTAACTTGATGTTGGCCATGATCTCGGCCGTGAATTCCGACAGGTCAATTCTGGAGAAGTCCATGGCGGAAAATTCCGCCTGGGTGAAGCCGGAACAATTCGGGCTTTCCGCCGCGCCCCACGCCTTGCCAAGCTGCGCCCTGCCCTGCTCGTTGATGATTCGCGCGAGCCGGCTGTTGTAGCAGCAATGCGATTTGGTGTGTTCGATGCAAATTTTCACGAACAGGAGCTTCAGTTCCTGAGAACAGTAGGTGCCAACCTCATGGCACAAATTCTGGCCGCGACGCATCGCCAGGATTTGCTCGCTCTGATCGCAGGACATCAGATCCTGAAGGATCATGATGGCGATCTGGAGTGCCAAGGTATAGGGATCGAAGCCGGTGAAGACGAATCCTTGGCTGAACGAGAACTGGAACGAAAATCCGTAAAAGCCGAAGGAAGGATTGAATAATCCGTCGGCGCCCGAGACGCCGAGAATTGCGCCCAGACCTTTTTGCAGGGTAGGTGCGTCGTAGAGGGCATCGTAGACGTAGCCGGAACCCGCATCCAAGGCCTGCCCGCCGACTTTCACAGCGGCACCGATCAATGCCGAGTTGGAGAAACCGCCTCCGCCGCCGCTCGTCTTGCAGCAGTTGGCCAGGCCGAACAGCTTGATGCGGCAGCGAGCATCAGATCCTCGAAATACCTCCGTTTCCGAGCCATAGGTGCCGGCCTCCCGTGCGGCCTCCATGAGCGCCATGGATCGCGCAAAGTCAGGGTCGTTCGGCGAGCCCTTGTTGAAGCAGTTGCCGCCCTGGCAGAACTGTTGGCCCGAGCAATCCGTCACCGTGCTGCTCTGGGCTGGCGTGGACATGCAACTGTACGATCTCTGCTCGAAGGTGCACTGCCCAAGGGTTTGATCCGTGCAGGTTGATGATTGCAGCGTGCAATTCTGGTTCGAGGCGTAGCCATTGCACTCGGACGCGTCAGAGCGGCCGGTCAGGCAGGCGTAGGTATTCGTCGCCTGATAGCAGCCGTCCGGGGCCGCCTGGCTTGGGGTAACGCCTGCCGGCAAGGGGGAAGCCGGGGCTGTGGACGTGCAGGTACTCGATGCGAGAGTGCAGTTGGCGTTTCCGCTTAGAGAGGCGCACGGCGACGGGTCATAGTTGCTCGACACCAGGGTAAAGGTATCGGCTAGGCGGATGGTGTTGGCGGGTGTCGCCATGCCGGGGTTGCCGCAACGCCAGGTTTGGGTGTACTTCATGCACCCCGCGTTGAACGAGGTATCCATCTGGGCACATTGGGAGTTGGTCTGCCAGCAGGCCGGTTGGGCGGAGGCAAACGGTTGGCAGTAATTGACAGCGTTGGGTTGGAGGCAACTGTAGGTGTCCTCGTACTCCCAGCACCCTCCTGCTTCCGCCACATTGACCGTGACACCCGAGATGTTCTTGCTTGGGGTCGAGTCGACGCAGACTGACCCGGATAGCTGGCAATCCCTGGCGCACACGCCCTTGATGATTGCAAGCAGAATGAAGACCGCAACAAGCTTCCTCATTGCGTACGCGTCTTCAACGCCTGGCACTGGTCGGACACCCAGGTGGAAACCGTCTTCGTCAGCGGAAGCTGGAGCGGGACGCCGGTGCCGGAGCCGCTCTGCGCATTGCACCCAGAGCTGACATCGCGTACCGAGGGGGTACAGGTGGTGGTGCCGCAAGCCACGCTGTAATAGACGTAGAGGTTGCAGCCAAATCCCAGGTTGCTGACGTAGTGGTCGGTTACGGACTGCCCCGGCGCCACCGCGACATGGAACAAGCCATAGCTCCCATTCCACGGGTAGCCGATCCAGTTGTAGTCGTAACGATTCGCGCCATCGTAGGAGCGATAGGGTTCCACGTCGTAGGAGTGCCCATCGCTCCCGCAATAGACATTCAGGGCCAAGTACGGGTCGACGCACCAACTGCAATCAACGAACGCCGCCCTGCCGAGCCAGGCGCCAGGGGTGCATTGACCGAAGCCCACCGTGACACTGCTACCGCGGCGGCACTTCAAGGTTTGATAGGCCGTCACCGTCTGATCGCACTGGAAATTCGCATCGGTATCGATATTGACCACCCGCCCCAGGCTGCATTGCTGAGTCCCGACTTCCTTGAGCACGGAACAGGTTTGCGTCGTGAACTGCGCCGGCGTTATTTGCGTGCTCGTCGTGCATTGGGTACTGCTGCCGGTGCCACCGCTGAGGCCGAGTGACTGGAAGAAGGTCTCCGCGTTGTTCTGATTGGCTTTCGCCGTCAGGATCATCGGGTCGTTCCTGGTAATGGCAATCTGAGGCCGCACCTGGATGTTGTTGGCCAGGAAGTTGACCGCCGCGCACTCCTGGCGCTTGATGGGATCGGCATCTGGCGTCGTTGTCGCGCAGCCTTGCACCTTCGCGGTGCCTGGGCCGGTTACCTGTCCTTGTCCACCCTGATAGAACTGCGCTTCGGCTGGAGCCGTTCCATAAGAGGGAATCGATCCTGCCGCTGCGCCGCTGCTGATCCCGGAGAATGCGCCCTGCTTGGCCGAGGCTCCCAGGCTGCCGCCGTCCTGGAACGCGCTGTTCTGGTCTGCGAGGCACGCTGCCGCCCACCAGAGGACGAGGAAGGCCGTGCGGCGCATCAGTTGATCCCCCGGATAATCTTGGTCCGAAATGACCTGGCCACGTCCGCCCAGGCCGGGTTTCTGCGCTCGATGTATTCCAGGGCGTAATCCAGCGACACGTCCCCGGACACCTTGACGAAGGTTTCCGCCCTGGAACAGCCGCTATCGAGCACGCTGCCGGCGTCCGGTCGCGCGATGACCACCACCGGCACCTGCTTGACGCTGAATTGCTGAAACGCTGGAGGATGAACGACTGCCGAGACATTGCGGTCCCCGACGATGGCTTTGATTTCCTCCCCCATTTTCCTCATGGAGTCACCCTTCAGGCCGCGAAAAACGAGAACAGCACCGGCACGCTCGGCCTGGTCGGCGAGGCGCGCAAGCGCCTCTCTGGGCATGGACAAGGACACCATCACCAACAAATCCGGCCCTTGCTTGCCTGGCGCCAGAGGGCGTCCCAGTGCCTTGTATTTCTGCGCCAACTCAGCGATGTCCGGCGCGAGTGCCGCGGGCTTGGGCACCGATTCGATACGCGGGATGCCGGCACCGCCGTACTGCTGCTTGAGCAGATCCGGCTCGGGTACCCGCCCCATCGCCGCCCGCGCCCTGGACTGTGCCCTGGCAATGTCCTCTGCCAACGGAAGAGATTGCCGCCCCGCGCCGGTCCCGGCAGTTGCGGGATTCGTGCCGCCCCGGGAGAAAGATTCCTGGGCCGAGGCCGGATAGGACGCCAGCGCCAGGAACAAGGGGAGGAGAAGCGCAAGGATCGAACCTGCGCACAGAGGATGATTCCTTGCTCTCATGGCGCCCCTACGACACCTTGGCAGCAGTTGCGCTTGCGAAAGACCTGGTACGCGAAGTCCTCCCCCTCGAAGGGGAACTCCCGCCCGGCACCCCAAAGGAGGGTAGATCGCCCCAGGGGCTGGCAGCACTTGCCAGCGACCTTCTGGGTCTGCGGAACCGGATAAAGCATGTGGTACTTGTAGCCGGTCTTGTCCATGATCGGCTGCATGTAATAGCCACACAGGCCACCATCGCCGGACGCGGACCACATCAGGCCTTCGCGGTGCATCTTGGCGATGATGCGCGTCAGTTCGAGGCTGGACGCCTGCACACCGCCGACATGGGCCTGGACGTTGCCGTTCATGGGGTAGAGGCTGCCCTGGCAGCCGGCGCACCAGAAGAAGGTGTTGTTGGGGAACCCCGCTGTGGCCATCACACAATCGGCGGCACAGGCGGCCTGCGCCGGCAGGTTGCCGAACAGGTAGACCTCCGGGCTCAAAATCCGCGTCAGTTCGTCGTCATGCCAAAGCGGATCAAGCTCGGTCAGGTACGCGACATCGAAGCCGGTGTTCTCCAGGCAACTGTTATCGAGTACGGCTTGCAGGTAATAAATGATCGGGTCGACGTACCAATGCACCTGGTAGAAGGAGCTCGTGTCCTGGGAATCCCGCGTGCTGCGTCCATGAGTCGGCGCATCGAAGCCCGGGTCCATCTTGATGCCGCCCAGGCTCACCATGCAAAAAGGCTGACGCGACACATCCACCCGGCGAAGGGGTTCCCAGAAGCTGACCTTGATACCGATCTTCGGAGGATTGCCGCAGGCGCACGCCACCCCACCGGGATTCGCCGTGTCTTCCTGGTCCATCGCGGCCAGTGTCGCGCCGCCGATACGCAAGGGGAACATGCACGACCAGCAGATATCCGTGATCGGGTTGGCGAACTTGCCCTTGCAGGAAGCGGCAAGGCTTGCAGTTGCCGAGAACAGCACACCGAAAGCCAGGAGGAGCCTAAAGCCGAACTTCATCGACACGAAGCTGCCTCCCTTCCTGGCTGACGACGGCCGGTGCCTGGGTGATGGAAAAGCGCCTCGATAGTGCCCCGCCCTGGTCGAAGAACACTTCCCGCTTCCACTGCCGCATGAGCTTCATCGGCTCGCCGCCGACGAGGATGAGCTTCACGCGCATCTTGGACTCGGCCATGAAGCGCCTGGCGAAGGCGATCTGCTTCTTGTCCCTGCCATCGAAAAACAGTAGCGCCTGGGTCATGCGCTCGTAGTCCAGTGGGTTGATCCGCGTGCCGACGGGATACAGGACGGTACCCCTCTCATCCACCACGTTCCGATCCAGCGTCCAGGTCGGGTCAATGAAGAAGGTCCGAGCGGTTTCCGTGGCACGGATGCCTGGTACGGGCCTGGGGCGCTCGATGCCGCCGATTACCTTGCGCTTGTAGTCCTCCTGCATCCCGGCCAGTTCACCGGTCTTTTCCATGCGGCGGAACTTGTCCTTGATGACCTCGATGAGGTCACGCTCGGCGATGTCGTAGGTCGGCCCGAGAGTGCCCAGGTCTTCGGCGTGAAGGCCGGCGCCGAGCATGGACAGGAACAGGACTATCGCGAGAATTGATCTCTTGGGCATGGGGCCAATGCTGGCACATGGGCCACCCTGCCTCTTGCGCCAAAAGCCACCATTTGGGGCGCATTTCGGATCAGCCGTAGCTCCGAGTAAAGCAGCGCTCGATGACTGCCCTTGCCGGCATCGCCATCGGCATAACCGATATTTTACATTTATCGTTCATAGCGATATTATTCATTTATCGCCATTCCCGATGGAGCTTGCCGTGGCCCAGATACTCTCTACTTCCACCCAGGTGGGTCAGGTGCTGGCCAACCGGCGCCGGGCGCTGAAACTTTCCCAGCAGGCGGTAGCCGCCAAACTGGGGATCAGCCAGAACCGGCTGTCGGAACTGGAAGAAAACCCGGATCGGCTGACGCTGGATCGCCTTCTCGCCCTGGCCAACGTGTTGGGGCTGGAACTGGCCATCCGCGATCAGGCCAGCAGCCCACCCGCCGCCGGGGAGTGGTAAGCCATGGGACGCCGATCACTCAGCCGGGCGCTGGACATCTGGGCCAACGGCCAGAGGGTTGGCCAGTGGCGCCTGCCGGCCCGTGGCCCCATGGAACTTCAGTATGACCCGGCCTGGGTGGCGTCCGCCGAGGCGCGGCCCCTCTCCCTGTCCCTGCCCTTCAATCTGGACAACCTGCCGCTCAAAGGCGAGCGCATCGGCTTCTATTTCGACAACCTGGTGCCCGACAGCGACGCCATCCGGCGCCGCCTGCAATCGCGCTTCCACACGCGGGCTCAAGATGCCTTTGATCTCCTGGAAGCCATCGGCCGGGATTGCGTAGGGGCGGTCCAGTTGTTGCCCGAGGGACAGACGCCGGAGAACGTGTTTTCCATTGCGGCGGAGCCCCTGGACGATGAAGCGCTGGAACGCCTGCTGCAGGCTGCCGTCTCCTCACCCTTGCCGGGCCAGGCGCTTGAAAACGATGACTTCCGCATCTCCCTGGCCGGCGCCCAGGAGAAGACCGCCCTGCTATGGCACGAAGGTCGTTGGTGCCGACCACGGGGTGCCACGCCGACGACGCATATCTTCAAGTTTCCCCTTGGCCTGGTGGGACATCGCCAGGCGGACATGCGCACTTCCGTCGAAAATGAGTGGCTATGCACCCAGATCCTCACCGCCTACGGCCGCCCCGTGGCCCCGTGCGCAATACGCCGTTTCGGAGAGCAGAAGGTGCTGGTGGTGGAACGCTTTGATCGCAAGCTGCATTCCTCGGGCGCCTGGTGGTTGCGACTGCCTCAGGAGGATTTCTGCCAGGCCACGGGCACGCCGGCTTCCCTGAAATACGAGTCCGACGGCGGCCCCGGCCTCCTCCCCATCGCGCGCATCCTCCAGGGCTCCCAGGCCCGGGACGAAGACCTGGCCACGCTGCTCCGCGCGCAGTTGCTGTTCTGGATGCTGGCGGCCACGGACGGTCACGCCAAGAATTTCAGCCTGAGCCTCCTGCCCAGCGGACGCTATCGCCTGACGCCACTCTACGACGTGCTGTCCGCCTGGCCCCTGGTCGGCAGCGGTCCGGGCAAACTGGACCGGCGGGAATTGAAGCTCGCCATGGCCCTGCGCAGCAAGAACAGCCACTACCAACTGGCAGACATCCAGCGCCGGCATTTCAATACCACGGCCCGACTCTGCGGCCTCGGCCCGAACATGGAGCCGATCATCGCCGACGTTCTGGAACGCACCCCAGCGGTCATCGCACAGGTCGCCGCCCAATTGCCGGGGGGCTTTCCGGAGGAAGTTTTCTCCGCGGTGGCACACGGCCTTATAGACTCCGCAAGGAGGCTGGAGGCCATGGCGGCAGGGTGATGGGCAACCAAGCGCATATTTCTCGCGGGACGAATCGGGTTATGGGACTTGGGGGATGAGGCGCTTGGCACTCCGGCTGGTTCAAGGTGCCATGTCTTTTGGTGACGATGTCATTAAGCGGCAGTCGGCCATAACCCGCGCCAAGAAAGTCGGACCATGGGTTTATTGGAAAGTCGGGTAATCGCCGCAAACCTGCCCTCCAGGAATGCGTGGTGACTGAGTCTCGCGAAGCGCTTTTTTCATTCGCAACCGGCTACGGAGATGTTCGAGTCAAAATTGGAAGCAAACGACGGAAATATCGACGGCCGAGGCTCTCACCCGCATAATTGGCGGCCTCCCGCCATTCAATATGGTCTTCGGTTCCTGACAGTGGTTTCCCATCCGTTCATGCTCATCGAGAATCTGCGCATCTTCATAAGCTACCCCCGTGGTGGCGCCGCCCATACGTGGGCCGAGGACGTGCATACCCATTTGGATAGCCAGGGGGCACGCGTATTCCGGGATGAAGACTCAATAAAGGAAGGCGAGCAGGATTGGTACCGCCGGATTGAGCAAGGCCTACTAAACGCCGACTTGGTGGTGGCCATTGTCGGCGACGATTCAGCGATCTGCCGCTGGCAGGAGCGGGAATTGTTGTATGCCGACAGGTTGGGTCTGTCCCTGGTACCGCTCCGTATCGCTCCGGTTTCCCTGCCGTTTGTCATCACGGAAAAGCAGCCGGTGGAAGCGCGTCGGGATCGGGCGGCCACTTGGGAAGCCCTGTTCGATGCCATAGAACGACTGGAAATTCCCGGCCGATCGGCGCCGTTGGATGGGGTAGCCGGGGGGATTCCGGTGGGCCAGCGCCGGGCCGAACTCGAATGGCTCGATAGCCTGGTATTCCGGGTCTACTCGGACCGGGAGGCGCGCTATGTGCCGGTGGCTGGCCGAGAGCGGGAGTCGCTCTCCTCCGGCCGTGCCATGAAAGGCCTGCGCATGGACACCCACGTGCTGCTGAAGGCTTTCCGGGTCGAGCGGGATGCGGAGACAGTCAATGAGCGAACCTACTCCGACGTGCTGGACGCCTATCGGGCCTTGCCTAGCCGAAAGGTGCGCCGATTGGCGGTGCTCGGGGAGCCTGGGGCCGGCAAGTCCTTTTCCCTGGAACGCATCGCCGTAGATTACGCCCGGCTGGCCCAGCGGGACGAGGCAGCACCCATTCCCCTTCTGGTGCCCCTGGGGCTTTGGACACGGGACGGGGAAAACCTGGAAGCTTTCATTGCCCGCAACCTGGGGGAATTGGGCCGCCACCTGCCCGAATTGATTCGCCAGGGCCGGGCCGTCCTGCTGCTGGATGCCATCAACGAAATCCCGCCTGGCCAGCGCCGGCACAAGGCGGCACAGATCATGTCCCTGGCGGCCGACGAGCGGCTGGCCAGCGTCATCGTCAGTTGCCGCGAAAAGGATTTCACCGAGTTCGACCTGCCCTTCGACACCCTGACCCTGCAACTCTTGAGCCCGCTTCAGGTAAGGGAATTTCTACAGCGTTTTTTTGCCTTGAAATGCGAGACCGGGGGTGATGAAGTGGCCGATGCCTTATTCTGGCGCATGGCCGGGGGAGAGGAAATCAGGGCTGCCTGGGAAGCATGGTGTAAGGAAGCCCAGGAAAGTTCTTTTTGGACCGATACAACGTTTCCATCAGGACTTAATCCTTATCTGTGGATATTTGGGCAGCACAAAGCAGCGCGATATGCATACATCGGGAATCCTCGCAATTTGCTTCGCCTAGCTGCTAACCCCTACCTGCTGCACATCATGGCCGAATTGGGAGCCGATCTTCCGGCCAACCGCGCCCGCTTGTTTGAGGGTTTCTTGCGGGTACTTTACGACCGGGAAACCAAAGCCCGCGAAACCCGGCACGACCGCCTCCGGCCGGTGTTCGATCCTTGGCTGCGGGCCTTGTCGCTCGTGGCGGAGAAGCTCCAGCGCATGGGGACCTCGGAGAACGACGATGGCGCCCGGACAGCCCTGTCCCGGATCGAATGGCCGCCGGAACTGACAGCCGAACTGCTGGACTTTTCCCAGGACGCCAATGTGCTTGAGCTTCATGGCGAGGATGTGCGTTTCAGCCATCAATTGCTACAGGAATACCTGGCCAGCCGGGTGCTGCTGGAAGAGAGCCGCGGCGGGCGATTGGCGTTAGCGTTCTGGCCCCCGGCTAGCTGGTGGAAGCGTACCGGTTGGGAAGTAGTGGCAGAAATCGCCGCCGAGTCCTGCGCGGAGGACGAGAAAGCCTTTCACGGCCTATTGGACTGGCTCGGTCGAAGCAACCCGGAAGTGGCGGCGGACGCTTGGCGCTACGTCGGGAGCCCCTCGCTGCCGCCGAAGTTGTTGCAACGATTCCGGAAACGCTGGCTGGAGCCAATGACCGACCCGAAACTAGAACCATCTCCCGCCGCCCGTGCCGCCATCGGCCGCGCCCTGGGGCGGCTTGGGCTGGATGACCGCCCCGGTGTCGGGCTACGTCCGGACGGCCTACCCGACATCGCCTGGGTGGAGATTGCCGGCCCCGAGCCTTTTATTTACCAAGGCAAATCGCATCCCGGTCTCCCCACCTTCTGGCTTGCAAAGTATCCGGTAACCTATGCCCAGTTCCGGGCCTTTATAGACGATGGGGGATACCGGGAGGATCGCTGGTGGCATGGTCTGGCCAGGCGGGAAGATGCTCCGATTCAGCCTGCATGGGACGAACTCAATTCGCCCCGCGAAACTGTGAACTGGTTCGAGGCCATCGCCTTCTGCCGCTGGCTTTCTGCCCGTACCGGACAGCCCATTTCCCTGCCAACTGAAGAACAGTGGGAACGAGCCGCCGCCGGACGCGATGGCCGATATTATCCGTGGGGCAATAGTTACGAAGACGGCCTGACCAATCGCTACTATGAGGATGGAGACGGCCTGGGTCGCACCAGTGCCGTGGGGGTGTTTCCCCTGGGAACCTTGGATCAGAGCCTGCTCGACCTTGCTGGTAATGTATCGGAATTCTGTTTGAATGAGTTCGCTGAACCGGGTAAATTAGGCACTAAAGGTGATGCAACGCGTGCTGTGCGCGGCGGCGCATGGACCGATGATTCGTTCCAATGCCGCACGTATGCGCGCGACGATACCCATCCTGGCTACCGACACAACTTCGTCGGTTTTCGTGTGTGTCGAAATTCCCCCATCGACCCGCCTGATGCCGCCACCCCTATCACTGGATCGTAGAACCCCTGACCATTGGGTGCCGCGCGGTTCGGTTGACCTGGTACAGGAAGCCCGGGCTCCGGCCGCTGAATTGGGTTTATTCATATTGGTCTCAGGCTGTACAATCGCCCGCATGGAACCGCTGAACGAGCTTCGCTTCTCCCTTCGTGACCGCATCAACAATGTTGAAGTGGGGCCGAGGCACGTGCCCTTGAGCGTTCTTGGCGACTTCCAGAAGGATGTCAGCGAATTTCTGCGCGGTTCTTCCAGGGAGGTGGACACCAACGAAGTATTGGTGGCCGTGGAAGAAGGCTCATTGGCATTGGTGGTGGCCGGCGGCCTTCTGGCGGCAACCACGCTCTGGACAGACCTGGAACGGCTCAAGTCCGGTGATAGCCTGAATCTCATTGACCCCAAGCGTGCGGCAGTCGTGGAGCGTTGGCAGGAGCAGGCACGACAGAATGCGCATCGGATTTACAGCGTCGGCGACAAATCGGGGGCCGTCAGTCTTGTGGTGAATGCTTCGTCGGACTTCCGTAGAGTTGACGAAGCCTGGGTCGCCGTAGAGAAGTATGTTCGTGGCCGGGTCATTGATTGGGGTGGAAAAACCAGGGCCAATGTTCATCTTGAGATGGAGGACGGCACGGTCTTGAAGGTGGCGGCGACGCAAGACTTGCTGGCTCGGGAAGAGCAGAACCGCCTGTATCGTCCGGCCCTGTTGCGCATCGTGGCGGAAGAAAATCTGCTTACGGGTGCGGTTCGCAACCCGAGCCTGCTGGCCTTCGAACCGCACGAACCCGCATACGACGAGGCCGAGTTTCAGGTGCTGGTGCAGCGGGGTACCGCCGCCTGGGCGAACATCCCCAATGCCACGGCCTGGCTTGAAGACTTGCGAGGTGGGCAAGCGTGACGGCCAGCGTGTTGCTCGATACGAGCTTTCTGATTTCCCTCGTAGATGGCAATCGGCCCAACCATGGGGTGGCGGCCAAATACTACCGCCTGATGCTGGAACAGCAGGTGCCCATGTATTTTTCCGCCATTGTTGCCGCCGAGTTTGGTATCAAGCAGGCCATCACCGACTTGCCTCTCAGAAACTTCCGCCCAATTCCGTTCAACATTCCTCATGGCGTAGCCGCCGCCCATTTCTGGAACGCTCTGCTACCTCGCGATGCCACCACGCCGCGCCATGTAGTCCGTGATGACGTGAAGTTGATCGCCCAGGCTTGCCATGAAGCGATCCCTTTTATCCTCACCGAGGACGCTTCAACCCTGT
This sequence comes from Rhodocyclales bacterium, assembly GCA_043743785.1. Classification (GTDB taxonomy): domain Bacteria; phylum Pseudomonadota; class Gammaproteobacteria; order Burkholderiales; family Rhodocyclaceae; genus JAQTNA01. Next base: position 43,776 of record JAYTVW010000059.1, on the reverse strand, counting down.
ACAAATACTGCGAACGGCTCAAAGCCGCCGGTCAGTGCAGTATTCGCGCCATCACTCTGGCGGACGGATTTGATCCCAACGCCTTCCGGGAAGATGGCCAGCGGGGACTGGCGCTGGAAGACGACAGTACAGGCGACGAATAAAACCGTCTGTTTGGGCTGAGGCATGAAGCCCAATCCTTCAAGATGCTACGCGGCGCCCAGTGGTCAGGGGTTCTGCTTTCCAGTGTCCGACGCGCCGGCATCCCGTGGTTCGATGGGGGAACCACGACACACCCGAAAACCGACGCTGCTGCTCCGACCGAGCGGGAAGCCCCCACGGTGGGCTATGCGGCAGCCTGACGCCAGCACCCCCCAAGAACCCCCAACCAAAGCAGCGGGGGGGGCATTGGCAGTACGGCTGTAGGCCCATTCCTCCACATTCCCAACCATATCGTGCAGTTCAAAACCATTCGCCCAACTATTGGATCGGTCCGTTGAGAGCGGCCTATCCTCACCGCAGTTGGCTTTAGCCGGTTCGAAAGCCTTACCCTGCCACCCAAACGGACTATCATCGTCTTCGTCGTGCCCGCCCCTCGCTGCATATTCCCATTCGGCTTCCGTGGGTAGACGGTAGCATTGTTTGGTTTTCCCGCAGTTGGGGCTATTGCGTCTGTTCAACCAAGCGAGATAATCAGTTGCCTCCTCCCAACTGACATTGATCACCGGCATGGCACCACGCCCCCACCCATGATCAAGTGGATACTTCAATCTGTCACCTTTGCGGCTACTTTTTTGCTGCCATACATAATAGTCATATTGCAGGAAAGATACCTCATACCTGCCAATAGCATAGGCTCGGCTCAAGGCAACTGGTAGAGTTTCGGAGTCACGGCACGAATAGGTACGCTTCCTGATACTACCGTCCTTAGATATATAGGTAACTTCAGCCGTGTCCCGTTCCGGCTTGCATCCCATGATAAAGCTTCCCTTGGCCGGCGGCTTTATTTCCACCATTTCTGGCAGGGGTTCGTAACCAAGGAGCCAGAAGAATTTCCAGAGGACATAGTTGGGCGGCAGCTTGTTCTCGTTGGCCCAATCGGCAGATTCGGCGAACACACCAATGACTGCCAAAGCCAGGGTGGTGTGTACCAACAGACCAGCCAAGCTCCAGCGTCGGAAGCGTCTTTCCAGGCTACGTTTTGCGAGGGGTAGCCGGCGATAACGCAGCAAGCCCCCCAGACCGGCCAGATTCCACCAACTGCCCAGGAATCGGCTAGCCTGCCACCGCTGGGCGTCGTGGCGCAATTGCTGCCACTGCAAATCCCGATCCCGATTGGCTTCGATATAGTCGTACAGGGTGGGCCAGTAGCCGATGGTATTGCCGGTCTTGTCGTCCCGCCCCCGGGCGCGGATCAGGGTTTCGTGGATCAGATCCACATGACGCTGTGGGGCGTCTTTCGGCCCCTCGGTGGTGATGGTGAGGAGGCGCAGGCTGCCCCGGGCGGCTTCGGTCGCACCCTCTTCCGGGCGCGCCCCGGCCAGCCATTGCACCAGCTTTTCCCCCTTGGCACTGTCGCCACCGCCGGCCACCAGGACGGCTTCCTCCCAGGTGATGCGCTGGCGGCTGTGGCGGCCTTCCTCATGGATGCGGGTGAGGCGCAGCAACAGTTCCAGGGCCAGATGCCGGCCCTTGGGCAGGGACTGGTCAATGCGGCTGAGGAGCGCGTCCGCCTGGCTGCTCAACATGCCGGCGATGCCGTTGGCCGCCCGATAGCTCTCACCGCTCAAGCGCTGCCCCGTGCGCTGGTTCCAAAGCACGGTCAGGGCATTCTCCACCAGCGGCAGGGCGCCCACTTCGTCGCGGGCTTCCAGCAGCATGGCTTCGGTGATTTCGCTCACGTCCAGGCCCGCCAGCCGCGCCGGCTGCTCGATCACCTCCCGCAAGCCCTGGGCCGAAATGCCGGGCAGGAAGTAGCGGCGGCAACGGCTGTTGTAGAGTTCGAGCAGCCTGGGCAGGCACTCGTAACGATTCAGGAAGTCGGCACGCACGGTGCTGATCAGGAACAGGGGACAGGCCGGGTCCTGAAGCGCGTGGGCCAGCAGGGCATCGAACTGTCGGCGCGGTCCGTCCTCGGCGAGAGTGAACAATTCCTCGAACTGGTCAATGGCGAGGAGGAAAGCGGTGCCGTTCTCCTTGAAATCCTTGAGGCGAAAAGCCAGAGCACGTTCGTCCCCTTCCAGGCGGCTCAACAGACCCAGGGAATCGCGCCGCGCCGGATCGGCAATCAGGTCATGTTCCAGCACCTCCGCCAGCCGGGCCAGGGGATTCTTGCCCGGTAGCAGGGGGCCGAGAACATGCCAGCGCTCGAAACCGGTGCGTGCCCAAAGGACACCGCGCTCGATCAAGGGCAGCATGCCCGCCATGACGAGGGAGGACTTTCCCGCGCCGCTGTTGCCTTCGATCTGCAACCAACGGGAATAGCCGCCTCCAGGGGCGAGGCTCAGGCTTTCCGGGTTGCCCTGGTTCTGGTCTCCCAGGCCGGAGAGCGCATCCAGGGTTTCCCGACGCCGGCCAAAGAACAAGCGGGCATCCTTCTGGCGAAAGGCGGTCAGGCCCAGGAAGGGACAGCCTTCATAGGCCGGCGGCTGGTCGTAACGGATGGTGTGGGCGCGGATGGCCTCCAACAGATCGTCCGGCAGCGCCTCGGCGGGATTCCAGCGCACCGCCTGGAACAGAGCCAGGAAAGGCGGCAGGTCTTCCGGCTGTCCTGTCTCCAGCAGGATGGGGAAGATGGGCAGTCGCTCGGCGTCGTCCTGGGGCGAAAGATGCCGGTTCAGGGCAATCTGGGCCTCCGCCCCCACCCAACGCCGCACGCCGTCGCGACCCGCCAGCAGGACATAGCTCTGGCATTCCTTGAGAGCGCTCTCGAGTTTTTCCATCCAGCGGTCGCCCGCACGGATGGCGACATCGTCCTTGAAGACGGAAATCCCGGACTTCTCCAGGGCGTCGCGCAGCCGCAGTGCGGCTTCCAGGTCGTTGCGGCTGTAGCTGAGGAAGACCTGAGTCATGGCGATCGCCGGTGATGGGAGCGGGGGAGATGTTGGCGCCAGTTGGCGGGGTTAAACGTCTTCCAGCACCGTCAGGTCTTCCACGTCGGCCATGGCCGCCAGGGCGCGGGTGTAATTGCGCAAGGTCTGTTGCAGGTCGGCCAACTCGGCGCGAAATTCCTGGCAACGCCCCGCATCCTTGAATCCCTCGGCCAGCGACAGCCGGTGCCACTTGGCGGTGAACGGCCGAATGATCTGGTTGAGCACGGGAATGGCAAGCTTGGCGAACTCATTGGAGCCAGAGCCCTGCCGCTTGAGTATTTCCCGGGTGAGCGGGAAAAGGGCATGGACGCTTTCAAGTGCGGTCTTCTCGTCACCGGCATCCGGGGCCAGGCCCTGGGTGGTGATGCGCGTGAGCAGTTCCACATACAGTTCCCACGCCGCCGCCCGGTCCGGGTCCCGGATTTCAAACTCCCCTTCGAGAAAACCGAGTTTGATCTTGAGCTTGGACAGCCCCCACTTTTCCAAAAAGTCACGCCGTTTCATGTTGTCTTCGCCTTAATGGTTGTCTGCCCGGATCTTCCCGGCAAATCGATGGGCATTATGCATAAAAACCACTGGGAGCGCACAACGGGCTTTGCCTACCCTTCGCGCCGCCTTCCAATGCGCGACAAGAACTGCCTCAATCGCACCAAAAGGCGCCACCATCCTCGGATGCTCGATGATCCCACAACACCTGGACTACGCTCCCACCTGAAACCAATTCAGCTAGGCGTCGGAAGTGTCAAGCAATGCAGACATTGGAGACAATTGACACTGATCGTCGTCGTTGGGTAGGTTCCAACCATTCTACCGGCCCAGGGCCGAGCACATAGACCATCACGGTTCGCAAGGGCGGCGACGCACCGGATAGACCAACCGCAGCCAACGGATTCAACGTCAAACCCTGAACCGCACTACCCCGTTTTCCAGGGAAAACTTGTCCGGGGCGATCCGCGCCAGAACCGCCAAGCGGCTATGAGATAGCTTGATCCCACGTAAGGCACATGCCGCCATGACCGCTCCTTTGGTTGCGGTGCGGTAGCCGTCCGCCCCGAGTTGGCAGGGCATGTCCTGGATGGCCGCCAACACCTCTTCCAGCGATGGCGATTGGGCCGGGCCGACTGCCGAGGTTTGGCTCTCGTCGCCGGACATCTGTCCGCTGACGTCCGCATTAGGCCGTCCGCCCGGGGGGACTTCGCCGGAACCAGGCTTTGGTTTCTGTGACTTGGCCTTCGGAGCCTTGTCTGATGGTTTGATGGTCTCGACCGAAGGTATGGAGGGTGGCGCGGCAGATACCATCCCCGCCCCTCGCCCAAGGGCCGGCTCTATTTTGGCGCCCCTGGGCGATTCCGCCGTATCGCCGCAGCCAACATCTTCCACCGCCACCCCTCCGGCCTCACGCACCAGCGCCTGGCTTATGGCGAGTTCCAGCCGAATTGCCTTCACCGTGGCACCGCCGATGTCGGTATCCAGCACTTTTTTCAGGGGGGCCATGGGGTCAATCCATAGCCATCCCCGGCCACTCAGACCCTCCAGAATCGCCTTGGGGGTCAGTCCATATCCGGCAAAGGCATCTGGCCACCGAAGGCGGACTTGGTTTTCCGGGTCGAGTAGCGCATCACGCCCCCATCGCTTTGCGCCGGTCGAGATGTCTTGGGCCAGCGCCTTGAGCGCTTCGCCCACCGGCCCGTCCAGCGTTATGCCCGGCGTTTCTACTCGCGCCATGGGCTCCGGCCCAGATCGGGGATCCCTCATTGCCGACGCAGGCGCCGACTCGGCTGGTGGGTCCAGGTTCCGGCGCGGCCGCTTTACTCCAGGCGACACCGGCTTACCTCCCCCTTCCTCGCCATCTGATGGCGCCTCGCTGTGTGGCGCCGGGCGGAATGCGGCAGTCGTGGGCGATGCCGGCGATGGATCGGGCGCCGCGGGATCGACCGGCTGCGCGTCGCAGCCCGGCTCGTTCACGATTCTGCCAGCGACCGGGAGAATCGGGATTGAGGACACCATCGCCTCGTCCCGCAGGCGAATGGCGGGTAGCTGAATGTCGGGTATCTTTTCGGCCAGAATATTAGGGGCGATTCTCCAGTACCGCTCCCCAGGTGCCGCACCGTCCCGCACCAACGCAATCTGCCGCTCCACCAGCATGTCCAGGATGCCGTCCGGTGTGCGGGGAATGCCGGGGATGCCATCCTCTACCACCTGCCTGGCGATTTCCTCGCCAGCCGCTGGCCAGACCAGGTAGAGATTCCCGCCGATGTTCCACAGGCGTGGGAAAGCATGACGATGCGCGCCCGAACGTCCCGCACCGCAAAATAGGCAGCGTTAATGTCCATGGGACCGCAGACGCTCTGAAACTCCCGCCAGGTGGTGAGCAGCGTTGCCGCCGAAAAATTCACCCCGTTCACTCGCCGGTGGAGTGTGGCGAAGGCGGATAGTCTGGCCGCCGAGTCCTTGTCCTTGATGAAGGACAGCACCGACTCGGGCAACTTGCCGTTCGAGGGCCGGACACCGTGAACGTCTTTCCACCACTGACGTAGCGTGCGTGTACCTATCCGGGTCATGCCGCGAACAATGGATAGCCGCAGGCCAGCCTGAATCAAATCACGCGCGAGTTCCAGGCTTTCGAGCTCGACCAGGGCGACCATCGCTGACTTTCCTACCGATCCCCGGACGCTACCACCGCTATGGCATAAGCAGCCTTCTGTGTTTCATGGAGAGAGCACAGGCGGTTCAGTTCGGCGTCGTTCAAGCGGATGCTGATGAGGCTGACACCGGCCCCCTTGGCAAGACCCTCAATCTGTTCCAGGGTCATGGCCGCTAGCCTGTCCAACATGGGACGGCTCAGTCCGGTGAGGAGTTCGGCAGTACCCAATTTTGCCGCCTCCCTTGCCATTATGAGAAACTGGCGGTTGATCGAAATGATGTCGTTCATGGCGCTTTTCCGTAGTGGCTGCGCCAAGTATAAACCGTTTGAGGTATGCTACAAGGCGATAAAGAGCCAAAAGGAGTGCTTTTTGAGTTCAAAAATCGGGGAACGTCTGAAGCTCTGGAGAAAGCATCTTGGGTTGAATCAGGAGGAGTTCTCCACCCTGACGGGTTTGCATATAGGCGTCATTCGGAAGTACGAAAATCAGATCAACGTACCCGGAGGGGAAGCGCTTGTCTCCTTAGGCCAAACCGGGGTGAACCTGAACTGGCTCCTTCTGGGACAAGGGGAGATGTGCGCAAACAAGACCCCGCCAGAAGATACCGAGGCCTACCTTAGACGAATCGAGGCTGTGAGGGGGTTGCTGGACGGACTGGATGTGGAAAGGCGGCGGGCCGTGCTGGAAGAGATTTTCTCTCGTGTTCAGGAGGCGAAACGAGTAGCTGACCTGGAAGAACTTGTCAGGACTATGGCGAAAAAGATGGCGTAGCAAGCGCTATCTGGCTCCGGGTCCGGGGCATGTCGGCGTTGAACTCATGGTCCCGCCTGATAAGGGCCACGATCTGCCGGCGCAGGCCATCTTCCAAGCGCTCGCCGCCTTGGGCGAACATGCGATCCATATCCAGGCCAGCGAGGGTGGCCACAATATTTACCGAGATGTTCTCCATGGCGCCCAGGACCACCCTGTCATGGGTGAACACCACCACCCTGGTCACCTTCGGCGCCCTGGCGGCGCGCTTCCCCAGGAACCGCTCCAGGGTTTCCACCGCCTCATTGATCTGCCGCGATGGCCCGCGCCCGCCTTTGTCGGCGATGGGGACGCCGCGCTCCACCAGGTTGCCGTAGCGGTCGCGCTTGTCGCGCCACCAATGATCCCCGTCGCAGTGGATGACGCCGTTGACGTTCTTGGCCTCGAAGGCAAACACACCTTCCGGGCCGACCAGGATGCGGTCAATCTCGCCCTTGGCGTTCTTGTAACCGGCGAGCAGTGTCCAGTCACCGTCCAGCCTGGAAGCGAGGAAGGCGTCCAGCCGCCTTTCCCCCTCCTGCCCAGCCGCCCAGAGCGCTTCCTCCCGACCCGGCACTGAGTTGAGCGGCGCTTGTGGTGCCTGAGCGTTCTTCGCGGCGCGAAGCTGGCGCCATGACTTGAAGGCAACGACCCATTCCCGCCTGGCCAACGCCACCGATTTCGCCCTCTGCCAGTTCTGGATGGCTTGCTCCCGATCGCTGATCGCCCGTTGGTAGTGGGCGAGAGATTGGGCATGGTTGGTGCGTCGGGTACTCCGCGCCGCGTCTACTTTAGCTGCGGCATGGTTGGACAGTTCGAGGATCAGTAGCGGCGTCCTGGCTTGGATGCTTTTGCCTGGGCCGGGCCGCGAGAGGGCACCCCGATATCCGGCGCCAGCAATGGGCAAGCTCCTGCGCGCCCTTTTCCGCCAAGCCACCCACATTGCCGCCAGCGCGAAGACAGCGGACAGAACAAACAAGGAAGCGGCGATGAACATGGCGGATTACCACCGCGACGGCGGCACGACTCTCTGGCGCATTTGCGGGGGAAGTTTTGGTACCAGGCGGCAGAATATCTCCGGCATCATCGTGACCATCTCCAGACCATGCGCATTCCGTATCAGGCTGAAGACATTGTGTTTTCAGCACTTGTAGGCTTTTTTATCACCTTCCGTAGTTGCCGGTCAAGCAGCTATTGATACAATGACTACAAGTATTCATACATGGAGAAATTTGATGCCTACCTCCATCCGACTGGCGCCAGACGTTGAGCAACGCCTTGATGCCCTTGCGAAACAAACCGGTCGTAGCAAGGCGTACTACCTGCGCGAGCTGATTGAACGCGGGCTTGGAGAGATGGAAGACCGTTACCTTGCCGAAAAGCGCTTGACGGATGGCAAGCCTCTGGTCCGAGTGGTGCCCGATGAGCCATGAACTGTCGTTCGATCCGAGGTCTTGGAATATGAAAAATTCACGCGCCCACCGGGGCGGTTCATGCCTGACGCGAGGGTAGCCATAACAGATCGGGAGAATGGAGATGAGTCTTGTCGGGTTTTTGAAACTCTTGCTGGTGGTGCTTGCTACGTTTGCCGGCCTGCGACTCTTTGGTTGGCTGCACTATGGCTTCAAGCATCGCATCGCTTCGACGATGCTTTGGGCGGCGGCATTGGCGTGCGCTTTTGTGGGGTTTATCGTGTATGGCCTTCGCATCGACCCTCACGGAACAGGATGGCCATCTTCGGTAGTGGGTTTCATAACGCTACTCGCATTTCCAGTGGCTATCATCCATGCCTTGCTGTCGAGCAGATCGAATTCGGAAAAGGGCAAGAACTGGCAGAACGCTGGCGACAGGGATAGCGATCCAGACAATCACATATGGGTCGGCAACCCTTCTCACGACGACTGAGTAGCATTTAGACCGGCTCGCAGCCCGTAATAGGGGCGACCTACTTGGTCGGTTTTTCCGCCGCCGTGGGCTGTTCGAGCACCGAGCCAGACTCCGCCGCCTGGGCCGGCACCGTTGGCTTACCCTTGGGGCGTGTGCCAACCAACTCCCCAATCTCCTGCTCGCCAAGGTTCAGGCCCGCTTCAAGGACGTCGTCCACCGGCTTTGGAAGCATCTCGCCAACGGAACGACGAAGGGCGAGATCGGCTTTGCCAACTTCATTGCTTGTCATTGGAACCAAACCGTTCAACTGTTGCCTTGATGGAATGACTTCCTTGGCCGCGGCGTTCCCGCCAACGCCGCCAATCACCCATCCAAGGCCTTGTCCGGCTTTCTTTCCCTGCGCAAGTATTTCAGCTTCTCTTGCGGCCCCCGCCCCCTGGGCCGCCGCTTTGGCCGCCGCTCCCTCCGCAGCCACTCTCGCCGCTAGGTCAGACTCCACCTTGGCCGCGGCCTTTACCGCTGCCTGGGTCGGCGGACCGATCAACGCCGCGGCGTCAGGCGCTGCCCGTGCCGCTGCTTCCCCGGCCTCGGCCGCCGCCGCCCGCCCCGCAGCGCCAGCTTCTGCCTTCACTCCCGCGCTTGCCAAGGCTTTCTCGGCGACCTTCGCGCCTTCATGTTTTGCGATCCAACTGACACCCAACTCACCAAGCTTGCCCGTCGCCTTGCCGGCAATAGGGCCACCCACGAAGAACGAACCCAGGAAGGCAGCAGATTCCAGAGAAGCAGTCCAATTGTCGCCCTGGTAGCGCTCTGCCACCGGCCTGGCGACCGACGCGCTATCGGGAATAACTCCCGCTTTATTCAGAAGGTAGGTTGTTCCAGCCGGCAAGACATTCGCCGCTGCATTCGCCGCAGCGTTGCCAAGAAGGTTCTGCCTGGTCGGGTCGGTTCCCTCGATTGCCTTCTTCTCCAATGGTTTCCCCTGCGCGGCTATCTCGCCCCTGCCCACCGCTATCGCCTGCCCCGCCGCGTTTTCCGCCGCGGCTACCTGCCCAGGCACTGTACTGACCACGGGCGCATACGGGTCAACACCGGCCGCGCTCGCCATGCCCCTCACCTGTCCGATCTGCCGGTGCCCCTGGGCCTTGAGATCGTTCGCGCTCGGTAATCTGGCCGCGCCATGCTCGAAGAACTTCTGCACATCCTCCGGGGTCTTCAGCTCGCCCACGCCTTCCCCCAACCGTGGCTCGATGACTTCCTTGAAGAACCGGTTCTTGTCCTCGATCAAACCCATCGGATCATGCTCCATGCGCCAGGCGATCGTTTGCGGCTTGAATTTCCCACCGTTGTATTTGTCGTCCTGCGTCATCATCCATTCGATGAACGGGCGAACCATGCCTGCGTCAAATGTCTCCGAGTTGGCCCGAGTGCGGGTCGCGGATTCCTTGAGGGACAGGGATTTCGTGTGGTTGGCGGATGCCTCGCTCCTGCGCTGGCTCGATTCGTCCAGACTGGCACGAATGCCCGCCATGGCCCTGGGGCCGGATTCGTCGCTGGTGCCGAAGGTAACGTCGTTGGAAGTCTGGCGCACCTTGCTCATGGCCTCGGAGAAACCGTGCTCCTTGACATACTGGCGGGCTTTTTCCAGGGTTTGCTTGGCCTCGGCGTCGCTTTCGCCCGTGATCTTTCCGGTTGCCTTGATCGCGGCCACCCCAATATCCGCGCCCGCGCTGGCCTCGGCAATGGCCATGATCTGCGCTTTCTGCCCCTGACTGAAGTTGCTCTTCGCCATGAAGCCGTCGACGATCTTCTCGGCCGACGTAACCGCCTGGTTGAAGGCGGTATTGTTCCCCACGGAGAAATTCGTCCCTGCCCGTCCGCCCTTTCCATGACTGTGCACCAGGTCTGCGGATTGCTGCAAAGCCGTGGCGATGGCGGTGCCGGACGACACCGCGTTACCCACGGCCGCCGCTTCGGCCGCTTCCGACTGTTGCTGATAGGCGTTGGTTGCCTGGCTGCCCATGTTCATGCGGAAATTCGTCTTGTGCTGGATACCGGAAGCATCTACGGTCACCGTGCCATCCGCTGCGGTTGCCGTCACGATGCCATTGGCCCCGACGTTCATGTCCGTGCCTGCGCCATGGCGATTCATCGGCGCTGTGTTGTACTGATGCGCCGTCTGGGTGTCGTAGGTTGCGGTGTTCTGCGAATACGAGCCCGTCTGCCGATTGCCCAGCCCGCCCGCCGCGCCGATCTTCTCTACGTCCCGCCCGCCAGCCGTGGCAGTACCCATGGCCGACACCATGCCTTGCACACCCGACATCATCCCCTGGGACAGGGCCCATGCGAGGCCGGGTATTGCTGTCGCCGACATGAACCCGGCGATGGCTTGGTCCGTCACGATGCCGTCGTTCACAAAGGCGTATTGGGACAGGGACGCCCCCAGGCCCTGGGTCGCCGTGGCCAGTTCCTGTGAATGCAGGGTCATGATGTAGTGCATCACGGCGTAGAGCGGTGGCCACAATTGCACCCAGATCAGGCTCGTGACATAGCCCCGAAAGGCGACACCCCCATAATGTCCCGCCGCCACCACAATCAGGACGACCAGCGGAAAAATCGCGTACAGGGTCAGTTCGATGATGTTTCTGACCTTGGGCATGGTGCTGCTGGCCAGCTTCGCCATCAAGGCGTAGGACTGATTCGTGGAGCGCACCGCACGGGCCGCGTCCAGGTTAACGGCGGCGGTGGCCGCGTCCCCGAGTTGCGAAGGGATGAGGTATTGGGCGTCAATGACCGCGTTGGCGACTTGCGCCTGCTTGATGGCGTCGGTTGCCGCCCGGGATAAACCCATCTGGTACTGATCCGTCGTTTGCAGGGCGGAGGACAGATTGGCGGTAGCGGTCGCCTGGCTCAATCCGGGATAGAACTTGGCAGCTTCTGCGTTGAGAGTGCTGCTGGCATCCGCGTTCAACTGGCTATTGAGAGCGGTGACGGCCTGGTCGCAGCCTATGGTGGCGCTGGCCATGGAGCCTGGTTCCACCAGGGTCACGAGCCGCGCCGGGTTGTTGGCTTGGGACAGCACGCTCCAGACGTTGTTCGTCTTGGTGACCATCTCGACGGTGATGGCGTTGAGCGCCAGTTCCGGCATCACGCACTCGCGGTAGAACTCCACGACATTGTTGCTGACGATCTGGTTGCCGATTCTCAGGGTGAGTTTTTCTGCCTGCACCCGATGGCCGAAGAGAGTGCCGTTGGTCCGAAACCTGAGATCATTGGGCAGCGCGAATACCGTCTCGAATGAGGTCGTGAGCCAGTCGCCGATTTTGCTGATGGTGTGCGCCGTCGAGGCCAGCCCGAGGGGCACGTTGGCCACGGTTTGGGTCGGCGCCGACCCGACCCGGTCCACGATGATGACGTTGCTCTTCGGCACCAGCATGATGCCGTTGAAGATGGCCACCAGGATGATCCACTTCCACATGTCCGTCAGCATCCCCCGGCCGGCGAGGACAACGATGGACAGGGACAGGAGCATGATCAGCGTCACGGTCCTCAGAAGGCCGTTGAAATCGCCGCTGTTGGTGATGGCGGCGACGGCGTTGAAGACGCCCGCCAACTCGACGGTGTTCCAGTAGGCGTAGACCTCGAAGTTCACCGCCCCGCCCCCGGATCAACGCCCGCCAAACACATTGATGGAGTTCGCCATGGGCTTGGACATGCTGGCCGTGAGCGTTTCATTGATTTGCTGCACGCGCCGCTGAGTGTCCGCAATCTGGATGGTCTGGGTCAGCATGGCGTGCATGACCGCCGTGGATTGGGATTCCAGCTCGGTGATGCGCCTTTCCACATGGCGCACGGCCTCGGTCACGTCGGGCTGGCCATTGCCGGCAATGTTGCTCAGTGCCTGGCGCGCGCCCTTGAGGTAGGTGTTGAAGAAGTGGTAGGCGATGTCCACGGCGATGAACTGGTTGTACTGCTCGACGATGCCGCTGTTGGGCATTTGCGTGCCCACCGCGAGCAGCCGCCACACCGGCACGCTGGACGAATTGACGAGACTCAGGTCGGTGCTCGTCTGCGCCGGCCCTCGCGCTGCAATCTTGCTGCTCATGGCCGCCATACGGTCGGAGACGAATTTGGTGAAGGAGCCAATCGTCAGCGCATTGCCGGCCGTTTCATCAACCCGCACCGGATTCATACACTCGACGTATTCGTCGCAGATGATCGAAGCAATCTTCCGGGTGGCCGTACCGCTGTCGCCGATGAAGTCTTTGAACGAGACACTGGTTCCCTCAATGCTGTCCCATTTGGCCTTCTTGTCCTGCCCGCCTTCCGCCTGGGGATGAATGATGATGGTGCCCGTCATGCTCATGATCATCTGGCGGGTATCGTTGTCGATGTTGCCGATCTTCAGGAGGGCCTTCCACACCACGTTGCCGGGCTCCAGCAGATCCTTGGTGCTCGGGTCGCTGGACTTGATGAAGGTGCGCATCTGCTGTTCAGTGCTGGGCGACTGCTGCGCCTTGAACTTGGTATCGAAGAAGTCCTCGCCAAAGCCGAAGCCGGTGGCCAGGGTCTTGCCGATCATTCCGCTTCCCTCTCCGGTGAGAGCCGCCTTGCCTGCCAGGACCAGACCGGTCGCGGCCTGGCAGCTATTGAGGTTGTGGGAATTAATTTTTGCGGCCTGGTCCTGCAGCCATTTCAGGAGGCCGCCGAGCATCGGATCGATGGAATCCACCGCCGTCATGAACGCATAGCTCACGGCGTTGTTGGCGACGTTTCGGAGAAGCGCGGTCAGTTGCTCCTTGTTGATGAACGAGAACGAACCGGCGAAAAGATCAATGCCACCGCAGCCCCCCTTGATGCTGGGCGGTGTCACTGTCGCCAGTTGGTAGTTCCGGACGGGGGTCCGCATGTAAAGGCTGCCGCCTGAATAGACCGTCGTCGTCTGGCCCTTGTAGATGTTCGGGCCGGTGACATTGCCGTAGGCGCCCACATCGTTGAACCAGGATTGCATATCCGCCTGAATGCCGGCCTGCGACGCCATGGGCACCGCCATAGCCATCGCCGCCACGGTGATTCGCTTCCTGAACATGCTTGCCCCTCCCTCAGTACAGATCGCCCGGCTTCGTGCGGGTGAGGACGTAAATCCGCTCGATGATTTCCTGGGCCGACAGCACACCGGAGCCAATGGGCACCATTCGCCGGTCCTTGACGTTGCCCAGCACCACCATCGGCACCTTCTCGACATTGAGCAAGGCCGCCATGCCGTTATCCCTCTGCGGTTGGGGGAATTCCGGCAGTCCGCCGCCATCGAGGCTGATGGGGAAGACCGTGATCCCGTACAGGTCGCCCATGAGCTTCATGATTTGCGCCATGGAATGGCAGTAGGGGCAATCCGACCGGAAGAAGAAGAACAGGCCCCATTTCTTGCCCAGGTCCGCCAGGGTCTGGGACTCCTGCTTTCGCCGTTCGGAATCCCTGACCTGCACCGCGACATTGTTCACCGGATTCTTCAGTTGATAATTGATATCCGGGTTCTGCCAGACCACGCGCCGCCACACGTCGGAAAACACCGATCCCTTCTCCATCACGGCCTCTTGGGCGGCGATGTAGGCATGAACGTGCGCCGGTGTCGGATCCACAATCGCCAGCGCCCGTTTTTCCTTGAGGTCCTTGGCCAAGCGTTCCAATTCATCGAGGGCGCGCTGCTGTTCGGTCTTGGGTTTCGGCGCAGCCTTGGGTTCCTGCCTGGTTTCCTCCGCTTCGAGGTCACAGTACCAATTGAATTTGGCCTGGTCGCACGCCCAGGCCGACGGGTAGTCCATCGCGGCACCGGCGCCCGCGTCCTGGCCCACGAGCAGAAGCATCGCGCCCAGGGCAGCAACCAACCCGCCAAGCGCCCTATTTCTTCCCAGCATTCCCATCGGCCGAATTCTGAGCAGTTTGCAGGAACACCCGAACGCGCCCCGTCAGGTCCGGGATACCTGCCTCGCCCTCGGGCAGCTTCAGGATGGCCGCTGAATTCAGCACCGCACAACCGCATTCCCGGGCGGCCCGGCTGACAGCGCCCTCTACGGCCGCCCCGTAGTCCGCCGCCGCCTTCAGCAAGGCGACTTGCTCGGCTTCCGCCATGCCCGGCTTCGCCTTGTCCGTCAGGGTCTTGCTGTATTCGTCGAGCAGGGTCTTGATGTCGACCCGCGCCAACCTGACGGGCGGATGGGTATGAATCCACGCCGCCGCGATGATGCAGGCGGACAGGACCGAGACTGCCCAGGTGATGATGTGGGCCTTCAAAGGGCGCCCCTCTGGCTCAAGATGGTTTCAATCGCCTCGGCCACCGGCACCCCGTGGGCAGAGAGCGTCTTGATGGCCTGGAAGTCCTCCGCCCGGGTGGAATACAACAGCATGGAGAAGGGATCGAGGATGAGCCGTCCCACGCCCGACCCCATCGGCCCGTGCACGAAGATTTCCGAGTAGAGTCCGTGCTCGGTCGCCACGCTGGAGAGCTGGCGCTTCATGCCCTCGTCCACGTTGAGCTTGCCCTCCTTGCCCAGCCGATCGATGGATTCAGGCTTCTGGCGCAGGAGGAACAGCCAGTCGGCATTGGTGATGGCCGCCTTGGTGGCTTCGGTCTTGTAGTAGTCCTCCACGGATTGGGTGATGGTGCCGAAGGCGCCGCCATACTTTCGCGCCCGGCGATAGCCGGCTTCGATGAAGCCCGCGCTGGCGCCGCTGCCCATCAAGTCCCAGGCCTCGTCGATGATGACCAGCTTGCGCTTCGAGCGGTCCAGGTACATTTCCTGGGTGATGCGGTACATCATCAATTGCATGACCACCGCCTGCAGATCCTTCTTGGACTTCAGTTCCTCCAGCTCCAGGACCACAAGTTCCTTGTGGAACTGGATGTTGGCCTCGCCCTCGAAGTAGCTGGCGTACACCCCATGCCGGGTATAGGGCTCCAGGGCGATGGCCATGCGAGACAGGTCGTGTTCGATCTCCCCGCTGTCGGACAGCCGGCCGGACTTGAGCAGTGCATACACATCGGTGATCGTGGCGCCCTTCCCCTTCTGTTCCCAGACGCGCTTGATCGCCGAGCCCAGGGCCGAATACTCATAGTTATCCAGGGCACCCCGCGGGCTGGCCATCTGCGCCACCAGGGGCAGCAGCATTTCCATGTCGTTGTTGATGTCCTCAACCATGGAGAAGGGGTTGAGACAGATGGTGTTGCTGCGCTCATCGGAGAACTCGATGAATTCCCCGCCCAGAAGCTCACACACGTTGCGGTAGGAGCGGCCCACGTCAATGATCCACACCTTGGTGCCAATGCCGAGGTAACGAAACGCGATTTCGTTCACCAGCACCGACTTGCCGGAACCCGATAGCGCCGCCACCGCGAAATTGAAGTTGCCCCCCTTGTTATCGAACAGGTCGAAGGACATGATCTGGCCCCGTCGTCCGAACAAGGTCAGCACCGGCGTTTCCGTCCCCTTCCACTCGGCGATCAAAGGCGCGGTCATGACGGCGTTGTCCGCCGTCTTGGTGCCGACGCGGCCGAAGGTTTGCAAGTCCTTCTGCAGCGCGGGCGTGAGCGTGCCGGGCATGGCGCCCAGAAAGGCCTGGTGCATGAGATACACATCCTTCGCCAGGTCGAAACCCCGTGCCTGCCAGACGGCGCGCACGGCGTGCTCGCTGCGGGACACGTCCTTCAGGCGAGAGATCAGCACAATCTGGTGGAACATCTTGACGACGTTGCGCCCATTGTCGAAGGCGCGCAGCACCATGTCCCAATCGTGCTTGCGGTCTTTCAGGTCGGTCTGGAAATGGGCCATGTAGCTATCGGCCACCTGGGTAGCCCGGGCGGCCTTCATTTGCGCCTTCGACCGGGCCGACTCGTAATCGAGGATGATCGCGCCCATGGTGATGAGGAAAGGGCACGGGATCGAAAGCGCCATCTGGTAGTAGTCGCCGATCAGCGACCCCATGTTGCCGAGGCGGAAGTATTTGGGGTACTGCTTGACAGAGAAGCACTGCAAGGCCGTCTCGTTTCCGCCCACCTTCTGGAACTTGATGAAACTGTCCGCCACGGCGGACGCAACCTCGGGATTCGAGACATGGGCACGCAGCGGCCGTTGCCCGTCGTATTCGATGGGCTTGCCCCCCTCTCGCCCCAGGACACGATCGTGGTCAAAGAAATCCGCTACAAAACCGAGCAGGTCGTCGGGCCGCCAGTCCGTCCCTGGCAGATGGGCCGAGCGCAGGGTTGCATGGGCGCTCTCGCGGATCTGGATGGCCTCATCCACGTCCGCCGGGCTATTCGGGTCGAGCGACGTGGTGATGGAAATCACGCACCGGTAGTTCCGTAGCAGGTAGACGTGATTGGAAAATAGCGACTGGCGAGTGCCCTTGAGGTAATGATCAATCCGTCGGCGCGCCAGGACCCGAAAGATGTTCCGGTTGCGCTTGTTCCCCGATTCCTCGGTGCTGGATTTGGCGCCGTCCACTGGCAGCCTGTTCGCCTGTTCCCGCAGCATGGGAAGGATGTGTGGCGACGCGTAGAGAGAGATCTGAATGCCCGTCCCGGGTGGACAGGACATGAACAGGCTGGCCAGCACGCGTTCCATTTCCTCGCTGGAGCCGGTCTGGGGCATGGTTTCGATGCAGAAGCCGATGTTCAGTGCCGCCTTTGCGCCGAACGCACCGGGATCGAGGACGAATAGCCGCTCGTTGGGCAGCCATCCCAGATAGGGCAATATCCCCGTGAGACGGGGAATGCTGGCGATCTGCCGCAGTAGCGCCATGGGCACCGCATCCGCAGGCGCGAAGCGCTCACCGTAGAAAACCGTCTTCAGGGCATGGGCCAGCGAACTCATTGCTCCTCGCTCCCGCCCGCCGCCTGGGGCTGTACCGACGGGTTTCCCGGCACCACCCTGCCCCCGCCTGGCGCTGCCTGTTTCTGCGATGCCGGGGCCTGCTTGGATGGCCGCCCCACCGACAGGAAGGTCGGCCGGTAGCGGTCAATGATCTGTTTCTGGTTATGCTCTAGCACCCATCGTCCAGGGGAGGCCACGACGTAGACGTAGGCCTGATCGTGCAGATCACCGTCCGTGTCCTCCCAGGGCGCTATCCAGACGCGCAAGACTTTGGGCTTGCTCCTGATGGGATCACCCGACGACGGCGCGCGACCGACGAGCTCACCCGGCGATGGCGGCAGTGCCGACTTTCCGGCGGCGTCGCCCTTGTCTTCTTTCCGCAGTGCCGGCAGGTTGTTGGCAACAGCGTTGGCATAAACGCCGGACAAGGAGGAACAGGTCACGCCATCCGGCGCCTTGCAGGCGAACTTGCTGTCGCTCCCTGTCATGCCGGACATGGTGCCGGCACAGCCGCAGAGTCCGCCGACGCCGAGGATGGCGATTGCCACAAGAGATAGGTATCGCATTTCAGTTCCCTGCCGCTGCCTTGGTCCGCTGAACCACGCCCGCCGTAGTTGCGCCGCCTGCAAGCCGTCGCGCAATGTCTGCGGCCGGTAGCGCACCGGCGGCGATCTGTCCGTTGACGAAGATGAGGGTCGGGGTGCCGTTGATCCCCATCCGCTCCCCGAGCGCAAGGACTCGTTCGATGGGGGTCTCGCAGGTGGCAGCGCTGGACGGAAGCATTCCGCTTGCCATGAAGTCCTGCCAGGCCCTGGCCCTGTCTGGCGCGCACCAGATGGCGCGTGCGTGAGCCTTGGCGTTCGGATGCAGGTTCTCCAGGGGCAGCATGAAGATGTGGACGGTCAGGTTGTCGAGCTTGGCCAGTTCGATTTCGAGTTGCTTGCAGTAGGGGCAATCCGGGTCCGAAAACACGAACAGCTTTCGCTCGCCCGTGCCGCGCACGACCTTGATGGCATCGGCGAGGGGGAGCGCCGACACATCCACCCTGTTGAGATCGTCGAGAACGCCCGCGGTCAGATCCTTCTGTTCCCGCATGTCGTACAGATGGCCGAAAACGAAATACCGACCGGACTCGTCCGTATAGGCCACGTTGCGCCCCATGACCACTTCGTACAGGCCCTTGACGGTGCTTTCCCTGACTGCGGAAATCCTGGTGGACGGGTACTGCTCTTGTAGGCGAACCGCCAATTCCGGTCCGCCCGCCATGGCATTGGCAATGCCGGTAAGCATCAGGATCGCCACGGCGCCTTTGGTTACAACGGAAAACCACTTCTCTGTCTTTCGCATCGATACGCTCCTTATTCCATGGGGTTGAGTGACTTCCCCATGATCTGGCGGCCACGCTTCCAGATTTCCGAGTAGTCACCCTCTTCGGCCTGCAATGTCCCCTGAGCACTCGGTCCGAGGCCGAGGGTTACGCCCTTGGTCAGGACCACATCCACGACACGGGCGGCGTCAATTTCGATGACAGGGAACATCTTCTCGGCAAGGGTGATGTAGTACTGGGAGAGCCGATCCAGTGCCTTGCCGACGCCCGTGCCTATCCCGGCCTGAAATTGCTTGGCGGGCTCAACGGTGCCGACCGAGCCCAGCGCACTGGTGCTGAAGGTGGTCGAGCTTTGCTGAAAGCCCTGGCCAATGCCGGCGATGATGCCGGTCATGAGCGCGTTGGCCAGAACCTGGCCCTGTTTGCTGACCAGACGGCCCCGCATTCCAGCCTTGCCGTCTTCGCCGACGACATAGCCCTTGACCGCGGTGTCCACGACCTCGCCGTTCTTGAGGACACAGGACAGGGATTCCAAGCGCAGGAAGGCACGCTCCGAACTGATGTCCCCGTAGCCGGAGCCGAGCATGTTGCATTCCTTGATGTTGGCCCGGTCCCGGTTTGGCAGGAAGGCGTTGCCCAGCACCTGCAATAGCACCGGCCAGGGGTTGCTCTGTGCCTGGCCGCCGGTCGG
The DNA here is from genome assembly GCA_043743785.1 of Rhodocyclales bacterium. Lineage (GTDB taxonomy): Bacteria > Pseudomonadota > Gammaproteobacteria > Burkholderiales > Rhodocyclaceae > JAQTNA01. The sequence continues at coordinate 24,499 of JAYTVW010000059.1, read as the reverse complement.
CGCGTCCAGCCCACCGAGCAGGACCACCCGGGCGAAGGACCCGGAAGGAATGTAGGTTTTACCCTGCTTGGTTTCTTGATCGGCCGGCGCCGCGACGGGTTCGGTTGGCGCTTCGCTGACCTCGAACACGGCGATGCCGGACCTCTTCGGCTGGGCCTGCGGCTGCGGCAACGGGAGCAATGGCGGCGGGTTGCCTGCCCCAGGGCCTGCGCCCTGCACCGGGAGCGGCATCGTCTGAGGCGGCATCGGCGGCAAGGGCGGAAGGATGCTTTCCTTCTGGGCCGGTGGCGGCGACGTCGCTTGTTTTTGTTCCAGTTCGGTGAGCTTCTGCTTCAAGCCCTGAACAAGGGCGTCTGTTTCCTTCATCTGCTGTGATGACTTGGCCATCCAGACTTCACGCGGATCAACCTGCACGCCGGGCACGGCAATATTCTTGGTGACATGCTCATTCGTTGCCGCCGGAGGCGCCAGGGGTGGCTTGTTGTCCCACAGGGAGACGCTGCCCAGCACCAGCGCAAGGAACACCGTTCCGATGATGCCAAGCACCAGGTACTGCTTGGTCTTCGGTGACAGGTTCTTCAGCCGGTCGGTAAAAGCAGGCTTGGCGGCCTCACTCATCACGACTCTCCGAAATCACGAACACATCCGTCGTTTCGGCCGGCTTCAGGCTTGGCGTGCCCACGGACACGGCCACGACACCGCGCCGGTACAGCTCCCGTTCATCAACCACCATGGACTTGTCCGACGTGTTGGTGAGCCTGTATTTTTCGCCCTTGAGCGGCCCATCCACGACCTTCACCCGCACGAACAGGGCTTCCGCCCACAGGGGCACCAGATCGTTCGCGGCCCGTGCCTCCAGGTCCGCGTCCTCATCGGTATTGAGCGCCTGGAGAACGCGCTTGATGGCCTGGTTGCGAGCGAGGTCGCTGCCCGTACCCCCTGGCTTTCCGGCCTTGGCGGCATCCTTGCCCTTGATGACGACCGTATCGGCCGGGCCGTCCACCACCGAAAGCAGGAATTTCCAGGTGCGGCCCGTTTCATCCGTCGCGTAGGCGCTGAACGCCTTCTCCTCTGTAGTCGGTTTGACGTAGGCCGTGCCGGTAGTCTTGTCGGGCGTCACCTCGAAATCGCCATCCTTGCCGAACATCCGCCGGATACGGTGGCCCTCGATGCGGAACAGCGTCGGCTCCGAGCGGGATACGCTCGCCGCCAGCGTGTCATCCGGGCGTCCCTGCAAAACCTGTGTCGCGCTGGCGTCAAGGCTGGACAGGAGCAGACTGGACAGGAGCAGGATTGCCGAACTTGTTCTGGTCACTGGTTTCCTTGAAATCCGAGACATGGAGCCTTCCATTCATGAACTTGAAACCCACCATGTAGATGGCGGGCCGCTGATCGACCTTCTTGTCGCCGGCCCAGGTGTAGAGCGTCCCGGAGAGCGCAACGCGCAGATTTCGTTCATCCGGCGTCACGCCGCTGACGGAGAACTGGGTCGCCACATTGTTCTTCTTCAGGAACTCCGCCTGTACCCCCATTTCCGCCTGCAGGCGCCCGGATTCGGACGGTGCCGCGTATTTGAGAAACAGCGCGTGCTGGTATTCCGAAGCGGCCGGCGAGATGTTCAGGGCCATGCCCGCGTACCAGTAGGCCATTTCTTCCAGGTATTCCCTGGATACCGCGTCCCCGGACACCCAGAAGCTACGGCGGATTTCCGGTGGCACCAGCACGGTCTTCTCGGTACCGATCAACTTCCAGAAGGCACCTCCATTGAAGATCACCAGTAAAAGCAGCCCGGCCACAACGAGGCGCAGAAAGCGTATCTCCCGCCGGGTGTTGTCGTTGTCGGAGAGGTATTTCTTGAAGAACATCTGCCCTCACCCCAGGAAATACCGCTGATCCGATGGCGGGGTGGCCCGCGGCTTGATGAACAGTCCACTCGGCATCCACCAGTAGAGCGCGTGAACAGCGAATTTCGGGTGCTTGCCGGCCTTGAGCCGGCCGTATTGCCAGGCCAGAACGCCGCCCAACACCCCGCCCGGTAACATCTGACCCGCCGCCGCGCCCATGCCGAGGAGCATGATGGCCAGGATGGCCTGATCCATTTCCCACCACAGGAAACGCTCCGGGGCGTCGAGCGCCTTGGGGATGTAGCCGGTTTCGTCGCCGTCCACGCTGTGTCTCCCGGTGCTTACGCGGTCGCCGTCATGATTCCGGTGACGATGGTCGGGGTGTATTGGAGGAAAACCGCGAAGCCGGCCCCCGCGAGAATCGGGATCGGGTTGCTTTTCGCTATGGAAATGATGGAGCCCATGCCCACGGCGGCCACCGCCACGGTCTTGCCGAAATAGCCCGTGACAACCCCGTTGACCCAGGTGTAGAGGGCCTGGAATTCCGTGCCTGTCACACCGGCCATGGCCTGGTCTGCAATGAGCGAGCAGGCGAGCGCGGTGAGGATGAGCTTGATGAAGTTGCGGTCATGCTTCACGTTCAGTTCCTTTCTTGTGGTCAATGATGGATTTGACGAGCCAGCCGACACCGATACCCAGGACGACGCCGCCGACATGGGCTTCAAACCCCTTGTCGAGCAGCGATCCTGGGAGTAGCGCGCCCATGGCCATGAACGCCGCGGCGACCACCGTGTCCTTGACTGCCTCTTTCGTGTGGGGAAGGGTCATGGATGAACCTCCTTGGTAGAGATGAAATGAATTTCCACGCGCCGGTTGGCCGCGCGGCCCTCTTCCGAGTCGTTCGAAGCCACGTAGCAACACCGGCCCTGGGCCTCGATTTCCATCGGATTCTTGATGCCGCGCTGCTTGAGCCAGGCCGCTATGGCATCGGCCCGCTGGCGCGCGAGCCGATTATTGAATTTGGTGCTGCCCCGAGCATCCGTGCGACCCTGAATGCGCAAGGAGTCGCCATCCTGGATCAGGGATAGAACCTGCTCCAGTTGAGCGAGTCCCGCTTTTGAGAGGTGGGCTTCGGCAAAATCGAAATGAACGCTGACGGGCACGCGCTCAATGGCTGGGCCTGGTTTTGTGGTCGGCGCGGGTCTGTTCTTCGGCGCCGGCACCGCTGCCGGTATGACCATCGTCTTCGGCGTGGCACCTGGACAGGCGCCCTCCCCGCACACGCGCCACTCTTGCCCTACCCATCCGATACCATGGGAGCCAGGCGGTGCCAGACGGACCACCGTCGGCGTGATGGCGCAACCCACCGACAGGAGGGCTGCGCCTGCCATTGCGATCATGGCCAGACGCTTCACGTGCCCGACTCCCGTTTGAGAGCCGCTGCAATCTTCCTGGCGTAGACCATTCTCTTGGTCTGGCTACCTGCGTTGTAGGCGCCCACCGCCAGCCAGCCATAGCCCAGACGGCGGACGTTCTGAGCCAGAATCCAGGCGCCGACATAGGTATTGGTGCAAGGGTCGAGCAGCGTTTGTTCGCTGATACCGTTCTGCTGGAGCACCGGCAGCCACCGACTATTGATCTGCATGTGCCCGATGTCATGGCTACCGTCGGCGTTCCGGTGGATCGCACCTGGATTGCCGGATGACTCCACCCTGGAGATCGCCTGGAGCAGCGACGAGGGAACCCGGTAACGCGCCGCCGCCTCCTCGAAACAGTTGGCGTAGCCGGCTACGGGGGTGAGCAGGAGAATCGGGAGAATGGGCCATGACTTGAACATGGCCGAGATGCTACAAATTCAGAACTTGATATTGACGACGAAACGCGCACCAAACGGGAGTGTTTCGCTGCGGGTGCCGAACAGCTCCTGCAATGGCCAGAGCGTGAGCGGCACGGCCCTGGATCAGATCGCCCTCGCGGGCTCCTTGAATACCCAGCGTCGATGCCAATCCAAGAAGGCCGGGTCCGGGGCGAATTCCTTGCTTTGGGGATGAATCAGGGATGAGCCATGGTGGGCGAGTTGACGGTCCTGAACGTCCAGACTGCCCATCATGTGCCGGCTGAACACCATGAAGCCGTCTTCAGGCCGAACAGTGAATGCGCCGAGATCGAAAATCTTGTGGTGCAGAGCGCACAAGGCAAGGCCATTGGTTTCCACATCCGGCCCGCCCGCCTGGAACCACTTGATGTGGGCGGCTTCCAGACCGACAGACTGCCGGCCCAGGCGCAAATCAAAGCCGCAGACACAGCATCGATATTCATAGGCGAGCAGGACCTTTCCCCGGAAGGCCGGATCACGCCGCCGCCGGGATTGGGTGTCCATGAGCGCGGCGGAAGTGTCGTCAATGCTCAGCCCAACAGCATCCAGGACATCCTGACGCAGGGTGCCGGGGAAATGGGACTCCAGCAGACGGTGGGCAATTTCGCTGATCAGAGCCGGGTCGCTCAGGAGCGCGCGCCGCAGCGGTTCGGGAAAACCGCCAAAGATATGTCGCGCCCGCAGTTCCCCAAGATTGGGTGCTGTTCCCCGGGGGCGATTGAGGATCTCTGCCGGGCCTGCCAGCTCCCACAGGGGGCTGTCCTTTTCGAAACGATCGGAAGCCAGGTGCCAGAAGGGGTAATGCCGTGATGCCGGAGCGCTCGAAGGTCCGAAGTCCGTGAGGAGCTCCTTCAGCTTCTCTTCCAGTTCGGAAAACTCCGCCATCGGCGGCTCTCCCCGAACCAGCCGGCCCAGAGCCAACAGGATCAGGAGGGGTTTGTGTGGCGCACGCTGACCACCGCTTTGCCAGACACGGATGCGGTCGAAGGCCTGGAGAATTTCGTCTCGGGTCATGGCCAGTATTTCGCTGTTTTCGGTAGCACCCAACGCACACCGCCGCGGGGATCGGGAGAGTCGCCCTGATAGCGCGGTATCAAGTGCAGGTGCAGATGAGGCACGGTTTGCCCTGCGGCGGCGCCATCGTTTATGCCGAAGTTATAGCCATCGGGCCTGAACTCCCGCTCGAGAACGGCCTTCTGCTCTTCCAGCAGGCCAAACAGGCTGGTGCGCTCCTCAAAGGTGGCGTCGAAGAACGACGCAACGTGGCGGCGCGGGATGATGAGGGTGTGTCCTGGAGAAACCGGAAATCCGTCCCGGATGACCACTGCCCGTTCATCCCCTGCGATGATGCGGGAATCAGGCAGAGAACAGAAGGGGCAGTCTATTGCTTTTGTCATCGTATTTGAGTCAATGCGTTGAATGGCTCCGCCTGGCCGCAGGCTGCAAGCTCCCGATTCTCCCCCAAATTCCATGTCATGTCCGGAGCATGACTGAAATTATCTGCACAATGCGAAATGATGATAATCATAATGCAGCGCATATGGCTTACTTTGGCACTATAGACGTAGCTCTTGACCAGCCATATACTGACGGAAATATGCCACTGAACCGCTGGTTTTTCTAGTAACAGAGCCTGGATGTCGATACAACAACTTGCGGACCTGACCCAACCTCAACGAGACAGGCTGGCGGTGGTGGAGTTGCGCATCCGTTTCTTTGGGGAAATACGTCGGCAGGATCTGGTTTCACGCTTCGGCATCCAGTCAGCGGCCGCCACCCGGGATCTGGCGCTCTACAAAAAACTGGCGCCCGGCAACATCGACTACGACGCCAGCGGTAAGACCTATGTCACGGGCCGTCACTTCAGACCGGTCTTCGACGCTTCCCCGGAGCGAGTCCTGTCGTGGCTGAGCCAGGGCTTCGGAGACGGTGAGCCGATGCGCCTCAAGGCCTGGGTCGCCTGTGACGTACCCTCCAGGCTGACGCTACCGAACCTGGACACCCTGGCGCACGTCACCCGTGCCATCCATCGGCAGCGCCCCCTCCGTATCGAATACCACTCAATCTCCAGTGGGCGCACCCAACGGGAGATCGTCCCCTTTGCGCTGATCGACAACGGACTGCGTTGGCACGTCCGCGCCTTCGACCGCAAGAACCAGGATTTCCGTGACTTCGTTCTCACGCGGATAAAAGCGCCGGTGGAAATGAAAGTCGTCGCCATCGAGCCCCACGAACGGAGCGACCAGGACATCCAGTGGACCCGCATCGTCGAACTGGAGTTGGTGCCCCACCCCGATCAGCCTCGCCCCGAAATCACGGAGATGGACTATGGCATGGAGGGCGGCGTACTGAAGTTGAAGCTTCGTGCCGCCACGGCCGGCTACTTGCTCCGTCAGTGGAGCGTGGATTGCTCACCGGATCACAGCCTGCGTGGCCATGAGCACAGACTTTGGCTCAAAGACCACCTGGCCCTCTACGGTGTTCGGAACGCACTGCTGGCCCCTGGGTATCGACTTCCTGAGCTTTTGCACACAGAAGCCGGATTAGACCGGGCGGAACCCCAAGATGCTTGAAGAGCTTGAACGCCTGGTTGACGAAATTGGCGCACTGCACAGCAAGCTTATTTTGTTGCTCGGAGCCCCAGGAACGGGAAAAACCGCGTTGCTGTACGCCCTGGCAAAACGCAGGGAGGCCGTACCTCTGAGTGTTGGGGCAAGCTTGAGCGGTCGCCTGGCAGCTCTTCCGCAGAAACAACGTCCCATGCAGACGAGCACCATTCTCCGGGAGCTTGCTGATCAGCACGCCAAGGGGGATCTGCTGCTGCTCGACAACATCGAAATTCTGTTCGACCGCACCCTGCAACTCGATCCGCTGGACATCCTGAAGCGGCATGGGCGTGCCAGGCGGGTGGTTGCCGTCTGGCCGGGAGTGTGGCGCCGTGAGGACGAACGACTGACCTACGCCGAAATGGGCCACCCGGAACGACAAGACTATGGCCTTGAGGGCGTAGTCCCCTTCGAAATTAAGTAATAGAAGCGAGAAAAGCATGCGCTACGGCGATCTCATTCAATTCGAGCCGATCGAATCGGTCATCCAACTGCTGGATGCCAACCGGCCCGACGAAGCTAAAAAGCTCGTCGGAACCTATGCCATATCCGACGACATGGCGGCGCGGATCAACAAGGTGATGATTCCCCAGCTTTCCTTCGATGAGTCCGTCGATCACAAGGGCGTACTGGTGGTCGGCAACTACGGCACCGGTAAGTCGCACTTGATGTCGGTGCTTTCGCTGGTGGCGGAGGATGCCGCCTATGTGCCGCTGATTCAGCATGCGGCGGTGGCCGAAGCCTCTGTTGCGATCGCGGGCAAGTTCAAGGTCCACCGGATTGAGATTTCCAGCCAGATGTCCCTGCGGGACATCATTACGCGGGAACTGGAAATTTTCCTCGACCAGCACGGCATCAGTTATACCTTCCCGCCAGCGGACAAGGTCGTCAACAACAAGTCGTCCTTTGAAGAAATGATGACCGCCTTTGGCGAGGTATATCCGAACCACGGCGTCCTGCTGGTGGTGGATGAGTTCCTTGAGTACCTGCGTTCCCGCAAGGATCACGACCTGGTGCTGGACCTGTCGTTCCTGCGCGAAATTGGCGAAGTGACCAAGCACCTGCGCTTCCGCTTCGTGGCGGGCGTGCAGGAGGCCGTTTTCGACAGCAGCCGCTTCCAGCATGTGGCCGATAGTCTGCGTCGTGTGAAAGACCGCTTCAACCAGGTGCTGCTGGTACGCCAGGACGTCAGCTTCGTGGTGGCAGAGCGGCTGCTCAAGAAGTCGGCGGACCAGCAGGACAAGATTCGCAATTACCTTGCGCCGTTCACCAAGTACTACAGCACGATGAACGAGCAGATGGATGAGTACGTCCGCCTTTTCCCGGTCCACCCCGAATATATCGGTACCTTTGAACGCCTGATCTTCACCGAGAAACGCGGCGCCCTGGTGACCTTGCGGGATCAAATCCAGTCCCTCCTGAACGACGAAGTTCCCACGGATCGCCCTGGTTTCATTGGTTACGACAAGTTCTGGGACACGGTGGCGTCAAACTCCGTACTGCGCTCAGACCCCAACATCGGACCGGTGCTGAAGGTTTCCGATGTCCTTGCCGAACGAGTGCAAAAAGCCTTCACCCGCCCGGCCTATAAGGCGATGGCGGTGCGCATCATCAATGGACTGTCCGTGCTCAGGCTGACGACCGGGGGGGACATCTATGTCCCGATCGGCCCCACGGCGGTCGAATTGCGCGACACCCTTTGCCTCTACCAGCCCGGCATTGGCGACATGGGAGGCGATCCGGCGGACGATTTGCTCACGGCGGTCCAAACCACCCTGCGGGAAATTCTCAAGACCGTAAACAGCCAGTTCATCTCCAAGTCGGCAGATACCGAGCAGTACTACCTGGATCTCAAGAAGGACGTGGACTACGACGCGCTGATCGAGAAGCGCGCCGAAGGACTGGATGGCGAAGCCCTCGACCGGGCGTATTTCAGTGCCATCAAACAGTTGATGGAACGCACCGATGAGCTGACCTATGTCACCGGCTACTCGATCTGGCAGTACCAGATCGAGTGGCAGGACAAACACGTGGAACGCATCGGCTATCTGTTTTTCGGGTCCCCGAATGATCGTCCCACGGCCCAGCCCGAGCGGGATTTCTACATCTACTTCATCCAGCCTTTCGCCCCGCCGCGTTTCCGCGACGAAAGCAAACCGGATGAAGTGTTTTTCCGGCTGAGCAAATCCCTCGATGATGCAAGCACCCAGGAGCTCAAGAAGATCCTGCAAACCTACGCGGCAGCACAGGACCTGGCGTCCACAGCAAGCGGTGGCGCCAAAGGGATCTATCTGGAGCGGAGCCAGCTCGCCCTGAAAGCCATGAACAAATGGCTCAGGGAGAAGCAATTGAGCGCCTACGAAGTCACCTACCAGGGAAAGACGAAGACCCTGCAGGACTGGACCAAGGGCGTGTCCATGCGCGACAAGCTAAGGCTGGGGGGCAACGACCTCGCCAATTTCCGCGACTTTGTAAACGTCATTTCCGGCGTGGCGCTCAATACCCAGTTTGCCGAGACATCCCCCGAATATCCGACGTTTTCCGCCCTCGTCACCGAAGCCAACCGCAAGCAGTTGGTGGCCAATACGCTCAAGGCCCTGGCCGGCGGCACCCGCACCAAGGATGCCACCGTGGTCCTGGATGCCCTGGAAATGCTCAACGGGGATCAAATCGAACCGGCGCGCTCCCGCTACACCCAGGAGGTTCTGAAACGCCTGAAGGCCAAGGGGCACGGCCAGGTGCTCAACCGCAACGAGTTGCTCAGCGGTGCGACGGACATCGAATATTTCGCGCCCCTGCGTTTCCGCCTGGAACCGGATCTGCTGGTGGCCGTGCTGGGCGGACTGGTGTGGTCCGGCGACATCGTGCTTGCCATCACGGGCGACAAGATCGACTCCGGCAAGATCACCCTGCTCGCCGAACGGGCGCTTGAAGACCTGAAGCAGTTCAAGCATGTGGAGGCGCCAAAGGAAATCAATGTGGCCGTGCTGCGGGCCCTGTTCGAACTGCTTGGGCTGTCACCGGGCCTTGCCCAGCTGGCCACCCAGGGTTCCGATGAACCGGTAAAGCATCTCCTGGAAGCCGTGGGCAAGTTGGTCAAGCGGGTATTGAATGCGGGGACAGACCTGCCGGGCCGGCTCAGTTTCTGGGGCAAGCCGCTGCTGACAGAAGCCGAGATCAGCGACTGGCGCAGCCGCCTGGAAGGGCTCAAAGCGTTCACTGAAGGGCTGACCCCTTACAACACGGTTGGCAAGCTCAAGAACCTGCGCATCGGAGCGGAGGACATCGAAGCGCAGAAAAAAAATCTCGCGGTACTTGCCAGTGCCGAGAGCCTGCTCGCCCTAGTGGCAGAACTGGGAACCAGTGCCAACTACTTGTCCCTGGCCGAACTGGTGCTCGATGGCAGCCACCCCTGGGTACAGAAGGCCCAAGCCACCCGAAAAGAAGTTCTCGACAAACTGGCCCAGGACCGGACTGTCCAACATGCGTCAGAGTGCCGGCAGACCTTGGCGCAGTTGAAAAAGGACTATTTCACCGCCTACATCGCCCGGCACAGCAAGGCCCGGCTGGGCGTGAGTGAAAACAAAAACAAGGAAGCGCTGCGCAAGGATTCTCGGCTGACAAACCTGCGGGCGCTAGCCGGCATTTCCCTGATGCCCACCAGCCAGCTCACCGCCTTTGAAGATAAGCTCGACAAGCTCAAGAGCTGCGCCTCACTGGTGGAGTCGGAACTGGTGGCCAGCCCGTCTTGCCCCCATTGCAACTTCCGCCCGGCCAATGAGCAAGGCGACCTGCTGCCCGCCGCCAATGTATTGAAGGCCCTGGACGACGACTTGGATCGCCTGCTGAACGGGTGGAAGCAGACGTTGCTCGACAACCTGGATGACCCAATCATCCAGGCCAACTTCGACCTGCTGAAACCCGCGGCAAGGGACCTCATCAAGAGTTTTGTGGCCCTGAAGGAACTGCCGGACCCGGTCGCGCCGAGTTTCGTCAGCGCCGTTCAGGAAGCGCTGTCGGGCCTGGAAAAAATCGCGGTCACGGGAGACGACATCCGGAAGGCCCTTCTGCTGGGAGGCTCCCCGGCAATGCCGGACGATCTGCGCCGCCGCTTCGAGGCTTTCCTGAACGATCGCTGCAAGGGCAAGGACGCCAGCAAACTGCGTTTTGTCGTGGAGTGACACCGTGAACCAGCAAGAGCTCCTGTCCATTCTCGCGCGGGGGGAAGACAGCTTTCACCAGTTCAAGCGTGAGGTGACCAACGCGGATTCCCTGGCGGCGGAGTTGATCGCCTTTGCCAATCGCGCCGGTGGGCAGCTGTTTATTGGCGTGGGGGATGACGGCCGGGTCACGGGCTTGTCGCCCCAGGATGTGGGCCGGCTCAATCAATTGCTCTCCAATGCCGCCTCCCAGCACGTCAAACCCCCGCTCAACCCGACCTCCACCAATATTCAGACGGAGCAGGGGCTGGTCATGGTGGTGGAAGTGCCGGAAGGACTGAACAAGCCCTACGTGGATGCCCAGGGGCGCATCTGGGTCAAGAATGGCGCCGACAAACGCCAGGTGACGGCCCGGGAAGAAATGCAACGCCTGTTCCAGCAGTCCGGGCTGCTATCCGCAGACCAGGTACCGGTGCGCGACGCCACCATGGACGACATCGATGTCGGGGCGTTTGCCCGATATTTTCAACGTCGCTACCAGCAAAGCGTCGAGGAAACCGGCCTGCCCCTGGCCCAACTATTGGAAAACATCGACCTGGCCCGGGACGCTGTACCTAACCTGGCGGGCATGTTGTTGTTTGCCAGGAACCCCCAACGCCGTTTGCACGTATGTGAAATCACGGCAGTCGCCTTTCCAGGCAAGGTGCTCTACGACAAGCAATACCTGGACAGTGAAAACATTGACGGTCCCCTGGCCGAGCAGTACCGGCGCGGCCTGGCCTTCATCAAGCGCAACCTGCACCATGTGCAAGGCGACCAGGGCTTCAATAGCCTGGGGCAACTGGAAATTCCCGAGGAAGTGTTTGTCGAGTTGCTGGTCAATGCCCTGGTGCACCGGGATTTCTTCGTCAATGCCACCATCCGCTTGTTCGTCTTTGCCGACCGGGTGGAACTCATCAGCCCGGGACACCTACCGGACACCTTGAGCGCAGAGCAGATCCGCGAGGGCCGCTCCAACCGGCGCAACAAGGTGTTGGCCGGCCATGCCGCCCACCTTCTGCCCTATCGGGGCATGGGCACCGGCATCCCTCGTGCGTTGCATGCCTGGCCGAAGATCGAACTGATCGACGACCGGGATGGCAACCAGTTCAAGGCCGTCGTCTGGCGGCCCCGGAATGAGCAAGCCACCGTTCCCCCCAACACCGATACACAGCCAGAGTCACAGCCAGAGTCACAGCCAGAGTCCTTGGCGGCAAGAGTGCTCCAGCTGCTGGGGAGCGGCCCCTTGGGCAAGGCGGAAATCTCCCAGGCCCTCGGCCAGCGCACGGTATCCGGCCAACTCAACAAGAGCATCCGCGACCTACTGGCACTAAATCAAATAGAAATGACTCGGCCCGACACCCCCAACAGCCGGTTGCAGAAATACCAACTTCCTATTTCTGAGCAGACCCCCCCGGCGCTGGACAAACTTGAGGAACCCAAAGCATGAGTCTGCTGGCAGAGTAAAGCCTATGGCCATGAGATCATCCGAGCAAAGACGCTGTACGCCAAGCATGCTCGCAAGGTTGGAAGCAGGATGCGGGTCGCGGAGACAACGGGAAATCCGCAGACAGTGGAGGGTGGTCCGCATATTCCGGCCTTGGTGGAAATCGCGGAGTCAGGCGGCATTGACTGAAATTGCCATCAATCGGTGGTGGATTTTTGCTTTCAGGACTTTGAATTCCAGTAGTCACTTTCTAGCGTGACTTTTGATGGACAACCGTCTCATTTTTATTGGCAGTTGCTGAAATCCGCACCACAATCATCACCTATGTTATTTCAATAATGAAGACTATCCTGATACATCTGAGCGACAGCCATCTGAAAGAGAGCCACAAGGTCGTGGCAACTCGCTACCCAGCAATTGCCGCGACCATCCGTCCGGTGCTCGCCGACGCGGAAGGAGTATTCATCGTCTGGACGGGGGACATTGTCTACGCCGGCCTTGCAACCGAATACATAATCGCCGAGCAATTTCTGGAGAACTTGAGGGCGGAGATTCGTAAAGACTTTCCTGGAGTAATTGAAATAATTTTGACACCAGGTAACCACGATGGCGCATTTAGCGCTGCAAAAGCCACCAGGAGAGGTGGCATCGAACAGATTCAGCAAGACAATTCCAAGGCGTTCGACCAAGACTATATCGAGGCATGCGTCGAGCCGATGGAGAACTTTTTTGCCTTTCAGGATAGGGTGTCTAGCACCGGAGTAACTTACTCGCATAATCTATGGCGTGATTACCGGTTCCAGATTAGCGAAAAGACGTTGCGATTTAGCGCGATGAACGCGAGCTGGATGACAGTTCCACGGGAAGCCATTCCGTTGGTATTCCCGATTGATATGTTTATCGACACCTACGAAGCGTCGGCTACGGTCAACATCCTTCTGATTCATCACCCCTTGAACTGGTATGCCCAAGGCACTTACCACCCCCTACGCAGAATGGTCCAGTGCAATTATCAGGTGGTGATGTCCGGACATGAACACAGGGGAAATACAAGCATCGTGACGGACTTTTCGGAAAGGTCTGTGGTGATGCTTGAAAGCCCAGCACTGGATCCAGACAAGGGCGATTCCTTCTCTGTCGTCGTGTTGGGCATGGATGACTTAACGGTCGCCAGCGAGGCTTTCAAGTGGAAGGGGAGCTATTACGAACCGGAAAGCGGTGCGGCCTACTGGGATAACAGGAAACCCATTCCCACCCTACGCCCACGCAACGGATTTCACTTGACCGATGCCGCGAAGAAGATGCTCGAGTCGCTCGATGCGTCCTTCCAGCACCCAAACAAAGAGCACCTGCAATTATCCGACGTATTCGTCTATCCTGAACTTCAGGAGATAGATACTGAGAAAGACAACGAGGATCCGAAGTCTGCTGAATGCCTGTTGTCGAATGACCCTGAGTACAACCGCGTGCTGGTGTTTGGCGACGAGCAATTTGGCAAAACTAGCCTGCTGAAACAGCTATTCGCGGAGCTTCACCTTGCTGGTCACATGCCGCTGATGCTCAGGGCCAATGAAGCCGATGGAACGCCGGAGCAATTTCTTCGGACGCTGACCCGAAAAGTCGAAGAGTTCTACGGTTCTGAGGCGGCTGCACGGCATTTCCAGGCGAGATTCGAGGATAAGGTTGTTCTGGTTGACGATCTGGACGCTGTCGGAGCGCGTGGTGACGTGATAGCCAGAGTGCTCAAGAACCTAGGGAGCCAGTTCGGGAACCCGGCCCGTGGACCCGTTTCTGGCAGGAGCCAGACCAGGGTCTGCGGGCCAATGAGGTGTTTTACCGCAAGGCGGTCAGGCACACGGAACAGCTGGATGATCTGGAGACGGCGCTTTCGAACCCCACCATCAAGGCGGCCGGCATTGTGGTGGACATGGTGGACGAAATCGTTCATGGCGCTGTGCTCGGCAAGGAAGGTGTTGCGAAGCTGATTGAGACCTGGTGCAACTCCGGGTTCCTTACCCGTTTGTTTTCGCTGTTGCTCGACAAGGGATTCCACGTCTATCTGACCGCAGATCATGGCAATGTGGAAGCCATCGGGCAAGGCCGCCCGAAGCAAGGTGATGCCCCCGAACAGCGAGGGGAGCGGGTCAGAATCTACCGTAGCGAGACCCTGGCTGCGGAGTCGGCTGCCACGAATGCCAACACGTACCGACTGCATACCCCCGGCCTGCCCGCAAATTTCCTGCCCCTGTTTGCCACCGGGCGGGGCGCTTTCATGCCCTCCGGGGAGCACGCCGTCGTGCATGGCGGCATTTCCGTGGAGGAGCTGATCGTCCCCTTCGTCAAGATTTCTTATGTGAGTTGCACTGAATGAGAGCCACCGCACCAAAAATTGGATTTGATCGTTTCATCAAGCTGGAATGGATGGCTGCAGCACTCAAGGTTCGCGCGGGCTTGAACGGCATCGACGAACTGAACGAACTGCTGGATACGGATGGCCTCGCCAAGGAAGCCAAGAAGAAGACACGCACTGTGCTGAACCGCCTGTGGTTGGAACCGCGGCCCGAACTCGTGGATTTCGCCAAGCGGGGCATCGAACTCTTCAAGGCGAACCCGGAGGTGCCAATGCCGGCAATGAACTGGGGCATGGCCATCGCCACCTACCCTTTCTTCGGCAAGGTGGCCGAGTTGGTGGGCCGCTTGTCCGCTCTCCAGGGCGACTGCACATCATCCGAGGTTCACCGGCGCATGAGCGAGATCTACGGTGAGCGGGAAGGCACCTATCGCATGACCAACATGGTCCTGCAGTCCCAGGCCAGCTGGGGCGCCATTGAGCGTGCGGAAAAGGGCAGGCGCCTACTTCGTCGGCATGCGATGGGTATTACCAGTGAACCGCTTGTCCTGTGGCTCATCGAGGCGGCGATTCGCTATACCGGCAAGCCGGTGTCCGTGCCAACGCTCCAGTCACTCCCCGTGCTCTACCCGTTCATGCTCGACCAGCCCCTGGCCTACCTCATCTCCAACAGCCCAAGCCTGGAACTCCGCTCCGAAGGCCCGAGCAATCAGTTCGTCGGGCTAAAGCGTCATGATGTCTGAGCAACTATTTGGCTGCTGAAATATCAAGACCATTAAATGGATTCAACGACTGGTGCCAGCCAAAGGTATCCTCAGTCTGCCGTCGGATCAATCAACTGGGAATTTGGCAGCAATCCGGAGAAGCGACCGGCCGCTTCCGTGAAACGCTGGAAGTCACCCGCTGCCGGCAGGTTGAAAGCACGTCGCTTTTTGGAAGGTGGAACCTGGCGGATGGGGCGCTGGCTCATCCAGAGCGCCGTAGGCGTTTCGATGCTGATGGAAATTACATCTTGCGCGTATGGACTGGCGCCGACCGAGCCGTACTTGTGGAGGATGTCCTTGTAGAGGTGGGCATGCTTCTGCGGCAGGCTCCAGGATTCCATCATGACGCAGATGTAGTCGGCAGCGTAAATGCCTGCAAGTTGCGTGATGTGGTGAGCCCAGCCATCTTTCTCGTCCTCCGAACTGCCGCTGAAAACGAGAGGAATCGTCTGCCCTGTCGAGAATGAGCCGATAAATGCTGCGGGGAGCAGGTGCTCCCCCTTCTTGAGGGTTTCAAGCGCGGTCCGGAAAAACGGACTGACGGCATCAAGGTATTGCTGCGGCAGATTCATTTCCCGGCCATCTCCCTGGCGACGTCGTATTCTTTGTCCAGCCCGGAACCCGTCGCCGCCGTCGGATCGAAGTGCTTGATTCCCACATGCATGTAGCAAAGGAGCTGTAGGCCGGAGAAATCGCCTTCCAGATTTTTCAGCGCATAGCGGCGCGAAGGGTCATTGATGGCAAGGCCCTGCTCGCCGAGCTTGGCGATCTCGAGCACGGCATTGCCCACTTTTTCACGGGGTAGCGTGTCGAACAGGCGAAACGCAGAGAGCATGTATTCCACGGCGTCGAGGCGGTAGCCCCCGTCCACGGCCTTGCGCAGATCATCCTGTCCCTGCTTGTTAAGCGTGCGCTTGGCGGCTTCAGCGTAATCGGTGTCGGGGAATTTCTTGACGACATCCTTGTAGACCTTCAGCGCCTCTTTCCGGTGTTCGAGACTGTCCTCAAACGAGTCGAGGCACTGGGCAAGGCCCATGAGCGGCGCGGGATTTTTGGGCGAGAGTCGGACAGCCTGTCTGAAGCAAACCACGGCATCAGCGAATTTCCCGGCTCTGGCAAGGGTAGCCGCAAGGTTTTGCACGACCAGTGGGTTGCCCGGAGCTATTTTGACTGCCGACCGAAGAATGATCTCCGCCTCATCAAATCGACGTAACTTGGACAGCGCCACACCGATGGCGATGGCTGCGTTGTCGTAACTGGGATCGAGCCGCAAACATTTGTTGAGCGGGACGAGGCATTCCTCGGTTCGCCCCGTTTCCGACAGCGCCAGTCCATAGGTGTAGGCCACATCCGGATCGTCCACCATGCCATCCAGGGCTTCCAGGCCTGGCAAAGCGTCCTCGATGAAGCCATGAGCACACAAGCCTTCGAGGTATGCCAGAGGCTGAATTCCGGACTGAGGCACCGCCACAACCCTGACAACCCCTGCGTTTGCAACTATGGCCGCATTCCAACCCTTTGCCACGTAGCCAAGACTTATCGTAGTGACGACTACCTGTTCGTGCTCAGGGGACCCCACCGGCGGGAATCCCGGGCCTGAAAACTCGGACAGAGATTTGGCATAAATTTCGGGGGCTTGGCGGCTTGGGATCATGGGGCACGTGCAGAAAAATTATAGCGGTGCATTGTACCCCGGCACACTCGCCGGCCAGTCTTCAGAAGGATGGCCGGGCGGGCATTTCAATGCAGTGACCGGGGTAGCTTGGCCTGGTCGTGATGCCCTGCTTGGGCTAGCCAAATCGAATTGGCACTCCAAGTGTCTTGACCGACGCATTTGCTTAGTCGACGGACACCTGGAGTTCTGCCTCATGGAACGGTCCTTTTCCCGGCCAGACAAAATGCGTCGCGTAGGCCTCCTCCAGCTTGGCATCACCGCTCTTGGTGAAACGCAGGCGTTGCCTGGAGCCCTTGCTGTGGCGCAGATAGACGGTGGCGGACGGCATGAGTTTGAGGTCGTGGGCATGGAACCTGAGAATGCGCAGCAACCGGGACAGGCGCATGAGATTGCCTTCGATGACCTGCTCCAGGTAGGGTACGCGGCCCCGGCGCCAATCTTCGAGTCGGTTCGGTGCCAGCAGGCCCATGCCGATCAGAACATCCACCGGCGCAACAACCTTGCCTTTCTGGAGGATGGTGGCGACCGCACGCTCGATCCTGGGGAAAAGCGGGTCACCACGAAAGGTGGTCACACTCACGGCAAACCTATGGGCCGATTCCTCAGCCACCATGACAATCTCCGCTCTTCGCGCCACGAGAACCAGGCGGCGAACAGCGCTGCAGGATGCGCTTCCAACCATTGCGGGCGGAGACGGCCTCCCGCAGGATGTCCAGATACTCGTCTGCATTCACCCGTGAATCCGGTGGCATCGGCCCCTGTTCGTGTTCCGAAAGTAGCGTCCGCCTGGCCCGTGGGGTTTCGCCGAGCTCGCAAATGCTGCTATAGGCCTCGCAGGCATAGGCGAAGGTCTCCCGTTTGGCGTAGTCAATCTCCAGTAGCCATTCACGCCGCCGGGTTTCACGCAGACCGATCGTGCGGCGTTTGCAGTTGTGGAAGATGTGCGCCGCCTCGTGGACCAGGAAATCGTCGAAGCGCCCCTCGGCGCCGAAGTATGCCGCCGACAAATAGCAGGTCGTCTCTTCGCTCAGACCAACAAGCCTGGGAGCATCTTCGGCGAGGAGTTCTGCGTCGAAACCTTCGAGGTAGAGATTCGCCAGATTCCAGGCCGTCCTTGGCCATGGCATCTGCTCCAGCACCGCATCAATGGTGGCCGGCGTGAGGAACACGACCGAGCGTGCCAGTACATCGAGAATGGAGGCCTGTTCGTCGGCCGGAAACAGCCCCCGCACCATGGGCGCCACCTTCCCGCGCGTAAAAGCAACGGCATCCATATTGGCCAGCGCTTCCGGGATTGCCGCATGGGGCGTCCGGGCGCGGACTTCGGCGATCAGCGCCCTGCTCAGGGCAGCATGGCCATTTCGGGCGCAGGCGAGGAAATCGCGTCCCGGCCATGACAGGAATGTCGGATCGTGGTCACCGCTGCGAAGGTAAGACTCGACCTGTTGTTCAGGGGATTCCGGCATGGGATTCACCATGAGGAGGGAACAATTCTGCCGGGAAGGATGGTGGACTGGCCAATCGAGGCATGTGTCGCGAACCCTGTCCAAGCAGCCAGGACTACTGCCTGGCCCGGTCATGTACGCGTTCCACCGCCAGCTTCAATTTCTCACTGGGATGGAAAGCCGTGACACGGCGCGCGCAGATGGGGATTTCCTCGCCGGTCTTGGGGTTGCGTCCTGGCCGCTGGGGCTTGTCGCGCAACTGGAAGTTGCCAAAACCAGATAATTTCACCACTTCGCCACCTTCCAGGGCCAGGGCGATTTCCTCGAAAAACGCTTCCACCATGTCCTTGGCTTCGCGTTTATTCAGGCCCACCTTCTCGAAAAGTACGTCCGAGAGTTCCGCCTTGGTCAGAGTCATGCCGCTTTCCTGTCAATACTGATTGAGGCTGGCCAAGGGCCAGCACATTGTGAGGCCGCCATTATTCCATATCGGCATCCGCGGTAACCGCCTGACAAGAAGCCGGGGCGCCGGCTCAATGCAAGGTAAACAGGCCTTCCAGTTCCTTGCCGTCGAGATTGCCGATCCACTGCTCGCCGACGCCCACCGTCAGATCGGCCAGGGCAGCCGTGGTCCCGGCAGAAATTTCAACGTGCGCATCAAATCATCCCCTCAGGAAAGCCGGCCAAGTGGCTGGCTATCATGGGCTGAGCGCCCAGTTCTCGACCTTGAGGCCAGGGTAATCCTTGAAATCGGCCTCGTTGTTGGTGACCAGGGTGACGCCGGCGTTCAGCGCGTGGGCAGCAATGAGGCGATCCATGGCATTGCGGCTACGGTCACGCACGGCAGCCCGCAGGACGCCATAACTTTGGGCGTCGGTTTCAGTGAAGGGCAACACGGGAATGCGGCTGATCAGCAGGGCGAGTACCCGTTCATCCTGCTCACGATGGGCGTTTTGAATCTCCAGCCCGGCGCGCAGCTCAGCGTAAGTCACCACCGACATCACTGCGCTGCCTTGCTTCAAGGCTGCCAGGCGGCTCAGCACCTGGGGCGGGTGACGCTTGATGAGGTAGATGCAAATATTGGTATCCAGCATGTAACGCATGGCTCACCCTTCTACCTTGTCCGCGCCGCCGAGCCCACTCCAATCGCGTTCCTGCTCTTCGTGAAATTCACGGCCATCGGCCATGAAGCCGGGACTGAACATGGCAAAGATTTCGCCGATGTCGGCAAGGGTGTCTTGCTCGATCCGCCGCAGCACCAGCGTGTTGCCAACGCGCTCGACTTCCAGGTCTTGCGCCGAATCCACGAAGCCCAACTCTTTCGGGATACGCACCGCCAAGGAATTGCCGCTTTTGAAGACTCGGGTCAGCATGATTCACTCCTTGAAAGCTAAAGTATATACAGGATATACAATCACAAGGCGTAGGGCAAGAAGATCAATCTCGCACCTCCTGAAATCTACAGCCGCTTCTGCAAGTTCGCCACCCACAGCCAGAGCGATACCGCCACGAAGCACACCACGGCCGGGGCCGCAACGATGGGCATCGGTATTGGCAGGCAGAGCCAGGCGACCATGGCGAGGCTGACCGCCTTGAACGCGTGAATGCCGATCTTGTGGCGGATCGGGCTTTGGGACGTGAAGGCCATTTTGCGAATTTCCCGCACATAGAAGCCATCCACCGACGCCGCGAGTATCAGGGGTATGCCGATCAAGCTCCACATCAGCAATGCCTGGGCGCGGTAGGTGATGACGGACACCCAGAGCAGGGTGGCGTAGATGCGATCCAGCAGCCAGGTATCGAACCGGGAATTCGTCAGGCCGGCCGCCGAGGTTTTTGCCGAGGCGGCGCTGTCCGCCCGGACATTGGCTGATTCGAGCAGTACCCATTGGTTGGCGCCCTCCCCTGCCATGGCCGTCATCTGTTCCTGCTCTGCCCGCCAGGTTGCCTCAAGCGCCGTGCTTGGTATGAGCATCCATGTCGCAAGGAATCCGATGAACAGGACCAGGGTGACGAACACGCCCCACGCTCCCGTCTTTTGCTCTTGTTGTGCCATGAGCGCTACACCAGGATCGGAATCCGCCCCTTGATCGTCTTGCCGCCAGACAGTCGGGCGAAGTAGTGCAACGGCGCCAGTTCGCTCAGGATGGCGGGCGGTATCAGGTCGGCTTCTTCCTGGGTTGCCTGTTCCTGGTAGGAGGCTTCGTAGGGCTCGTGAATATTCGCCACCACGTTGTGCCCGTAGCGGACCATCATGGAACTGACCTTGATCTTCGGAATGCCGTCGGCGATGTATTCCTGGGTTTCCGCGTCCAGCACGCGCAGGGCGATCTTGTTGTTGGTATTCGCCAGCACCTGCCGAGCCTTGTTCTCGTCGCCCAGACGCGCGGCGAAGTCGGCGAAGGTCTGGGTGGCGATGAACATGCGGAACCCGGCGCCGCGGCCCTTGTTCAGCAACTGGATCGTCGGCTGGTTGATGACCTCCGCCGCCTCGTCAATGAACACATTGATCGGCTTCTTGTTGTCCGCGCCATAGTTGTAGCGGTCGCCGGCCACGGCCGTCATGTCCGCCAGCAGGATGGAGCCGATGGCACTGCCCACCGTGGCATCCGCCAGGTTGTCCAGGCCCACGTACAGCACTTTGTCGTTTCGGATGGCCTTGGCCACGTCCGTTACAACCCTGTCGTGGCCCGGTGCGAAGTCGGGGGACAGGAGTTCGGTCAATGGGTCGCTGGTCAGCATGGACAGAATCGGGATGAGGGAGGCCACCATCTTCTGGAAGTGCTCTCGGTTGTGCTCATAGGTGGAAATCAGGCCATCCAGATCCACAGATGGCGCCTCAAACAGGACCATTTCCTTGTAGAAGAGGATGTAGGCCAGGAGCAGGTTGCCCTTGCACTGCTTCACGAAGCCGCTGACGCGGGACTCCCAATCCCGCACATGGTTCTTGAAGTGCGTCCGTAGCGCCTTGAGCAGCAGGCTGTCCGGCCCCCCTTCGATGTAGCGCCGCAGTTGCACCAGGTTGGGCCGCTGGCCGGTGGCGATCAGCCCGTTCACGATGTCGTTGAGCACCTTCCAGCCGAAGGCGGTGAACGGGTCGGCGCCGGTCTCGGACGGAATCAGGGCGGCAATCCGGCTTGCCAACTCGGTTTTGCGGTTCCAGTTGCGCAGGGGATCAATGCAGGCGGATTTTTCCGGGTGGGCGGGGTGAAAGTAGATGAACTTCTCCGGCTCGCCGATGGCCTCGCAGACCCGGCGCGCGTTCTCGGCGAGGCCATGGTCGCCCTTCGGATCAATGATGATCACGGGCTCGCCACGGGCGATTGCCTGGGCGATGAACAGGTCAAAAATCCGCGTCTTGCCAACGCCGGTGGCCCCCACGATGAGCGTATGCCCATCGAGCAAGGCCAGGTCCGCGACGGCGCCCTCTTCCTTCGCCAGGCCGTGCAGCCAGTACGCCCCTTCCTTGTTCAGAGCGTCCTTCCCCAACTGGGCCGCAATGCCGCGCGACATCAGCGCGTGCATCCGGTTCGATTCGATGTCGGTCCACCAGTATTTAGCGCCCAACTGTTCTCAGTTGGGCGTTTCCATTTCTACTTCCCGCAAACCACGCGCGGTTCGCGCCCATTCTGCGTGTGCCATGGGTATGCACGGTCTGGGCCGCAGAGCAGTCGGTTCGACTCTCTTTTGCCCTCTGTTCTCTCAAAATCTCCACCAACTCTTTCGCCGTGGCACACGCACATTGACCTTTGTTGCAATAGCTTATGTGCGTGCCAGCTTACAAGGTTTTCCGGCTGACTTGGATAGGCGGTGCATGTCACGAATACCCTTCACCGCTTGGCCGCACACGGCATTGCATACAGCCCTTCGCGTTCCTGCGTATCCACGAGAGTTTGGTAGGCGTGACGAGGCCCCTCGTATCGCGCCGCCTTGAAGACGTCACTCGGCTTCGTGCTGTTGAGTTTGGCGCGCAGCATTACCTGCTCCCCTCGACGCCATTCACCCTTGAATTCCCATAGCGCCTTGAATACGGCAGCCTGGCCCGGCGTGCAGTGGATGGCTCCATCCGACCAGCTATCCAACGTGACCCACCGGAAATCTGCCGAGAACGGACCAAAGACAGGTGTCGTCGGGTCAGCCACCATTGACATGCCGGCTGTCTCGGCCACCGGGGTGTAGGTGATCCCGCCCCCATAGAAAGCGAATCTTTCCTCCAGCGACAACCACTGCACGCCATGCCCAAGTGGCTCTCCCCGCGCTTCCCTGTGCCGAGGTGCAATGACGCGGATGTTTCCATCCTTCACCCGAACCCGGTCCAGGATCGTCGGCTCGCGCCAGATCTTCATCAGGCTGCGCGCCAGCACTACCGGAGCGCTTCGTGCGTCACCCAGATGCCAAACGTCGGCCCCGAGATCGATGATCCCATCCCGGCTATTGATATCCATGGCCAGCCGCAACTTCGCCCGAAACCACTCTTGATCGAGTTCCAACGCGGCCAGGTCATCAGCTTGTACCGAGACTTGGCCACACTCCGGACAATGGCAAATGCGACCACCTTTCCTGTCGCCCCATATCTGACATCTATGCAGCTGGCAGTAGGGGCATAGCGTATGGGTCTGATTCAGGACTGCCGGTTTCACTGCCTTGCCTAGGGTGTTGGATGCGGCAATCTCGCTGGGTGATAACGTGCTGTGTGACAAGGGTGTGCCGCCGGAAAACAGACGGCACACCAGCGCCCATGCATCGTGGCTCGCCACTGATTATTCCTCGTACACCGGCTGCTGATTCGCGGTCTCGACGTCCGGCGGTGCCTCGTGGGCTGAGAGCGTCTGGCCCGGCTGCAGGATGCCCAACGTGACCAGATAGCCTTCCAGCTGTCCCTGCATCTCGGCATCGAACTTGTGCAGGTTCAGGCGTCCCTTGCGGGTGACCTCGATGGTCACGACCTTGGGGCGCATCTTTCCAGGCTCGGGCGGATAGTAGAGATTGATGTGCGCGGCCGTCACCAACCAGCCCCGGCTCAGCGGGTTCTCGTTGGGAAACTCGTCCTGCAGCAGATCCGTCACGCAACGCTGTTCGCTGGAGGCCATTGCCGTGCAATCCAACTTCAATGCCGAGCTAGGACTGAGCACGGTGATCGACTTCACCTGCAGAACATCAAATCCGTCTGCCTGGGCGGCCGGTACGTTGAAGCCGAGGCGCAACACGGACAAGTCCAGCGTCGGCGGTTTGATCCGCTGGGCATCGACCTTTACGCCCAGCAGATGCTCGGCGAACGCATCGAGCAGCATCTGATGGTATTTCACGCCGCCCCGTACCAGGGTCCGAGTCACACCAGTGGCTATCGAATACTCCAGCACCGAGTGGATGTTCGGATTGCCGACTCGCCGCTTGAGGTCGTCACCCTCGAACTCCAATTGCAGCATCGCCAGATCCTTGACGTGGACGCTCAGCAAGAAAACCCCGGGGCTGCGTTCCACGACATACGCTTTGCTCCGGTCGCCGCATTGCATCTCGCGCTGATAGAACGCAGACACGGCCTGGCGCAACCCGGTCATGGCCGGCTCTGAGGTGTTGGGTCGGCGGCATACGCCGAGATCGTGCTGCTGGGCCTGCCCGCCGTGACGCTCGAAATGATCGACGTCGCCAGCGCGATCGAACAAGTCTGGGTGTTTCGCGTAGAGCCAGAACGAACGGTGCATGTCGCTTTGGCAGGCCACCAATCCCGATAGTGCAGCCGCATTGCCCGTCGATACCTGGAACATCGCCTGTTTGCCGGCGGCGTCGCCCAACTCCACACTGGCACGGAGTTTCGCAGCCACCCGATCGCGCACGGTAACATCAGAGCAAGTGAGTAAGGCTTCCACCAGCGCCTGGGAGGTTGCTGGCGCATCGGTCCAGGTAAACCCAGCGGCCATGGTCAGCCCATTGTCCGTCAAAAAGTCGCGCAGCCCGGCGTCCACCGGCAGTTCGAGCAGCACTTCGACCCAAGTCTTTTTCATCTTCGTAGTCCTTTCCGAAATGACGTCGGAGGTCTGCGAACGAGGAATTCGAAGCGCTGGCCGGCGACTATGATTACTAAACTTATATCGCGCAATAGTAAAGTAGCGTGATACAGCGCAATTCTGTTCCTCCCGATTACGCTTGTCAACAAGCAAGGAACATCTGGCGCTTTCCTGTATCACAGAGCTATACTTTCAGTCCTACTAGGATTTATTGACGAGACAGGAGCACCTCCATGGGTTCGGCGTTCGGAATACGCCTGCGAAGCCTGCGCGAGGCCAAAGGACTGA